>NZ_JBITHL010000009.1:0-497680 GCF_044457965.1 Streptomyces sp. NPDC050509 | reverse complement strand
TATCAGACTCTTTCGTGTCCGATTCCCCGTCGGAGCGGGGTTCGCTTTCCAGTTCTTCGCTTTCGCGCTTTCCCTTTCCGGCGGTTCCGACTCTATCAGATCCTTTCGGGCCTGATTCCCAGTCAGCGGGGCTTGTCCTCCCGGCCCTGCGGCCGTTCCGACGTTCCAAACTCTAGCGGATTCCGCAGGTGACTCATAATCGAGTCTTCGAAATGAATTCCGGCATGCCGAAATTCGTCCCGGCCAGGGGATCGTGCTGTGTTTGGGTGCCGCTACTGCGGCGGGAGTGGCTGTCGCAGAACCGTACCGGCTCCGTGACAACTCGAAGAACCTTACGGATCGCCCGGGGGCGTGTCAAACCACTGTCGCCCCTCCGATTGCCCCGCCTGTTTGCCCTGCCGTCAGTCCAGGTCGGTCAGGCGTCCGCCGGCGTCCGGCTGGGCGTGTTCCACGCGGCGGAGGAGGCGGATCAGCATCTCTCCGAGCACGGGGCGTTCGTCGCCCGTGAGGTCCTGGAGCAGTTCCTCCTCGAAGTCCGAGGCCATCCGCATCGCCGCGAGCCACTTCGTACGGCCCTCGTCGGTCAGCTCCACGATCACGCGGACCCGGTTCGTCTCGTCGCGGTCGCGCGTCACCAGGCCCTCGCCCGCCATGCGGTCGATGCGGTGCGTCATCGCGGCCGGGGTGAGGCCCAGGCGTTTCGCGAGTTCGCCGGGGCCCAGGCGGTAGGGGGCGCCCGCGAGCACCAGGGTCTTGAGGACCTCCCACTCGGCGTTGCTGATGCCGAGGTCGGCGACCTGTCTGCCGTACGCGACGTTCATACGGCGGTTCAGCCGGCCGAGCGCCGAGACGATCTGCTCCACCTGGGGGTCGAGATCGCGGAACTCGCGCTGGTAGGCGGCGATCTGCTCGTCGAGGCTCGGCTCCTGGAGATCCGGCGGGCCGGTTTTCTCGGGGGTGTCGGACATCGGGGCAGTATGCCACGGCCTCTGTTGGCATTGAAGTCCTTCACTGTGTACTGTTTAGCTTCTAAGTTTAGCTTTGAAGTCTTCAGGGTTGAGTCTTCGCTCCCCTGATGCTTCGGGCCTCCGAACTCTTTGATTCTTTGAGGTAGGTGAGTGTGACCAGGGCGATGGGCGCATCCTCGGCGATGCGCCGGATCCAGGCGGGGAACGCGCTGAGCGCGTTCGGACTCGGATTCACGGTTCCGTATCTCTATGTGTACGTGGCTCAGGTGCGGGATCTGGGCGCGAGTACGGCCGGTGCCGTGCTGGCGGTCTTCGCACTGGCCGCGCTGGTGGTGCTGCCCTTCATCGGGCGGGTGATCGACCGGCGCGGCCCGCTGCCCGTCCTGGTGGGCGGCGCTCTCGTCGCCGCCGCCGGGGCCCTCGCCATGGGGTTCTCCGGCAGCGTGCCGGCCGCCGTGGCCGCCGCCGCGCTGCTCGGCGCCGGGACCGCCGTCATGCAGCCCGCGCTGGCCACGATGATCGTCTGGTCCTCGTCGCCCTCGACCCGTACCCGGGCCTTCGCCACCCAGTTCTTCCTGGCCAACCTCGGACTCGGCGTCGGCGGGCTGATCGGCGGGCAGCTCGTCGACGAGAGCGAGCCGGGCAGCTTCCTCCTGCTCTTCTCCGTCGAAGCCGTGATGTTCCTCGTGCTGGCGGCCATCGCCGTCACCGTCCGGCTGCCCCGCCCCGCCGCCCTGCCCACTCTCCCCGGCGCGCCGACCCGTGGGATGCGCGCCCTGCTGAGCCACCGGGCCATGGTGCATCTGTGTCTGCTGGGCTTCGTGCTCTTCTTCGCCTGTTACGGGCAGTTCGAGTCGGGGCTCGCGGCGTACGGCACCGAGGCGGCCGGAATCGATCCGTCGACGCTCGGGATCGCGCTGGCCGCCAACACGGCGGTGATCGTGGTCGCGCAGTTCGTCGTGCTGCGGCTGGTCGAGCGGCGCAGGCGCAGCCGGGTGATCGCCGCCGTCGGGCTGATCTGGGCGCTCGCCTGGATCGTCGCGGGGTTCGCGGGGCTCGGGCACGGCGGCCAGACGGTGGCGACGGCCGCGTTCGTCTCGACGTACGCGCTGTTCGGGCTCGGCGAGGCGATGCTGTCGCCGACGGTCGCCCCGCTGGTCGCCGATCTCGCGCCCGCCGAGTCGGTCGGTCAGTACAACTCGGCGTTCGCGCTGGTGAAGCAGGTCGCGCTGGCGGTGGGGCCGGCGGTGGGCGGCCCGATGGGCGCCGCGCTGCACGGCCCGTACATCGTGACGTTCGTGCTGTTCTCGCTCGGTATCACGGTGCTGGCCCTGCGGCTGGGGCGGCGGCTCACCCCCGTACAGGACCAGCCGTCGCTCGTGGCGGGTTCGCGGGTCGTGGCGCAGGGGGCGCCCGTCGAGGCGTCGCCCCTCGTGGTCGTGGAGCAGCCCGTGCGCTGAGTGCGCGCGGTCAGTGCGGCAGGGCGAATTCGCACCAGACGGCCTTGCCGCCCCCGGGGGTACGGCGTGAGCCCCAGGACGAGGCGATCGTCGCGATGATGGAGATGCCGCGGCCCGCCTCGTCCGCCGGTTCGGCGCGGCGGCGCCGGGGAAGGTGGTCGTCCCCGTCCGTCACCTCGATGATCAGCCGGCGGTCCGTGCGGCGGAGTCTGAGGCGCATGGGCGGGGTGCCGTGCTGGAGGGAGTTCGCGACCAGTTCGCTGGTGGCGAGCACTCCCAGATCGCGCAGTTCGACCGGGAAGCGCCAGGAGGAGAGCACGCCCGTCGCGAAGGCGCGGGCGCGTGGGGCGGCCTCGATGCCGCCGAGCAGGTCGAGCGCCGCGTTGTGGAACAGCTCCGCCTCCGCGCCGGTACGGGCGGGATGCTGGAGGACGAGCACCGCGACGTCGTCGTCGTGGTCGTCGGTCACGCCGAGGGAGCGGATCAGCCGGTCGCAGACGACCTGGGGTGAGCCCTGGGCGCCGGACAGCGCGCGCTCCAGGGAGGCGACGCCCTCGTCGATGTCCTCGCCGCGGCGCTCGACCAGACCGTCCGTGTAGAGGACGGCGGTGGAGCCGGGCGGGAGGGCGATCGAGCCCGAGGTGTGGAGCCAGCCGCCGGTGCCGAGCGGCGGGCCCGTCGGGTCCTCGGCGCGCTGGACCGAGCCGTCCTCGGCGCGGATCAGGAGGGGCAGATGGCCGGCCGAGGCGTAGACGAGGCAGCCCTCGTTGGGGTCGTGGACGGCGTAGACGCAGGTGGCGATCTGACTGGCGTCGATCTCGGCGGCGAGTCCGTCGAGGAGCTGGAGGACCTCGTGCGGCGGCAGATCGAGCCGGGCGTAGGCGCGGACGGCGGTGCGCAACTGCCCCATGACGGCGGCGGCGCGCACGCCGCGGCCCATCACGTCGCCGATGACCAGGGCCGTACGGCCGGCGCCGAGGGTGATCACGTCGTACCAGTCGCCGCCGACCGCCGCGTCCTCGCCGCCGGGCCGGTAGGTGGCGGCGACACGCAGGTCGTCGGGCTGCTCCAGCTCCTGCGGGAGCAGGGAGCGCTGGAGGGTGACGACCGTACGGCGGTGGCGCTGCTCGCTGGTGCGCAGCCGCTCGGCCGCTTCGGCGTGGTCGGTGACGTCGGCGGCGTGGACGAGGATGCCTGCCGTGCCCCGGCAGGTGACGGGGGTGCAGGTGACCGTGTAGGAGCCCCCCGGGCGGTCGGGGCGGTCCGTACGGTCGGGGCCCTCCGGGCGGTCGGCGCGGTTCGTACCGTCCGCATGGGCCGTACCGCCGGGGTGGCTCTGTGCCTTGCGGGACTTGACCGTGCGTGACGTGCCGCTGCGCCGGACCTGGTCGAGCAGCGGGAGCAGGCCCAGCTCAGCCAGCTCGGGGCAGCTCTCGGCCGCCGTGGTGCCCGGGGCGCGCGGGCCGAACGTCGCCGCGTACGCGCCGTTCACGTACGCCACGCGGTGGTCGGGGCCGTACACCAGGGCGACCAGGGCGGGCAGTTCGCCGAGGATCTCCCGTACGGACAGCTCTTCGAGGGAAGGGATGGAGGGGACGGAGGGGGCGGAGGGGGCGTCCGCCGGGGGCTCGGACTTCTGTTCGTACTCACCACGGGCCGCCGGCACGGAACCGCGGTCCGTCCGCGCGGCGGCGCGGCGCTGTGTACCGGGGAGCCGGGCGCTCCAACGCGTGAAGTTCACGGATTCTCTGGCCTCATGGTGTCGTGTGTCGTGCTGTTGGTCTGGGCCGTGCGGCGGGGCGGTCGGGCGGCAGGGTGGTCGGGCGGCGGGCGGTCGGGCCGGATCACTCTGCGCAGAGGTGAGCCCACCTATGGTCACACGTCCAGTGTGACCGAGCGCACTGACAGGGACACGGGGTGACGGTGGACGCCGGGTTCGCCGGCCTCACACCTCCTCGGTTCCCTGGGGACGCCCGGTCTCCTCGGAGCCCTTGGACCCCTCGGTTCCCTTGGAACGGTTGGTTCCTTGGGAACGGTCGCTGCCCTGGGAACGGTTGGTGCCCTGGGATCGTTCGCCGCCCGCGGCGAGTTCGAATTCGGCGCGCGGGTGTTCCAGCGAGCCGAGGGAGACGATCTCCCGTTTGAAGAGCCCGGACAGGGTCCATTCCGCGAGGACGCGGGCCTTCCTGTTGAAGGTGGGAACACGGCTGAGGTGGTACACGCGGTGCATCAGCCAGGCCGGATAGCCCTTGAGCTTACGGCCGTAGACGTGCGCCACGCCCTTGTGGAGACCGAGCGACGCGACCGATCCCGCATAGGCGTGACGGTAGTCCCGCAGGGGTTCGCCGCGCAGGGAAGCGAGGATGTTCTCGGCGAGAACTTTGGCCTGCCGTACGGCGTGCTGCGCGTTGGGCGCGCATTCCTTTCCGGGTTCGTCAGAGGTCAGATCGGGTACAGCGGCGGCGTCCCCGGCCGCCCAGGCGTGTTCGGTGCCGTCGACGGCGAGTTGCGCGGTGCAAACGAGCCGGCCGTGGGCGTCGCGCGGCAGGTCGGTGGCGGCGAGGACGGGGTGCGGCTTGACGCCCGCGGTCCACACGAGGGTGCGGGTGGGGAAGCGGGCGCCGTCGCTGAGCACGGCGACGCGGTCCTCGCAGGAGTCCAGGCGGGTTTCGAGCCGTACGTCGATGTTGCGGGCGCGCAGCTCCCGTACGGCGTACTTGCCCATCACGTCGCCGACCTCGGGGAGGATCCGGCCGGTGGCCTCGACGAGGATCCACTTCATGTCGTCGGCCTTGATGTTGTGGTAGTACCGCGAGGCGTAGCGGGCCATGTCCTCCAGCTCGGCGAGCGCCTCGACGCCCGCGTAGCCGCCGCCGACGAAGACGAAGGTGAGGGCGGCGTCGCGGATCGCGGGGTCGCGGGTGGAGGAGGCGATGTCCATCTGCTCGATGACGTGGTTGCGCAGCCCGATGGACTCCTCGACGGTCTTGAAACCGATGCCGTGCTCGGCGAGTCCGGGGACGGGGAGGGTGCGGGAGATGGAGCCCGGGGCGAGGACGAGTTCGTCGTACGTGACGTCGACGGTGCCGGTGCGCTCCTCCTCGGAGGCGAGGGTCCGCAGCGTCGCGGTGCGTTTGGCGTGGTCGATACCGGTGGCCTCGCCGATGAGGATCGTGCACTGGTCGAGGACGCGGCGGAGCGGGACCACGACGTGGCGGGGCGAGATGTTGCCGGCGGCGGCCTCGGGGAGGAACGGCTGATAAGTCATGTACGGGTCTGGTGACACCACGACGATCTCGGCCTCACCGCTCTTCAGCCGCTGCTTCAGCTTCCGCTGGAGCCGCAGGGCGGTGTACATGCCGACGTAGCCGCCGCCGACCACCAGAACGCGGACTTTGGGCGGACGCGCCTCGGGCGGCGGTGCCTCGGACGCGGGTGCGGGGCTCGTTCCCCGGGAGATCTCAGCCGTCACCTTCCCATGACGCACCCGGGTTCGTTGTTTGTCCACAGGCGCGACGCATTGTATGACCGGAGAACGTCGGCGGGTCCGGACGCTCCCGGGCGGGCGCAAGCGCGGTGACGGGCGGAGGCGCGCAGGTCAGCGGGGGCGGCGCGGGTGAGGGGCGGGGGACGAATCAGCCATGTTCCGGTCCTTGCGCCGATCGGGGGGCGCTCTGTGCGGAACTACCCTCTTCTGAATTGCCCCGGGCTCAACTATGTTCGTACCTCGTCGGGGTGTCCGGCCGGTGACCGGACCGGGAACCCGGCAGCCAGGCGGGGAGTCTCCGGGGGGAGACATCATTACCGGGGGAACGCTTATGCACATTCAGGATTCTCATTGGCAGGCTGCCGTCGTCACGGAGGGTGACGGACGTGTGGCCGACGAGGGACGATTGGGAGCGGTGGGGGTCGGCGGATCAGGTCGTGCCGCCCCCCTCCGCGTGGACGCACAGCGCAATCTGGAGCACGTACTGCGCGCTGCTCGCGAGGTGTTCGGCGAGTTGGGGTACGGGGCTCCCATGGAGGACGTGGCCCGGCGCGCCCGGGTCGGGGTCGGTACGGTCTACCGGCGGTTCCCGAGCAAGGACGTGCTGGTCAGGCGAATAGCCGAGGAGGAGACCTCCCGGCTGACCGACCAGGCGCGGACGGCGCTCGGTCAGGAGGACGAGCCGTGGTCCGCGCTCTCCCGCTTCCTGCGCACTTCGGTGGCGTCGGGCGCGGGGCGGCTGCTGCCTCCGCAGGTGCTGCGGGTCGGGGCAGACACGGACGGCGCGGTCGACGCGGTGGCCGGGCGGGGCGTGACGGCGGACGAGGCGCGGGTGCCGCAGCAGCGGCAGGCGCGCCAGCCCGATCTGCGGGTCGTCGGATCGCGGATCTCGGCCTCGGCCGACGATCTGGGCGACCCGGGTATCGCCGAACTGCTCGATGTCGTGGGGCAGTTGGTGGAGCGGGCGCGGGCGGCGGGAGAGCTGCGCGGTGATGTGACCGTGGCGGACGTCCTGCTGGTCATAGCGACGGCGGCGCCCACGCTGCCGGACGCGGTGCAGCAGGCGGCGGCTTCGGCGCGACTGCTGGACATCCTGCTGGAGGGACTGCGGTCCCGGCCCGTGTAGTTCGGTGTCCGTGCAGTTCGTGCAGTTCGTGCAGTCCGTCTAGTTCGTGTAGTTCGGTGCCGCGTGATGGTTGCGCGGCGGGGGCCGGTGCGCACCGGCGCACCGGCCCTTTTCGAACTGGCTTGCCGATGAACGGCGTTGATCTTTCCCCGAACGGGTGAAGGTTAAGGCAGCCATCGGGGAAAGCCCCCCGGACGAGTGGCACGGGGCTCGAAGCCCTGGGTCCGGCGTGGCGCGCTGTGGCACTCTGGCCCGGTGTTTGGGTCAGCAGCGGTGCGTACGCGGCACGTACGGGGGTTTCCGCGATGAGCGGTGACGGGCGGGACGAGCCGCTGGACAGCGGTGGCGACCGTACCGCCGGTGGTACCGACCGTACCGCCGGTGGTGCCGGTGGCGGCGCGGGATCCGACGATGTGGCGTCTTCTCGCCATGTGCCGAACCAGGTTCCGGGTCAGGTGCCGAACCAGAGCGGGCCCAAAGGGCCTTCCGGCAGCGTCCCTTCGCAGCGCGAGCGCGCGGGGAGGTCGCCGGTCCCCGGCCGGGGAGAGCTGCCGCCCTCCGACGCCGATCTGATCCAGCGGATGCGGGCCGGCGACGACAGCGCGTACGAGGAGCTGTTCCGCCGCCACTCGGAGCCGGTGCGCCGGTACGCCCGTACCTGCTGCCGCGACGCGCACACCGCGGACGACCTGACGGCCGAGGTGTTCGCCCGTACGCTCCAGGCGGTGCGGGGCGGCGCCGGGCCCGAGCAGTCGGTTCGCGCCTATCTGCTGACGACCGTACGACGGGTGGCCG
The DNA here is from genome assembly GCF_044457965.1 of Streptomyces sp. NPDC050509. Classification (NCBI taxonomy): domain Bacteria; kingdom Bacillati; phylum Actinomycetota; class Actinomycetes; order Kitasatosporales; family Streptomycetaceae; genus Streptomyces; species Streptomyces sp. NPDC050509. The sequence continues at coordinate 489,844 of NZ_JBITHL010000009.1, read as the reverse complement.
CGTCCTGGACGAAGTCCGCGAAGCGCGAGCAACTGGTGGACGACTTCGCGGTGTTCGCCGCGCAGGCCACCCGTACCTCCGAGGTCTCGGCGGAGGACACCCTCGATCTGGGCGCGGACGTCCTGGCGATGCACGAGGCCGAACAGTCCATGGCCATGCAGGCGTTCCGCAGCCTGCCGGAGCGCTGGCAGGCCGTCCTGTGGCACACCACGGTCGAGGAGGAGTCGCCGAGCGAGATCGCGCCGCTCTTCGGGCTGACCGCCAACGCCACGGCCGTACTGGCCAGTCGGGCGCGCGAGGGCCTCAAGCAGGCGTATCTCCAGGCGCATGTCAGCTCGGCGCTGACCTCGGAGGGCGACTGCTCGCGGTACGCCGACCGGCTCGGCGCGTACGCCCGGGGCGGGCTGCGCATGCGGGCCGAGCGCGGGCTGCGCAAGCACCTGGAGGAGTGCGCGAAGTGCCGCCTCGCGGCGGGTGAGCTGGCGCAGGTCAACTCGGTGATCCCGGCGGAGGTGCTGCCGGTCGCGGTGATCGGCTGGTTCGCGACGGGGTACTCGTTCAAGGCGGCCGGGATCGCGGCGGGCGGCGCCGCGGGAGCGGCGGGCGCGGGCGCCGCGGCGGCGGCCGGTGGAGCGGGTGGAACGGCCGGTGGGGCCGCGGGTGGTGCCTCCGGCGGATCCGCGGGCGCGGGTGCCGGTGGCGCGGGCGCCGCGTCCGAGGGGCTGGGCGCGCCGGCGAAGGCGGGCATCGCCGGGCTGCTGGTGGTCGCCGCCGCCGCCGGCCTGGTGTACGCGCTGACGGGCACCAGCCCCGAGCCCGACGCCAAGGCCCTGGAGAAACCGCCGGTCGCGCAGCCGCTCGTACCGCAGGTGCCGGTCCCGTCGTCCGCACCGGCGGCGCCCCCAAAGCCGCCTCCGGCCTCGTCCGCACCGGCCCCGGCACCGACCCCGCCCCCGAAGAAACCCGCCCCGACGCCGACGAAGCCCGCGCCGGACCCCAGGCCGACTCCGAGCCGTACCACCCCCACCCTCAAACCCACTCCCACCCCCACCTCCACGCCCACGCCTCCCCCGCCGAAGCCGACCTCCCGCCCGACGCCTCCACCGCCCGCGCCCGCCGACTACCAGGTGAACGAGCTGGCGTACAGCGTCCTCGGCGACGGCACGGAGCCCGAGGTGCGGCTCGCGGAGAGCGGCTGGCTCTGGCAGCGGTCGAGCGTGTCGATCGGCGGCACGCGCTACGCCCACGGCGTCACCATGCACGCCTCGTCCTCGGTGACCATCGACCTCAACCGGAGCTGTTCCACCTACGCGGCGCTGGTCGGCGTGGACGACCTGACGCTCGGCCAGGGCTCCGTACGCTTCTCCCTCTACGGCGACGGCACCCGCCTCTGGCGCTCCCCCGTACTGCACGGCGGCGACGCGGCGGTCCCCGTACAGGTGGGGATCTCCGGACAGCGCACCATCCGCCTGGTCGTGGAACCGGACACGTCCTTCGGCGTCGTCGCCCTCGCGGACTGGGCGCGGTCCCGGATCAGTTGCCGCTGAGTCCCGGGGTGAGGAGCAGGCGCGCACCGATCCGTACGGCCTCCCAGTCCGTACCCCGCTCGCGGTCGCGCGCACGCGGCAGCCAGGTCGCGCGGTCCCGGTGCTCGCGGCGCAACTGCTCCACGTCCAGCTCGGCACCGGGCACCGGACCCGCCTCCTCCAGTTCGCCGATCCGCTGGTCCATCGCGGCGAGCAGCGCCCGGTCGAGTTCGGTCACCGCCGCGAGGAACTCGCTCGTGGGCATGGTCACCCGCCCCGTCGGCGGGCCGGCGAACTCGATCACGCCCTCCGGGTCCGGCTGGTGCTCCCAGGCCACGGTGACGATGTCGTCCGTACCTTCCGTACCTTCCGTACCGACGACGGTGCGCCAGCAGCGGATGTGCGGGGCGACGCGCAGGTAGTCGGTGTACAGGTGACCCGCGCTGTGCCAGTCCAACGCGGCCTCGGCCTCCGGCGTGTCGTGCCACTCCCACTGCGGCGAGAGCGTGGCGGCCACGTCCACCAGGTCCTGCGGCACCGGTTCCAGCGCGCCCGACACGAGCGCGATCAGGTCCTCCCACAGGCGGACGACGTAGTAGTCCACGTACGGGTGCGGCGGCCCGCCCTCGCGCCCGCCCCGTAGCTCCCCGACCGTGCGTTCGGAGTAGCGCAGCACCTCGTGGCCGCCGAGGTCGAGGCAGTACCAGCCGTCGGTCAGCCCGAACCAGTGCAGTACGGGACGCTCGGCGCTCCAGGGTCTGATCCTCTCCAGCGGGGTCAGGCCGAAGCGGATGCGTATGACGGGGTCAACGGGGTCAACAGGGCTCACCGGTCCAGTTTCCCAGCCCGACGCGCTCGCCGACGGCGGGCAGGACGACCGGTGCCGAACGAATGTGATCGAGCCTTGTTGCACTTTCATGGGTGGTGGACACGTAGGGGCAGACGCGAGGAAAGGACGCCATGCCCATCCAGACCGAAGCTCAGTTCACCGAGGTGTACCGGGCCCACTACGAGGACCTGTTGCGCTTCGTACGCCGTCGCGCCCACCCGATGAACGTCGACGACATCGTCGGAGAAACGTTCCTCACCGCGTGGCGCCGCCGGAGCGAACTGCCCGAGGATCCGCGCCCCTGGCTCTTCCGCACGGCACGCAACGCCATGCTGAACGCGAACCGCGGTATGCGCCGCCGGTCCGCGCTCGTGGTGTACATCCAGCAGTCGCCCGACACCGCCGCCGCGCGGGTCACCCCCGATGTGTCGCACCAGGTGGACAGCCGACTCGAACTCGGCGCCGCCTGGCAGGAACTCGCCGCGGCCGACCAGGAAGTGCTCGCCCTGCACGTCTGGGAGGAACTCTCCGCCCGGGACGCGGCGAAGGTCCTCGGCTGCACCCGTGCCGCCTACGCCATGCGACTCACCCGGGCCAAGCGCCGGCTGGCCGCGCGCCTCACCACCGACACCACCGACACCACCGTCTCGCCCGCCCTCGCCCTGACCCGCTGACTGGAGCCGACCATGACCAACGATCTTCTCTCCCGTCTGGCCAAGCTGGACGCCGCCCCCCGCACCGAACCCTCCGCCGGCGAGCTCAACCGCGAGGAGACCCTGCTGCGCTCCGTGCTGAGCGACACCGAGCGGCCCACCCGGTCCGTCGGCACCGCCTTCCGCCGCCCGCTCGTACGGCGCACGGTGTTCACCCTGGCCGGCGGACTCGCCGCGGGCGTGGCCTTCGTCGCGGTGACGGGCGGCCTGCCCGGCTTCGGCGGCGGCCCGCTGCCGTCGTCGGAACTGGCGAGCTGGACAGCCGCTCCGAACGCCCTGGACACCTCCGCCGACAAGGGCTCCGCCGCCGAGAGGAAGTGCCTGGAAGTGACGGGTGAGGACAAGCCCGGCAAGCCTTCCCCGACGATCGTCAATGCCGACGTGCGCGGCAAAATCGCCTCCATGATCGTCATGTGGGGGAAGGACGACGCGTCGTACTGCCTGGCGGCCTCGGACGGCACCTACATCTCGATGGCCATCAGCTCGACGGCCAAGGCCGGCGCCGGTGTCCTCACCCTGGACACCCTGGGCGCCCGCGGCAGCGACGCCGGCGAGTTCAACTACGCGCTCGGCGCGGTGGGCGCCGATGTCGAGGACGTCACCGTGCGCGACTCCGGGAAGACCGTCCACGCCACGGTGCAGGACGGCCGGTGGACCGCGTGGTGGCCGGACGGCAACCCGGACGGCCTGATCACCGGCACCGTCACGCTCACCCTCACGGACGGTACGACCCGGACGGTCACGGGCGAGGAGCTGATGGACCAGTGGCCTGAGGAGTGATCCGGGCGGTCGGCTCCGGCGTCGGCGCGCCGCGTGATCACACCCGGCGACATGCCGGGCGACCGTGTCGGCGCCGGCGCGGCCTGATAGGTCAGGCACTGTGACCAGGCTTCACCAACGACCCAGGTGGCGTCCGGCGGCTGCACTACAGTTGGCCGACCATGCCCGATCTCCTCGGAATCAACCATCTGACGCTGTCCACGACCGACCTCGACCGGCTCATGACGTACTACACGGAGCTGCTCGGAGCAACGCTCGCATTCGAGCGCGCCGCAACCCCTTCTGATCCTCGGATCGCAGTCATCGATGTCGGCGGGGACGACCACCTGATGATCGTCGAAACCGCTACCGCCCCCACCACTGATCTCGACCCCTTGAACAGGGCGGGGTGGGGACTGCGCGTAGGAACATATGCGCAACTGTGCGAGGTGCGCGAACACATCCTGGGTGCCGGGTGGCCGGTCGGACAGATCGAGACCCTGCCCACCCAGTGGACGATGACAGCTCGCGATCCCGATGGGCGCCCTGTGGACGTGCGGGCCCATCGCCCCCGCACCACATCGCCACCCGCAACCGCTGGCTAACGGCAACGCCCACCCAGGCCGTGTTTCAGGTACCGGGTAAGTCCTGGGCGAAGAGTTCTACGGCCAGTTCCATACAGCGCAGGCGGGCCGGGGACCAGTCGTAGGGCATCTTGCCGATGGCTTCGAACGCGCTCATGGAGCCGGCCTCCCGCCTGCCAGGGGTGAGGTCGGCCTCGTCCTCTCCGTCATCGGCAGGGTGCAAAATGTCCCAGGCATCGAAGAGGGCATCGTCGTCCTTCTCCAGGCCGGACTCCTCGATGACGGCCTGCAGAGCACTTTCGAAGGCGTGCCGCTCGCCGGCCACTTGAGCCACCCGGGGATCATCGACGGCGACGCTGTCATCGAGTGCCTCCTCGGCGTCATCGACGCGGTCGGAATCCTCCCGCAGAGTGGGGTGCGTGGCCAGGGCGATGAAGCGGCTGGCCTGGACGGCAGCGCCGAGCGGGCCGAAGATCCGCTCGGTGACCAGCAGAGTGTCCAGGTCCGCCTGACGCAGGGAGCCCTCGGGCAGGCTCTTGAGGCGGTCGGTGACGAAGTCGGAGAGCAGGCCCATCCGGCTGCCTTCGGTGCGCATCCGCTGCACGGCGGTCCGCTGTCGCCGCAATTCCGCCACCTGCTCGGTGAGGGTTCCCTCCAACCGCTCCAGGATGCCCGCGATACCGTCTCCGCTGTCCGCACCGGCGGAAGCCGTGCCGGTGGTAAAGGCGTCACGGATGTCGTCCAGGGCGATCCCGGCGTCGGCCATCTTGCGAATCCACAGCAGGCGGATCATGTCCTCGTACCCGTAGCGGCGGCGGTCGTCGCCGCCCCGCTCAGGCTCGGGGAGCAGGCCGATCTCGTGGTAATGGCGAATCGCCCGCGGCGTGCTGCCGGCGAAGGCCGCCGCGTCACCGATCTTGACCTGGCGGGGTGGCATGAAGGACGAATGCATGAGCAGGGACCTTTCCTCAAGGGACCGTGACGTAGGTCCACCGGACCACATGCCGCTACGGAAGGTGCAACCCCGTACGCACCGCCCCACGCCAACGCCAGGAAGCGCGCGCTGCCTCCGTGACGACGTGGCCGGTCCCGGGGCCCAGCCGAACCGAGTCGGCCGGCCCCTTCGACGTACGACGCCAGGTTGGCCGGCGAGGAGGCGATCCCGGCCTCGTGGGCCGCCTGGTCGATGCCGGGTGGCACGTCCACGGCGGTGACGGTCACCTCGGTGCCCTCTCCGGCGGCAGTGAGGTGCCAGGTCATCGTCATGGTGCCCGCGTACGACGGGTCGGAGATCAGATCAGCGGGTCGGCGTCGGTCTTCAGCGCCGACACGAACAACGTCCAGGCGCCCGCGCCGAAGGCAAGGCGAGGGCCGTCCGGGGACTTGCTGTCGCGTACAGGAGTGAAGCCGGGCCCAGCGTCGGCAACCTCGACACAGTTGCTGTCAGCTCCGCTGTGGCTGGACTTGCGCCACACGACATCCAACGCGGCGTCTCCGAGGACGTACGGAATCATTGGAGTGCATCCTTCTTGGCGGCAATGAGAGACAGTGACTTGTCGAACGGGAGGGCGGAAGCCGTAAGCCGCTCGTACGCTTCGACATACCGCCCCACCCCTGCGAACTGTTCGATATAGAGACTACTTTCAAGGTGCTCCAGCAGCACCACATCAAGCCCCGGCTGGCCGAAGCCGAGCACGGTGAAGCCTCCCGCCGTTCCAGGGTGCAACTCGGCGGCGGCGGGGCTCGCCTCATCGGCCCTGGCCCGGCCTTGGGCTCGTCGGACCCGGCTCTGCCCCCGGCCCTGCCCCTGCCGCCTATGACCGGAGTGTCGGGCGCGGGACCACTCCGCCCGCGACCGCGCGCTGGCGTGGGGCCGCCGTGCCCGTCCAGCAGGTGCCTCGGCGGGAGAGGAGGCGGCGGAGCCAGAGTTCGGTGGAGACCAGGTCCGCCAGGCCGTCCAGGGGGACCGGTTCGCCCTCGGCCGCCGCGCGCAGCGCCTTGCGGACGACGCGGGCCTCGACCAGGCCCGCGTCGGCGAGGAGCGGGGCGTCGAAGAGGGTGATCAGGTCGCCGATGGAGGCGCGCAGGCCGACCCGGGTGGCCGCAGCCGAGCCCGCGCGGGAGGTGGCGCCCCAGCCCGGGGGGAGGTCGTGGATGCCCGTGCCGGCCAGGACCGTACGGAGGATCTCGGCGCGGGCGCCCGGCTGGACCCGTAGCGCCTCGGGGAGTTCGCGGCAGGCCCGTACGACCTGGTTGTCCAGGAACGGCGCGTGCAGCCGCTGGCTGCGGATCTCGCCCGCCTGCTCGAAGACCCGGTGGTCGGCGGCGAAGCGGGCGAGGGCGGCGCGGGCGCGGGCCTCGCCGGGTCGTTGGACCGAGGTGGGGCGGGTGGCGCCCGACAAGAGGCGAACCGATACTTCCGCCAGGGCCTCGCCCGTCAGCCAGCGGGCGGCGGGCCCCGGCCGTGACCAGGTGAGCGCGGCCAGCGAGGCGCCCAGCGGGCCGTTCGACGCGGCGGACAGGAGCGCCCGGTTGGCCTCGGGGAGCCGGGCGGCGGCCTCTTCGAGGCCGGTGCGGTAGGGCGTACGGGCCAGCTTGCGCGCCGCCCGGTAGACGGTCACCGGGATGAAGAGGGAGGCGGGCGACGGGCCTTCGGCCTTGGCCAGTGCGGTGACCGGGTGCAGGAGGTGGCGTCTGCGCCGGTCGAGGAGCAGATCGGCCAGGCGTGCCGGGTGCGCGTCGAGGACCTCGCGGGCGCCCGCCCCGGTGAAGTGGTCCGCGCTGCCCGCGGCGAGGCGCCGCCGGTGCCGTTCCGCCACGACGAGGGAGGGGCCCGGCTCGTCGGTGAGCGGTCCTTCCAACTCGGCGTACGGCAGGGCCTCCTCGCCCGCGGCGACGACCACGTGGTGCAGTCGGGGGTTGGCGGCGATGGCCCTGGCCCGTTCCAGTTCGGCCTCGTCCCGGCCCGCCGTGGACAGGTCGTTGAAGGTGACGGCGAGCAGCCGCTCCCCCGCGCCGGTGCCGTGCCCGAGGATCGTGCCGGGCGCGCCGGGCAGCCCGGCGGCGAGCAGGGCGAGGGTGCCGGAGGCGCTGCCGCCGGACAGGTCGGCGCCGATGCCGGGGACGGGTCCGGCGCCCCCGCGCGCGGCGCGCCGGTCGGCGGGGCCCATGCCGGGGACGGGGCCGGGGTCCTGCGGCAGGGTCTCGGGGGCGTGGCGCGGGGCCAGGAGCCGGGCGCGTACGGAGTCGACGAGTGCGTCCCGTACGCCTTCGACGGCCAGGTCGGGGTCGCGCTGGGGGCCCGCGACGGCGAGGGAGGCGACCGGTTCGTACCCGGTGATCTCGCGTGATCCCTCGCGCAGCACGAGCGCGTGGCCCGGCGGGATGCGCTTGACGCCCTCGTACGGGGTGGAGTCGCGCAGCGCCTCCGGGGTCTCGGGGCAGGCGAGGAGCGCGGCGAGGTGCCCGATGTCGAGCTGGGCCTCGATGAGGTCGGCGAGCGGCAGGGCGGCGGTGGCGTACGCGGTACCGCTCGCCCAGGGCGTGTAGAAGACGGGGCGCGCTCCGGCCAGGTCGCCGGCGATGGTGATGCGGCGGCCGATCTGGGCGACGGCGGTGTAACTGCCGGACCAGGCGGTGAGATGGCGCAGCGCGCCGCCGCGCGCGGCGAACAGGCCGACGCGCAGCTCCTCGTCGGTGGCCCCGCAGCAGCCGAGCACGGCGAGCCGGGTGAACGGGTCGACGGTGACGACCCTGATCTCGTCGGGGCGCCAGTCGCCGACGGCCCACAGCGGATCCGGGTCACCCCACAGGAGTTGGGAGCCGACCGGGTGGACGCTGCCGCTCTCGGCGTCGCCGACGGGGCCGACCGCCCCGGCGGTGCCGAAGCGCGCGGCGATACTGCTCCATCCCACCAACCACCGCATCGCCGCCTCCACGCTTCCACAGCCTGTGGATCAATCGGGCCCGGACCGGGGCCCCCTGGAACCAGGATCGTGCGGTCCCGGGTCCATGATCCCGCGTCGAAGCTCAAGCTGAGAAGCTCGAACCGAAGCCGTTCGGGACCATGCTGCCATGACAACGGCGCACGGGAGGGCCTACGGAAGCGTGCGCGCGAAGGGGAATGCGCCCCTGGCATTGGCCATGTGGCGGAGAAACGGCGCTCCTCCGACCGACAACCGATGGGCAGCATTCAGCCAATCTCCGAACACGGCGCGGCGCGCCGGGCGGACCCCGTCCGGGCTCCGGCGCCGGCGAACGTTCGGTCCGGGAGGCGGGATTCGCCTCCCGGACCGGTCCACCGCCCGCGGGGATTGGGGCGGCGGTATCCCCCAGCCCACTCGTTCCAGTACGCAGTGGGCCGACCCACGCAGGTCTCATGGAAGCGCTCCCGCTCCCGCGGGGCCAAGAGCGCACGGCCGGGCGCACGCTACACACCCGGAGCACGGCGCGCCTCTCCGGGGCCTCCTCGGCGGCCCCGGGACGGACAACAATCCCGCCATCCGGAAGTCCGGCCCTTAACGGTAGGGATGTGGCGAACTACGCTGGGTTTACGAATGCCGCGTGCCTATGCCGCAGAGCGGCGGCCGTCTGCGTGTCGAGGGGTGGCGCATGTCCAGGGACCTACGCGGGCCGAACGAGAAGCTCGGCACCGTTCTCGCCCTCGCGGGAATCAGCAACGCCGGCCTCGCCCGGCGGGTCAACGACCTCGGGGCGCAGCGCGGTCTGACACTTCGCTACGACAAGACCTCCGTGGCGCGATGGGTGTCCAAGGGGATGGTTCCGCAGGGTGCGGCGCCCCATCTCATCGCCGCAGCCATCGGAGCCAAACTGGGACGTCCTGTCCCGCTCCACGAGATAGGGCTCGCGGACGCGGACCCGGCCCCCGAGGTCGGGCTCGCCTTCCCGCGCGACGTCGGGGAGGCGGTGCGCACGGCGACGGAGCTGTACCGGCTGGACCTCGCGGGCCGGCGCGCGGGCAGCGGGGGCATCTGGCAGTCGCTGGCCGGATCTTTCGCAGTGAGCGCTTACGCGACGCCCGCTTCCCGGTGGCTGATAACCCCCGCCGACTCCTCGGTCGCCCGTGATCCGGCGGTCGCGGAGGCGGCGCAGGGAGCGCACGGCGGGGGCGGGCACCTCACGCAGGGAGCCTCCGACGCGACCGGGACCGCCGGGGCTCCGGGCGAGCTGTCCCCGCTGCGTGTGGGCCACAGCGACGTCGCCAAGCTGCGCGAGGCCGCGTCCGACGCCCGCCGCTGGGACTCCAAGTACGGGGGCGGGGACTGGCGTTCGTCGATGGTCCCCGAGTGTCTGCGGGTCGACGCGGCGCCGCTGCTCCTCGGGGCGTACAGCGACGAGGTCGGCCGGGGGCTCTTCGGCGCCACGGCCGAACTGACCAGGCTGGCCGGGTGGATGGCCTTCGACACCGGTCAGCAGGAGGCGGCGCAGCGCTACTACATCCAGGCGCTGCGGCTGGCGCGCGCGGCGGCCGACGTACCGCTGGGCGGCTATGTCCTGGCGTCCATGTCGCTCCAGGCGACGTACCGGGGCTTCGCCGACGAGGGCGTCGATCTCGCCCAGGCGGCGCTGGAGCGCAACCGGGGGCTGGCCACGGCCCGCACGATGAGCTTCTTCCGGCTGGTGGAGGCGCGCGCCCACGCGAAGGCGGGCGACGCGGTCGCGGCCGGGGCGTCGCTGAAGGCCGCGGAGGGGTGGCTGGAGCGCTCCCGGGACGGTGACGCGGATCCGGGGTGGCTGGGTTTCTACTCGTACGACCGGTTCGCGGCCGACGCCGCCGAGTGCTACCGCGACCTGAAGGCACCACGCCAGGTACGGCAGTTCACGGAGCAGGCGCTCTCCCGGCCGACGGAGGAGTTCGTACGCTCGCACGGCCTGCGGCTGGTGGTGAGCGCGGTCGCGGAGCTGGAGTCGGGCAATCTGGACGCGGCATGCGCGGCCGGTACGCGGGCGGTGGAGGTGGCGGGGCGGATCTCGTCGGCCCGTACGACCGAGTACGTACGGGATCTGCTGCACCGGCTGGAGCCGTACGGGGACGAGCCGCGGGTGGCCGAGCTGCGCGAGCGGGCCAGGCCGTTGCTGGTGGCGCCCGCGTAGGACCGCCTGGCCGGTCCCGGTGCATCGGTGTCCGCGTGCGGGTTTAAGCACGCCGCCCCCGGGCCAGTGCACTATCGGGGTGGGAGGTGACGCGCGCGATGGGCACACGCGTGGGGTTCGACTGCGAGGTACTGGTGATCGGCGGCGGGATCGTCGGCCTGTCGACGGCGTACGCGATCACGCGCGCGGCCCCCGGCACCCGCGTCGTCGTGCTGGAGAAGGAGCCGGGACCGGCGCGCCACCAGACGGGCCACAACAGCGGAGTGATCCACAGCGGGGTCTACTACCGCCCTGGCTCGCTCAAGGCGCGGTACGCGGTGCGCGGCTCCGCCGAGATGGTCAAGTTCTGCGCGGAGTACGGCATCCCCCACCGGGTCACGGGCAAGCTGATCGTCGCCACCCGCCGCGACGAACTGCCCCGGCTGCACGCCCTGGTCCAGCGCGGCCGGGAGAACGGCCTGCCGGTACGGGAGCTGGGCCCGGCGCAGATCATGGAGTACGAGCCGCAGGTGCGCGGCGTCGCGGCCATCCAGGTCGGCACGACGGGCGTCTGCGACTTCGCGGCGGTCGCCCGGCAGCTCGCCGTCTCCGCGGAGGGCGCGGGCGCGTCCGTACGGTACGGATCCGAGGTCACCGCCATCGACCGGCGCCCCTGGGGCGTCGCGGTCCGCACCGCGTCCGGGGCGGTGGTCAGGGCGCGGGCCCTGGTCAACTGCGCGGGGCTGCACTGCGACCGGGTGGCCCGGCTCGCGGGCGACGAGCCGGGGATGCGGATCGTGCCGTTCCGGGGCGAGTACTACGAGCTGGCCAGGCCGGAGCTGGTCCGGGGACTGGTCTATCCGGTGCCGGACCCGGCGTTCCCGTTCCTCGGGGTGCATCTGACCCGCTCCGTCGACGGCAGCGTCCACGTCGGCCCGAACGCGGTCCCGGCGCTGGCCCGCGAGGGGTACACCTGGACCGCCGTACGCCCGGCCGAGCTGGCCGCGACGCTCGCCTGGCCCGGGGCGTGGCGCACGGCGCGCGACCACTGGCGGTACGGCGCGGGCGAGCTGCGCCGCTCCCTCTCGAAGCGGGCCTTCGCGACGGCCGTACGGCGGCTGCTCCCCGCGGTCAGGGACGCCGACCTGCGCCCGGCGGCGGCGGGCGTACGGGCCCAGGCGGTCCTGCGGGACGGCACCCTGGCGGACGACTTCCTGATCCGGCGGGCGGGCCGCACGGTCCACGTCCTGAACGCGCCGTCACCGGCGGCGACCGCGTCGCTGCCCATCGGCCGTGAGGTGGCGCGGAGGGCGCTCGCGGTGCTGGCGGAGGAGCGGGGACCAGGGGCGGTCCGCCGGGTTCCGTAGAATTGGGGCAGCACGGCCGGCTCCCGGCCGTACCGCACCCCCACCCCGCCCCCGCCACCAGCCCGGATTGCCGAGATGACCGAGAACCCCACAGCGAGCCGCAGCGCGGGCCCCACGGTGAGCCGTCCCGCGAGCCGGATGTTCCCGGACGGCACGGGCCCCGCGGCCGACCCCGCCGGGTCGCACTTCGAGCGGCGCATCCGCAGCTTCCAGCCGCGCCGCAGCCGGGTGACCACCGGGCAGGCCGACGCGCTGCGGCGGCTCTGGCCCGCCTGGGGCCTGGACATCGACGGTCAGCGGGTGCTCGACCCCGGCGCGCTCTTCGACGGGCTGCCGGTCGTCCTGGAGATCGGCTTCGGGATGGGCGAGGCGACGGCGCGGATGGCCGCCGACGACCCCGGCACCGGCATCCTCGCCGTCGACGTGCACACCCCGGGCCAGGGCAATCTGCTCCGGCTCGCCGAGGAGAACGGGCTGACCAACGTACGGGTGGCCAACGGCGACGCGATCATCCTGCTCCGCGAGATGCTGCCCGCCGCGTCGCTCGACGGGGTACGCGTCTACTTCCCGGACCCCTGGCCCAAGAAGCGGCACCACAAGCGCCGGCTGATCCAGCCGGAGTTCCTGGACCTGGCCGCGGCCCGGCTGAAGCCCGGGGCCGTACTGCACTGCGCGACCGACTGGGAGCCGTACGCCGAGCAGATGCTCGCCGAGCTGACGGCCCATCCGGACTTCGGCAACACGGCGCCGGACGGCGGCTACGCGCCACGGCCCGCATTCCGGCCGCTGACCCGGTTCGAGGGCCAGGGACTCGACAAGGGACACGTGGTGCACGACCTGCTGTTCCGCCGTACCGACAACGGTTAGGCCACCCTGAGATCACCCGGGGTGATCGCCGGGTGTCAGTGCCCCTCGTTAGGGTCATGGGGTGTCAGAACCGTCCCCGCAGCGCCTCGACCCGCATCCGGCCATCCCCGTCTACGAGCAGCAGGAGCAGCTCGGCGACCTGTGGAGCGCCGTGCCCGAGCCCGCCCGCAGGCGCTACCGGCCGACGCGCGCGTTCTGGCGCAACAGGGCGGTCAGGGCCGGGGCGTTGGTCACGGTGCTCGCGCTCTGCGCGCTGGTGATCCTCGCGCTCGTCCGGGAGCAGACCGGGCCCCAGGGCTTCCTGGTGGGCCTCGGGCTCGCCGTGCTGCCCGTACCGCTGCTGGCCGCGGCCTTCCGCTGGCTGGACCGGGTCGAGCCGGGCCCGTGGACGAATCTGCTGTTCGCCTTCGCCTGGGGCGCCTTCGCGGCGGCGCTCGTCGCGATCCTCGCGAACTCCTTCGCGACGGAGTGGATAGCCACCGCCACCGCGGACCCGGCCGGCGCGGAGTCCCTGGGCGCCACGGTGATAGCGCCGGTCGTCGAGGAGAGCGCGAAGGCCACGGCGATCCTGCTGATCTTCCTCTTCCGCCGGAGGAGCTTCACGGGGCTGGTCGACGGCGTGGTGATCGCGGGCTTCAGCGCCACCGGCTTCGCGTTCACGGAGAACATCCTCTATCTGGGCAACGCCTTCGGCGAGGACCAGAGCCAGGGGCACTCCGGGCTGAACTCGGTCACGGCGGCGACCTTCTTCGTACGCGTCGTGATGTCGCCGTTCGCCCACCCGCTCTTCACGGCGGCGACGGGTATCGGCTTCGGCCTGGCGGCCGTGGCGGCCCGGCGCCAGAAGGTGCGCCGGGTGGTCTTCCCGCTGCTCGGGCTGGTCCTCGCGATGGGCATGCACGCCCTGTGGAACGGGTCGGCGGCGCTGTTCGGGCCCTTCGGCTTCTACGCCGTGTACGGGGCGATCATGGTGCCGGTCTTCGGGCTGCTGACCTGGCTGGCGATCTGGAGCCGCCAGCGCGAGCTGCGCACCCTCGCGGCCGAGCTGCCCGCGTACGCCGCCGCGGGCTGGCTGGCCCCGGCCGCGCCCCTCGCGCTCTCCTCGATGCGGGCACGCACCATGGCGCGGGGGTTCGCGAGCCGCAGCCACGGGCGCGCGGCGGCGCGGGTGGTCGGGGAGTACGAGGCGTTCGCGACGGCCCTGGCGTTCCTGCGCCACCGGGCCGGGCGTGACCCGGTCGGCCCGGACTTCGTGGAGCGCGAGCAGGAACTGCTGCACCACCTGTGGGAGCGCAAGGAGATAGCGGGGCCCGCGCTGACCTATGCGGCGCGGGCCACGGGCCGGGTACGGGTGCCGCCGCCGTACATCGACTACGACGGCTACAACCCGTACCGCCAGTACTGATCGTCCGTCCCGAGGTGACCTCCGTCAGACGGAGGCGGCGGTCACGCGGTGCCGGGTATCAGGCGGAGGCGGCGGTCAGCTCCGCCAGCTCCTCCTCCGTCAGCTCCAGCTCCGCGACCGCGAGCAGCGCCGGAAGCTGCTCGGGCGCCCGCGCGGAGGCGAGGGGCGCGACGACGGTCGGCTGCGCCGCCAGCCAGGCGAGCGCGACGGTGGCGACCTCGGCGCCGTGCGCCTCGGCGATCCGGTCCAGCGCGGCGAGCACCTTCACACCGCGCTCGGACTCCAGGTACTTGCCCGCACCCTCGGCGCGGGCGCTCTCCACCTGGGTGCCGGGTCGGTACTTGCCGGTCAGGAAGCCGGAGGCGAGGGCGAAGTACGGCACGACGGAGAGGCCGTGTCGGGCCGCGGTGTCCCGCAGGGGGCCCTCGTACGTGTCGCGCGAGACCAGGTTGTAGTGCGGCTGGAGCGCGACATACCGGGCAAGACCCTCGCGCTCCGCGAAGGTGATCGAGGCGTCCAGCCGTTCCGCGCTGAGGTTGGAGGCGGCGACGGCGCGGACCTTGCCCTCCTTGACGAGCTGGTCGAGCGTGGTGACGATCTCCTCGACCGGGACGTCCGGGTCGTCGAAGTGCGTGTAGTACAGGTCGATGTAATCGGTCCCGAGCCGGCGCAGCGACTCCTCGGCCCCGGCCTTGATCGTGGCGGGCTTCAGCCCCTTGAACTCCGGGTGCGCGCCCACCTTCGTCGCGACGAGCACGTCGGAGCGGTTGCCGCGCGCGGCGAGCCACTCGCCGAGGACGGTCTCGGACTCACCGCCGGCATGGCCCGGCACCCAGGACGAGTAGGTGTCGGCGGTGTCCACGAAGTTGCCGCCCGCGGCGGCGTACGCGTCGAGGACGGCGAAGGAGGCCGTACGGTCGGCGGTCCAGCCGAAGACGTTGCCGCCGAGGGCGAGGGGGAAGACCTTGAGGTCGGAGGAGCCGAGTGTGCGCAAAGTCGTCATACCTCACTACAACTCCCCCAGGGAGCGCCCTATTCCGTTTCAGGGCACTCCCGTTGCCCTCAGGGCCTGGGAGTTGACCTCAGGGCCTCAGGGCCTCAGGGGTTGATGCCCTTGCCGTTCAGCCAGGCCATCGGGTCGATGCCCGTACCGCCGGAGGTGTGGACCTCCAGGTGGAGGTGCGGCCCGGTCACGTTGCCGGTCGCGCCGACCCGGCCGATGACCTCACCGGTGGAGACCTTCTGCCCGGCGCTGACGGAGAGCGAGGACTGGTGCGCGTACCAGACCTCCGTGCCGTCATCCAGCTCCAGGACCGTGCGGTAGCCGTACGAGCCCGACCAGCCGGCCGACTTGACGGTGCCGCTGTGCACGGCCTTGATCGGGGTGCCCGTGGGCGCCGCGAAGTCCAGGCCGGTGTGGTAGCCGGAGGACCAGAGGGAGCCGGACTGACCGAAGGAGGAGGTGAGGGTGTACGAGGAGGTGGGGAGGGAGTAGCTGGCCGCCAGCTTGGCGAGACGTTCCTTCTCGGCCTTGGCCTTGGCCTCCGCCTCGGCCTTCTTCTTGGCCGCCTCGATCTTCTTCTCGGCGTCGGTCTGGCGCGCCTTGGCCTGGGCCGCGGCCTTCTCGGCCGCCGCGTCCTGCACCGCCGCCTTCTGCGTGGCGTCGGCCTCGGTCTGCTGCCGCTCGGCCTGCTGGAGGATGCGGGCGCGCAGCGCCTCGCCGGCGTCGGTGGCGCCCTGTTCGGTGTCCGAGATCGTCAGCCCGGCGGTGGTCAGCGGCTCACTGGCCAGCACGTCGGACTCGGAGTCCGAGTCGTCCGAGCCGAGATAGGCCATCCCCGGCAGGGACTTGGCGTCCGGAAGGTTGTCCGCGATGGCATCGGGCAGGGATATGGAGACCGCGGGCTTGTCCTGCGCGGTGGCGATGCCGCCCGCGCCGACAGCGGCGATGACGCCGACGCCGAGGACGGTGGAGCTGCGGGCGAGTCCGTTGCGCTGTCTGGCGACGCGGTGCTTGCCGCGTACGGGACGGACGGACTCCTCGGTGGGGTTCCACTCCCCCCAGGTGCCGGGCGCCTCGTTCTCACCGCCGCTGCCGAAGGAGTGGGGTTCGAAGGTCGCCGTGGGGGCAGACTGGTTGGACGCCACTGAGGCGTGCTCCTTTCCTTCCTTCTCGCCTACCGGGTTAGCTGACGGGTTCGGAGCAGGAAGGTCTCCTACGGGTGTCCCCTGCCGCGCACGGCGGCAAGTAACTCCCGATTCACCCCAATGGGTGGTTCCCCGGTTCCCTCGCGGGATTCGGCGCACGCGCACGGTGCCATCTCTGACGACGGCTGGGACGACCGCGCTGCGTTATCGAACGTTAATAGAGACCAGGGCGTTATTCCAAGCTGTTCCCGGTGATCGTTAACGACTTCGCATCGGACGTACCGGGACACAAGAACGCGCATCAGGGCGAGTTGATCGACGCCAGGAGCATATCCGTCCACCGCACATACTTGACGGTATGTCATTTGTTGTGCGGAGCGGTACGTGTCGAACACGCTTCGTGACCGCCGGTCGTGGTCCGCCCTCACACTTCCCTCACGCAGCCGCGTCGCGGAGGCCGACGCGGAGAGCCTCACGGACCCGCGTCACGACGGACCCGCGTCACGGAACGATCGGCATCGTCCTGCGCCGCTCCGGCTCCCCCTCCGTGGGCCGGCTGACCGCCAGCAGCGCCATGTCGTCCTGGCTGCCGCCGCCCGTGTGCAGCCGTACGTCGTCGATCAGCGCCTGGAGCATCTCGTCGGGCCCCTGGAAGATCCGCCCGTCCAGCCGCTCGCGCGGGACGTAGAAGACCCCCTGGCCGTCGCGCGCCTCGGTGAGCCCGTCCGTGTAGAAGAGCAGCGTCGCGCCGTCGGGGTACGCGGACTGCTCCGCCCGGTCCGGCCACGCGCCCAGCTCGCTCATGCCGAGCGGCAGCGCGGGGTCGCGCGACGCCAGCATCCGTACCGCTCCGTCGTGGCACATCAGCAGCGGCTCGGGATGCCCCCGGTTGACGAGCCGTACGACGTCCTCGCCGTGCGGGATCTCCGCCAGTACGGCCGTGGTGAACCCCTCGAAGACATCGAGCCCGTCCCGCCGCGTCCCCTCGCGCAGGAGCGAGCGCTCCAGCCGCTGTGCGACGCCCTCCAGCGAACTCTCCTGCTCCGCCGCCTCCCGGAACGACCCGATGATCACGGCGACCGCCTCGACCGCCTCCAGCCCCTTCCCCCGTACGTCGCCGACCACCAGCCGCACCCCGTACGGCGTGTCCTGTACGGCGAAGAGGTCCCCGCCGATGAACGCGCCCTCCTGCGCCGCCTCGTACCGCGCCGCGATCCGCAGACCGCCGATCCGCTCCGCCGGTCTGGGCAGCACGGCGCGCTGGGCGGTCTCGGCGATGATGCGGGCGGAGGCCAGCCGTTCGCCGCTGCGTCTGACGACCCCGTTGATGTAGAGCGCGAGGGCGGAGACGACCAGCACCGTCAGCAGCTCGCTGACCGACACCACCGTGGTCAGCGTGCCCGTATGGGCGCGCAGCGCCACCTCGGCGGCGAGCGAGGCCAGGGCCACCAGCAGGGTGCCGAAGAGCGGGTAGAACGGCGCCGCGACCAGCGGGGCGGCGGCGAAGAGCGGCGACGAGGTCACCCGCGCCGGGGTCACCAGATCCAGGATCACCCCGCCGATGATCACCAGCGCGGGCAGGAACCGGACGACCCGGCGCCCGGCGAGGCGCCGCCCGTACCCGTACGGTCCGTGCGGCGCCCGGCCGAGATCCCTGGCGGGGTCGCGCCGGTGGTCGCGCCCGTTCGTACCGGTGGCCCAGAAACCCGCACCGTCGGCACCCCAGAACCCGGCGCCGTCGGCGTCCTGCCTGGTCCTGCCGCCGAGGCGTTCTCCGATTCTCCTGAGCTTCCCCACCAGTCGTCTCCTGCCCGATCCGCCGACGGCTGCGGACGGTACCGCGCTCCACCCAGGCTGGCCGCTGCCGCGCCGGGCAGCGACCCGCCGTCGGCCGACTGGGCTACGGAGAACCGGTACCACCGGCAGGAGACCGGTACTGCCGGACAGGAGACCGGTGCTGGACTGCGGAGAACCGATGTGGAAACGCTCAGTCGGTCAGGTGGCGCTCGGCGTACACCTTCATGGCGTCCCGCACGAGCACAGCCGTACCTTCACCGTACTGGTCATACGTCGCGGTGAAACGTGGATCATCGACGTACATGGCCGTCACCCCGATGACATAAGACCTGGTGGGCTCCATGGTCACCGACAGCCAGTCGCAGTGACGCCGGGCGATCGCCTGCGCCTCGTCGCTCGAAGCGCCGTGCCCGGCCGCCGCCGTACGCCCCCAGTCGCGGGCGATCGACTCGTGCTGCTCACCGAACGCCCGGCGCTCCCCCTCGCTCAGCGAGCGCCACCAGCGGTCGCTCTTCTCGTAGGCGGGGCGACCCCACCGCTCGGTTGCCTCCTGCTCGTACCGCGTGTGCGCGAAGCCGTCCAACACTTCTTCCGCCATGAGTTCCTCTCCGTTCCCGGTCTTGTGGAGAGTGGTCCGCACGGACGCGATCAGCCGTCCGATGCGCTCGCGCTCCTGCTCCAGCAGCCCCAGATGGCCACGCAGGGCGGCGGCCGTGTCCTGCCGGCCGTCGAGTACCCGGGCGATCTCCGGCAGCCCGAGCCCCAGCTCCCGCAGCAGCAGGATCCGCTGCAGCCGGACCAGGGCGTCCTGGCCGTAGTACCGGTATCCGTTGGCACCGGTCCTGCTGGGCTCCAGCAGCCCCAGCTCGCCGTAGTGCCGGAGCGTACGGCTCGTCGTACCGGCTTTTTTCGCGATGTCCTGGATCGACCACTCCATGACGTTCACGGTAGAAGTTGACGTTACGTAAAGGTCAAGCCCGGATCGGGGAACGGGACCGAGACATGACGAAGGCCCGGATTCCCTGAGGAATCCGGGCCTTCGTTTTCTTCCAGTAGCGGGGACAGGATTTGAACCTGCGACCTCTGGGTTATGAGCCCAGCGAGCTACCGAGCTGCTCCACCCCGCGCCGTTGAATGCAACTCTACGCCATCCGGAGCACGGTCATGACCACTTACCCGGTGGGGCCCTCGGAAGGGGCGCTACGCGGCCTCGACGACATCGGCCCGTACGGCGGCGGCCCACTCCACCAGCAGCCGCTGGTAGCGCTCCTGCTCGGCCGACGACAGCGCGCTGCCCGCACGCGCCCACAGCGCGCGGATCTCCGCGTTCACCACAGCGGCGGATCTGACCGGGGACGGGGACGCGGACTTCGGGGTGGAAGAAGAAGCGAACATAGGAGCAAGGCTACGGCCAGCCACTGACAATCGGCGGAGCGTATCCCCCTACGCTGGGACCGGTGATCGAAAGCATCGTGTTCGACGTAGGCGAGACCCTCGTGCGCGACGACCGCCACTGGGCCTCCTGGGCCGACTGGCTCGGCATCCCGCGCCACACCATCTCCGCGCTCGTCGGCGCCGCCACCGTCCAGGACAAGGACGACACCGACGCGCTGCGCCTCATCAGACCCGGCATGGACGTCGCCGAGGCGTACCGCGCCAGGGAGGCCGCGGGGCGCGGCCAGCACCTCGACGAGTCCGACCTCTATCCCGACGTACGGCCGGCCCTCGCGGGCCTCAGGAAGCTCGGCGTGCGGGTCGTCCTAGCGGGCAACCAGACCGCCAGGGCCGGCGAGCTGCTGCGCGGCCTGGACCTGCCGGCGGATCTCGTCGCCACCTCGGGCGAGTGGGGCGTCGCCAAGCCGTCCCCGGAGTTCTTCGCGCGGGTGTGCGAGGCGGCGGGGGCGGCGCCCGACAGGACGGTGTACGTGGGCGACCACCCGGCGTACGACCTGTTCCCCGCGAAGGAGGCGGGCCTGCGCACGGCTCATCTGCGGCGCGGGCCGTGGGGGTATCTGTGGGCGGACGACCCGGCCGTGATCAAGGCGGCGGACTGGCGGATCGACGGCCTGACGCAGCTCGCCGCGCTCGTCGCGGACTGATCACGCACGGATCATGCACGGAGGGCCCGCCGGGCGGGCCCTCCGGCCCAGCGGCCGGGCGGCGGGCCCTCACACCACCACGCTGTACTCGTGCGCGGGCCCGCCCTGCCACTCCACCCAGCTCGGGTCGTCGAGCAGTTCCCAGGCGTCGGGCAGCCCGGCCAGCCGCAGGAATTCGACCAGGTGGTCGTCGGAATGGGCGAGTCCCATGATCCGCCCGCGGACCGTGACCCGCCGCCCGCCTGTCCCGGACGCCCGGTGGACGACGATCGGTGCATCACTCATACGGCCAAGAGTGCGACGATCCCGCTCCGTCCGCAGCATCTCGGGGGCCTCGATTTCCGCACCGGACTGTAGCGTGCGTCACATCAGCCCCTCCGCTCCCGGTGTCCCCCCTCCCCCCAGCACGGCGAACACCTCGTCGATCGCGGCGCAGGTCCGGTCCGTGTCGTCCTCCGTCACGGCGGCCGACACGAACCAGCAGGCCAGTCCGTGCGCGTTGGTGTGGATGCCGCGGCGCAGCAGTTCGTGGCGGAAGACGTCGTACCGCCGCTGGTCCAGGTGGAGCGTGTCGCGGTAGTTCCGGGTGGGGGCGCCGCCCGGCGAGAACACGACCTGGAACATCGCGCCGACGCCCTGCACCGCGCACGCGACCCGGTGGTCGGTGGCGGCCCTGCGGATGGTCTCCATGATCCGCTGGCCGGTGTCGTCGATCCTCTTGACGACGGCAGGGTCGGCGAGCGCGGTGAGCGTGACGAGGGCGGCGGTCGCGCAGAGCGGTGAGGCGTTGTACGTACCGCCGTGCTTGACGCGGCCGTTGGCGAGCGCGGCCATCACCTCGCGGCGGCCCGCGAAGGCGGCGATGGGCAGCCCGCCGCCGAGGGCCTTGGAGTAGACGGCCAGGTCGGGCACGACGTCGTACAGGGCCTGCGCCCCGCCGGGTCCGGTGCGGAAGCCGGTGCAGACCTCGTCGAAGACGAGGAGGATGCCGCGCGCCGTGCACTCGTCGCGCAGGAAGCGCAGATAGCCGGGGGCGGGCATCGTGCAGGCGTTGTTGGCGACGATGGGTTCGCAGATGACGGCGGCGAGTTCACCGCGGTGGGCGTCGAGTACGGCGACGAGGGCGTCCGGGTCGTTCCAGGGGCAGACGACGACATCGCCGCTGACGCCGGACGGGATGCCCGGGGAGTGCGGCACGGAGTGCGGGGTGTCGTAGGGTCCCGCCGCCGCCTCCGGGGGGCGGTTGGAGATCGCGAGGGTGTCCGTCCACCCGTGGTAGTGGCCCTCGAACTTGAGGATCTTCGACAGCCCGCTGTGGCCGCGCGCGGCCCGTACCGCTCCCTGGACGGCCTCCGAGCCGGAGTTGGCGAAGCGGACGAGATCGGCGCAGGGGACCATCGCGCGGATGAGTTCGGCGAGTTCGACCTCGGGCACGTTGCAGGTGCCGAACATGGTCCCGCCGGCGAGGACACCGGTGAGGGCGTCGGTGAGCGCGGGGGCGGCGTGGCCGAGTACGGCGCTGCCGTAGGCGGCGAGATAGTCGATGTACTCGTTTCCGTCCGCGTCGCGGATGCGGGCCCCGGAGCCGCTGGTGATGTAGAGCGGATACGGGTGCGGCCCGGTGGAGGTGAGCCGGGAGGAGGAACTGATTCCGCCGGCGAGAGATTTCTTGGCGCGCTCGAACAGGGCGCTGCTGTTCGCGGTTCCACCGAGGGCGGGAACGCCTGGAAATCCAGGAACGCCGGAAACAGGTATGCCGGATGGATTCAGCGGGATCATGGTCACTCCTGTCCGGGAATTTGTTCGAAAGATTCAGGGCCGCAACGGCCCCTGCGACCCACGACGACCTCAGCGGTATCGAAGGAAGCGACGAACTCGACACACTCTCGACGAACTCACATTTCACGCTGTCTTGACGAGCATCTCGATCAATCCCCAGACTCGTCGACTCGTCTCCGCCTTCGCCTTCGCGGAGATCCAGAATGCGGCGAAAGGAAGTCGGGCATGACCGAATCCACTGAATTGGCCGAAAAGATCGCGATCGCCGTCGTCACCGGCGCGGGCAGCGGCATCGGCCGCGCCTGTGCGCTGGGACTGCTGGCGGACGGCTGGACGGTGGTACTGACCGGGCGCCGCGAGAACGCGCTGAAGGAGACGGCGGCGCTCGCGGGCCCGGCGGCGGAACGTGCGCTTCCGGTGCCGGCGGACATCACGGACGCGGACGCCGTGACCCGGCTGTTCGACGAGGTGGGCGGGCGGTTCGGACGGCTGGACCTGCTGTTCAACAACGCGGCCGACACCATGCCGTACACCCCGACGGAGGACGTCTCCGCCGAGGACTGGCACCGCGTCATGGACTCCATCGCCACCGGCACCTTCCTCTGCTCGCGGGCCGCGTACCGGATGATGAAGGACCAGACGCCGCGCGGTGGCCGGATCATCAACAACGGCGCCCCCTCCGCCCAGGTCCCGCGACCGGATTCGATCGCTTTCACCGCGGCGAAGCACGCCGTGGCGGGGCTGACGCGCTCGCTGTCGCTGGACGGCCGGCGTCACGACATCTCGTGCGGCCAGATCGACATCGGCAATGTGACCCCGGTGGGCCGGGAGCAGCCGGCGGTCCGGCAGGCGGACGGGACGCTGCGTGTGGAGCCGACGATGGACATCCGTCATGTGGTGGAGATGGTGCTGGTCATGGCGAACCTACCGAGGGGCGTGAACATCCAGTCCGTCGCCGTCCTGCCCAGCGCGATGCCGTACGTGGGACGCGGCTGAGTCCGGGCCGGGGCCAGGCCCTGAGCCTGATCCCGGCGCCGCGCCCGGCCTCGGCTCCGACGCCGCGCCGGCCGGGGCGTGGCTCGCGAGGAACGCCTCGATCCGGGTGCCCGGCGTGAGCCGGCCCGCGCGCTCCCACGCGAGCGCGCGGTGCAGCCCGTCGAGATGGATCAGCCCCTCCCGCACCACCAGCCCCTCGTAGTCGACCCCGGGCACCGCGTGGGTGCTGAGGAAGAGCGGGGTGAAGGGCGCGGTGGCCATCCGTCCGAGCTTGCGGGCGCAGACCGGGTTCGTACGGGCGTACGTGTCGCCCAGCTCCCGTAACCGGAGGACCGCCTCGGCGACGGTCAGACCCGACGCGGGCACGAGTTCGCGCTCGCCGCCCTCGCCCAGGTGCCACGGCAGCACCATCCCGAGCAGATCGTCCCGGTCGAGCAGCACGCGCTGCCACGCCCCCAGCGTGGACTGGGCCTGGCGGATGTGCTCCTCGGCCTCGTCGTTCGTATTGGCCTCGTGGGCGAGCCCGAGCGGATGCGCCCGCGCGAAACGGCGCTGCACGGTCTCGAACGGAACGGCGGCGACCACTCTCATACGACGGACCACACCCCTTCCACCTCTCGCGCCCGTTTCACCTCTCGCGCCCCTCTCCTCTTCGTCCCTCGGACCCATCACGCCTCGGGCCCGGTCGCCTCGTACTCGGTGAAGTGGCGCTCGTCGAACAGATCGGGCCACCGCCCCCGGTCGAGCCCCAGCCCCCGCGCGGTGGCGAGCACATGACGCCAGTACGGCTTGACGGGCGGCCAGCGCGTGCCGGTCTGGCAGTAGGAGGCGTCGATCATGTACCGGGGTCCGCCCGTGGCGCCGGGGGCGGAGCGGCGGGCGTGGAACAGCGCGGAGTGGATCACCACCGTCGACCCGGCGGGCAGGTCGTCGATGACCACCTCGGAGGGCAGCCGCCGGGTGCCGAGATGGGCGCGGGCGGTCTTCTCGGCGATCTCCCGGTGCGACCCGGGCAGCACCGCGAGCCCGCCCATCTCCGGCCGCAGCCCGCCGATGTAGTGCAGCGCGTGCACCATGACCCGCTCCCGGCCGCGCTGCGGGAGCTGCTCGTAGTCGTGATGCCACCCCTTGCCGGGAGCGCCGGGCGCACGCCGGTCGCAGTGCATGTGGTGAAAGACGAACGAGGGGCCCAGCACCCCGGAGAGCAGCGCCATCAGCGGCGGATGCGTGGCCAGTTCGCCATGGGCTTCGAGCTGTATCTCCACCACGTCCGGCGTCCCGTACACCTCGGGCTTCCGGCACGCGTCGATCGACTTCTGCCGCAGACCGGTGTCCACCCAGAGATCCACTTCCCGCTCCAGCGGATCCAGCGAACCGGACGGAAGAAATCCGGGGAGGACGAGATACCCGCGTTCCCCGAATTGCTCCAGCAGGCTCCCGTCGAGTTCCGGTTCCGGGGAAATGTGTTCGCGCATGGTGCGACACCCCTCTCTTCCGCTCTCCATGAATTCCGTCGGCAGCCGGTCGCGGCATATGCGCGGCACGCGTGCGCCGGGGGATCCCAGGTGACTGGAGTGCTCCGGAATTCCCCGGAACAGCGCCCAAAGGTAGCCAATAATTCATCCGGTCAGACCCGGGGCGGAAGACAATGGCCGAAGCGTGCCGTCCTGGCAAGAAATGCGCGAATACCGGAACGCGGCCCGCCCGCGCGTGCGGCCTGCGCGTGCGGCCCGCGGTTCACGGTCCGGGTCCGGGTCCGGGTCCTAGCGGTCCATGGCGTCCGCGACGACGGAGGCGGCCTCGGCGACGAGCGCGTCGTCGTACGCGGCGTCCGGCTCAGCACGGGTCGACAGCACCGCGACGACGATGGGGGCGCCCTGGTCGGGCCACACGACGGCGATGTCGTTACGGGTGCCGTACTCGCCGCCACCGCTCTTGTCGCCCACGGTCCAGTTGTCCGGCATCCCGGCGGCGATGAGGTTCGCGCCCGTCGTGTTCGTCGTCAGCCACTTCGTGAGCTGCGCCTTCTCCCCCTTGCCGAGGACATCGCCCAGCACG
Organism: Streptomyces sp. NPDC050509; assembly: GCF_044457965.1. Lineage (NCBI taxonomy): Bacteria > Bacillati > Actinomycetota > Actinomycetes > Kitasatosporales > Streptomycetaceae > Streptomyces > Streptomyces sp. NPDC050509. Next base: position 464,824 of record NZ_JBITHL010000009.1, on the reverse strand, counting down.
AACGAGCGAAGGCTCTTCGCGAGCGCCCGCGGCGTACTGGTGTCGCGCGGGTCCCCGGGAGTGGCCTCGTTCAGGTCAGGCTCGTAGCGGTCCACCTGGGTGACGTCGTCACCGATGCCCTTCAGGGAGGCGCCGAGGCCCGCGGGGCCCCCGATCGTGTCGAAGAGCAGGTTGGCCGCGGTGTTGTCGCTGTAGCGGACGGAGGCGTCGGCGAGTTCGCCGACGGTCATACCGGTGTCGACGTGCTTCTCGGTCACCGGCGAGTGGGGGACCAGGTCGTCCGCGGTGTAGTTGATCCTCTTGTCCAGGCCGGCCAGCTTGTGCTTCTTCAGGACGGCGCCCGCCTGGAGCGCCTTGAACGTGGAGCAGTAGGCGAACCGCTGGTCGGCCTGGAAGGCCAGTTCGCGGTTGGTGCCGGTGTCCAGGGCGTAGACGCCCAGACGCGCGTCGAACTTGCTCTCCAGCTTCTTGAACCGGCTGTCGTAGGAGCCGGATACGGAGCCGCCGGATACGGAGCCACCGGACGCGTCGGAGCCGGACGCGGAGCCGCCGCCCAGGTCGGAGACGGACGCGACGGTACGGGTCCTCTCCTCCCGCGCTCCCGAAGCGCTCTCCGTCCCGCCGCACGCGGTGAGCGGCAGAAGCGTGAGTACGAGGGTGCCGAGGGCAATACGACGAGCGGGAACGTCACGCATGGTTCGAACCTCCGATGACGGCATGGCACAGGGCGCATGGCGCACCGGCCCGCCGTAGTGCGGGCCGGTGATCTGGAAGCATCCTGGCGGCGGAGCGGCTATGCGGTCCAAGACGGAAATGGGCGGTGCGATGCTGTTTCCGCATAGGATGGCGCGTCATGGATCTGGTCAGGGCGTGCCTCGCGTTCGTCCATGTGAGCGAGCGCGGCAGCTTCACGATCGGCGCGGCGGCGGCACGGATGTCCCAGTCGGTCGCCAGCCGCCGCGTCGCCGCGCTGGAGCAGCACCTCGGTGAGGTCCTGCTGGAGCGGAACGGACGCCGGGTCGCGCTCACACCGTTCGGCCAGGACGTCCTCCCGGCGGCGCGGCGCCTCCTGCGGGCGGCCGACACCCTGGAGGACGAGGCGGAGACGGCCAAGGGCAGGCGGCTGCGGCTCGCCGTCCCCGACACCTGCTCGACCGGGCGGCTCGCCCGCCTCGTCGCCGGTGGCCGCCGCGACGGCATCTCCCTCGAACTCTGCCTCGCCGCCCCGTCGCGCCGCGCCGAACTCCTCCACTCCCAGGAGGTACGGGCGGCGCTGATCGCCCTGCCGCCGGCCGAGGCGACCTGGCAGGTGCCCCTCGGACTCGCCGGCGCGGGCGACCCCGGGGTGGAGCGCGTCTACGTGGAGACGCTGCGGCCGGGCCGGACGGACACCGCCCCGTACCGGCGCATCTGGATCCAGCCCGAGGACGACGTCCCGCACATCCGCGACCCCCTGAAGCGGCTCTGCGACGCGGTCGGTCTGCGGCCCTCGCAGCACCTCATGGCGAGCGGGCTCGCCGCCGGCGCGGCGGAGGCGCTGTGCTCGGACGACCTCCTGCTGTGCTCCCGCGCCGAGGCCGCCGAACTCCGCCTCAACTGGCGGCCCCTCGGGGAGGTCGAGCTCGTCCGGGGCTTCACCGTCGTCGCGGACACGGGCGGGGAGTCGGACCGTATCCGGCAGCGGCTCGGCGAACACATCGGCCGCTGCCTCGACGCACGGACCGTAACGGAAACGGAGGACGGCACCCCTCGTGAAGCCTGAACGACTGATCGGCGCGCTCCGGCGGGACCTGCACGACGGCGGCCTGACCGTCTCGCTGCTCGTACGGAACCTGCACACGGGCGAGGAGCTGGGCATCGACCCGGACACGGAGTTCCCCGCCGCCTCCCTCATCAAGGTCCCGCTCGCACTCGCCACCCTCGACCGCATCCGCCGGGGCGAGCTGGACGGGGCGTCCGCCGTCGACGTGGTCCCGGGACAGATGACCGAACGAGGACCCACGGGGCTGAGCCGCTTCCGTCACCCCGCCCGTATCGCCCTCGACGACCTCCTCTACCTCAGCATGGCGGTGAGCGACAACGTCGCGGCCGACGCCCTGTTCGACCTCACCCCGCCGCCCGACGTGGCGGAGATGCTCGGCACCCTCGGGCTGCGCGGCATCTTCGTACGGCACACGATGAACGCCCTCACCGACACCCCCGTCAAGCGCTTCACCGCCGCCGACGTCCACCTGGCCCACGCCTTGGCGATCGACTCCGGTACGGGCGGTCGCGGCCACCGCGTACCGCAGCTCGACGTCACCCGCGCGAACTCCGGCACGGCCCGCGCCTTCGTCGAACTGCTCCAGGCCCTGTGGACACCGTCAGCCGTCCACCCGGAGGTGTCCGCACGCCTGCGCACCCTGATGGGCGACAATCTGATGCGGCAGCGGCTCACCCCGGACTTCAGCTCGGACGCCTCCACCTGGTCGTCCAAGACGGGCACCTTCATGAACCTCCGCCACGAGATCGGCGTCGTGGAGCACGCGGACGGCCAGAGCTTCGCCGTGGCCGTCCTCACCGAATCCCGCGTCCCCGCCAGCACCCAGCCCGGCGCGGACGCCCTCATGGCCCAGGTCGCGCGCCGCCTCCGCGACCACCTGCGCCAGCTCTAGGCCGTACCCCCCGGCCCTCCCTCAACGCCAGTCACCGGTCACCCAGGCCACCATGCGGGGGCGAGGCGTCCCCGAGTCGCACGGGAGGACCGAGGAGGTGTCGACGACCTGGGTGGTGAGGACCCGTTCCACGGCCTGGTACGTCCCGGTGAAGTCACCGGAGAGATCGCCGGGCTCCCGAATCGTGTCCGCGGGCACGGGCCCGGGCTCGACCGTCGCTTCGAAGGACCGGCAGCCCACACCGTCGAGGGGCTGGCCGAGGTACCAGCCGCCGACGAAGACGGCGTACAGGGTCGCGGTGACGCCTAATCGGCGCGGAGTTATCCAGGTGGGCACACCTGGAGTCTTCCACGGCACGGGCGATCACGGTCACCCTCGCAGCGCCTGGGCATCGGCCCGAAACTCCCAGGAGAGCACGGCGCGTTCGTTGTATCGGCGTACCGTGGAAGCTCACCTTCTGGCGGGGGCAGAGATGAGTTCCGCATCGTCAAGCATGGGCGACCGCCTCGCAGAGCTGCGACTTCGGCGGAACATGACCCAGGAGCAACTGGCCGAGCGCGCCGGCCTGTCCATCGACGTGGTGCGAAAGCTGGAACAAGGGCGGCGGAAGACCGCCCGGCTGTCGAGCATCAACGCGCTCGCTCACGCGCTGGACACAGAGCCGAGCTTCCTTGTCGGCCAGCCCACCACCTTTGAGATACGGACGGCCGAGGACAGCGGCCTGCCCTCCGTGCTGGCACTCAGACAAGCCGTCTCCCCCATCGCGGATCTCCTGGGCGGAGACACCGATGCGGAGGATCCGCCGAGCATCGAGGAGCTGCGCGGCTCTCTGGCCTCGACCGAGAACATCCGCCGTGACGGCCGCATGTCGGAGATCGGCCTGCTGCTCCCCCAACTGATCCGGGACGCACGTACTGCGGCTCACGCATACACGGGAAGTGATCGCGCTGCGGCCAACTCCGTTCTCGCCGTGGCGTATCAAGTCGCGGCGACCACCCTCACAGCGCTCGGCAAGGAGGACGCGGCGTTCACCGCCATGGAGCGATCCATCGCCGCGATTCGGCAGTGCGACGATCCGGCGTTGGAGACGTTGACCGCGTCGACCCTCTCGTGGGTGTTCACCAAGCAGGGCCGGTTGGCCGACGCGGAGCACGTAGCACTCGCCCGTGCCGAACAGATCGAACCGTCATTCCGATCCGCTCCGTCGGAGTTGGCGTTGTGGGGCATCCTGCTGCTGCGCGCGGCAACGGCTGCCGCACGGCTGAAGCGGCATGACGCAGTGACAGACCTGCTGCGCATGGCGAAGGGCGCCGCCGAGAGCATGGGCGGGGATCTCCTGGTGTACGCCACTCCCTTCGGGCCCACCAACGCCGCTGTCGCGAGCGTGAACTTCCTGGTGGAGATGGAGAAGAGCGACGAGGCGATCCTCGCCGCCCGTACCGTTCCGGCCCTCGCATCGCTTCCCCCGACGTGGCGGGCCCGCTTCCATGTGGACAGGGCACTCGCCTACGACGATCTCGGCAAGGACCGGGCAGCAACGAATGCCCTGATGAAGGCCGAGGAAGACGCGCCCGAGTGGATGCGGTACCACTCGACCTCGCGGCGACTGGTGGAGGACCTTCGGGACCGAGCACCCCGCCGGGACGCTGTCCTGCTGGGCCTCGCCGACCGACTGGGGCTGATCGGGTAGGGCGCGGTGTCCTACCTGATCGGCAAGCTGGGACGGCCCGGCACTGGGCTGTAACGAGGCAACTCCATAACGTGACCGCACGGGCGGCGTCACCCACCCCCACCGGGCACGGTCGACGCCGCACTCCACGCATCCCGATCTGGAGTCGGCCATGCCCCACGACCTCGCACCGCCACTCGCATTCATCTACGACCGTCACGTCAGCCACCGGGCCCGCGGCCTGCTCGACCTCCGGCTGGAGGGCTGCCAGAACTGGGCGGCGAGCAAGGGCTGGGAGATCGCGGGCCGCTGGGTCGACCTCGGAGACGACGCCCTCAGCGACCTCAACCGCCCCAAGTTCAACGAGCTGACGCTGTTCATGGCGGAAGTGTCGGGCCTGACGCCGGACCGGACCCTGATCTGCCTGCTCCACCACTGGGACCGGCTCACCCGCTACGGCGACCGATCCGGGTACCAGCAACGCGTGGCCCGCGCGGGCGGTTTCACCGCCACCACCTTCGGCGACGACGACCAGGCCGCCCACCTCGCCGCACGCCGCGCCCGGCACGCGGCGCCGAAGAGCGCGTGACCGCCGAACGGCTGGGCGGGCTCGACCACACACTGGGCGACTGCTTCCGCTGCGACCGCACCGGCATCCGGACCACCCGTATCGGCGAAATCGTCAGCCCCGAAGGACAGACCCCGCTCCGCGCGTGCCAGTCCTGCGCGGAGGTCCTGATCGCCATACACCGGCCGGCCCACGAGACGCCCGTCCGCGGGTACGTCACGCAGCACCCCCGTTGACCCCCGCCGTCCTTCTCCACCTGCGCCCCGAAGACCGCCGAGACAGGCGGCGGAGCGGCCGGCATCGGCGCACCTGACCGATATGAGCGTTGGAGGAGCGATGGCACGGACTGAGGAAGAGTGGCTGCACATCGCACGATATGTACGCCACGCGGTGAACAAGGTCGGGCCGGAGACCCTGCCCCTGTGCCTGCCGGGTGAGCCTCACGAGTGCGGGCAGAACGGCTACCAGCACGCCATGCTCCGGGCGGCCGAGCTGAAGGCCGTGGCCCACCACCTGATCGAGGAGGGCGCCGCCACACACGAAGAAGGTGCGCTCTTCGCCGAGCAGGTCTACCAGGGCAGGCTGTCCGCGCTGCGCGAGAAGGCACCGCAGAACGTCTGAGTTCACGACGGGCCCGGCCGCCACCACGGCGGCCGGCGTCCAGGTCGACACGGAACTGTGGCAGCCCGGTCCGGGGGCGGCGGTCGACCGCCGGCACGTCCCGGACGGCGGGGACAACGACTGCAACGCGGAATGCCGATCCGGCCCGAACTGACCACACTGGCCCCTATGGTGCCGATATGAGCCCCTCTGAAAGCCGAATGGCCGCGGTCCGCGAGTGCCAACTCGTCTGGCGCACCATCAGAAGCCGGCGAGCAGGACGCCGCAAGTGCCCCGGCCCCGGGCCGACCGTGATGGCCACCGGTACCGGGCCGGTCGCCATCCCGTGCCTGCGCTGCGGCGCCGGAGCGTAGACCCACCGCACAACGGCCGGGCGCGGCCCCCAACAGGCCCCTTCTCCCGCCCCGGCCGGCACACCCCTTCACCCTTACCGGTGCCGATCGGGGTGCACACTCCCAGGCGCCTCCGGTGGTCCCGTGGCGCGCGGGAGACCACGGCCAGGCAGAACCCGTCAGCCTCAGCCGCATCACGGTGCCTCGCCCCAGCCTGCCGGCCACCCCCGCAAAGGTAAGGAAACAACCACAAATGCGACCCGCACGATTCCAGGACTTCGCCCTGGACCTGATCAAGAACAGCAGTGGCGTAACCCGTGTGCAGACGCTCGCCGGGACCGGCGACACCCAGCACCCTTACGGACTGGCGGTCACGGCCTCGTCCGGTGAGACGCGATGGCAGATCATCGGCCAGCTTGCCGACGGCGAGAAGCACGACGACCCGGACACCCCGGTCGCAAGCGACGTGTTCCAGGCGACATGGCCCGAGCCGCAGCCGGGCGACGACGAGGGCCGGCTCGCGGCCTGTCTCGCGGGGGCCGAGTCCCCCGAGGTCAAGGAGATCGCCCGGTGGTCGACCCGGCCGGACGACGCCACCCAGCACGGTCTGACCGTCCGCTTCCACAACGGGGCGAAGGCGTTCGTCCGGAAGCTCTGACTCCCCTGTAAGGGCCGGACACAGAACAGCCCCAGCTCGGAAAGGCTCCGACCTGGGGCTGAGGTGGTAGGCCGTGTGGGACTCGAACCCACAACCAACGGATTAAAAGTCCGCTGCTCTGCCAATTGAGCTAACGGCCCTCGACACAACACACACGAGCATAGCCCGCCCGGGGGCGTACGCCGATCCGGTATCCCCCCTGCGGGGATGTCGCACGGCGCGGAGAGGGGTGGGGCGCCGGTTGGAGAACGGGCCAGGGCCCGTGCCGGCCACCCTGGGGGTGGGGCGCGGGCCCTGGTGAGGGGTCAGGAGCGGTGGCGGTCAGCCGTTGCGCTTCCAGCGGGGCTTGTCGTCGCGGCGGCCGAAGGAGCCGGTGCCGGTGCCCGTCGTGCCGCCACGGTGGTCGTCGCGGCGGGTGGCCGGGCGGTCGTGGCCGCCGGTGCGGAAGCCGCCCGAGGGGCGGTCGTCGCGGCGGTCGCGGTTGAACGGACGGTCGCTGCCGCCCCGGTGGTCACGGCGCTCGAAGGGACGGGCGCCGCGGTCGTCACGGCGCTCGCCGCCACGGTCGTCACGGCGGTCCGCGCCACGGTCACGGTTGAAGCCGCCCCGCTGCTCGCCGCCGCGCTGCTCGCCGCCGCGCTCGCGGTTGAAGCCGCCGCGGTCGTCACGACGGTCGTCGCGGCGCTGGAAACCGCCACGGTCGCCGCCCCGGTCGTCCTTGCGGTCGTCGCGGCGGAAGCCGCCGCCCGCCGGACGGTCGTCACGGCGCTGGAAGCCACCGCGGTCGCCACGGTCGCCGCCGCGGTCGTCGCGCGGCGTGTAACCGCGCGCGCCGCCCCGGCCGCTGCGCTCGCCCCGGTCGTCCCTGCGGCCGAAGTTGCCGCGGTCGTCGCGCGGCGCCGCCTGCTGCGGTACGGAGGCGGCCTTGGCGGCCTCCTCGACCGCGCGCTCGGCCTCGGCCGTCACCGCGGCGACCGCGGCCTCCGGGTCCTCGCCCCGCTCGCGCGCGGCGCGGGCGACCAGTCGGCCGGCCTCCTCGCGCAGCTCGGTGGCGCGGCGCTGGGCGCGCTCCAACTGCTTGGTCAGGTCGGCGGCCTCGCGCTCGGCCTGCTTGGCCGCGTTGTTCGCGGAGTCCGCCTGGACCTCGGTGAGCGAACGGGCGCCGGTGATCTCGGCGACCTCCGGGTCGAACGCGCCGGCGCCGCCGACCATGTGGCGCGAGGCGTCGACGCCCGCGTCCTCCATCAGCCGGAAGATCTGGCGGCGCTGGTGCGGCAGCGCCAGCGAGACGACGACACCGGACTTGCCGGCGCGCGCCGTACGGCCCGAGCGGTGCAGGTAGTCCTTGTGGTCCCCGGCCGGGTCCACGTTGAGCACCAGGTCGATGCCGTCCACGTGGATACCGCGGGCGGCGACGTCGGTGGCGACGAGGGCGTTGACGAGGCCTTCCTTGAAGTCGGCCAGCGTCCGCGTCCGCGCGCCCTGCGTCATGCCGCCGTGCAGCGCGTCGGCCTTCACGCCCGAGTCGCGGAGCTGCTCGGCGATCCGGTCCGCGCCGAGCTGTGTCCGTACGAAGATGATCGTGCGGCCCTTGCGGGCGGCGATCGCCGCGGTGACCGGGGCCTTGTCCTTGGGCTTCACGACGAGCACGTGGTGCGTCATCGTCGTGACGTTGCCCTGGGCGCTGTCGACCTCGTGGCTGACCGGGTCGGTCAGGTAGCGCTTGACCAGCGAGCTGATCTCGTTCTCCATCGTGGCGGAGAAGAGCATGCGCTGGCCGCCGGCCGGCACCAGGTCGAGCAGCTCGGTGACCTCGGGCATGAAGCCCAGGTCCGACATCTGGTCGGCCTCGTCGAGGATCGCGATCTGGATCTGGTCCAGCGAGCAGGCGCGGCGGTTGATCAGGTCACGCAGCCGGCCCGGGGTGGCGACGAGGACGTCGACACCGCGCTCCAGGGCGTAGATCTGGTTGCTCATCGACGTACCGCCGCAGACGACCTTCATCTTCAGGCCGAGCACGTCGCCGTACGGCTGGAGCGCGTCCGCGACCTGCATCGCCAGCTCGCGGGTCGGGGTGAGGATGACGCCGCGGGGCTTCTTCTTCTCGGTGTGGCCGCCCGCCAGCGTGGCGAGCAGCGGCAGACCGAAGGAGAGGGTCTTGCCGGAGCCGGTACGGCCGCGGCCCAGGATGTCCTTGCCGGCCAGGGCGTCCGGGATGGTCGCGGCCTGGATCGGGAAGGGGGCGGTGACGCCGTTCTGCGCGAGCTTGCGGACGATGCCGTCGGGCAGGCCCAGGTCGCCGAAGGTGAGGCCGGGGGCGACCTTTGACGCCTCGTCGGCTTCGGTCGCCTCGGTCGTCGCGTCGGCCTCGGCCGTCTCGGGGGATTCAGCGGCCTCGGGGGCCTGGGTGGCCTCGACCGTCTCAGCAGCCTCGGGAGCCTCGGGAGCCTCGGTGATCTCCGCCACATCGGCGGTCACAACGGCCTCTACGGCCTCGGCGTTCTCGGGCATGACGGTGTGGTCAGTACTGGAAATGGACATGCGAAATGCGAAACCTTCCGGAGTCTCGGCACGCGCCCAAACTCCGTGAGATTCGCAAATCGACCGCCTCAATGCGGTCAGCCACGGCAAGGGAGAGTACGCGCCACGCGGCGCTCTTCTGTGTCGGCGCCGGGCAATGATCAAACGATCTACTACCATACGCACCCGTCCCCCACTTAGGCAAACCGAGCCCCCCGCTCCCACCACGGGGAAGCCCGGAAAGAGACGCGCGTCACACCGGTCCTGGCTGCGCGGAGGCCGTCGGCTCCTTCAGCATCCCCGCCCCGTCCCCCAGCGCCATCGCGCCCCTCCGCATGTCCGCCGCCGGCGAGGCCGACGGCGGCTCCTGCGGCTTCGTCGGCTCCGGCTCGGGGTCCGGGTCCACCGGCTCGGGGGTCGGCGTGGGCGGCTGGCCGGTCGGCGGAGCGGAGCGGGTGGGCTCCTTGGTCGGTACGGGCTCGTTCCCCGGCGCGGTCGGCTTCCCGTGCCCCGGCTGCGGCCGGGTGCCCGTGGACGGCCTGGGCGACGGCGCGTCGGACGAACCGGCCTCCGGCGACGCCCCCTTGCCCGCCTCCGCCTCCGTGGCCCCGTCCCCGGTCCCGCCCTTGCCGTCGGGGCCCGCGTCGCCGCCCGCCTCGGCGTGCGCCGCACCGCTGACGCTCTTCTCCGTATGGCCCGGCCAGGCGTCGGAACCGCCGACTCCGGCCGCGGCTCCCGTACCGCCGTCGGGTTCGGCGGCGGCGCCGGTACGGTCCGCCGGGCGCGAGGGGGCCGGGCTCCCCGCGTCGTCGCCGACGCTCATACAGCCCGTGGAGGTCAGGGCCGCCACGGACGTGACGATCCAGACGGCGAGACGGCCAGGGGCGGACAACTGGCGCACGAGCGGCACCTCCGGGGCGTGGCGACGGGGCTCCCGCCGACGGCGGGGACGGTTCGCCCTGCCCAACTCCCTTTTCACCGCCGGGGACACGCCCGGGTCGTACGGAGCAGCCGACGATCTTGCCGGGGGACGGATCTGCCGGACAATGGCCCTGTGCTGGAGATGACACGCGAGACCTTCGAAGAACTGGTGAGCCAGGCCCTCGACCAGATCCCCCCGGAGCTGACCAGGGTCATGGACAACGTCGCCGTCTTCGTCGAGGACGAGCCGGACCCCTCCGACCCCGAACTCCTCGGGCTGTACGAGGGGACGCCGCTCACCGACCGGGGCGAGTGGTACGCCGGCGTCCTGCCCGACCGCATCTCCATCTACATGGGGCCCACCCTGCGGTACTGCGAGAGCCCGGAGGACGTCGTCCACGAGGTCTCCGTGACCGTCGTCCACGAGATCGCCCACCACTTCGGCATCGACGACGACCGGCTGCACGAACTCGGCTGGGGCTGACGGCCGCCGGGGAGGACCGACGGCCGGGGGACTGACGGCCGGCCGCCGGAGACCTGGCGCGGCCCGCACCCGTGCCCATGACCGCGCCCCCGCCCTCACCCGTACGGGCCCCGCCCCGCCCCGTACGCCGACTACTCCTGTTGGCGGCGGCCAGGCATGGCGGACCACCGCTCCGGGCATACGCGCCCAATGGCCCGTGATGTCCCGCGCTTCCCCTTCCGTGCCCTCCGCACCCGGCTCGCCGCCGTCATGGGTCATCTCCGCGCCCGCCGCACCGCCCCCACCAGCACCCTCGTCCAGGTCCACCCCGCGCACCCCGTCACCCGCGCGCTCGGCCTGACCGCCGTCGTCCTGCTCGGCGCCTGGCTCGGGCTGCTGATCGTCGGGAGCGTACGGACACCGGTCGGCCCGATGGACACCCGGATGACGCTCCGCCCGTCCGTCACCGGCGGCACGAAGATCAATGTCTCGCCGCTGGGCGCGCTGGAGCTGGCCACGCACACCGGGCCCGTACGGCTGGACGTGGACGTCGACCAGCTCGACCCCGTCCGCTCCACGGCCCTCGTGGAGCACCCCGAGCGGCTCTCGGGGCTACAGAGCGAGATCAGCCGCGACGTCAAGTCCGGCACCACGGAGCTGGCCGTACGCTCCGTCGTCGCCGTCGTGTCCGGGGCGACCGCCCTCGGGCTGGCCGTCTACCGCCGCCCGCGCCGCGCGCTCGCCGCCGGCGGCCTCGCGTTCACGCTGCTGGGCGCCTCCGCCGTCGGCGCGTACGCCACCTGGAACCCCCAGTCGGTGCTGGAGCCGAAGTTCTCCGGGCTGCTCTCCTCCGCGCCCCAGGTCGTCGGCAACGCCCGCTCGATCGTCACCGACTTCGACGTCTACCAGAAGGAGCTGGCCCGGCTGGTCACCAATGTGACCAAGCTGTACGACGCCACCTCCACGCTCCCCACCTTCCAGCCCGACCCGGCCACCCTCCGCGTCCTGCACGTCTCCGACATCCATCTCAACCCGGCGTCCTGGCACATCATCGGCTCGCTCGTGGAGCAGTACGGGATCGACGTCATCGTCGACTCGGGCGACACGATGGACCACGGCGCCTCCGCCGAGAACACCTTCCTCGACCCGATCGCCGACCTCGGTGTCCCCTATGTCTGGGTACGCGGCAACCACGACTCGGACGTCACCCAGGAGTACATGGAGCGCATGCGGAACGTGCACGTCCTGGACGACGGCCGGGCCGTGTCCGTCGGCGGGGTGCGGATCGCGGGCACGGGCGACCCGCAGTTCACCCCTGACCGCTCCAGGAAGGCCCCCGGCGACCCGGCGGAACGCATGGCGGGCATCCAGCTCGCGTCGGCCCTGCGCGACCAGGAGCGGGCCGGCACGCCGGTGGACATCGCGGTCACGCACGACCCGCTGGCCGCGCGGCAGACGGACGGTGTGGTGCCGCTGGTCCTGGCGGGCCATGTGCACCAGCGCAAGACCGAGGTGCTGCCGTACGGCACCCGGCTGAAGATCGAGGGCTCCACGGGCGGCGGCGGGCTGCGCGCGCTCCAGAACCAGAAGCCGGAGAAGGTCCGCGCCTCCGTGCTCTACCTGGACCGGACGACCAAGCGGCTCCAGGCGTGGGACGAGATCACGCTGGGCGGTCTCGGGCTGACGACGGCGGAGGTCAGCCGCCATCTCCCGGAGGAGGCGGGCAAACCCGGCGCGGAGCCGGGTACGGAGCCGAGTGCGGAGCCCGGTACCGACTCCGGTTCCGACGCCGGTACGGATCCCGACGCGGAGCCCGGGACGGATCCCTCGGGCACCGCGTCCCGCAACTCCCCCACATCCCCCGCGTCCCCCGCGCCCCCTTCGGACCCGGCCCCCGGCTCCCCCGCACGGCCCTCACCGGGGCTCCCCGTGCCCGAGCCCTGACCACTCACGGGAACGCCCCGGCCGGGCCGGTCCCAGGTCCCGTAAACCGTTTTGGCGATAGCTCCTCGCATCGCATATGCTGCGGACGTCCCCGACGCGCTGCAAAGCGCCCAGGCGGGCCCTTAGCCCTCATCGTCTAGTGGCCCAGGACGCCGCCCTTTCAAGGCGGTAGCACGGGTTCGAATCCCGTTGGGGGCACCACACTTATGGTCCCCCTGACCAGCGGAAACGCCGGTCAGGGGGACTCTTTGTGTCTATAACGTCAGCCGCCGCCGACGACGGCCCCGCCGGCTCCGGGCCCGGCCGTCTGCCGAGGCAGACCTGCCGTACGTGTTTCCCTCTCCATGGTGTTTTCCTGTCCCTTCGTGTCGTCTGGCTGGAGGTGGCCCCGCCTCCGGAAGTCCGGGGCGATCCATCCGAACGCGGCGAGAAGGGGCGGGGGAGTCTCTGCTGTGGGGGGTAACGGCAGGGTCCCCCACCTTCGGCGACGCCTCCCTACGCTGGTCGCATGGACCACCGGGAAGAAGTCAGCGCGTTCCTGAAATCGCGCCGGGCCAGGATCACCCCGGAGCAGGCGGGCCTGCCCGTGTACGGGCAGCGGCGGGTGCCGGGATTGCGTCGCGGTGAGGTCGCGATGCTCGCCGGGATGAGCGTCGAGTACTACACACGGCTGGAGCGTGGCAACCTCGCCGGGGCCTCCGACAGCATCCTGGACGCCCTCGCTCAGGCCCTGCGCCTGGACGACACCGAACGGGACCACTTGTACGCGCTGGCGCGGGCGGCCGGCACCGGCCCGGCCCGGGGCCGGCGTCGGCCGAAGAAGGCGACCGTGCGGCCCAGCGTGCTGCGCATCGTCGAGGGCCTGCACGACCAGCCCACGTATGTGCGCAACAACCGTATGGACATCCTGGCCGCCAATCCGCTCGCCCGGGCCCTGCACTGCGAGCTGTTCGAGACCGGGCCGGTCAACACCTGCCGGTTCGTCTTCCTCGACCCGCGGGCCACCCGCCTCTACCCCGACTGGGAACGGGTGGCCCGCGAAGGCGTGGGAGTGCTGCGGGTCGAGGCCGCAAAGAACCCCTACGACCGCGAACTGTCCAACCTGATCGGTGAGCTGTCCACCCGCAGTGACACCTTCCGCGCCATGTGGGGCGCCCATGGCGTGCACGTCTTCACCAAGGGGACGAAGCGGTTCCTGCACCCGGCGGTGGGCGAGATGGAACTGGTCCACGAGACCTTGGACCTGCCCGGTGACGACGGTCTGTCCATCACCGTTTACAGCGCCGATCCGGGTACACCGGCCGCTGATGCCCTGAAGCTCCTGGCCAGCTGGGCTGCCACCCAGGACCAGGAAACGGCCGCCGAGCAGGCCGGCTCCGAGCGCTGACACCAGGCCCGCGCCACAGGGCGAGCCGCGTCCTCCTCCGCCCGTGCGACCGTCGCCGTCTGCCGGCGGCGGTCGAGTCCTGCCTGCGCTTCGCGATGTGCCCCCACACGGGGCCCGGCGCGTTGGGGGTCCCTGCCGTTACCCCCAACGAGCGTGACTGTTTGTCGCAGGCCGCAGCTGGTTCCGTAGATCTCAGCGGGGTGTGAACACCCCCGCCCGTACAACCCCACGGCACGTCCGCCTCCCCCGGTCGCTCTCCGGCGGCAGCGGCGCGCGCCGCCTGATCGAAAGGACCTTCGGTGACTTCCACCGCGTCCCCTTCCCTCACCACCCAGCCAGGCCACCCGGCCGGCGCGGCGCCCGAGCACGAGGGCGGCACCCCCGCCGCCACCGGAAAGGTGAAGCTGCCGCCGGTGGTGTGGCTGCTCGGCGGCATCGCCTTCATCATGGGCACCAGCGAGTTCGTCGTCTCCGGCCTGCTGCCGCAGATCTCCACCACCCTCGGTGTCAGCATCTCCAGCGCCGGGATGCTGATCACCGTCTTCGCCATCGGCATGCTGATCGGCGCGCCCGTGATGTCCATAGCGACCCGGCGCCTGCCGCGTCGCTCGGCCCTGGTTGCCGCGCTGCTGGTCTTCGCCGCGGGTCACGTCGTCAGCGCGCTCAGCTCCAGCCTGGGGCTCGCGATCGTCGGCAGGGTCGCTTCCGCGCTGGGCAACGGCACCTTCTGGGCCGTGGGCGCGGTGGTGGCGACCGCCGCGGCGGGACCGGCCGCCAGCACCCGTGCCACGGGCGTGATGGTCGGCGGCATCACCCTCGCCAACATCGTCGGCGTCCCGCTCGGTACGGCGGCCGGCCAGCTGGGCGGCTGGCAGACCCCCTTCTGGATGCTCGCCGCCTTCGCCCTGGCCGCCTCCGTGGTGGTGACCCGCCGGGTGCCCGCCGACACCACACGCGCCGACACCTCCCTGCGCGCCGAGACGGCCGCGCTCAAGCACCCGCGCCTGTGGCTGGTCTACCTGGCCACCGCGCTCATCCAGGCAGGCATCATGGGCGCCTACAGCTACGTCGCCCCGCTGCTGACCGAGCGGGCCGGTCTCGCGACGGCCGTGGTGCCGCTGGCGATGCTCGGCTTCGGCGTCGGCGCGCTGGCCGGCACCACGGTCGGTGGGCGCCTCGGCGACCGCCGCCCCTACACCACGCTGATCCCGGCCACCGCACTCACGGCCGCGATCCTGGGTGCCCTCACCCTGTGGGCGGCCAACAGCGTCGTAGCCGTGGTCCTGGTCGTGCTGCTCGGCATGGCCGGCTTCGCCTGCAACCCCGTCGTGGTCGGCGAGGTCGTCCACATCGCCGGAGCGGGCCGCTCCCTGCCCATGGCCCTGGCCACGTCCGCGTTCCAGATCGGCATCGCCACGGGTACCTGGGCCGGCGGCATCGCCCTGACCTCCGGACTTGGCCTGCGGGGCCCGTCGCTGGCCGGTTTCGTCTTCGCCCTGGCGGCCCTGGTGCCGCTCGGCCTGCTGGCCGCCTCGCACCGCAAGGCGGGAGTAACGGCGCGGAACTGACCCCGGGCCGGGAAACAGTCCCGGCTCTCCCCGTCACTCCCCATCGACGCAAGGAACACACCATGCGCTATCGCACACTCGGCAGCTCGGACCTGCAGGTCTCGGAGATCTCGCTCGGATCCTGGCTCACCTACTCCGGCGGCATCGAGGCGGACGCCACCCGCGCCTGCACGGAAGCGGCCTTCGACGCGGGCATCAACTTCTTCGACACGGCCAACGTCTACGGACAAGGCGCCGCAGAGACGGCCTGGGGCGAGATCCTCTCCGCCCACCCCCGTGACTCCTACATCCTGGCCACCAAGGTCTGGGGCCCGATGTCGGACGACCCGGCCGACCAGGGCCTGTCCCCGGCGCAGATCGCCAAGCAGATCGACGCCTCCCTCACGCGCCTCAGGACCGATCACGTCGACCTGTACCAGGCGCACCGCTTCGACCCGTCCGTACCGATCGAGGAAACCATCGAGGCGTTCCAGAAGGTCGTCGAGCAGGGCAAGGCCCGCTACCTCGGCTTCAGCGAGTGGACGCCCGAACAGATCCAGGCCGGCATCGACATCGCCGGACCCGAGCTGTTCGTCTCCTCCCAGCCGCAGTACTCCATGCTGTGGCAGGCCCCCGAGGCCGAGGTCTTCGGCCTGTCCGCAGCCAACGGCATCTCCCAGATCGTCTGGTCCCCACTCGCCCAGGGCGTCCTCACCGGCAAGTACAAGCCCGGCCGGCCCGTCCCCGAGGGAAGCCGCTTCGCCTCCGCCGACATGGCGGTCTCGAAGAACCTGGTCTACAGCGACGCCACCCTCGAAGCGGTCCAGCACCTCGTTCCGATCGCTGAACAGGCCGGGCTGAGCATGCCCACCCTGGCACTCGCCTGGGTCCTGCGCCGCACAGAGGTCGCCTCCGCCATCACCGGCGCCTCCCGCCCCGAACAGGTCCACGCCAACGCCGCCGCCTCCGGCGTCAGGCTGTCCGACGACCTGCTGGCCGCCGTCGACCGGGCGCTCGGCGACGTCCCCGTCACCGAACCGACCCTCGCTCCCGCCGCCCAGACCGGCATCAAGCACCGCTGACCATCGCCGCCCCACCCATCCAGCCGACCGGAAAGGGAAAGGCCCTCCGTGAGCGCGCAGATCCCCCAAGTCACCCTCAACAACGGCGTCCGGATGCCGCTCCTGGGCTTCGGTGTCTTCCCGATCGCGGACGACCGGACCCAGCAGGCAGTCGAGGCCGCGCTCGAAGCCGGCTACCGCCTCCTCGACACCGCCGCGGCGTACGAGAACGAGCGCGCCGTGGGCCGTGCCATCGCCGCCGGCGGTATCCCGCGCCCCGACGGCCTGCGACCCGAGCTCCGCGGCCGCCGCGTCGATCCGGGCCTGACGGCGGCCGGTAATGAAGGCCAGCGCACCCTCGGCGACGAATCGCCGGGCGGGCCGCAGTACTGGCCAACGCCTGCACCACCAACACCAGCCGGTTCCGACAGCCCTCAATCCCACCTCACCCGCCCAAAGCAGCCTGGACCAACGAACCCCGGAGGAAGAGCACCAAGAAGAACACTCAGCCTGACGTGCCTCACCAGATTTGACAGGTTCCGTCGAGCCGTGCCGGTCGGCGGGCGTGAGTAGGGGCCCGGTGCTGGAACAAGTGCACTTGGAGGTACCGCTGCCAGCTCTCTCCTGTGCCAAACCCGGCTCGCGCCATCCGTGGAATATCGGCGGTAACACGTTTCGCCAGAGCCAGAGTTGGCGAACGAGGGCTGTCGGAGACGGCCGATGCGGTCATAGAGTGACACTGTGCTGGATCTCCTGGTGACGCTGCTTCTGTTCGCCTTGTTACTTGTGCTGCTCCTTGGCATGAGGCTGATGCGTGGCCCCAACCGGATGGCCCAGCCATGGCGGATCCTCTATGTATTCCTCCTTGCCGGGCTCGTGCTTGCGATTGTCATGTCAGCAAGGGCGAGCTTCGCGTTGTGCCGCACACAACCGGAGACCTGCGAGTCGATCCCGCCCGGTGAACGGTAAGCCGCACGCAGCCTGACGTGTCTCACCAGATTTGACAGGTTCCGCGACGGGTTCCAGAGAAGGTCATCCCCCTTACGCCCGCGATACTTCGGTAGCTCAAGCAATGGCCTTGCGACAACGGCATCAAGTGGCGGTCCATGCCCGCGGACTTTCCCGCCGGGCCCCGGGCCATTCGAGGCCCGGGGTCTTGTGCTGCTCGCAATGGGCTACCACTCTCAGCGGTGGGGCAGCTGACGAGCGGCACGGATGAGGTCTTCCGCAGGCGGGTGGTACGGGACCTTGGACCAGTCCGGGGTGAGGATGAGAGCCGGGATGTTGCCGTAGTGCGTGCCCCAGCCCGTGTGCAGGGGCAGGCCCAGACCGTGGTGGCCGGCGCGGGCGTCTGTTCTGCCGAGCGAGCGCAGCGGGACGTCGTGGGGCCGGGGCGGCAACGAGAGCGGGGGACCGTCCCGGCCCGAGGGCGCGGGACGGTCCGCATAACCGATGCGCCGGGCCGGGGCGCTCTTCCCATACGGGCTCCTCTCCCCGACAATGGCCCTCCGCTGTCTGGCCTTGGGGGGCTTGTGTCGGATCGTGGTTCCACTCCTGTTCCGCCCGCCATGCGCAGAGTCGCGCGGGACTTCGAACTCGGGTCGCGCCAGGGGCTGGTGTGGACCGAGCCCAAGCGCTTCCCGTGGATCGTGGTGCTGCTGCCGACACTGGTCGGACTGCCGGTGCTCTGGCTGGGGATTTCGGCCGCGGTGGAGGGCCAGCGAAGCTACGGCGCCTGGTACTACGGGCTGCCGCTGCTCATCTTGGGGACCGCCATGGTCGCCGTAGCCGGGTATTTCCTCTTCCTCGCGCTCACGAGACGGCAGGCGCAGGTCTGGGTAGGTCACTACGAGCACGGCATCGTCCGGGAGGTCGCCGGGCACGTGCCGGAGGCGTACTCATGGGACGAGATCGACGGCGTTCGGCGGAGCAGCACCAAAGTGACGAACGGGATCACCAGCGTCACCACACACGAACTCTGGGTGCGTCCCCGTGAGGGCGCCGAGATCACGGTGACCGACGCGTACAAGGGGGTCGCACGGTTCATCGACGAACTGGAAAAGACATTCACGCGCGTTCGGCTGCCGCAGGACAGGGACCGGCTGAAGGCGGGCGAACGGGTCGACTTCTTCGGGGCCCATCTCGATCCCGCCGGTGTCGGGTACCTCGACCACCGGCTCGGCTGGCGCGAGGTCGACCGGGTCACGGTGAAACAAGGCTGGCTGGAGATCCATCGGCATGGTGACGGAAAGCCGTGGGCCAGGCTCCCCGTAGAGATGGTCCAGAATCTTTCGGTCTTCCTGGCCCTCGCCACAAGGATGCGCCAGGAGGCGGCCGGGCAACGGCCCTGACCAGACGATCCGGCCTGATCCGGCGAAGGCCGGCGCTCCGGCAGCAGGTCTGGATCAACGAACCAGCACCCCGGCGGTCACCGTGCTGGGGAGAGGAACTACTTGCACCTCTCAAACAACGGCATTGGCCGTTGTCGACGAGGTAGCGGACCGCGTCGATCATCTGCCGGTTGCAATAGCCCTCAGGCTTGCCGCCCCGTGCTGACATGTCAGCACGGGGGCAGGATCGAGAAGGATCGAGCTAGACCCAGCGGGACGCAAACAGGGGTCGTTACCGGGCTCTCGCGGATCTCCGCAGGTCAGCAAGGTAAAGATGTCGGGTTCGAATCCCGTTGGGGGCACCACACTCGTAGTCCCCCTGACCAGCGGAAACGCCGGTCAGGGGGACTCTTTGTGTCCATAACGTCAGCAGCGTTCCATTTCCCTGGCCGCACAACCGGCCGTGGGCCTTCCCGCGCCCCCTCGAAGGGGGCGGGTGAACGGCCAAGTGGCGGGTGAGCCGTTCCACGCAGACGAACGCACGGCGAGCAGCGCAATACAGATGAAGCGGGCAAAATACCCATTTCATCCCGTCGGTCTCCGTCGGGTATAGTCAGCAATCGGTTCAGGCGCCAGCGCCAGAACCAACCCCCAGCATGACGCACTCCTTAGCCGGGTGCGCGATGCGCGAGGTCCTGTGGAGCAGTTTGGAGTGCTCGCCACCCTGTCAAGGTGGAGGCCGCGGGTTCAAATCCCGTCAGGACCGCTGAAGTTCCTCGTGAACTTCGTGGCTGGGTAGCTCAGTTGGTACGAGCGATCGCCTGAAAAGCGATAGGTCGCCGGTTCGATCCCGGCCCCAGCCACAGCTAAGGCCCCGATCTTCGGATCGGGGCCTTATTGCATTGCGTGGCCTGGGGCGGCGAATCTCGGCGGAAAGGCTTCGGTCCGGCACGGTGCCCCGTGCCGGATCACGCCGGGCACGGGGTCGCGGCCGTGAATGCCGCCACGTACCGCAGCCGCCGCAATGGCCCCGGCCGCCACAACGCGTGGCGAACCGGACCGTCCGCTCCGCCCGCTCCTGGCGTTCGGCGAGCGGCAGCTTGGAGTACTCCTCGGCGATGGTGCCGGCGTCGGTTGTCGGGGCCAGACCGCGGTACAACTCGGTCGCCTGCTCCAGCAGTTGCGGGTACTCGTGGGATACGCAGTCGATGACCCGTGCGTACAGTTCCGGGCCGGCGTAGCCCATGTCGTTGCCCATGAAACGGACCGGGTCGCCGGGGTGGTGGAGGTTGTAGTCCCGCATCCATCTGATGAGGTCGATGCAGTCCTGGTTGTTCCAGATCCGGTAGGAACCCTGGAACTCCTCACGGGCGATGTCCTGGAGGTTGCCCTTGCCCTGCACCACCTACTCGTCGATCCGCACGCCGCTGCTCCAGGGGGGGCCAGGCTGAAGGTCCGGAAGCCTTTCTCCTCGACAGGGAGAGGAGGACCGAGGGCATGATTACTGCCTTGCGTCGCGTCATGCCTACGGATTTCCGTGTGCACAGGGTCCGTCACCAACCTGTGTGCTGCCCATCTCCCAGTACCGCAGGCACTACCCCGGGACTCGGGCCACCGCCCGTACGCCGTGGCTTTGCCGCCTGATGGAGCCGGTCGCGGGCGAAGAGCGGATACAGGGGACGACGAAAGGCCGGGCCCGGCGTACTGCCGGGCCCGGCCTCGGATCACGGCGCCGACGGCGCGCCGGACCCGTTACGGGCGGGAAAGGCTGTGACGGCTCCGAAGCGGGTGCCGTCGCAGCCTGCTGTTCTCACACGGTTGGTTCTCGCGCGTCAGATGGTCCTCACCCGCACAGCTCGTCGTCGATCAGGTCGTTCTGGGTCTGCGGCGACGATCGCCGTCCCTCGGTCGGACTGACACCGGTGGGTCCCGCCGACTGCCTTGCCGCGGGTCTGCCTGTTGCCACCGGCACAGCCGTGCCCGCATCTCGTCGAGAGATCATGCCGCGACGGGGGTGAAGAGCATGACCCAGTGGTCGTTCTCGGGGTCGTGCAGCATCTCGCTGTCGAACGCGAGGAGACCTCTCGTCGGATGGTTGACGCGCTTCATCGCGGACCTCCATGTTCCGATCTCTCCTCGGTCCCAGTGGCGGCTGAACTCGGGACTGCTCGTCGACAGCTCGCGAAACAGAGAACG
Organism: Streptomyces sp. NPDC050509; assembly: GCF_044457965.1. Taxonomy (NCBI): domain Bacteria; kingdom Bacillati; phylum Actinomycetota; class Actinomycetes; order Kitasatosporales; family Streptomycetaceae; genus Streptomyces; species Streptomyces sp. NPDC050509. The sequence goes on along the minus strand of NZ_JBITHL010000009.1, from coordinate 443,953 downwards.
AAGATGCTCGTCTTCCGGGTAGAGACCGAGTGCTTTGCGAAGTTCGGCGGCGGACACTCGGGACAGTTGCTCTGCTCCCTCGTTCCCGAGCACCTCGCGGAGTCCCGCCGACGTGAAGGCCTGGTGGACGATGTTGTGGCCGTAAGGTCCGTCGTCGAAGACGGGCCCCAGCAGATCCGCCGCGGCAACGTTGAACGCCAGCATGTCGAGCCGGCCGTCGTGAATGGTGACCGGCATGGTGTCGTCCAGGCTGTTGAGCAGTTGCTGGAGCCCCGGTCGGATTTCCGCGGCTGGTGCTCGCGGCTGCGGAGGTCTCTCGTCGGCGAGTCGGAACAAGTGATCCCGCTCGGCGTTCGAGAGCCGGAAGGCCCGCGCCAGTGCGGTGAGGATCTCCCGCGAAGGGCGGGACGCGCGCCCCTGTTCGAGACGGGTGTAGTACTCGACCGAGATGCCCGCGATGTCGGCGAGCTCCTGGCGTCGCAGGCCCGGCACACGCCTGTGAGACAGAGGGGACGCCCCGGGTCGGTCTCGGGGTGTCATTTCCGAGCGATGGTGGCGTAGATACGCGCCCAGACCTGACCGCTCGTCTACCACCATGACTTCATTGTCCCTCACCAGTGGTGGGCGCCAGGCCGGGTGCGTGGCCCTCCGGATACCAGGCTCGACGAAGTCTCCCTGATCGTCGAACACTCCGTCAGTGTCGATGGCGGCGGAGAACGCATACGTCGCCGCACACCAGCACGCGCACGATCTCGCCCAGGAGGCCGACACATGACCGCAGCGAACCGAACCCTGATCATGACCGGGGCCACTCGGGGGATCGGCCTGGAAGCCGCGCGGGACATCCTCGGACGCAGCCCCGATACCCACCTCGTGGTTCTTGGGCGAGGCTCCTCTGCCGCCGAGGTGCTGCCGAGCCTGCGGGAAATCTCTCCGCACGTCTCGACCGTCGAGATCGATCTGTCGAGCAGGGCGAGCGTCGCCGCTGCCGGCGCACGGCTCGAAGACCTTCTTGATTCCGGCGAGTTGCCTCCGCTGCGGGGACTCGTCTTCAACGCGGGTGTCCACCTCTCCAACGCGTTGCAGACCACGGTCGACGGATACGAGAGGACCTTCGCCGTGAACGTCATGTCCACCCACCAGCTACTCAGGCAACTACACCCCCATGTTCAGGCGCCGGCACGCATCGTCGTCACGGTCAGCGACGCGCACTTCGGTGATGTGCGGCATACCGGAGGGACCATGCCCGCACCGCGTTGGGCCATTCCGGAGATCTCCCGACCCGGAGCATTCGACCGTTCAGGGAATGTCCGAGCCGGCCGTCGTGCTTACGTGACGAGCAAACTCGGGGGCATTCACCTGGTCCACGAATGGGCCCGACGATTGCCCGATGGCATCGACATCGTCTCTTACAACCCCAGCCTCGTGGTCGGAACCGGGCTTGCGCGCGAAACGGGGGGAGCCTTCCCCTTCCTGATGGGTAAAGTCATCCCGCTGCTCACGGTCACACCCCTCGTGGATACCCCGGTACCCGCAGGAAGGAAGTTCGCCAAAGCCATCCTCGGTGTCACCCCTGCCGCGACCGGTGCCTACATCCACCGGGAGAAGGCCACGGCGTCATCCACCGAGTCCTACGACACCGACCGCGAACGCGCCCTCTGGAATTGGCTGGAACAGGTTCTGCGGACAACCACTTGAGGCGCCAAGAGCGTCTGCGATATCCGTCCTTCGCCGGTCTGTGATCGAGACAGTCGGCGGAGCTGCACGCGGCGGACCGGACGGATGGTCGTCGGCAGGACCGCCGAGCGGATCGGCGAGGCCCTGGAACTTCTGTGGGGTGCCGCAGCGGTCGACATTCCACGGATGAGGGTGTCCGGGGGGACCCGTCTGAGCGCCGGGCGCCCCCGGTGTGAGTCGCAGGGCTCCCAGTGAGGTCGGTGCAACGTGAAGTTCGCAGGTCACGGGTCTGGTGTGCGGGGCGGGCGGGATATTCATGCTGATCGCCGAGCGGGTCCTGAACCGGCTTGCCGAGCAGGGCCGGGCCGCGGCGGAGGCCGCCGCGACCGGCGTCCCGACTCCCGCCCGGGTGGCGGGGCGGGCGGTCCTGCTGATCCCGCATCGCAGCGAGAATCCCGACGAGGCCGCGCTGCCGGCTGACTACCGCAGGATCCTGGCGATCGTGCGGGCCGCCGACGGCCCCGTCCAGGTAAGAGTGGTGGGCGAGGAACTGGGCCTTCAGGTGGCTGTGCGCGGCAAGCTGGAACCGCTGCGCGCGAGGATGACCAAGCTCGCCGACCGCGGCCGGCTGCGCAAGCGAGGCGACGGGCGGTTCACCGCACGCTCCTCGTAGTAGCGGCATGGAACCTGGAACGCTTCAGATGCCACCCACCGTATGGTGCCTGCTCAGATCTGGTTGGTGCCACCGTCGACGTAGATGTTCGCGCCGACGACGTAGCTGCTCTGCTCCGAGGCCAGGAAGGCCACGACTGCGGCGGCCTCCTCAGGCTGCCCCATGCGGCCCTTGGGCACGGTCGCGGCGACATTCTCCTTGACGGCCAGGGCGGTCTCCTCGTCGCCGAAAGCGGCGGTGCCCCCGGGAGTCTCGATCCATGCCGGCGAGACCACGTTGACCCGGATGCCACGGCCCTTGAGCTCGTTGGACCACGTCCGCGCGAAGGACCGGACGGCCGCCTTCGACGCCGCGTACGCGCCGAACGCCTCCACTCCACGGTCGCCGGCCGTCGAACCGATCAGGACGATGGAGGCTCCGTCGTTGAGCAGCGGCAACGCCTTCCGCACGGTGAACAGCGTGCCTCGGACGTTGACCGCGAAGGTCTGGTCGAAGTGCTCCTCGGTGGTCTGTTCCAGCGTCACGAACGCACCGACCGCCGCGTTCGCCACGAGCACGTCCAAACCCTTGCCTCGTGCCCGGACCGCCTCGTAGAGCCGGTCCAGGTCCTCCGGCTTCGAGATGTCGCCGACGACCGCGGTGGCCCGGTCCGCTCCGATGGTCTTGACGGCGGCCTCCAGCTCGGACTCGCGTCGGCCGGTGACGAACACGTACGCGCCCTCGTCCGCCAGCCGTACGGCGGTGGCCAGACCGATACCGGTGCTGCCTCCGGTGACCACCGACGTCTTGCCTTCCAGCTGTCCCATGTGGGTGTCTCCATCACTCTCTCGACGCCGATCCGTTCAACATCGATACTCCGAGAGATCGGGGATACCATCCATGATGCAGAGTCTGGAATTCTTTACGTATCGTCCAGGAGGTGCCGTCGGTGCTCGGATTTCAGGATCCAGTGGCTGACGCGATCGGCCTGCTCCGGCCCCGCACGGTGATCGGGCCCAATCTCCGGGCCGCGGGAGAGTGGGCTCTGCGCTTCGACACGTTCTTGCACGTGCGGGTCGGGGGCCTCGTACGCGGCACGTGCTGGTTGATCCTCGAAGGGCACGAGCCGGTGCTCCTGCGGGAGGGTGACACCTTCATGCTGGGCAACCCGCCGCCTTACGTGCTGGCCAGCACGCTCGGCGCAAGCCCGCGCCCTGCGGAGCCGGTGTGGGCGGGTGCCGAAGACGGGTTCGTGCGGATCGGCCCGGAGTTCGAGGAGGACCTCTACCTCTGCGTCGGGCACATCGCGTTCGACGACAGGAACGCGGCCCTCCTGACCGATCTTCTGCCTTCGCTCGTGATCGTCCGCGTGGCCGATCCTCATGGCAGGCGGCTCGCGCAGCTGATCGATCTCCTGGCCACGGAGGTCGGGATCGCCGCCGCGGGCGGCCCGCTGGTGCAGAACCACCTCGCACAGATCCTGCTCGTGCACATGCTGCGTGCTCACGCCGGCCAGACAGACCGGCCCACCGGCTGGCTGGGCGCCCTGAACGAGGACGGCATCGGTGCCGCCCTGCGTGCCGTGCACGCGGACGTGGCCCACTCCTGGAGCCTCACGGAGCTCGCCGAGATCAGCCACATGTCGCGTTCCGCGTTCGCCCATGCCTTCAAGAGCCATGTCGGGGTCCCGCCGTTGGAGTACCTGATCCAATGGCGCATGAGCCTCGCGCGCGACGCCCTCGCCCGCGACACTCTGTCGATCTCCGAGCTCGCACGGGCCACGGGCTACCTGTCGGAGAGCGCGTTCAGCACCGCGTTCCGCCGCGTGGTCGGCTCATCGCCCGCACAGTTCCGGAATCAGGCACGGCAGCCACCGCGCTCGGCCGCGAACGGAAGCTGAAGGAGGCGTCCGGTGCTCAGCCGCGCCGCTCACGCCGGCGACGAAGACACCAGCACACCGCCCGCCGACACCACTACCAGCGACGCGGACACACGCCATAAACGCGACTGCAGTACTGGCGGTGCCGCAGCGGGTGTCCACGGGGCGTAACCGGCTCGCTCCCAAAGGGAGTTGAGTTTGGTGTGAAGAAAAACAACCACGTCGCCGAGGGCCCTGACGGCCTTGTCCACACCGCCCGCCTGCCGCTGTCGAGCCCCACCTTGAACTATCTCGCCGACCGGCTGCGCGGCCACTTGAAGAAGATCGGCTCGCGGTGGCGGGCGCTGCCCGCGGGAAAGATCGCGGGCATCGTGCCGGCGGTGCTGCGCTGTGACCAGCGGCCCGCCGACCTGGCGACCTGGCCGGCGGCAACCGGATACACCGCACCAACGTGACCCGGTAGGTGAGGGAAGTCGTCGGCCTGTTGGCCGCCCGCGCCCCACACCTGGACCGCGCCCTGAAGAAGATCACCCGAAAGGGCGGCGGAGTCGTACCGCTGGACGGCACGCTGATCCGCACCCGGCGCAGGACCGGGAAGGAGAACCGGAAGAACTACTCCGGCAAGCACAAGTGCCATGGCCTGCTCGTGATCGCGCTCACCGACAACGACCGGGGCCGACCGCTCTGGGTCTCGGCTGCCCGGCCGGACGCACCTCGGAGATCACCGCCTGCCGCCACGACCAGCTCACCGCCAAGCTGCGGGCGGCCGGACTCGGGGCCATCGCAGACCTGGGATTCGTCGGCCTCGACGACAGTGATCCCGACGCCGACCCGGCTGCGATCACCGGCTACAAGGCAGCCCGGAACCGGCCCCTGACGCGAGGTCAGAAGCTGTCCAACGACGCTGCGCCCCGACGACGCGGCGCCCGTGGCGGACCGTCTCTGGTCGCGGTCGAACGACGAGGTGGTCGGCGTGGCCCACTCCGCCTCCGGAGAGGGTCACTGGCGGGTGCCGGTCCGCGCGGCTCGGGCGACTCGGGCGACCAGGCGGCTGTTGTGGGCGGCGTGTCCGAAGCCTGGGGTGTGGAGGGTGCCGCTCGCGATGTCGCGGGCGAGGCCGGCGTACACCTCGCCCACGTTGATGGACGCGCCCGTCCAGATCTCGGCGGAGGTCGGGCCGGTGCCCGTGGCCACGGGGCGGTCCGGTGGGGTGAAGTCGACGCTCGACGACAGTACGAGGTCGCCGACCTGTACGCCCGCCGGGTGGCTGCCGGTCAGCTCCAGCCAGCCGTCCGATCCACGGACCCGCATGCCGAAACGGGCGTCCGGCACGGGAACGCCCGCCAGGATCTGCACTCCCACCGGGGCGCCCGAAGAGGTCTTCACAATGGCGTCGAGGTGGTCCGGCACCTCCCGGACGGTCGTCGCGCCGGTGTCGACCAGCTTGACCTCGGGCCAGAGGAGTTCCGTGCGCGCGTCGATCTCGGTAATGTCGCCGAGAACCGCCTCGATCACGTCCAGTACGTGGCCCGCCGCGATCGTCAGGAAGCCGGCGCCCGCCGCGGCCTTGTCGAAATACTCGTAGCCGCTCACCGACTCAGGGCCGTTCCCGAAGGTTGTCGCGGTGACCCGCGCCGAGAGCAGCCGCCCGAGCCGCCCCTGCGCGATGATCTCCGCCGCGCGGCGTACCGACGGATTGAGCCGGCCCTGCAAACCGATCGCGGTGTGCAGCGAACCGGCCGCGTCGGCCATCTCCTCCGCCTCCGCCACGGTCGTGCCCAGCGGGGACTCCGAGTACACGGCCTTGTTCGCGGCCAAGGCGGCGAGCACGAGCTCGCGGTGAGCCGGGACCTTCACCGCGACGGTCACGAGGTCGATCGAAGGGTCGCCGATGAGCTCGTAGGGGTCCGCGAACCACCGCTCGGCACCGAATGCCTCGCCGGCGCGACGTGCGCTGTCTTCGTGCCGGGTCGCCACCGCCGCCAGGTGGAACCGCGGCTGCGCCGCGAGTGCGGGTATGTGGGACGCCCCCGCCCAGCTCGCTTTCGTATCGGCTCCGATGATGCCGACACGAATCACGTTGTTCCGCATGATGTCCAGATCCGTTCGTTCGTCTTCGATCGCGGTACGGCCCATCCGTGCCGCGCCGGTCGTCACTGAGTCGTGGAGGGGGGGCTCGACGCGCCCGGCCCCGCGGTCACCCCTGGTCGCAGCGTGGAACGGCTCAACCGGTGGATCGCGTGCGGGGAATTCCTCGCCCCGCGTCCTTCCTAGCGGTCGATCGCGGCCATGTCGGGCTCCGCGTGGCGAGCGCCGGACGCCGGCGTCAGATCCGCCAGCCGGGCCAGGTGGTCGGCGGTGAGCCGGAGACCGTCCGCGGCGATGTTCTCCTCCAGCCGGTCGACACGCCTCGTTCCCGGAATGGGCGCGATGCCTTCTCCTTGTGCGAGCAGCCAGGCCAGAGCGACCTGGGCGGGCGTCGCTCCCGCGTCGACGGCGATCTCGCCCACCTGGTCGACGATCCGCAGATTGCGCGTGAGGTTGTCCCCGGTGAAACGGGGATTGGTCCGCCGCCAGTCGCCGGCGTCCAGACCGTCGAGCGAGCGGATGCCCCCGGTGAGGAAGCCGTGTCCGAGCGGCGAGTACGGGACCAGCCCGATCCCGAGCTCGCGCAGTGTGGGCAGCACGTCCGCTTCCAGGTCGCGCGTCCACAGCGAGTACTCGGTCTGGACGGCGGACACCGGATGAACGGCATGGGCCCGGCGGATCGTTGCCGCGGACGCCTCCGACAGGCCGATGTGGCGCACCTTGCCCGCCGCCACCAACGCGCTCAGCGCTCCCACCGTCTCCTCGACGGGGGTGCCGGGGTCGATCCGGTGCTGGTAGTAGAGATCGATGCGGTCGGTGCCGAGCCGCCGCAGCGAGCCCTCGACGGCGGCCCTGATGTTGGCGGGCGTGCCGTCCGGACCCGGTCGGCCGGTGTGGGAGACAAGGCCGAACTTGGTGGCGAGTACGACCCCGTCCCGGCGGCCCTTGATCGCGCGACCCACGAGTTCCTCGTTCACGTAGGGCCCGTACACCTCAGCGGTGTCCAGGTGCGTGACGCCGAGGTCCAGAGCGCGGTGGATCGTACGGACCGACTCGGCCTCCTCACGTCCTGCGCCCGTGTAGTACGCCGACATGCCCATCGCCCCGAGCCCGATGCGCGAGACCTCCAGCCCGCCCAGCGACGTGACCTGCATTCCATGGTCCTTTCCAGGGTCGATACACCGGTCCGCGCACCGGTCTGCGGATCGATTACCTGCCGCAGGCCCCACGCGAACTTGACGCGTCAACATCTACAGCACTGGACTTGAAGCGTCAACAACTGCTGTTAGGGTTGGCCGCATGGCAGACACCGCAGCGGGAGACAAGGGGCGCCGCCGCAGTCGGGCAGGGGATGAGACAGCAGGCGGGGCCGCGCCTGTCGCAGCTGGGCCTGGCGCGGCGGAGCCCACCGGCCCCGCTGCCGCGACGCGATGGCTGAGCAGCGAGGAGCGGGCGGCATGGCTGGCCAACTCCGCGATCATGATCAGCTTGCCGGCCGCCCTGGACGCACGGATGCAGCGCGAGACCCGGCTGACCTTCTTCGAGTACATGGTGCTCTCGGTCCTGTCGGAAGAGCCGAATCGCACCCTCCGGATGAGCGATCTCGCGGCGCGGACCGCGGCGTCGCTCTCACGGCTGTCCCATGTCGTCGGCCGGCTGGAGAAGCGTGGGCTGCTCGCGCGGGCCCGGGTCCCCGGCGCCGGAAGGCGCACCAACACGACGCTGACCGAGGCCGGATTCGAGGAGGTCGTGGCCGCGGCGCCAGGGCATGTCGCCGCGGTCCGCGAGTATCTGATGGACGAGCTCGAACCGCACGAGCTCGCTGCCCTGCGCCGTATCGGCGCGGCGGTCGACGCCGCCATCAAGCGCGGGAAACCCCCCGGTATCACCAACGACGAGACGCCACCGGGTGCGGGAGATCGAACACCAGGTCAGTGAGCCCAACGTCCGGCTCGTCCGGTATCCGCCGGTCGACCAGCTCGTTCGATCTTCGACGGAATCCCGGCGCCGTAGGCGATCACTGTGGCTCTCGCGGATCTCCGCAGGCCGGCTCGGTAACGATGTCGGGTTCGCATCCCGTTGGGGGCACGCGACACTGTGTGCGAGACTGGTGCTCGCACATTGCTTGGTCCTGTGGAGCAGTTTGGAGTGCTCGCCACCCTGTCAAGGTGGAGGCCGCGGGTTCAAATCCCGTCAGGACCGCTTGCAGCCGCGAGGCTGCGTGGCTGGGTAGCTCAGTTGGTACGAGCGATCGCCTGAAAAGCGATAGGTCGCCGGTTCGATCCCGGCCCCAGCCACCACCGCCCGCAAGGCCCTGTCTGACAAATAGCGCCGTCCGCCCGGAGGGCGGGGCTCGCGGCGTCTGGTGCGTGCAATCGCAAGGCGGAGGATCGCCTGTGTACTGGACGTACTCGGGCGACTCCGACAACGCAGCGAGTGTGCGTGCCAGGCGTCGCGAGCCAGGCGGGATTTGTCAGACAGGGCCTAGGGCACGAACCCCCGCCAGGGAGATCCGGCGGGGGTTTTCCCGTACCGCGCCCCGGCGCACGAGCGGCCGGCGAGCGGCCCGCGACGAAATCGTTCGCCTCCCCGTCGGCGCGGGTGAGATCCTGGTTTCGGTATGTCTACTTCCTTCGCCGACCTCCAGACCCTGCTGGCCGACGTCCCGCTGCGCGACGCGCAGCGGCTCGGCCGCCGTCTCGAAGGCGCACGGCGCATCCGTAAGCCCGAAGCGCGACAGGCCGTGCTCGACGAGATCGCAGGTCAGGCCGAGAAGGCCGCCGAGCGGACCCGGCTGCGCGCCGGGCGGGTGCCCGCCGTCTCGTACCCCGAGCAGTTGCCCGTCAGCCAGAAGAAGGACACGATCCTGGAGGCGATACGCGACCACCAGGTCGTGATCGTCGCCGGGGAGACCGGGTCGGGCAAGACGACCCAGATCCCCAAGATCTGTCTGGAGCTGGGCCGTGGCGTCCGCGGCATGATCGGGCACACCCAGCCGCGCCGGATCGCCGCCCGTACGGTCGCGGAGCGCGTCGCCGAGGAACTGGACACCCCGCTGGGCGAGGCGGTCGGCTGGAAGGTCCGCTTCACCGATCAGGTCAACCAGGACGCGACCTTCGTCAAGCTGATGACGGACGGCATCCTGCTCGCCGAGATCCAGACGGACCGCGAACTGCTCGCGTACGACACGCTCATCATCGACGAGGCCCACGAACGCAGCCTCAACATCGACTTCCTGCTCGGCTATCTCGCCCAACTCCTGCCCAGACGCCCCGACCTCAAGGTGATCATCACCTCCGCGACCATCGACCCGGAACGTTTCTCCCGGCACTTCGGGGACGCTCCCATCGTCGAGGTCTCCGGCCGTACGTACCCGGTCGAGGTCCGCTACCGCCCGCTCCTGGAGGACGACAGCTCGGAGCGCGACCGCGACCAGATCACCGCGATCGCCGACGCCGTCGAGGAGCTCCAGTACGAGGAGCCCGGCGACGTCCTGGTCTTCCTCTCCGGCGAGCGGGAGATCCGGGACACCGCCGAGGCGTTGCAGAAGCTCTCGCACCGCAACACCGAGGTCCTCCCTCTCTACGCCCGGCTCTCGCACGCCGAGCAGAACCGGGTGTTCCAGCGCCACAGCGGTCGCCGGATCGTCCTCGCGACGAATGTCGCGGAGACCTCGCTGACCGTTCCCGGGATCAAGTACGTGATCGATCCGGGCAACGCCAGGATCTCCCGCTACAGCCACCGCACCAAGGTCCAGCGCCTGCCGATCGAGAAGATCTCCCAGGCCAGCGCCAACCAGCGCAAGGGCCGCTGCGGCCGTACGTCGGACGGCGTCTGTATCCGGCTCTACTCCGAGGAGGACTTCGAGTCCCGCCCGGAGTTCACGGACGCCGAGATCCTGCGGACGAACCTGGCGTCCGTCATCCTCCAGATGACCGCGGCCGGGCTCGGCGACATCGAGAAGTTCCCGTTCATCGACCCGCCGGACCACCGCAACATCCGCGACGGTGTGCAACTCCTCCAGGAACTGGGCGCCTTCGACATGGAGGAGAAGGAGCGGACCAAGCGGCTCACCCCGCTCGGCCGCAAGCTCTCCCAGCTCCCCGTGGACCCGCGGCTCGCCCGGATGGTCATCGAGGCCGACCGCAACGGCTGCGTACGGGAGGTGATGGTGATCGCCGCCGCGCTCTCCATCCAGGACCCGCGCGAACGCCCCTCCGAGAAGCAGACGCAGGCCGACCAGCAGCACGCCCGCTTCAAGGACGAGACCTCCGACTTCCTCGCCTTCCTCAACCTCTGGCGGTACGTACGGGAGCAGCAGAAGACGCTCTCCTCCTCCGCGTTCCGCCGGATGTGCAAGACGGAGTACCTGAACTTCCTGCGGATCCGCGAGTGGCAGGACATCTACTCCCAGCTCCGTACGGTCGCCCGGCAGATGGGCATCCACCTCAACGAGGACGACGCCGCCGAACAGGCCGTGCATGTCTCGCTCCTCGCGGGCCTGCTGTCGCACGTCGGCATGAAGGACGTGAAGGAGAAGGAGTCCTCGAAGAAGGACAGCGGGAAGGACGGCGCGCGGAAGGACTCCGCCCGGAACGAGTATCTGGGCGCCCGCAGCGCGAAGTTCGCGGTCTTCCCCGGCTCGGCCCTCTTCAAGAAGCCGCCGCGCTTCATCATGTCCGCCGAACTGGTGGAGACCTCCCGGCTGTGGGCGCGCGTCAACGCGCGGATCGAGCCCGAGTGGATCGAGCCGCTGGCCGGCCATCTCCTCAAGCGGACGTACAGCGAGCCGCACTGGGAGAAGGACGCGGCGGCCGTCATGGCGTACGAGAAGGTCACGCTGTACGGGGTGCCGATCGTCGCCCAGCGCAAGGTGAATTTCGGCCGAATCGACGCTGAGGCGTCGCGGGAGCTGTTCATCCGTCACGCGCTGGTCGAGGGCGACTGGCGGACGCACCACCAGTTCTTCCATGACAATCGCAAACTGCTCGGCGAGGTCGAGGAGTTGGAGCACCGCGCCCGGCGCCGCGACATCCTCGTGGACGACGAGACGCTGTACGACTTCTACGACCAGCGGGTGCCGGAGGACGTGGTCTCCGGGGCGCACTTCGACTCCTGGTGGAAGGCGAAGCGGCGCGACGAGCCGGAGCTGCTCGACTTCGAGCGGTCGATGCTCATCAACGAGAAGGCCGGCTCGGTCACCAAGGACGACTATCCGGACTCCTGGCGCCAGGGACCGCTCAAGTTCCGGGTGACGTACCAGTTCGAGCCGGGCACGGACGCGGACGGCGTCACCGTCCACGTCCCCCTCCAGGTCCTCAACCAGGTCACCTCCGAGGGCTTCGACTGGCAGATCCCGGGGCTGCGCGAGGAGGTGGTCGTGGAGCTGATCCGGTCGCTGCCCAAGCCCGTACGCCGCCACTACGTGCCCGCACCGAACTACGCCGCCGCCTTCCTGGACCGCGCGGTGCCCCTCCAGGAGCCGCTGCCGGTCACGCTGGCGCGTGAACTCCAGCGGATGGTCGGCGTGCCGGTCACGGCCGAGGACTTCGATCTGAACCGGATCCCGGACCACCTCAAGATCACGTTCCGGATCGTCGACGAACGGCGCCGCAAGATCGCCGAGGCGAAGGACCTGGAGGCGCTCAGGCTCCAGCTCCGCCCCAAGGCCCGCCAGGCCCTCTCCCAGGCCGCCGCGGCCACCGCGGAACGGGCGGGCGGCGAGACGATCGAGCGCACGGGCCTGACGGAGTGGACTCTCGGCACGCTGGTACGGATCTTCGAGACCCGCCGGGCCGGCCAGCCGGTGAAGGCGTACCCGGCCCTGGTCGACCAGGGCGCGACCGTGGCCGTACGGCTCTTCGACACGGAGGCCGAGCAGCAGCAGGCGATGTGGGCCGGGACCCGGCGGCTGATCATGCTGAACATCCCGGTCAACCCGGCGAAGTTCGCCTCCGACAAGCTCAGCAACCAGCAGAAGCTGGCGCTGTCCCGCAATCCGCACGGATCGGTCCAGGCGCTCTTCGAGGACTGCGCGACGGCCGCCGCGGACAAGCTGATCGCGGACCACGGGGGCCCGGCGTGGGACGAGGAGTCGTTCCGGAAGCTGTTCGACAGGGTGCGCGCCGACCTGGTCGACGCGACGGTGCGGACCGTCGGCCAGGTCCAGCAGATCCTGGCCGCCTGGCAGTCCTGTGAGCGCCGCCTGAAGGCCACGAACAGTCTGGTGCTGGTCAACAACGTCCAGGACGTCAGGGACCAGCTCGCGGCCCTCGTACCGGCCGGCTTCGTCACCCGTACGGGGCTGCGCAGGCTGCCGGACCTGATGCGCTACCTGGTGGCGGTGGACCGCAGGCTCCAGCAGATGCCGACGGCCGTCCAGCGCGACACGACGCGCATGGAGAAGGTCCACGAGATGCAGGACGAGTACGCGTGGCTGCTCGAACAGCTTCCGCGGGGGCGGCCGGTGCCGCGCGAGGTCCTGGACATCCGCTGGATGATCGAGGAGCTGCGGGTGAGCTACTTCGCGCACGCGCTGGGCACCGCGCAGCCGGTCTCTGACAAGCGGATCGTGAAGGCGATCGACGCGGCGGCGCCGTGACGCGGGGGCCTCGCTCATCCAGTTCGACCGCACCCTCCGAGCTGCTGTAGAGTCTGGTTTCGCAGCCGCCGCTACGGGGCCGCGAAACGAGGTCCTGTGGAGCAGTTTGGAGTGCTCGCCACCCTGTCAAGGTGGAGGCCGCGGGTTCAAATCCCGTCAGGACCGCAGCAAGGAAGGCCCGCATCCCCACCGGATGCGGGCCTTCCGCCGTATCCGGCGCTCCTCGCCCCTGGACGCCCGACTCCATTGCATACGGCAAGCGCCGTCGACGCGGCGGTAACGCCGCAGTAATGGCGTGCCCAAATCCGCCGCGCCCGGGGCGATGCGCCTTGACGGGGTTCACGGCCCGGGGGTACCTAAACAGAAGGCCCCTTCTCCGTCACATCCCGGGGCCGCACCGGGGGTGGTGTGTGTGACCGCATCGACAGCGAGGCCGGCCGACAGGCCCGGGCCCGTCAGGCAGACGAAACATGAGACGGGCGCGCTGCTGCGCGCTCACCTGGCAGCCGCTTCAGGGCGCCCGCACGCCACCGGGTACTGCCCGGTCTGCCATCGCCTCCAGCGGCTCGTCGACGAGTCCGTGGCGGCTCTCGACCCGGCTCCCGGGGGCGGCGGTTTCCTCGTGGAGAAGTTACCCGGGGACCAACCTCCTCCCGTGAACTGACGTTTGACTGCCGTTCAGCCGCCGGCCGACGTCCGTCCCGCCTCGTTCCGCGCCGGCCCGCGTGGCGGTGTGCGTTCCGGTGGGGCGGCGACCATCATCTGACACGTGCCCGACGAGGGGCCCGTGCCCCGTCGACAGGAGTGACGAGGTGTGACGGGAGTCACGCGGTAACTTCCTGCACAGGACAGGACTTACACCCTTCCTACAAGACGCGAATTTAATATGTGCAATTGCACTCGCCCTCCGAACCCTCCCCTCCCGCTTCCCGCGCTCCCCGGAACCACTCGTTCCGCACCCTTCCCGCGCACAAAAAAATCGCGCCGGACTCGGCGGAGTCCGGCGCGATCGACGACTTACCCGTTGTGCGTGGGCATGGGACCTGTTGGGGCAGGTGCCCGTCGTGTGGAGCCGTGGGTCGGGACGACCGGATATGGGGGACCCGGCTGTGCCCTGGTTGGTTTGAGCCCTAAATGAGCCTTACTGGGGTGTTCAGGCCTCGCTGCGCTGCTGCGGAATACCCGCAAGCAGTGCGCGGACCTCTGCCTCGCGATACCGGCGATGCCCACCGAGCGTGCGGATGGACGTGAGCTTGCCGGCCTTTGCCCAGCGTGTGACCGTCTTCGGGTCCACACGGAACATCGTGGCAACCTCAGCCGGGGTCAGCAGCGGCTCGGCATCAGGGGTGCGAGCGGTCATGAGCGGCCTCCTCGGGAGAACCGAACCATCTCGGTTCTTTCCTCTAAATTCTGCACCTTGACCCGCGTTGCCCGAAATGGCGGACGCGGGCCGAGTCGGTTATAGGACGAACGGCTTGTCCTCGGCACTACAACTACACCATCCGTCCAGCCACGTAGGCCAAACCGATGGAATTGCCCTCTGAGGTGTTCATCAGCGGCGGAAGCCGATGGACCATGCCATAGCGGACAGTCACGTCACAGATACGATCAGTCACAGAATGATCAGGAGTCACTGGCCCCCCTACATAGAGTGCAATGCCGAGCATTCCGCCCACACTTGGACGGATGGAGCCCTCCCCGGACTCCTTGTCCTATTTTGACACGAGGAAGGGTGATGGGCGCAAGAGCCCCGTTAGTGCGGTCCGTCACGCTTGAGGCAAAGGCCCGGTTCGGGACCTCTGCCCCGATGTCCGATTCAAGGTCCGGCCAAGCCCGTTCCACGGTCTCCCCATGTCCGTTTGACCGTTCGGTCGATCCGTCCCGGATGTCCTGGATGTTCCCGATGCTCCGGCCGGACCGGCGGCGGCTCAGCTCGCGAACTGCCGGTCCCGTACCGCGCGCCAGCGCTCCATGAGCCGGCCGTACGCGATCCCCGCCGCCTCGCCGTCCCCGTCACGCAGCGCAGCGACGGCCGCCGCCACATCGGCGGCCGAGTGGTCGTCGGCCAACTGCTCCCGGGAGATCACATGGACGAGACCGCCGTAGTCCAGTTCGACCAGTGAACGCGGGTGGAACTCCTCCAGCCACCGCCCCACCTCGATCAGCCCTTCGACCATCGGACCGTCGTCCAGCGTCTCCCGCAGCGTCTTCAGCGCCCGGGCCAGCCGGCGCCTGGCCTGCACCATCGGGGTCCGGTAGCGCAGTACGGGCGCCCCGTCGCCGCCCTTCTCAGCCGGGCCCTTCCCAGCCGGGCCCTTCCCAGCCGGTCCCTCCTCGGCCGGGCCCTCCTTCTCGTACAGCCGCTCCTCGTCGGAGAAGAGGGCGAACCAGCCCGGCGGGACCTGCCAGAGCGCCGTCCTGATCCAGGGCCGCGCGTCCGGATTCCGGTCCCGCCAGTGCTCGTAGTCCGAGGTGGCCTGAAATCGCACCACCGGGGGCAGCACCGCGTCCAGCAGCGGCGCGGGCAGCGTCTCCGTCAGCTCCTCCAGCGCCAGCCAGCCGCGCAGCCGCGTCCGCCAGGGACAGACGCACACCACGCCGTCCACCTCGGTGACGAACGCGTCCCCGCTCTCGTGCACCGGTACCGGCACCGGCGGGGTGGGCAGCAAGTCCGCCAGGGAACGCCGCAGTTCGTCCTGGGCGCTGGGAGTACGGTCCCGCTTGGCGTAACGCGCCCAGTGGCCTCTCTCCGGTTCGGGAAAGGCCCCCAGCGGCTCGTACACCCGCAGGTAGGACGCGTAAGGGACATGGACAGAAGACACCGCCGGCATGGGCCGCATCGTCCCATGCCCGTCACCCCCCAGGGGGTGATCCTCAGCACTGCGGCTGATCCACGCCTGCCGAGGACTTACCCTCTTGCTTGCCCGACCGGTCGCTCCACCACCCACGGGAGGGACCGCCCAACGCCGTTTCTTACTGGGGAGTCACCACCGTGACCGATGTTTCCGGCGCGCACACCGACGTACCGCACACCGACGTACTGCACACCCTCTTCCGCTCGGAACAGGGGGGCCACGAGCAGGTCGTGCTCTGCCAGGACCGCGCCAGCGGCCTCAAGGCCGTCATCGCGATCCATTCGACCGCCCTGGGCCCGGCCCTCGGCGGCACCCGCTTCCACCCGTACGCCTCCGAGGAGGAGGCCGTCGCCGACGCGCTGAACCTCTCCCGGGGCATGTCGTACAAGAACGCCCTCGCCGGGCTCGACCACGGCGGCGGCAAGGCCGTGATCATCGGGGACCCCGAGCAGATCAAGAGCGAAGAGCTGCTGCTGGCCTACGGCCGCTTCGTGG
This sequence comes from Streptomyces sp. NPDC050509, assembly GCF_044457965.1. Lineage (NCBI taxonomy): Bacteria > Bacillati > Actinomycetota > Actinomycetes > Kitasatosporales > Streptomycetaceae > Streptomyces > Streptomyces sp. NPDC050509. The sequence goes on along the minus strand of NZ_JBITHL010000009.1, from coordinate 427,706 downwards.
CCTCGCTCGGTGGCCGGTACGTCACCGCCTGCGACGTCGGTACGTACGTGGCGGACATGGACGTCGTGGCCCGTACCTGCGCCTGGACCACCGGGCGCTCCCCCGAGAACGGCGGCGCGGGCGACTCGTCCGTCCTGACCGCCTTCGGGGTCTTCCAGGGCATGCGGGCGTCCGCCCAGCACCAGTGGGGCGACCCGTCGCTGCGCGGACGCCGGGTCGGGGTCGCGGGCGTCGGGAAGGTGGGGCACCACCTGGTGGAGCACCTGCTCAAGGACGGCGCCGAGGTCGTGATCACGGACGTACGGGAAGCGTCGGTACGCCGGGTGACGGACGCGCACCCGCAGGTGACCGCCGTGGCCGACACGGACGCGCTGATCCGCACCGAGGGCCTGGACATCTACGCCCCGTGCGCGCTCGGCGGCGCGCTGGACGACGCCTCGGTGGCCGCGCTCACCGCGACGGTGGTCTGCGGGGCGGCCAACAACCAGCTCGCCCACCCGGGCGTCGAGAAGGACCTCGCCGACCGCCGGATCCTGTACGCGCCCGACTACGTGGTGAACTCGGGCGGGGTCATCCAGGTCGCGGACGAGCTGCACGGCTTCGACTTCGACCGGTGTCACGCGAAGGCCGCAAAGATCTTCGACACGACTCTTTCGATCTTCGCACGTGCGAAGGAGGACGGGGTTCCGCCGGCCGCGGCGGCCGACCGGATCGCCGAGCGCAGGATGGCCGAAGCCCGCCGTTCCTGAGTCTTCCTGAGCCGGTCCTGAGCGTGCTCACCTCAACGTCGAGGGGTGATCCCGGCGCGTGCGCGGAGCGCCGGAGCGGGCGGCGGCGAGCGGGGAGACCAGACTCACGCCGGTCGGCGGGTCGCCCCTCCAGAAGAGGTTAAAATCGCTGCTGACCAGCGAGGACGGGGCGTCTCGCCGACCCTGCACCGGGGCGCGTCATGCGGGCGGCGTACCGTATGGCCGCGGAAGCAGGTACCGTTGAAGCCCTACGGACGGGTCTCTCCGCGGAGAGCTCGTTCTGATTCATGAACGCGTGTCAAGACTCTGGGGCCGTCGAGCCCCGTCACCGAGGGGGTCGAGCCATGGGGCGCGGCCGGGCCAAGGCCAAGCAGACGAAGGTCGCCCGCCAGCTGAAGTACAACAGCGGCGGGACAGACCTGTCGCGTCTGGCCAACGAGCTGGGCGCATCGCCTTCAAGTCAACCGCCGAACGGCGAGCCGTTCGAGGACGACGAAGAGGAAGATGACCCGTACGCACAGTACGCGGACCGCTACAACGCGGACCCGTACAAGGACGACGAGGACGAGGACGACGAGTCCGGACCCTCGGCACGGCGCCGCGGCGCTTGACGTCCGTACATCCCGAGCGTCAGCTCGTCATCAGCATCCGGCCCGGTCCGGGGCCCGCAGCCCTGGACCGGGTTCTGTGCTGTCCACGCGCTCCCGCGCCGGCCGACAGGTCCTGTGAGTGGCCCTGTAGCCGGCACGGGGCAGCACGTCAGCTCGCGTAGTCGCCGGTCAGCGCCGCTCCGGTGGAGTGGCCCGCCCGCTCGGTGATCTCGCCGGCGATCCAGGCGTCCACCCCGCGGTCGGCGAGCGTGGTGAGCGCGGCGCCGGCCGACTCCGCCGGGACGACGGCCATCATGCCCACGCCCATGTTCAGCGTCTTCTCCAGCTCCAGGCGCTCCACCCGGCCCGCAGCACCGATCACGTCGAAGACCGCGCCTGGCGTCCACGTCGAGCGGTCCACCGTGGCGTGCAGCCCGTCCGGGATCACCCGGGCGAGGTTGGCCGCCAGACCGCCGCCGGTGATGTGGCTGAACGCGTGCACGTCGGTCGTCCTGGTGAGCGCCAGGCAGTCCAGCGAGTAGATCTTGGTGGGCTCCAGCAGCTCCTCGCCGAGCGTGCGGCCGAACTCGGGGAACTCGCGCTCCAGCGACCAGCCGGCCCGGTCGAAGACCACGTGGCGGACGAGCGAGTACCCGTTCGAGTGAAGTCCCGAGGACGCCATCGCGATGACCGCGTCACCCGTACGGATACGATCCGCGCCGAGCAGCCGGTCCGCCTCGACCACTCCCGTACCGGCGCCGGCGACGTCGAAGTCGTCCTCTCCGAGAAGCCCGGGGTGCTCGGCGGTCTCGCCGCCGACCAGGGCGCAGCCGGCCAGCACACAGCCTTCGGCGATGCCCTTGACGATGGCGGCGACCCGCTCGGGGTGGACCTTGCCGACACAGATGTAGTCGGTCATGAAGAGGGGCTCGGCGCCACAGACGACGAGGTCGTCGACGACCATGCCGACGAGGTCGCGGCCGATCGTGTCGTACACGCCCATCTTGCGGGCGAGGTCGACCTTCGTGCCGACGCCGTCGGTGGCGGAGGCGAGGAGCGGGCGTTCGTAGCGCTTGAGGGCGGAGGCGTCGAAGAGGCCGGCGAAGCCGCCGAGGCCGCCGAGGACCTCGGGGCGCTGCGTCTTCCTCACCCACTCCTTCATCAGCTCGACCGCGCGGTCACCGGCTTCGATGTCGACGCCCGCGGCGGCATAGCTGGCACCAGTAGTCGTTTCGGACATGGCTGGGTACTTTCCTGTCGTCGTGAGGTCGTCGAACATCATGCGGAGAGGTCGGGAACGGCCCGGCCGGCGCTACGGGCGGCGCAGCGCTTCCGACGCGGCGGTACCGGCCGGTCCCGCCGCCAGCTCGGTCTCCAGGAGCTGCTTGCCGAGCAGCTCGGGGTCGGGGAGGGCCATCGGGTACTCGCCGTCGAAGCACGCGCGGCAGAGGTTGGGCTTGGCGATCGTGGTCGCCTCGATCATCCCGTCGATGGAGATGTACGAGAGCGAGTCGGCGCCCATGGAGACGCCGATCTCCTCGACCGTCATGCCGTTGGCGATCAGCTCCGCGCGGGTGGCGAAGTCGATGCCGAAGAAGCAGGGCCACTTGACCGGCGGCGACGAGATCCGGATGTGGACCTCGGCGGCGCCCGCCTCGCGGAGCATCTTGACCAGGGCGCGCTGGGTGTTGCCGCGGACGATCGAGTCGTCGACGACCACCAGGCGCTTGCCGCGGATGACTTCCTTCAGCGGATTCAGCTTCAGACGGATGCCGAGCTGGCGGATGGTCTGGGACGGCTGGATGAAGGTCCGGCCGACATAGGCGTTCTTGACGAGGCCGGATCCGTAGGGGATGCCGCTGGCCTCCGCGTACCCGATGGCGGCGGGGGTGCCGGACTCGGGCGTGGCTATGACCAGATCTGCCTCGGCCGGAGCTTCCTTGGCCAGTTTCCGCCCCATCTCGACCCGGGACAGATAGACATTCCGACCGGCGATGTCCGTATCGGGACGGGCCAGGTAGACGTACTCGAAAACGCAGCCCTTGGGCTTCGCTTCCGCGAATCGCTGCGACCGCAGACCGTTCTCGTCGATGGCGATCAGCTCGCCGGGCTCGATCTCCCGTACGAAGGAGGCGCCGCAGATGTCGAGGGCCGCGCCCTCGGAGGCGACGACCCAGCCGCGTTCCAGCCGGCCGAGGACGAGCGGGCGGATGCCCTGCGGGTCACGGGCTGCGTACAGGGTGTGCTCGTCCATGAAGACGAACGAGAAGGCGCCCTGGACATCGGGCAGGATCTTGGCGGCGGCTTCCTCGACGGTGAGGGGCTTGCCGTCGGCGTCCGACTGGCTGGCCAGCAGGGCCGTGACCAGGTCGGTGTCGTTGGTGGCGGCGACGCGCGTCGTCCGGCCGTTCCCCTTGGGCAGGTCGGCGACCATCCCGGCGAGCTGGCCGGTATTGACCAGATTGCCGTTGTGGCCGAGCGCGATGGAGCCGTGGGCCGTGGCCCGGAAGGTCGGCTGCGCGTTCTCCCACACCGAGGCTCCGGTGGTGGAGTAGCGGGCATGGCCCACCGCGATATGCCCCACGAGGGAGCTGAGCGAGGTTTCGTCGAAGACCTGTGAGACGAGGCCCATGTCCTTGAAAACCAGGATCTTGGACCCGTTGCTCACTGCGATGCCCGCGGACTCCTGTCCACGGTGCTGTAGGGCATACAGTCCGAAATAGGTGAGCTTGGCGACCTCTTCACCCGGGGCCCAGACTCCGAAGACGCCGCAAGCGTCCTGGGGGCCTTTCTCTCCGGGGAGAAGGTCGTGGTTGAGTCGTCCATCACCACGAGGCACGCCACCGAGTGTAGGCGAGATCGACCACTGGTCCGAATTGGGGATACGGACCGGGGCCCTCGCGGGCCCTTCCGGCGTCCTCCTGATTACTTCCCTGGGGCGGTCGCACCGGCCTCGATGCCCGCCCCTCCGGCGGTCTTGAGGGTGACGGAACGGTGGCGCAGCTCATATGTGACCTTGCCCTCCAGCACCTTCCGCACCTGGCGTTCCACGGTCATCCCGGGTCCGGTGCAGAGCATGCGGGTGGCGGTGAGGCGGCCGAGGGTGAGGGTCGTACCGGAGACGGTGGCGGGGGCCTTGAAGCGGTTGCAGCCGAGGTTCCCCTCGATGGTGCCGGTCTGTTCCCCGTCCTTGTCCGCCTGCGCTTCCTTACTCACAGTGAACGTGAAGAACGCCTTGCCCGCGGCGTCCTTGGGCAACGAGGACGCGACGCCCTTGTCGACGAGCGAGTTGACCGTCCACTTCGTCCCGGCGAAGGGCGCGGGCTCCTCCGCGGTCAGCGCGATCGTGTCGCCGTCGGCCGTGGTGAGGGTGAGCTTCTTGTCCTGGAGCTTGGCGGTGAGCTTCCCGGAGAACGCGCCGTCGAGCGCCTTCTCGAAGCCCCCCATCTCCTTGTCGCACCCGATCAGGGTGGACTCCTTGTCACCGATGGTGACGGTGTCGCCCTTGACGGTGACCTTCGCGCTGACGCGGTTGCAGCCGGTCTGCGCGCTGGCCCGGCCCTCGGAGCTGATGTCCACGCCGGCGCCGGCGGGCGCGGCGGTCTTCTTGCCGTCCGTGGTCACGCTGTCGACGCGCCAGTGGACATCGGTGAGCGGCAGCTCGGTCCCAACGGCCCGGTTCCCGGTACCGGCCCCGTCACCGTCCTTGGTCTCGGTGCCGCAGGCGGTCAGCGCGAGCAGGGCGGCGGAGGTGACGGCGGCGATGTGCGTGACGCGAGTGCCGTGCGTGAGGGGAGTGGTGCGAGTGCCGTGCATGACACGAGTGATGTGGGTGATGTGGGGGATCTTCTGTTTCCGCATATCGGTGGGACGGGGAGGGGCACGGTACGGTTCCGCCTCCCCCGCGCGTCCCCCGCTCCCTCACCCCATCAGCGGGAGCAGACCGCCGAGATCCGCCCGCTCCCCGCTCGCGCTGACCCGCGCCGCTTCGACCTCCTCGCGCCAGCCCGTACGGCCGGTGGCCAGCCGGATCCAGGTCAGCGGATCGGTCTCCACCACATTGGGCGGGGTCCCCCGGGTGTGGCGCGGCCCCTCCACGCACTGCACCACGGCGTACGGCGGCACCCGTACCTCGGTCGACGCCCCCGGCGCCTTCGTGGCGAGCGCGTCGGCCAGCACCCGTGTACAGGCGGCGAGGGCCTGCCGGTCGAACGGCACGGCGAGCCCGGTGGCCCGGTTCAGGTCGTCGGTGTGGACGATCAGCTCGACGGTCCGGGTGACGAGAAAGTCCCCGAGCCGCATCGGTCCGAGCCGGATCACCGGCACCTGGTCGTCGTCCGCGCCGGGGAGCAGGGCGTCGAGCCGCGCGGCGGTACGGGCGAACAGCTCGTCCGCGGGGGCGGACGCCGCGTACTCCGTGACGTCCTCGGAGATGGCGCCGGCGTGCGCGGCGGTGGCCAGGGGCCACGCGGCGAGGGTGACGGGGGGCCGGTCGCCGTCCGGCCCCGCGTGCCCGTGCCCCTGCCCGTGCCCCTGCCCGTCCTGCTCGATGGCGCGGTTGACGAATTCGACCCCCATGCACACATGCGCGGCCAGCTCCCGCACGCTCCACCCACCGAGCCCGCCGAGCCCGCTGGGCAGCGCGAGCTGCTCGGGCGTGAGCCCCGCGACCGCCTCCCGTACGTGTCCGAACTGGGCCGTGACGGCGGCGCGGATCTTGGCGGAGTCGTATCGGCGGGCGCGCTTCTTGGCAGGTGGCATGGGCTGAGGCTAATCGGGCGCGTTCCGCAGGAAGCCGTCGACCCGGTCACCGAGCCGTACCCCGTCCCGCGCGGTCCAGTGCCGGCGCAGCACCCGTACGCCCACACAGGTGTTGACCCGCGTGACCTCGGGAAACGCCCCCAGGTCCGTGGTGATGAAGTCGGCCAGGTCCTCCTCGTCCCGGAAGACGCCGTGGTGGATCACCGAGGTGGACCCGGCCACCATCGAGACGTAACGCGCCGACGGGTGCCCGCCCAGGGTGTCCAGCAGACGGGGGATCGCCTGCGGCAGCACCGTGAGGGAGAGCAGGGCGGTGAGCGGATAGCCCAGCAGGGCCGGTTCGATCTCCACCCGGGGCCAGAGGGCGCCGGACTCCAGGAGCGCCTGCGAGGTGCGGTACGCCGTCGAGCGGCTGACGTCCAGCTCGCGGGCGATGTCGGCGGCCGGGATCCGGCCGTTGTCCACCATCAGCTCCAGCGTGCGCCGCTCCAGCTCGGAGAGCTCGTCGGGCGAGGTCCTGCGCTCCTGGGTGATCTGTACGGCGTGTTCGCGCAGCCGCCCGGTCTGCTCCTCGGAGAGCCGGTGGAGCCGCCAGCTCTGGCCCATGGTGTAGGCGCGCAGAACCAGTTGCGACTCGGTGGAGACGATGCCGGGGATGCCGGGCAGCCGGTGCGTCAGCAGGTCGAAGATATCGGTCCCGAGGAGGGGGTAGACGCTGCAGTAGAGGTCGGCGCTGCCGGTCGTCAGCAGCAGGGTCTGCACCTCGGCCAGTTCCAGGATGCGCCGCGCGACCTCCTGGGAGCGCCCCGGTTCGCACGTGATCCACACCTGCCGCGGGTTCTCGGTGGTGATCAGCGGCCAGTCCAGCCGGCCGACCACACGGAGCAGCCGCTCGGCGCGCAGCCGCGCGAGGCGGCGGGCGATCGTGCTCGGCGAGCTGTCCAGCACTTCGGCGAGGGCGTTGACCGGAGTACGGGGGGCGAGCTGGAGCGCGGCGACCAGATCGAGGTCGACGTCGTCGAGCAGCCGCTCTTCCGGACGCGCCGATGACCGCCGGGTGGAGACGGTGGAGACGGTGGAAATGGCGGAGAGGGCCGCGGCGGGGGACGCGGTGGCGGTGGTGGAGGCGGTGGAGGGGTTCGGTGAGGAAAGCGCTGACGACGGCGGCATCTCTTGATCCTAGTCGTTGCCCCTGCTGAGCCACTCCATCATCAGGAAGTTACGAGGGCGAAACAGCCGCATATCTCGAATCTATTGACACAATCTTTCATCCTGAAGTCTCATAGCGAACCAATGCACCATCGCGCGAGAAGAGAGGGACCGATGTGGTGACCAGGACGACGGAGGACCGCCCGAAGGACCCCTCGGCGGACCCGGGGGCCGACGGCGCCGAGGGCTCCGCGCCCGGCCCGGTCTCCGGCTCGGTGGCGATCACGCTGCGCGTGCTCGGTGTCATAGAACGCGTCGGCAACCGGCTGCCCCACCCCTTCTGGCTGTTCGTGATCCTCAGCGCGGTGCTGCTCGTCCTGAGCTGGGCGCTGCACGGCCTCGGGGTCTCCGCCGAGTCACCCACGGACGGCGCGACGGTCGCGGTGCGGAGCCTGATCTCCGACGCGGGCGTGACGATGATGCTCGACGGCCTGATCGACAACTACGCGACGTTCCCGCCGCTCGGGGTCGTCCTCGTCGTCATGCTCGGCGTATCGGTCGCCGACCGGGCGGGGCTCCTCACCGCCATGCTGCGGGCCGCGCTCGCGAAGGTCCCGGTCCGGGCCGTCACCTTCATGATCGCGTTCACCGGGATGGTCGCCCACGTCGCCTCCGACGCGGCGTTCGTGGTGATGATCCCGCTGGGCGCGATCGCCTACCGCTCCGTCGGGCGCAACCCCGTGCTGGGCGCGGTCGTCGCCTTCGTCGCGGTCTCGGGAGGGCACGCCGCCAGCCCGCTGGTCACGCCCTCGGACGCCACACTGGCCGCGCTGACGACGGCGGCGGCCCACACCATCGACCCCTCGTACACGGTCACGCCGGTCGCCAACTACTTCTTCTCGCTCGTCTCCTCCATCGTTCTCGCGCTGGTCATCACCCTGGTCGCGGAGACGCTGCTGGTCCGGCGGGTGGCGATGATGACGGCGGACGACGAGGCGGAAGCGGGACAGGCGGGGAAGACGGGACAGGCGGGGAAGACAGGACAAGCGGGGCAGGCTGACGGGGCTTCCGCGGCCCCGGAGACCGCCGTGGCCCCTGAGGCCAGCGAGGAACTGCCCGACCTCTCCCTGACGGACGACGAACGCCGTGGGCTGCGCGCCGCCGGGTTCACCGCCCTCGCCCTGCTGGCCGCCATCGCCGTGGCGGCCCTGCCCACCGGTTCACCGCTGCGCGGCGACCACGGCGCCATCATCGACTCGCCGCTCGTCCACAACATCGCCGTCTTCCTGTCGCTGCTCTTCTTCGCGACCGGCGTCGCCTACGGCCGGGCGGTGGGAGTCGTCCGTACGGCGAAGGACATCCCGGACATGATGGCGCTGGGGCTGCGCGAACTCACCCCGATCCTGGTGCTGTTCTTCGCGATCTCGCAGTTCCTCGCCTACTTCAAATGGACCTCCATCGGCGAGGTCATGGCCATCACCGGGGCGGAGCTGCTGGACTCGTCCGGGGTGCCGATCGCGGTCATCTTCGTCGGTGTCATCCTCGTCGTCAGCGTGATGAACCTGGTCCTCACCAGCGGCTCCGCCATGTGGGCGCTGATCGGCCCGGTGTTCGTGCCGATGCTGATGCTGCTGAAGGTCGCCCCCGAGACCACCTGGGCGCTGTACCGGATCGCCGACTCCTGTACCAACCCCATCACTCCGATGAGCCCGTACTTCGTGCTCTGTCTGGGCTTCGTACGCCGCTACCGCCCCAAGGCGGGCATCGGCACCCTCATGTCCCTGACGCTTCCGGTCGCGCTGTCGATGCTCGTCGTATGGACGCTGCTCTTCCTGGCCTGGTACGCGCTCGGCCTGCCGTTCGGCCCGGGAGCGCCGACGCACTGACCGGCTCCACCCGCCCGTTCGCACATCCGTCCACCCGTCCGTCCACCCATCCGTCCACCCATCCGTCGAAGAGAACTCGGAGAAACACGGAAACCATGCCGTCACCCGCACCCGCCCCCATGCCGCACTCCCCCAACGGCCCCGACCCGGCCGCGCTCTCCCGTATCGCGTCCTGGTGCGACGAGCAGGAGCAACGGGACGGCTACCTCACCGATCTGCGCCGTCTGGTGGAACAGGAGTCGCCCAGCGAGGACAAGGCCCTCCTCGACGCCACCGCCGATCTGATCCTGGAGCTGCTGTCCGCACGGCTGGGCGAGCCGAGCCGTACGGTCCGCCACCGCCACCCCGAACTGGGCGACGTCATCGAGGCCGAGTACGACGGGGACGCCGACGGTACGGTCACGGTCGTCGGCCACTACGACACCGTGTGGCCCGCGGGGACCATCACCGACTGGCCGTTCACCCTCACCGAGGGAACCCTCTCGGGCCCGGGGGTCTTCGACATGAAGGCCGGCCTGGCGCAGGGGATCTGGGCGCTGCGCGCGCTGCGCGCCCTCGGGCTGCCCCGGCCCACCGTGCGCTTCGTGTTCAACGGCGACGAGGAGACCGGCAGCGTCATCTCCCGGCCGCTCATCGAACGGGCGACGGAGGACGCGGTGGCCACGCTCGTCATGGAACCGGGCGGCGCGTGGGGGATCAAGGCGGGCCGTAAGGGCGTCGGCATCTTCAACCTCACGGCGACGGGGCTGGAGGCCCACGCCGGCCTCGACCCGGCCAAGGGTGCCAGCGCCATCCACGGACTGGCCGACGTCATCCGGGACCTGGTCGCCGCCGCCGACCCGGAGCGCGGGACGACCGTCAACGTCGGCCGTATCAGCGGCGGTACGGCGCGCAACGTCATCGCGGGCGGGGCGACCTGCCTCGTCGACATCCGGGTCAGTACGCAGGAGGAGATCGAGCGGATGGACGGCGTCCTGGCGGGGCTGACCGCCACGGACCCCCGGGTCACCCTCGCCGTCGGCGGCGGCTGGAACCGCCCGCCGATGCGGCCCGGCGCCGCGGGTCGCCGCCTCTTCGCGCTGGTGGACGGCGTCGCGACGCACCTCCGGGGCCCGCTGGCGGAGCTGTACGTCGGCGGCGGCAGCGACGCGAACTTCGTCGCCGCGCTCGGCCGCCCGGTCCTGTGCGGCATGGGCGCCCTGGGCGACGGCGCGCACGCCCGCCACGAGCATGTCACCCTGGCCGACCTCCCCGACCGCATGGCCCTCGCGGCGGGCACTCTGCTGGGGCTGGCGGGAGACCGGGTGGCCTGAGGGGCCTGAGGAGGGCCTCAAGGTGAGTGTGGGCTGAGCGGCGACCAGGTGGCCGCTCAGCCCGCGAAGGGCTCAGCCCACGAAGGAGCTCAGCCGACGAAGGGCTCGCCGCTCAGCGGAACGCCGACGCCCCGCCAGCGGAACGGGACACCGCGGGCGATGTCCAGGTCCGGGTGGTCCATGAGCTGGAAGTGGACATGCGGCTCGGTGGAGTTGCCGGAGTTTCCGCAGTGGCCCAGGGGCTGGCCCGCCACGACACGGTCGCCCGTCCGGACCTGGAGCGAGCCGCGCCGGAGATGGGCGTACATCGCGTACGTACCGTTCCCCAGGCCGAGGACCACATGGTTGCCGGTGATCCGGTGCGCGCCGGCCAACTCCCGTACCGCGCTCTCGAAGAGCATCAGATAGACCAGCGCGGGCAGGGAGTTCCTGCTGAGGTGGTCGCGCTGGCCGTCGGAGGCGTGCACGACCGTCGCGTCGGCCACCGCGAGGAGCGGTTCGCCGAAGGCCGGGAAGTCGCGGTTGCGGCGGACGATCGGCCACAGCCACGCGAAGGCCGGGCGGGAGGAGGGCGCGGTGGAATCCGAGCCTGGTTCCGACTCCGACTTCGGTGTCGACTCCGGCTCCGGTGTCGGCTCCGGCTCCGGCTCCGCCACGATGTCGATCGCGTACGCCTGTCCGTACGCGTACGTCCCATGGCTCGGCACCTTGTTCGCCGGGCTGTTCACCGCCGACCAGCGGCCCCTGACCGGTGCGTCCACCTCCACCGCCGGCGGGCGCACCGCGTGCTGGGCCCGTGCCGTACGCCCCATCCAGACGAGCAGCGCGATCCCGATCCCGGCCGGCAGCCACGTCCACCAGTAGCCGACGGGCAGTTCGGCGAAGGACCCGGCGAGGACCAGGGCGCAGAAGACCAGCCAGGACAGCCGGAAGGCGTTCATGGCGAGCCTCCGGCCGCGGCGGCTCTCCCGTATCTCCTGTATCTCCTGTATCTCCCGTTTCTCCCGTGTTTCCCGTACTTCTGCTTCGGTCGCGGACATCGTTTCGTTCCCCCTCGGCGGTTCCACGCCCCGATAGTACGTAATTACGTAATCCCTTGAAACTGGGTACGCAGGCGCGCCGACAACTGAGCCCCTGTCCCGGACAACCTTCCGGGACAGGGGCTCAGTTCAGCGCGTCACGCCGTCACACCATCACGCGCGCGGGCGCTCCAGCGTCAGCAGCAGGCCCTCGACCGCACCCGGGCCGATCCGGCCCTTGACGTCCGCCGCCGTGATGGCCTTCAGCGCCCAGCCGTCCTCGGCGTGCTTGTTGAGGACCTTCTCCAGCTTGTCGCTGTCCAGGGCGTCGCCGATGAGCGATTCCCTGAACGTGACGACCTTGTACTCGTACGCCATGATGCGTTCCCCTCCTGATGGTTGACCGGCCGCTCAGGCCAGCAGCGCCGGAATCGTCGCCTCGTGCGCGTCCTTCAGCTCACCCAGCGGAAGGCTGAACTCGCCCTGGACCTCGATCTCCTCGCCGTCCACCACACCGATCCGGGTGACGGGCAGGCCCCGCGCCCCGCACATGTCCGTGAACCGCAGCTCCTCGCTGCGCGGTACGGCGACGACCGCACGGCCCGCCGACTCGCTGAACAGGAACGTGAAGGCGTCGAGCCCGTCCGGTACGACCAGGCGGGCGCCGTGTCCGCCGCGCAGGCAGGACTCCGTCACCGCCTGGATCAGACCGCCGTCGCTCAGGTCGTGCGCCGCGTCGATCATGCCGTCGCGGGAGGCGGAGATCAGGATCTCGCCGAGCAGCTTCTCGCGGTCCAGGTCCACGGCCGGCGGCAGCCCGCCGAGGTGGTCGTGGACGACCTGGGACCAGGCCGAGCCGCCGAACTCCTCGCGCGTGTCGCCGAGCAGGTAGAGGAGCTGGCCCTCCGCAGCGAAGGCGATCGGCGTACGACGGTTGACGTCGTCGATCACGCCGAGCACGGCCACGACCGGCGTCGGGTGGATCGCCGTCTCGCCCGTCTGGTTGTAGAGCGAGACGTTCCCGCCGGTGACCGGGGTGCCCAACTGGAGGCAGCCGTCGGCCAGTCCGCGCGTCGCCTCGGCGAACTGCCACATCACGGCCGGGTCTTCGGGCGAGCCGAAGTTCAGGCAGTCGGAGATCGCGAGCGGCGTCGCGCCGGAGGCGGCCACGTTGCGGTACGCCTCGGCCAGCGCGAGCTGCGCGCCCGTGTACGGGTCGAGCTTCGCGAAGCGGCCGTTGCCGTCCGTCGCCATGGCAACGCCGAGGTTGGTGTTCTCGTCGATCCGGACCATGCCGGCGTCCTCGGGCTGCGCCAGCACCGTGTTGCCCTGGACGAAGCGGTCGTACTGGTCGGTGATCCACGCCTTCGACGCCTGGTTCGGCGACGCGACCAGCTTCAGGACCTGCTCGCGCAGCTCCGCCGAGTTCGCCGGGCGGGCCAGCTTGTTGGCGTCGTCCGCCTGGAGGGCGTCCTGCCAGTCGGGGCGCGCGTAGGGCCGCTCGTACACCGGGCCGTCGTGGGCGACGGAGCGCGGCGGTACGTCGACGATCTGCTCGCCGTGCCAGAAGATCTCCAGGCGCTCGCCCTCGGTCACCTCACCGATGACGGTGGCGATGACGTCCCACTTCTCGCAGATCTCCATGAAGCGGTCGACCTTGCCGGGCTCCACGACCGCGCACATGCGTTCCTGCGACTCGCTCATGAGGATTTCCTCGGGCGAGAGGGTCGCGTCACGCAGCGGTACGGTGTCCAGCTCGACCCGCATCCCGCCGGAGCCGGCCGACGCCAGCTCGCTCGTGGCGCAGGAGAGGCCGGCGCCGCCGAGGTCCTGGATCCCGGCGACGAGCTTCTCCGCGAAGATCTCCAGGGTGCACTCGATGAGGAGCTTCTCCTGGAACGGGTCGCCGACCTGCACCGCCGGGCGCTTGGCCGGGCCGGTGGACTCGAAGGTCTCGGACGCCAGCACCGAGACGCCGCCGATGCCGTCGCCGCCCGTGCGGGCGCCGTACAGGATCACCTTGTTGCCCGTGCCGGACGCCTTCGCCAGGTGGATGTCCTCGTGCTTCATCACGCCGATGCAGCCGGCGTTGACGAGCGGGTTGCCCTGGTAGCAGGCGTCGAAGACGACCTCGCCGCCGATGTTCGGCAGGCCGAGGCAGTTGCCGTAACCGCCGATGCCCGCGACGACCCCGGGCAGCACCCGCTTGGTGTCGGGGTGGTCGGCCGCGCCGAAGCGCAGCGGGTCCACGACGGCGACCGGGCGGGCGCCCATGGCGAGGATGTCGCGGACGATGCCGCCGACGCCGGTGGCCGCGCCCTGGTAGGGCTCGATGTACGAGGGGTGGTTGTGCGATTCGACCTTGAAGGTGACCGCGTACCCCTGGCCGACGTCCACGACGCCCGCGTTCTCGCCGATGCCGACGAGCATCGCCTCGCTGGCGGGGGCCTTCTCGCCGAACTGCCGCAGATGGACCTTGCTGCTCTTGTACGAGCAGTGCTCGGACCACATGACGGAGTACATGGCCAGCTCGGCGCCGGTGGGACGGCGCTCCAGGATCTCGCGGATCCGGGCGTACTCGTCCTCCTTGAGGCCGAGTTCCTTCCAGGGCTGGTCGGCGTCGGGGGTACCGGTCGCGTGCTTGACCGTGTCGAGGTTCTTGATGGTCATCAGGCGCTTACCAGCTTCTTCAGGATCGAGGTGAAGAATCCGAGGCCGTCGGTACGGCCCGTACCGATCAGCGGCTCCACGGCGTGCTCGGGGTGCGGCATGAGGCCGACGACGTTGCCCGCCGCGTTGGTGACCCCGGCGATGTCGCGCAGCGAACCGTTCGGGTTCCCGTCCAGGTAGCGGAAGGCGACCCGGCCCTCGGCCTCCAGCTCGTCGAGCGTGCGCTCGTCGGCGACGTACCGGCCGTCGATGTTCTTGAGCGGTACGGAGATTTCCTGACCGGCGGAATAATCGGCGGTCCAGGCGGTGTCCGCGCTCTCCACCCGCAGTTTCTGGTCGCGGCAGATGAAGTGGAGATGGTTGTTACGGAGCATCGCGCCCGGAAGGAGATGCGACTCCGTGAGGATCTGGAAGCCGTTGCAGATGCCGAGAACCGGCATACCGGCCTTCGCCTGCTCAATGATCGTTTCCATCACCGGCGAGAACCGGGAGATGGCCCCGGCCCGGAGATAATCGCCGTAACTGAAACCGCCCGCCAGGACAACCGCGTCGACCTGATGGAGATCTTTGTCGCGGTGCCAGAGCGATACGGGCTCGGCACCGGCGATACGGACGGCACGCAGGCTGTCCCGGTCGTCGAGCGTGCCGGGGAAGGTGACGACTCCGATACGAGACGTCACTTCGACCCCTCGGCCGCTGCGGTCGGGGCGGCGGCGACGGACTCGTCGATCTTCACGACGAAGTCCTCGATGACGGTGTTGGCGAGAAAGGTTTCGGCCATCTCATGGATGCGGGCGAGGGCGGCCTCGTCGACCGGCCCCGCCACCTCCAGCTCGAAACGCTTTCCCTGGCGGACATCGGCGATTCCCTCGAAGCCCAGGCGGGGCAGTGCGCGCTGCACCGCCTGGCCCTGCGGGTCGAGGATCTCCGGCTTGAGCATGACGTCGACTACGACGCGTGCCACGTGCACTCCCGGTGGTGTGGTGCGGCTGGTTCTCGCTGTTGCGTTCTCCGGGGAATCCCCCAGACCCCCCGAGGTACCTCAGCGTACCCGGCCAGAAAATCTACGCGGGTAGATATGTCCGTTTCCGGATCCGCGCGAACGCTGAGGCCGATGGGACCACCACGGGACAACGCCGGGAAAAATCCCGGGAAAAAATCTGGCCACCCATTGCCGAGTGACACGCTGATGTAATTGGCTGGGCTTCACAATGCGCCCTCTTTCGCTGTACAAAGGAATACAGCGGAAAGAAGCATTGCCCCATAACAGCCGGAAGGCCGGTATCGCCGCACGTCAACACGTTTCCCACACATGTCGGGCGCGTTCGGGCGCGAGCGGTACCACAAGAAAGGACCTGTATCCGTGGCGCAGCGCGTAGTGGTCACGCTCTCCGACGACATCGATGGCGGGGACGCGGCGGAAACGGTGGCGTTCGGCCTGGACGGGAAGTCGTACGAGATCGACCTCAATCCCGCCAACGCGAAGAAACTGCGTAAGGCCCTGGCGCCCTTCATGGCGGCCGGCCGAAAGCAGACAAATGGCAGCAAGCGCGGCAAGGCCCGTTCGACCTACCGGCACACGGCGCTCGCGCCCGACCCTGCGGCGGTGCGGGCCTGGGCCCAGTCCCACAAGGTGGAGGTGCCGGCCCGCGGCCGGATCCCGAAGCGGGTGTACGAGGCGTTCCACGAGGCGAGTTGAGCGACGGACACCGGGCGGCGCGCGCCGGGTCCACGCCCCGGTGCACGCCGGGCGCAGCCGGTCGAGTGACTGGTACGCGCACCGAGTTGCACAGCACCCCCACTGATCGGCTAGAGTTTGGAACACGCCGAGGGGCAAGGCCGAAAAGCCGAAGCCCGGGCAGCGTGCGGGTGTAGTTCAGTAGTAGAACGCCCCCTTTCCAAGGGGGAGGCGCAGTGTGCAATTCCTGTCACCCGCTCTACATCACTTCCGGTCCGGCTCAATGGATCAGGTACAGTGATGGACGCATCGCTCAGCCGAGCTCAGTCGATGCGATGCGGACGTAGCTCAGTTGGTAGAGCGCAACCTTGCCAAGGTTGAGGTCGCCAGTTCGAACCTGGTCGTCCGCTCAGAAATGAAGGCCCTGGTCTCCGGACCAGGGCCTTCTTCGTGCGTGGCCTTCGGCGCACTTCCCTCTCGCCGCCCTCGTCCCCTCGTCGGCGCTTTCGTGCTTCCGCGCTTCCGCGCTGATGACAAATGTCATCGGAGACGGTGACAGGGTGCACTGCCGAACAGCCCGCTCCGCCGAAATCCTGGAGTCATGACTCAGGCTTCGACGCAGGTACCGACTCAAGCACCCCGGGACGACGGCAGCGCGGTGATCGACGTGAACGCCCTGCGGCGCACGTACACGGGCGGGTTCACGGCGGTCGACGGAATCTCCTTCTCCGTGGCGCGCGGCGAGCTCTTCGCGCTGCTCGGGACGAACGGCGCGGGCAAGACGTCCACCGTCGAGCTACTGGAGGGCCTGGCCCGGCCCAGCGGCGGCGCGATCCGGGTGCTGGGCCACGATCCGTACACCGAACGGTCCGCCGTGCGCCCCCGAGTGGGCGTGATGCTCCAGGAGGGAGGCTTCCCCTCCGACCTGACGGTCACGGAAACGGTGCGGATGTGCGCGGGGTGCACCAGCGGCGCACGCCCGATCGGCGAGGCGCTGGAGCTGGTGGGGATGGGCCACCGGGCGGGCGTACGGGTCAAGCAGCTCTCCGGCGGCGAGAAGCGGCGCCTGGATCTGGCGCTGGCGCTGCTCGGGCGGCCCGAGGTGCTCTTCCTGGACGAGCCGACGACGGGGCTGGACGCCGAAGGGCGGCGTGACACCTGGGAGTTGGTGCGGGAGCTGCGGGCGGACGGCACCACCGTCCTGCTGACCACGCACTACCTGGAGGAGGCCGAGAGCCTCGCCGACCGGCTGGCGATCATGCACAGGGGCCGGATCGTGGCCTCCGGCACCCCCGCCGAGGTGACCGCGGCGCGGCCCGCGCGGATCCGCTTCAAGCTGCCCGCCGGCGTTCCCGCCGGGCGGCTCCCGCTGTCGCTGCGGGCGGCCGAGCAGGGCGACGGGCGGGTGGAGATCCGCACCCAGCGGCTCCAGCGGGACCTGGGCGAACTCATCCGCTGGGCCGAGGAGTCGGGCCTGGAGCTGGAGGCGCTGGACGCCCGCTCCGCCTCCCTCGAAGAGGCATTTCTCGACATCGCTTCGCAGCGCACGGAATCGGGGGACACACGATGAACACGACGAACAGCGGGACGGACAGTACGACGGACAGCAGGACGGACCAGATGAACAGGACGAACGGTCCGGCCATGGCGCGTGCGGAGAACGACCCGCCCGGCGGGAGGCGGACGACGGTCACGGGGCGCCTCAAGGCGCTCGGACGGGCGGAGTTCGTCATGCTCGTCCGGAACAGGACGGCGCTCTTCTCGGCGCTGATCGTGCCGGTGGCCATGATCGGGGCGATCAAGATGTCGCTCAAGGAGGTCGACCTGGGCGAGGTCGGGCTGAGCGGTATCGAGGTCGCGATGGCCGGCAGCATCGGCATGGTGCTGATCATGGCCGTGTACGCCAACCTCTCCGCCGCCTACACGGCCCGGCGCGAGGACCTGGTGCTCAAGCGGCTCCGTACGGTCGAGACGTCCGACCGCGAGATCCTGATCGGTACGGCGCTGCCCGCGGTCGTCCTGGCCTTCGCCCAGTCCTGCCTGATGATCGCGGGCGGTGTGGCGTTCCTCGGGGTGCGCGCGCCGCAGAACGCGCTGCTGCTCATCGGCGGACTGCTGGGGGGTCTGGTGCTGCTCAGCGCGCTGGCGGCCGCGACCTCGGCATTCACCCGTACCGTGGAGAGCGCCCAGATCACCACCATGCCGCTGTTCCTGGTGTCGGTGGTGGGCTCCGGACTGTTCGTACCGCTGGAAGTGCTGCCCGACCGGGTGGCCTCCATATGCGAGCTGCTGCCGGTGACCGGGGTCATGACCCTGATCCGGGCGGGCTGGCTGGGCGGTACGGAGGGGTACGACCTGCTCGGCGCGGCACTGAACGCGCTGGCCTGGATCGTGCTCGCCGGCTTCGCCGTACAGCGGTGGTTCCGTTGGGAACCGCGCCGCTGAGACGGCGCGGCGTCACCGGGCCGCACCGGGTCGCACCAAGATTCACCTGGATTCACCGGGATCCGCCGAACGGGGAGAGGAGACCTTGGGCCATGACCAGGCTGACCGGTCTGTGGAACCTGCGCCACAAGCCCGCCAGGATGCATTCCGCCCACCTGGTGGAGGTGTACACCCGCTACACCTTCTACGGGCTGGGGGGCCTCGAATTCGGGGCGCTCTCCCTGAACCTCACGGGCCAGGAGGGGCCCTGGCTGACCCTGCTGCTGCTTGTGCACTCCGTGCTGTGCTGCGCCCTCGCGGTGCGGGCCATGGAGTGGCGGCTGGGCCGGCGCCCGAGGCCCGTCCATCTGGTGCTGGCCGTGGGCGGGCTGTCGGCGGCCGGGATCCTCGGGCTGCTCGTGCTGATCGAGACCGGCGCGCTGCCCATGGACGGGAGGTTCGCCACCCTGCTGATGACCCTCGGGGGCTTCGGTGTCGCCTCGCTCGCCCTGGGCCTGCGGACGACGGAGCAGCGGGTGTACGCCGTGCTCGGCACGCCCGCGGCGACGGCCGTCGCGACCCTGCTCCTGGGCATGGGATGGCGCCAGGCCGGCCTGACCTTCATCGGGGTCCTTGCCATGGTCTCGATACTCACCAGTGCCTCCGTCTTCTCCATCTGGCTGGTCAAAGTCGTCTGGGAGCTGGACGGGGCGAACGAGCTGAGGACGCGGCTGGCGGTCGCGGAGGAGCGGCTGCGCTTTGGCCGCGACATGCATGACGTCATGGGCCGCAATCTGGCGGTGATCGCGCTGAAGAGCGAGTTGGCGGTGCAGCTCGCCGAGCGCGGACGGCCGGAGGCGATGACGCAGATGACCGAGGTGCAGCGGATCGCGCGGGAGTCGCAGCGGGAGGTGCGGGACGTCGTACGCGGCTACCGCGAGGCGAATCTGCACACCGAGCTGGAAGGCGCCCGGAGCGTGCTGGAAGCGGCGGGCATCGACTGCCGGATCGACGGGATCGAGACGATCGAGGGCGACATGCTGAACGGCGCACGGAGCGGGCACCGGGGCAGAGGCGGCGGACAGGGCAAGGGCGGCGGACCGGACAGCAGGGGTGGCGGACAGGGCAGGGGCGGCGGGCTTCCGACCGGAGTCCAGTCCGCGCTGGGGTGGGTGGTGCGCGAGGCGGCGACGAACGTCCTGCGGCACGGTGATCCGCGGCGGTGCACCGTACGGCTGTCGGAACAACCGTTGGAACGGACGTCGAAGAAGGCGGGATCCGGGGGCTGGGAGGCGGTTCTGATCGTGGAGAACGACGGCGTGCCGGAGCCCGATCCGGCCGAGGCCGGCTCGGAGACCGAGGGCTCCGCGGGGCAGCGGTCGAAAGGGTCCGGGCTCGCCGGGCTGCGGGAGCGGCTGGCCGCCGTGGACGGCACGCTGGAGGCGGGCCCCACGGGGAGCGGCGGCGGCTTCCGGCTGACGGCACGGGTGCCGCTGCCGAAGGAGCGGCCACGCCCGCGGCCGACGACGCCGGCCGGCTCGGGCGCGGGCGCGGCCGCGGGCGCGGAGGTGGCGGCGTGATGTCCGTACCCTCCGGGCCTTCCGGGCCTTCCGGGCCTTCCGGGCCTTCCGCCGAGTCCTCCCCCAAAGCGTCCCCCTCCGCGTTGTCCCCCTCCGCGTTGTCCCCCTCCGCAGCGTCCTCCGAGTTGTCCCCCTCCGTGGCGGCGGGCCCCGCTCCGGTACGGGTCCTCCTGGCCGATGACGAGCATCTGATCCGGGGGGCCGTCGCCGCGCTGCTCGCCCTTGAGGACGACCTGATCGTCGTCGCCGAGGCGGCCACCGGACCCGAGGCGCTGGCGATGGCGCTGGCCCACCGGCCCGACGTCGCCGTACTGGATCTCCAGATGCCGGGGGCGGACGGTGTGAAAGTCGCCACATCCCTCCGTACCGAACTGCCCGGCTGCCGGACGATGATCGTGACGAGCCACGGCAGGCCCGGTCATCTCAAGCGGGCGCTCGCGGCCGGGGTGCGCGGCTTCGTACCCAAGACGGTCAGCGCGCGGCAGCTCGCCGAGATCATCCGCGCCGTCCACGCCGGTAACCGCTTCGTGGACCCGGAGTTGGCGGCGGACGCGATCTCCGCCGGTGACTCGCCGCTGACCGCCCGTGAGGCCGAGGTCCTGGAGCTGGCGGTGGACGGTGCGCCGATCGCGGAGATCGCCGAGCGCGCCTCCCTGTCACAGGGGACCGTACGGAACTACCTGTCGTCCGCGGCCACCAAGCTGGGGGCGGAGAACCGGCATGCGGCAGTGCGTCTCGCGCGCGAGCGGGGTTGGGTATAGTTGGCGTCGCGCCACCGCGCAATAGGGCGGAAGCACAGCGGCGCATGCGGACGTAGCTCAGTTGGTAGAGCGCAACCTTGCCAAGGTTGAGGTCGCCAGTTCGAACCTGGTCGTCCGCTCAGAGAACGGGAAGCCCCCGGCCGAATCGGTCGGGGGCTTTTCGCCGTCCCGGGGGCTTTCCGCTGCCAGGGCCCTGCCGGCTCTACCAGCTCTTGCCGGTGAGAAGTTCGTACGCCTCCAGGTACTTCGCCCGGGTCGCGTCCACGATCTCCTGCGGCAGCGGGGGCGGCGGCTGCTCGCTCGCGCGGTCCCAGCCGGAGGCCGGCGAGGTCAGCCAGTCGCGTACGTACTGCTTGTCGTACGACGGCTGCGCGTGGCCCGGCTCCCAGGTGGCGGCGGGCCAGAAGCGCGAGGAGTCGGGCGTCAGCACCTCGTCCGCGATCACCAGACGCTCGCCGTCGAAGCCGAACTCGAACTTCGTGTCGGCGAGGACGATCCCCCGGTCGCGGGCGATGTCGCGGGCCCGTGCGTAGACGTCGAGGGTCGTCCGGCGCAGCAGGGACGCGTTCTCGGTGCCGATCAGGCGGACCACTTCGTCGTACGACACGTTCTCGTCGTGGTCGCCGACGGCCGCCTTCGTGGCGGGCGTGAAGATCGGGGCGGGCAGCTCGGACCCGTCGACCAGCCCTTCCGGGAGCGCGAGCCCGCAGACGGTACGGGTCTGCCGGTACTCGGCGAGGCCCGAGCCGGTGAGATAGCCACGCGCGACGCACTCCACCTGGACCATGTCGAGGGACTCGCAGACGAGCGTGCGGCCGGCCCAGTCGGCGGGGGCGCCCTCGGGGATGTCGGTGGAGATCACATGGTTCGGGACGAGGTCCGTCAGCCGTTCGAACCACCAGAGCGAGAGCTGGGTGAGGACCCGGCCCTTGTCCGGGATCTCGGTGGGCAGGACCCAGTCGTACGCGGACAGGCGGTCGCTGGCGACCATCACGAGGTCGCCCGCCTCGTTCCGGTACAGATCGCGCACCTTGCCGGTGTGGATGTGCACCAGACCCGGCACCTGAACGGGCTCGGGCTTTTCTACGAATCCGGACACGGTTCCTCCCCGTGGTTCTGTCCGATCTAGGAGATCGCCTTGATTCTCCCGTATGCCGGAAGCCGCAGCTCGCAGGGGTGGCCGGAGGAGTGTTCGTCGTGTTCGCCGCACGGGCCGTGTTCGCTCCACGGGTCCCGGTCGGTCCCGGTCAGTCCCGTTTGCAGATCCGGTCGAGGAGGTTGGCGGTCGCGCGCTGGATCCGGGGGTCGACATGGCCCGGGCGGTCCAGCGCCGGGGACCAGGCGAAGGTGCCCGAGGCGAAGACGAGCGCGCCGGACGGGGCGCGGTAGAGCGAAGTCTCCTGGTGGCGCTTGGCGTTCTCGCTGTCGCGGTACGGGGAGTGCGCGAGCAGGATCCGGTCCTGGTGCTCGGGCAGCGCCGTACGCGGGAAGTACCGGTCCGCCTCGCCCGCGACCAGCCCCGCGATCTCGTCGCCCTCGGCCGCCCCGACGGCCTCCCAGAGCCAGTGGTGCGCGTTCCGTACGACGAGGGGGTGCGGCTCGGGCACCCGGCCCGCGTACTGGATGCCGAGGAGCTGCTGCTCCGCCCTGTCCACCTCACGCCAGAGCGCGGGACGCCCGGGGCCGCGGCGCTTGCGGCAGGTGAGGAGGCGGTCGGGGACGCCGGAGGCCGAAGGGCCCAGCTCCACCTGCCAGTAGAGGGAGTTGGCGGAGAGGAAGACGAGCGAGGTGCCGTGGTCGCGGGCGGCTTCGACGGTGGTCCGCATGGGAACGGACCAGTACTCGTCGTGGCCCGGGAAGATCAGGCCCTGGTAGCGGGTGGGGTCGACGCGGCCCGCGTGCAGGTCGCGGGCGTCGGCGTACGCGAGGTCGTAGCCGTAACGCTCGGCCCAGCGGATGAAGTCGTAGGCGTGGCCGACGTGGAGGGGCAGGCCCGCGCCCGCGTAGGGGCGGTCGAAGGAGACGGTGGTCGCGGCGTCCTGCTCGCCGAGGAGGCGGCCCTGTTCGTCCCAGGCGTGGTAGAGGCTGGCGCCGGTGTGGCCGTCCTCGGGATAGAGGTTGTACGCCTGCCAGGTGATGTCCGGGAGCAGGAGGAGCAGATCGGCGGGGCGGCTGTCGCGGACCGTGAAGGGGACGTGGGAGCGGTAGCCGTCGACCGTGGTGAGGACGGCGACGTAGGCGCCGAGGGACCAGTACGACGGGACCTGGAGCCGCCAGGAGAGCCACCAGTGGTGGCAGGAGACCGTGCGGTCGGCGGTGAGGGGCGGGGACTGGACGACGCCGGGGAGACGCGGACTGGTGGTGATCTTGAAGGCGCCGTCGCCTCCGTAGTGCCCGATCCGGTAGATGTCGACGAAGAAGTCCTGCGGCGGGTCGACGGTGACGTGGAAGTCGATCGCCTCGCCCGGGGCCACGGCGCCGTCGGACACGAAGCCCTTGATCTGCCGCCGTACGTCGTCGGCGGTACGGGGGCCACCGCTGCGGCCCGCGCCCAGCGTCGGGTCCGCGTACCAGGGCACGACCTGGCCGGTGTCGTCGAGGTAGTTCTCGCTGCCGCGCAGCCAGGGCAGCGGGCCCTGGCCGAACGGGTCGCTGACCGCGTGGGCGAGAGCGCCCGATTCCCACCGCCGGATCTGGTCCGCCCCCATGGTGCGCCCCTCCTCCGTGCCGCCGCGCCCTCAGGGGGCACGGATGTTGATGCACGCGTCGATGCGTGCGCCGACGCGCCGGTAGTACGACGGTAATACGGCCGTTTGACCGGTCAGTGACACGGTCGACGGTCGGCTCCGGACACCAGCACATCACAAAACGCGTGTGGCCCGTCACCGTTCGTCGCGAATTGAAGTGAACGGAACGAAATGCTCCGGAACGCGGGCCGGGATGGGTGGTTGGCGTTCCGGGGGGCCAAATATCCGCGTACGAGGGCGAAACGGAACAGGCGGTGGCGGGAGCGGGGAACGCATTCAGCCACCCGGTAGCGGAGATTCCGGGGGTACGGGGGCGGGCTGATCGGGGGCGGCCGGGAGCGGGCGCGGTGGGGTCCCCGCAACGACCGCCGGTCAGGCGGTCGCGGGCGGTCTCACACGAGGCGTACGGGCTTCTCCGCGCGGACGCCCAGGGAGGCCAGCCACGAGCGGAGCGGCTCCGCGTCGCCGCCCTCGACCAGGCTGAGGACGCGCCCGCCGAGATCGGCCCTGCGCACGCCGTCGACCAGCAGGGCCGGGCCGTCGAGCCAGTCCAGACCGGGGGCGGCGCCCGCCGTGTCGACGGCGGAGCAGCAGACCATCGCCGTGACGTGGTCGGCGAGCAGCTCACGGCCGGTGCGGGGCGGCTGGAGCGGGAAGAGGGGCAGCGGGTCGGTGCCCCAGAGCGCGAGGGCGTCACCTCCGGCCTCGGCCGGGGTGGCCGGGGCCGCCGCCTCCTCCCTGGCCAGCTCGGCGCTGATGCCGGCGGCCAGGGCCTCACCGGTCTCGCCGCCGCCGCGGCGGGAGCCGGAGAGGTGGTCCATGACCCGCGCCAGGGTGGGCCCCTGGACGGGACCGGAACTCCCCGAGCCCACAGAGCCGTCGGGGCCGTCGGGGCCCTGGGCTCCGGGGCCGAATACGGAGCCGGCGCCCCGCCCGCCCGTACCGGCGACGGGCGCGGCAACCGGTACGACACCCGCACCGGCGCCCGTACCGACCCCGGCGCCGCCCTCCATGCTGTCCAGGACGCGGTGCAGCCGGGCGGCCTCCGTACGCCACTTGCGGTCGACGACCTCCTCCGGATACTGCTGCCAGTCCACCGGGGACCAGTCGGGGCCCGCCTCGGCCGGGCCGCCGTGGAAGAGGCGGGCGGCGAGCAGGGAGGCCGCCTCGTCGACCGTCCCCGGCTCTTCGAGCAGGTCACAGGCGGGGCGCTCGCCGAGCCGGGAGGCGAAGCCCTCCGCGAGGCGGTCGCGGCGGGACAGCTCCGTCAGGGCGGAGACCACACCGGCGTCGAGGCGGGAGGGCCAGCGGCCCATACGCCAGGCGGGCAGCGCGACGCGCGTGAGCAGCCGGTCCCACCCCGCGTACGCGAGGCCCACCTGCTCCTGGGCGACGATCCGCAGGCCGTAGTCGACCGCCTGGGCTCGCTCGGACGCGGCGGAGGCGACGCCCCGCTCCATCAGCGCGGCGTGCTCGCCACAGCCGCGCAGCAGCACGCGGGCGACGCGTCCGACGATGCCGAGGGCCACCCTGCGGACCGGCCCGAGCCCCGGGGCCGCAGCGACGGCGACCGCCGCGTCGAGCCCCCGGACGAAGCGGCGGGCCGCGGCTATGTCCGGGTGCGCGGAGAGCCCCGTACCGGCGACGACCGGGGCGAGGACGGCGCGCAGCTCCGCGACGCGCATCCACCAGAGGAAGGGCGAGCCGATCACGAGAACGGGGGTGGCGACGGCCCCGCCCCGCACTCCGCCGGGCCCCGGGCCGCCGCTCGTACCGGCGGCCGATTCGGCGCCCCGTCGACCGGCGGGGCCGCCCGGGGCGGCCGGGGACAGAACCGCCCGGCCGAGTGCACGATCGAACATGCGTCCGCGCGACTGCGTGTGCCCCGGATGCGTACGGTCCTCCAGCCAACTGTCGCAGTCCGGGGTCAGCGCTATGGCGGAGGGAGCGGGAACCTCCAGCCGCTCCGCGAGATCGCGGACCAGCCGGTAGAGATCGGGCGCGGCCTTCTCCGAGACCGCGACGGTGGGGCTGAGGGCGGGCTTGGCGCGCGCGACGACGGCGGCGACAGCGGCGGCGAGCACCAGCACGGCCACGGCGAGAACCGAGACCACCCAGCGCGCGACATTCCACCCCGCGCCGCCGAGGTGCCCCGTCGCCCCGCCGGCCAGCAGCACGACGGCGAAGGCCGCGGGCAGCAGCGCGACGGCCAGGGCCCTGCCGCGCAGCCGCAGCACGGCGAGCGCGCGGACACGGGCACCCTGAGCGCCCAGCTCGTCACCGATCCCGGAACCGGACATGGTCGGACCTCACCCCCTCTGCCGTGTCGGCTGCGTTGCTCACTCCCCCACTGTGGCACCCGCCACTGACATCGCAATGCCGGTGGGCCAAGTGCCGGAACGCATGCGCCGCACCCTAGTTGGGCCCCGAAGACCCGTCATCCGGATGGCCCAACCGTCACCCGATGGAATGGCTCTGGTCAAAGCTGCTGACGCCCGGGCTTCAGAGCCTCGCCAGGACTCCTTCGGAGCTCCCCCGGGGCACCCCGGGGCTCCGTACGACTGCGAGCCGTGGCCCGGGCGACAGGGCTACGGCTCGCATACGTACGCGAAGACGGCGAACAGGGCGGCGAACAGGACGAGGACCTGCCCGTGAACGGGGCGGGAAACCGATCGGCGAGGACCGCCCGCCGGTATCAGCCCTCCGAGGCGCCAGAGGCGGTGCGCGCGATGTCCGTACGGTGCTGGGAACCCGCGAGGCGGATCCGGCCCAGCGCCGTGTACGCGCGCTCGCGGGCCTGCGTCAGGTCCTTGCCGGTGGCCGTCACGGACAGCACGCGCCCACCGGCGCTGACCACCGTGTCGCCGCCGTCGCCCCGGCCGGTCTCCAGCCGGGTCCCGGCGTGCAGGACGTACGCGTCGGGTCCATCCTGGGCCGCGACCTCGTCGAGCCCTTCGATCGGGTCGCCGGTGCGCGGGGTGTCCGGGTAGTTGTGCGAGGCGACGACCACCGTGACCGCCGCGTCGTCGCGCCAGGCCAGCGGGGGAAGCTCCGCGAGGTTCCCCTCGGCCGCCGCCAGCAGGACACCGGCCAGCGGGGTCCTGAGGCGGGCCAGGACCACCTGGGTCTCGGGGTCGCCGAAGCGGGCGTTGAACTCGATGACCCGTACACCGCGACGGGTGATCGCGAGGCCCGCGTACAGCAGCCCGGCGAACGGCGTGCCCCGGCGGCGCAGTTCGTCCACCGTGGGCTGGAGGACGGTCTCCAGGACCTCGTCCACCAGCTTGGGGTCGGCCCACGGGAGCGGGGAGTACGCGCCCATGCCGCCGGTGTTGGGGCCCTCGTCGCCGTCGAGAGCGCGCTTGAAGTCCTGCGCGGGCTGGAGCGGCAGCACCGTCTCGCCGTCGGTGATCGCGAAGAGCGAGACCTCGGGGCCGTCGAGGAACTCCTCGATGACGACCCGGCCACAGGCGATGCCGTGCTCGCGAGCGGCGGCGAGATCGTCGGTCACGACGACGCCCTTGCCTGCCGCGAGCCCGTCGTCCTTGACGACGTAGGGCGGGCCGAACGCGTCGAGCGCCTCGTCGACCTGCTCCGGGGTGGTGCAGACGTAACTGCGTGCCGTCGGGACGTTCGCCGCGGCCATCACGTCCTTGGCGAACGCCTTGGAGCCCTCCAGCTCGGCGGCCTCCTTCGACGGGCCGAAGCAGGGGATGCCCGCGTTCCGTACGGCGTCGGCGACCCCGGCCACCAGCGGCGCCTCGGGTCCGACGACGACGAGCCCCGCCTCCAGCTCGGTGGCGAGACGGGCCACGGCCGCGCCGTCCAGCGCGTCCACCGGGTGCGACTCGGCCACCTCGGCGGTGCCGGCGTTGCCGGGCGCGCAGTGGAGAGCGGTGACCTCGGGGTCGAGGGACAGAGAGCGGCACAGGGCGTGTTCGCGGGCGCCGCCGCCGATGACAAGGACCTTCACGTGAGGCAGCCTAACCGGGCGGGGCCGCCGGCCCGTGTGCGGGCCGTTGGCTGAGACGCCGAAGGGCGGCCCGTCATTCGTTCGTGTATTCCTCCACGACCGTCGCTCCCAGCTCGCGGACGATCAGGTCGTGGCCGGAGAGCGCGGAGTCGACGAGATCCGGATCGTCCTCCTCCGCCGTGTCGTCCTCCGGGGCCACGGTGTGCGGCGGGGGCGGTGAGGCGGGTCTGTTGTCGGAGCGCGGCGGCTCGGGGCGGGAGGAGGGGGCGGGCGCGGCGGGGCGCGGCCCCTGGGAGGCGGACGCGGGACCGGAGCCCGAGCCTGGACCCGGTCCGGAGGCCGAGCCGGGGCCGGGGCCCGAGGAAGCGCCGTAACCGCCCCCGCCACCGCCGGACGGGGCCCCCGCGCCGCCAGGCGCGCCGTAACCGCCGCCTCCGTACCCCCCACCGCCGCCCGGACCGCCGCCGGAGGGTGCCGGGGGCGGGGTGCCGCCGGACGGGTCGACGATCGCCTCGATCTTCCACTGCACCTGGAACTGCTCGGCGAGGGCCTGCTTGAGCACGGCCTCGCTGCCGCTGCTCGTGAAGTTGTCGCGGGCGCCCGCGTTGATGAAGCCGACCTGGAGCGTCGTCCCGTCGAACCCCGCGACCTGCGCGTTCTGGCTGAGCAGGATCCAGGTGAAGCGGCGGCGGTTCTTGACGGCCTCCAGGATGTCCGGCCACATGTGCCGCACCTGCCCGGCGCCCTGCGCCATCCCCGGGCTCGCCGCACCCGCCGCGGGGCCGGGCATGGGAGCGGATGCCGGGGCGGCGGGCGCGGGGGCGGGTGCGCCGGCCCCCTGAGGCGCGCCCTGCCCCGGCGTGGAGGCGGTGGGCCAGCCGCCGGGACGCCGCCCGGTCTCGGCGGCGCCCGCGCCGGCGCCGGGCCAGGCCCCGGGCCGCTGGGGCGCGGGGGCCGGAGCGGATGCGGGGGCCGGAGCGGATGCGGGCGGGGGGGCCGGCGCGGGGGGCGGCGCCTGGGCGGCGGCCTGCGCTGCCTGCGCCGCGGCGGCGGCCCGAGCGGCGGCAGCGGCCGGATCCTCCACCGGAGCGGGCGGCGGTACGGCGGCATGGCTGTCGGGACCGGGAACGTACCCGGCCGCGGGCCCGGCGCCGCCACCGGAGAAGGCGGCCCCGGCGACCGAGGAGGTGGCGGCGGCTCCCCGCTCCAGCCGGTCGAGGCGCGCCTGGACCGAACGCTCGTCGTCGAACGCCGCGGGCAGCAGCACCCGCGCGCAGATCAGCTCCAACTGGAGCCGGGGCGAGGTGGCGCCACGCATCTCCGTCAGCCCGGTGTTGACGAGATCGGCGGCCCGGCTCAGCTCGGCCGCGCCGAAGACGGACGCCTGGGCCTGCATCCGCTCGACGACATCGGCGGGGGCGTCGATCAGCCCCTTCTCGCCCGCGTCCGGCACGGCGGCCAGAATGACCAGGTCCCGAAGCCGCTCCAGCAGGTCCGCGACGAAGCGCCGCGGATCGTTGCCGCCCTCGATCACCTGGTCCACGACCTCGAAGGCCGCGCCGCCGTCCCCGGCGGCGAACGCGTCCACCACGGCGTCGAGCAGCGAGCCGTCCGTATACCCGAGCAGGGCCGTGGCCATGGCGTACGTCACACCGTCGTCGGCCGCGCCCGCCAGCAACTGGTCCATCACGGACATCGAGTCACGCACGGACCCGGCGCCGGCCCGTACGACCAGGGGCAGCACCCCGTCCGCGACGACGGCGCCCTCCCTGCCGCACACCTCGGCGAGATAGTCCCGCAGCGTCCCGGGCGGCACCAGCCGGAACGGGTAGTGGTGCGTACGCGACCGGATCGTCCCGATGACCTTCTCGGGCTCGGTGGTCGCGAAGATGAACTTGAGATGCTCCGGCGGCTCCTCGACCACCTTCAGCAGGGCGTTGAACCCCGCCGAGGTGACCATGTGCGCCTCGTCGATGATGTAGATCTTGTAACGACTGCCGGCCGGCCCGAAGAACGCCTTCTCCCGCAGATCACGCGCGTCGTCCACACCACCGTGCGAAGCGGCGTCGATCTCGATGACGTCGATCGACCCCGGCCCGTTCCTGGCCAGGTCCTGGCACGACTGGCACGTACCGCACGGCGTGGGCGTCGGCCCCTGCTCGCAGTTCAGACAGCGCGCGAGGATGCGCGCACTGGTCGTCTTCCCACAGCCACGCGGCCCACTGAACAGGTAGGCGTGATTGACCCGGTTGTTGCGCAGGGCCTGCTGCAGCGGGTCAGTGACATGCTCCTGCCCGATGACCTCGGCGAACGACTCGGGGCGATAGCGGCGGTACAGCGCAAGGGACGACACACCTACGACGATATCGGCCCCCTACGACAAAGCCGCCCTCCACCGCCACCCACCACGCAAGCGCCCCCCACGCACCCGCCAGAGCCAACCTACCCTTGCTGCCTTCCGGCCCTGGGGGAGTTCAGTCAGATAGCGCCACGTGAGGGGCTCCGCACACAGTACCCGATCCCGACCCCCGCGAACGAGTTCGCGAGCACGGCCCAGCGTCTTGTATTGTTTGCGGCGGAGGATTCGCCTAGTGGCCTAGGGCGCACGCTTGGAAAGCGTGTTGGGGGCAACCCCTCACGAGTTCGAATCTCGTATCCTCCGCCATTGCTCTCACCGGGCAATACGTTGAAGGGCCCCGCAGCTTGCTGCGGGGCCCTTCGGCGTTGGTGGTCTCAGTTTTGGTCTCAGTTGCCGTTCGACCCTGGTCTGGGGGCCTGCGCCCGCTCGATGCGGCGTCGCTCATGGGGCGCACGCTGAGGAACAGATACGCCACCACCCGCCGCCACCGTGTGCGCTCCTCACAGAAGGAGGAGCGCACGGAGCTCCTCGTCCCTCAGCAGGGCAAGGACGTGAGGGTCCGTATCCACGAAGATAGCGTCGGCGTTGTCGGAGACGGCCTTGTGCAAGGCCGCATAGCAGACATCGGCGAAGGGTTGGTCGCGCATGCGCCAGAGGTGGAAGCGCATGTCGTCCGGCTGGCCCTCGTCCCGCGCCCGCGCCCACCCCTTGAGGTCGCCCCCCAGGCTCCGCCAGGCACCTTCTCGGGCCCTTGGGCGCCTCCCCTCGTTGAGCCCGCAGACGTCGATCGTCCACTGGCCCTTCTTCGAACCCTCGACCGCTCGGTAGTGGCCACTCTCCAGCTGTAGATCGAGATGCTCGATGGGGTCATCGCGCGTCGGATCCACAAGGAGGGAACCGATAAGCCCATCGTTCCTGTGCTGGTCTCTCTTGAACCGAGAGTTACAGGTGGAGCAGGCGAGGAAAAGGTTCGGCCAGAAGAACGTCCGGAGCGCGCACCGAGACTTAGGGACGAAGTGGTCGACCGTGTCGGCCATGTGGTTGCCGCAGTACATGCAACAGTCCAGGCCAGGGGCCATGGTCTCAAGCTCATCCTTGACCGGCCGGTAGATGTCCCGGCGTACAGTTTTCCGGTCCCACATCCGGTCGGCGTGCTCGATACGTTCGGCTATCGGAGTGCCCGCCAGTTCCTGGGTGAGCCTCACGAGGGAGGATTCCAGTTCGGAGGACAGGCGCTGCCGTACGAGTTTGATCACGTACTGCTGGCCCCCCGTCTCCTTGCCCCCAGATCGAGCTCGTCCAGGCGGGTGGACTGTGAGCTGGCCAGCTTCCTGCGCAGTTCACGGAACCTCTGCATCGTCGCGGCGTCGGCCCGCCCCGTCGCAACCTCATACTCCAGGTCTGCTAGTTCCTCTCTCATCTCCTCGGCTCGGCGGGAGAACGGCGTTTCAAGCCCGAAGAAGTCCGACAGGACCGCATCGTCACCGGTCCCGTAGACGACCCTGCCGTAGAGATCGTCGTCCACCACCTCGGGAGGGACCTGCTCATTCGGCGCGGGGAGCATGATCAGTCCGCCCGGGTCAGCGGCCTGGCAGACGTAGGGGCTGTGCGTGGAGACAATGAACTGCACGGCGGGGAAGTGGGCCTTGAACCACTCGCCGATGCGCTGCTGCCAGGAGACGTGCAGGTGGGCGTCGACCTCGTCGATGAGGACGATGCCGGGGTGGGGCAGGTACGGCCGATTGCCGTCTCGGCGTAGGTCCAGGGTTCCGTAAGCGGCGTGCATCTGCCGTACGACGTCCAGAACCAGCGCGGTGACCGTACGCAGGCCATCACTCATGCGCCGTAGTGCGATGAGAGGCCCCTCGCCGTCGACCCGTTTCAGCCACAACCCTCGTGAGGTGACCTCCTCAACACGAAAGTTCCCCGGCAACAATCCGTCGTTAAGAAGGGCAAGTACCGATTCGAATAGTCGGTCAACTCCGGCTTCGCCCTCCATCTGGCGCATACGCACAGATACGAGCCACTCGACCGACTCCGTGAGCGCCGACTCTTCTTGGAAAAGAGTGCGCAGAGCCTCGGCTCGATCAGGAGTCTGCGGATCACGTTCACGCAACCCGGTGCCGCTGAGCCTTCTGAAGGGGCCATACGCCGCGTGGAACCAGCCGGCAGGAGGCGACGGTGACCACAAGAGGCGTGTGGCCTTCGTACGGGAGACGAAGCGCGCCCGCGTGGGCGGCTCATCGTCCTGGCTGAGCGGCTCCCTGTCCGGGCCCCATTCGATCGCTGTCCTCAGGCGGTCGGATGGCCTGGGAGCGCCGAGATCGGCATCCGCATCAGCGCAGAAAGTGGCTTCCAGCAGACCGCGCGCCAACCCGTATGAGAGATGGTCCTCGATCTCATTGTCCAGCCGACTGGCCCGCTCGGGCCCTGCCAGCGCCAAGGCGATCGTCCTCAGCAGGGTCGTCTTCCCCGAGCCGTTTCGCCCTGCCAGCACTGTCCAGCCCGCGCAGCTTCCATCTGGGCGCGTGAAATCGAGGTCGCAGGCACGGGCGCCGTGGAACCCACGTACGCCGTCGAGCCGGAGCCTCGTCACATACACCGGGCTGCCCTTCCCTGCACTGTCCGGGCCACGTGGCCCGCCGCAATCTACCGCCCACTCTACGGACGTGCACTGACAGTGACTCGTCGCGGTCCGTGGCCGGATCTGGACGGTCGGCGTCCGTGGCGACGCGCACGTACCGTATGCGCGTACCGCCGATTGATGTAATGAGCGAGACTGACGAGCCGAATCGGGACGCGTCCGAGGCACAGAGCATTCAAGTACGGGGAGGGGTCGTGAGCGTTGCTGGCACGCAGACGGGCGACAGGGTCGAGAGCGCTCTGCATGAGGCCGGATGGCGCGTGTGCGCCCCACATGAGCGTGACCTTAGGCCAGGCGCGACGGCCGTCCGGACCGTCCACCCTCACGACCCCGGCCTCCGCGTCTATCTCCTCTACGTCGACCAGGATCTCAGCGGCCTCGTCGTGGCCGGAGCGGACGCGGTTGACCCTCGCGACCTGATCGCCGAAGCCGACCGGCTCGCCGCCCCACTCGCCGAACAGCACCCCAAGCGCGCCTGGCAGGGACGCTCCCTGCCCTTCCGCTACGGAACCAATGGCCACGTCTGGCGCTTCCGCAACGCCCTCGACGCCGAGCGCCTTGATGGCACGTCCGCTCCCGACTCCCCGGAGGGCGGAGCTCGCAGTCGCTACGTCTTCGCCCCCGCCCGCCCGGCCACCGTCGCCCGCTGGAAGCGTGAGGCCCTGCGCGATCCCGAGGCGCCGACCCTGCGGGCCCGGCTGCGCCACCTGCCTACCTTCCTCCTCGACCCGCAGCGGCAGTTGTACGACGCCCAGCGCCGCTCGATCGAGGGCCTGGAGAAATCCCTCGCGACGGATCAGCCACGGGCCTTGATCCAGATGGCAACCGGTTCCGGCAAGACGTACACCGTGGTGCAGGCGAGCCACCGGCTCCTTGATCACGCGGACGCCCACCGGATCCTCTTCCTTGTCGATCGCAACAACCTGGGTGACCAGGCACGCGATGAGTACCGCGACTTCGTCCCGGCGGGTTCGAAGAAGGCGCTGCACGAAGAGTTCCCCCTCAAGCACCTCTCGGGCGGGAAGTCGGGCCTGGCCGACTCCGACAAGATCGTGATCACCACAATCCAGAGGCTGTGGTGCAAACTGTCGGGTCAGCCGCTGCCGGAACCGGGCAGTGAGGGCGAGGAGGCATTCGAGGCGGGTGGCACGGCGGGGCTCACGGACGGGCGTCCCGAAGTCCTTTACTCGGCCGAACTCCCGCCCGACTACTTCGACTTCATCGTCATCGACGAGTGCCATCGCTCGATCTACGGGACTTGGCGGCCCGTCCTTGAGTACTTCGACGCTCACATCGTGGGCCTGACCGCAACCCCGATTGGGCCGACGTTCGCCTTTTTCCAAGAGAACCTCGTCAGCACGTACTCGTTCGAGGAAGCCGTCGCCGACGAGGTCAATGTCGACTACGACGTCTACAAGATCTCGACACGGATCAGCCGTGAGGGCTCGCTGATCCGGGCCACGACTCCAACGGTCGCCCCCGATGGCAGGATCGAGCAGCTGAACACGGTCCTCGCCCACGTGGACCGCGTGACGCGAACACGGCACTGGCGCCAACAGGAAGAGGACGACGCGTACGCACCGTCCGAACTCAACAAGCGTGTGGAGTCCACCGGCCAGATCCGCACGATCATCAAAACCTTCAAGGACAACCTCTTCACCGAGGTCTTCCCTCCGCAGGTGGACCTCGACACCGGCGAGGTCGTCCACGAGCGGAAAGTCGTGCCCAAGACACTGATCTTCGCGGCCAGCGACAGACACGCAGACGCGATCGTTGACGAGGTGCTTCGCGCATGGGACGGCGCCGGAGATGACTTCTGCAAAAAGATCACCAGTGCGGCGTCCCGCCCGGACAAGGCCATCCGCGACTTCCGCAACAAGCCCGAGATCCGGATCGCCGTCACCGTCGACATGATCGCCACCGGTACCGACATCCCGGCCCTGGAGTGCCTGGTCTTCATGCGGGACATCAGGACATGGTCGTACTTCGAGCAGATGAAGGGCCGCGGCGCTCGGATCATCAAGCCTGAGGTCCTGAAGCAGATCACCGAGGACGCGCTGTGCAAGGACCGATTCGTCATCATCGACACGGTCGGAGTGACCGAGCACGCCATGGTCGACGCGAGACCGCTCGTACGAGACGGGATGGCGGATATTCCCAGCCTTGAGAAGCTCCTCAAGGCGTGTGAGGACGGACGTCCTCTGTCGGCTGACGACGCCGCCACGTTGGCCGGACGCCTCAGCCGTCTCGGTCTGCGCCTGGACGACGAACAACTCACCCGGATCGAGGGCAGCGCTGGCGGCCGCAAGCTGACCGAGCTGGTGACGGGCCTCGTCCTGGCGACCGACCCCGACAGGCTGGCAGGGGAGCGCGTAAGGGTCACGGTGGAGGACTCGGTGTCGGGCCTTCCGCAAGCCGGTGACCTGGGGAACGCAGAGTCGGCCCCGGAATCAGCTGAGGACGCAGTCGACGCCATGCTGATCGAGGCGCTGCGTCCCTTCATGGAGCGGGAGGCGCTGCGCACGGCGCTGCTGGAGGCAGCCAGGGAGCGCCGCTGGATCAAGATCGACCATCTCAGTCAGGACGGCGGCGTGATCGCCGAGGGCGTGACGGATGCCATGCGCGCCGAGCGGACGGTTACGGACTGGCGCAAGTACATGGAGAACCAGCGGGAACGGTTCACCGACCTGCGCATCGCCTTCGAAAAACGTCGGCCACTGAGCGAGGTGCGGGAGCGCATCGACGAGGTCCTCGGTCTGGTCAGTCCGCCGCAGCAGCGCTGGACTCGCCAGCGGGTCTGGAAGGCATACGTCGACTTCGGCATCGCGCGTGCCGGGCGGCGGCGCGGTGCGGGGCTGCCCGAGCTGCTGTCGGTACTGCGCTTCGAGCTGGGGCTCGACGGGGATGAGTTCCGGCCATACCGGGATACCGTGGACCTCCGCTTCCAGGAGTGGCTCGCGCGTCAGGAGACAGCGGGAGCGACGTTCACGGAGGAACAGCAGGAGTGGCTGCGGCGCATCGTGGGCGTGGTTGCCACCTCGGCGACCGTGTCGCTGGAGGCGCTGGACCAGCATGCGGTGTGCCGCGCTGAGGGCGGCTGGAGCAAGTTCAGGGAGGTGTTCGAGGGAGGCTCACGAACACCGGACGAGCTGATTGTTGAACTGGATCAGGAACTGGGTGCGTGAGCGTGGATAGCGGTGAAGAGGGCTTGGGGACGCCGGGCAGCTCAGGTGCAACAAGGCTGCCGGCGGGGTGGGCCTGGGTGAAACTTGCGGACATTCTCATCGCGCCTACAAGCAATGGCCGCTCTGTGCGCTCGGATGACGACGGTTTTCCGGTCCTAAGGCTCACGGCGCTCAAGGATGACGGGGTCGACCTCCGCGAATACAAACTGGGCGACTGGACCGTGGAGGAAGCTGCGCCCTACCTAATCCGGCCGGGTGACTTCCTCGTCAGCCGAGCAAGCGGATCACTCAGCTTGGTGGGGCGGGGCGCCTTGGTCACGTCCGTGATGGAGCCTGTCGCCTACCCGGACACGATGATCCGGATCCGCACCAGCCCGGAGCACATCGAGCCACGGTTTCTAGCGCACCTCTGGGCTTCCCCAACCGTCCGTCGGCAGATCGAGAGATCGGCGAGGACCGGTACAGGGATCAATAAGGTCAGCCAGTCTGCCATTCGGGAAGTCGCCCTTCCACTACCTCCAACGGCAGAGCAGCGCCGCATCGCCGACGCCCTGGACGAGCGCCTGGCGCGGCTGAACCAGATCGAGGCGCGGCTGGGTGCCGCTCAGCTTCGGTTGAAGTCACTCCACGAAGAGGTGCTCGCCACTGCCTTCGGGACTACCGAAGACTCCATCGCATCCCTCCGGGACGTACTGCAAGAACCCCTCACCAATGGCAAGTCCGTGCCCACGAGTGAGGGAGACGATGGTTTCCCCGTCCTTCGACTCACAGCCCTGACAGCTAGCGTCGTTGATCTCTCGCAGCACAAGCACGGCGAATGGTCCGCTCAGGACGCTAAGCCCTTCGTCGTTCGGGAGGGCGACTTCCTGGTCTGCCGCGGCAACGGATCGCTCCCCCTCGTAGGCCGGGGTGCGCTCGTGCCGGAGGTTCACGCTCCGGTCGCGTTCCCCGACACCATGATCCGGATCCGGGCGGACTGTGAGCGCGTGCTCCCTCGCTATTTGCACTATGTCTGGGCGTCTCCCTCAGCCCGGAAGCAGATCGAGCGAGGAGCACGGACAGGCACTGGCATCTACAAGGTCAACCAGAAACTGCTCGATGAGATTCAGCTGCCCTTCCCATCCCTCGATGTGCAGCGCAAGATCGTAGACGATATCGATCGGGCTCTTATTCACGTAGGCGCGTGCGCAACCGGTGTATCTGATGCCCTCATGCATGCCACGGCCCTCCGCCATGCCCTCCTTTCCCAAGCTTTCGCCGGCCACCTCGTCGCCCAGGACCCCGACGACGAACCCGCCGAGGACCTCCTCAAGCGCATCCGCGCCGGGCGCGAGGCCGCCGACGCAGAGCGGAAAGCAGCACGGCGGGCGGCCTCCCAGGCCAAGCGGAAGAGCCAGGCCAAGCCCAAGGCGCCTGCCCCGGCGGACGTCCCGCCGCCCTCTGCCTCCACCACAGACGCCCCCCTCTCCGAGGGCGAACAGGCCACCCTCTCCCTGGAGTTCAACGCGTGAAGCTGGAAGCCCGCCGTCTCGTCGACCGGCTCTGGAACTACTGCAACGTTCTGCGCGACGACGGCGTCTCAAGTCTCGAGTACCTGGAACAGCTCAGCTTCCTGGTGTTCCTGAAGATGGCAGCCGAGATGAAGGAAGCCGACAAGGACCTTCCAGAGGACAAGCGACGCCACGTCCTGCCGGAGACCAAGGAGTGGCTCCTCCGTGGCTGGCCGGAACTGCTCGACCTCACGGGCAGCGCCCTGGAAGAGGAGTACACCCAGCTGCTCACCGACCTCGGCAAGCAAGATAAGGGTCAGAACACCACCCTCGGCCTGATCTTCCACCGCGCCCGGAACCGGCTCCAGAACCCGGCCAACCTCCGCCGCCTCATCGTCGATCTGATCGACAAGGAGGAGTGGCACAGCTCCAGCAAGGACATCAAGGGCGACGCCTACGAGGCACTGATCGCCCGCAGCGCCGAGGACACCAAGGCCGGCGCCGGGCAGTACTTCACACCCCGGGTGCTCATCGAGTCCATCGTCCGGTGCATGCGGCCCACCCCGGAAGACACCATCACCGACCCTGCCTGCGGCACCGGCGGCTTCCTGCTCGCCGCGCACGGCTACATCGTGCAGGAGTACGGCGATGACATGTCCACGGAGGAGTCCGCCCGTTTCGACAAGGGCGCGATCTGGGGCACCGAACTTGTCCCGGCGACCGCTCGCCTCGCAGCGATGAACTTGCTCCTCCACAAGATCGGCAGGCCCGAGGGTGAGCCCCTTATCCACGTGAAGGATGCCCTCGCCAGACCTCCCGCCAAGCGCGCTTCGATGGTCCTCGCCAATCCGCCCTTCGGCAAGAAGTCCTCGATCGTGATCACCAACGTCGACGGCTCGGTCAGCCGCGAGGACATGTCGTACCACCGCAGGGACTTCTGGGAGACCACCACCAACAAGCAGTTCAACTTCGTCCAGCACATCGCGAACCTGCTCACCGACAACGGCCGTGCCGCCGTGGTCCTCCCCGACAACGTCCTCTTCGAAGGCGGCCGGGGCGCGAGTATCCGCCGCGAACTGCTCAAGCGCTACAACCTCCACACCATGCTGCGCCTGCCCGCTGGCATCTTCTACGCTGGCGGCGTCAAGGCCAACGTCCTCTTCTTCGACGCCGCTCCGCCCCGCCGCAGCAACGACGAGCCCCCGCACACCCAGGAGCTTTGGGTGTATGACCTGCGCACCGGCAACCGCTTCACACTGAAGCAGAACCCGCTGCTCCCCGGGCACCTTGAGGACTTCGAGAAGCGTGCTTTCGGCGTCGGCACCGACGACCCGGATGGCGCCATCGACCGCCGCGTACCCGAAGGTCGCCTCCAGGTCTTCGACGGTGCCGAAATCGTTGCCACCAAGGACGTCAATCTCGATATCGGCCTGATCGAACCGGAGGCGGCGGAGGCTAAGTCTCTGACCGAGCTAACACTCGCGCTATCCGCGGACCTGCGCGGGGCGCTGATCGAACTGGAGCAGCTAGCAGCCGACTTGGACATTAAGCTGCCGCCGACGGCGACGTAGCTGCGGCAAGAGAGCCCTGTGCAAGGCCGGTCAGGGCTCGCCCACTCATAGTCCGCCTACCACTCGTCGGTGTCGCCGTACTTCCCTGGGTACTGCGCACGGTCCACCGCCTGTGCACACGCCTCGGCGAAGGCGGCCTCTACGGCCTTCTTGTCCGTCCCGCGCGCGTTGGCCTCGACCTCCTGGCCCGTGCCAGGGAGCCGGACCGTACGCCAGACCGACGAGCGGCCCGTGTAGGCATCAGTCTCGAACTCCCAAGCCGGCACCGACCACCGGGCGGGGAGCCCGGTCGTCGCGCGCTCCCCGCCCGGGAGGAACAGGGCTCGGGCGTGGAAGACAACGGTCCGCTCCGGCATCTGGTCGCGCACTACGCGCACGCCACCGGGTTGATGGCGTTCCCAGCGCCCTCGGTCCCACTCCTCAACCTCAGCCGTTCGATCCGGCCAGTCCTCGCTCCACTGGGCAACAACCTCGGCCGCGTGCCCGCGCTGCACGAAGGGCACCCTCCGCTCGCCAAGGCGGGCAACATGGACCATCAGCTCCGCGAGTACTGGGCTGTGGTCGGCAGCGGACACAACTGCTCCGACGGCCTTAGCTGAATCGTTGGCCCAGAGCAGACCGCCGATCTTGTCAGCTGTGTCCTTGAGGACGCGACTGGTCAGGTGCTGGTAGCGACGGCGCATCCGCGCAGACTTGCCGGGCTCCCAGCCCATGATGGCGTCCACCACCGCGTCGGAGACACCGAGGATCAGCAAGACCGTCGCCGCGGTGTGGCGGGCGTCGTGGAGGCGGCCGTCGCGGACTCCCGCAGCCTTCAGCAGGTCCTTCCACTTGTGAAAGTCCGTGTTCGGGTTCAAGGGCTCGCCGATGGGCGACGTGAAAACGTACCCCTTCTCCGTCCAGAGGTCGCGGGCGAGGGCGCGCTCTCGGGCCTGCGCCTCCCGGTGCCGGCGGAGGAGGTCCATCAGCTCGTCCGGGGCACCGATAGGACGCTGCCCGGCGCGTGACTTCACGTTGCTGGTCTCGCGTCGGATGTTGATCTTCTGCGGGCAGAAGCCGGGCTTGCGGCCGCAGCGGTCGCCGCAGCCGTGCTGGTATCGAGGCCGCAGGCGCCCCCGGCGGACGCGGATGACGCCGAGTTCGAAGTCGACGTCGGTCCACTGCATGCCGAGGACCTCACCCTGACGAAGGCCGAGCGCCAGGGCGATGACCCAGCGGGCTGCGTTGCGGTACTTCCCCGCTTCTGCCAGGAGGCGCTGGACTTCCTCGACCGAATACGGCTCGACTTCGTCCTCTGCGAGGCGAGGCGCCTTTGCGATCGTGGCCGGGTTGCGGGTGAGGTGGCCACGCCGCACCGCCTCGTTGAGGGCAGTGCGAACGGTGCGGTGGGTCTGGTGCGCGGTGCCGGCGGCGCTTCCAGTCTCCTGCATTTTCTTATAGAAGCGCTCCAGGTGTTCCGGCTCCAGCTTCTCCAGGCGGTGGGCACCCAGGCCGGGGATGAGGTGGTGATTCACCGCGACGCGGTAGCCGTCGATGGTGTTCTCGGAGACGTTCGGCGCGGCAATGTTTTCGACCCAGTGGGTAAGCCAGGTCTCTAGCGTCCAGCTCTGTCCGGCCTTGCGGACCGAACCCTTGTCTCGTTGCCGCTCCAGCTCCCGTACGACCTTGGTGACCTCGGCTCGGGTCTTGCGGCTGACGTGACGGCGGTCGGGCTTGCCGTCGTCCTTCACGCCGACGGTGACACGGCCGTGCCAGCGGCCGTCCTTGCCGAGATAGATGCTGGAGGCTCCATTGGGCTGACGGCTATTCGCCGTCGCGCCCCGCGTCATGCTGCGGTCCCGAAGTCGCCGACCGTGAGGCGCCGAGCCAGGAAGTCGTTCACCGCCTCCGCTGGGATGCGGCGCAAGCTGTCGATCTTGACCGAGGAGATTTCGCCGGAGGTGACGTACTCGTACAGCTTCGTGCGGCCGATGCCGATGCGTCGCGCGGCTTCAGCGACGGTGAGGGCAACGAGGGTGGTGTCGTCTTGGGCCGGCCGACGTTCGGAGATCAGGTTCCGCAGGTCGTCCTCGGGGACGTCCAGCAGGTCGGCTATCAGGGCAAGCGGAAGGTCGCTTCGGTGCAAGGGAGGGTCCTCTCCTGGCAAGCCATGGGACGGCGAATCCCGGCAGGCCAGCAAGTCGTTCAGGGATGGGCGTGAAGAGAAGGAGCCATAGACGGCAAGACCCGCGCTGTTCGTAGCAGCGAGGGAGCCGGTTAGCTCTGTTCGGGTGGCGTGTCCATTCGCTCGCCGAGGAAGCTGCGGAGCCGCGTCGGGGCTCCGCGGTGGTGATGGAATTCGCCCTTCGAGGCGATGGTCAACTCGTGGGTCAGTAGCGCCTTGACCATGTCGTCCTGGTTGGGGTTGGCGTCCGTGTACGCCGCCAGTTCGTCCTGGATCCGGCGCATGTCCTTGCCCAGATCCCGCCATTCCCTCCATCTCGCGACGTACTCGCCGACGAGACGTCGGACCAGCGGATTGGCGAGCTGACCGGGCGGGCTGGTCAGCTCGTCGAAGGTCAGATCGAAGACCCTGCAGAAGCCGAGAGCCTCATCAAGGTTGACCCGGCGGCGAGGCTTCCCGCTCTCGATGCGCCAGATCGCGGACTGGTTGACCGGGTGGCCGGCATCAGCCATCCGCTCGGCGAGAGTGACCGTGCTCCATCCGCGCGCTTCGCGTTCGAGCTTGATGCGCTCCGCGACGTGCTCCTCGGCTGGAGGCCGGTCCGGCCCCGCGCGGGAGGCGCCTTCGTCACTGCTCATCACTGCACCTCCTTGCTGGGGCCCGACGGACCGGGGCGATGGTGAAAACTAAACACCATTCCGGAGCCAAATGCAACCGTTGCGCTTCCGAAAACGTCAGGTACTGTAGACGTCCGCCCTCGAACGGCGGTGAACGCAAAAAGCCCCCGACGCTACGAACGTCGGGGGCCAAGCACGAACTCTCGTAACCGCCCATCCCTGAACGATTGACCCGCGTGGCCTGGGATTCGCCGTCCCGTACGGCCCGCAAGTCGAGGAGCTCTATGCCCAGTATGGACGAACCCCGGCCGACCGCGCCACACATCGCGGGAACCGGCCGCCAGCCCACGGCCGGCGACCTCACCGCGGTTCCGCCGCACGACGTCGACGCCGAGGCCGCCGTGCTGGGGGCCTGCATGCACAAGGGCGCGGTGATCGACGAAGTGCGCCTGCTGCTCGACGCCGCCGACTTCTACCGCCCCGCGCACGAGACGGTCTGGCGTGCCATCCTCGCCCTGCACAGCGAAGACAAGCCGACCGACCCCATCGTCCTGTCGCACCAGCTGCGCGCCCAGGACGACTTGGAGCGGGTCGGCGGTGTGGTGTACGTCCACCAGCTCGCCGACGCTGTGCCCTCCGCCAGCAGCGCCGCCTACTACGCGGGCATCGTGCGCACGATGGCC
Source organism: Streptomyces sp. NPDC050509 (assembly GCF_044457965.1). Classification (NCBI taxonomy): domain Bacteria; kingdom Bacillati; phylum Actinomycetota; class Actinomycetes; order Kitasatosporales; family Streptomycetaceae; genus Streptomyces; species Streptomyces sp. NPDC050509. The sequence continues at coordinate 385,693 of NZ_JBITHL010000009.1, read as the reverse complement.
GACCTCAGGCGTCTGCGCGCCTCCGGCATCCGGACCGCTCAGCAGGCGATGGAGCCGGGCGCCGATCCGGATGCCATCCGCAGCGAGGTGGAGGCAGAGGTCCAGGCGGAGCGCGAGCGTGCGCTCGCCTCGGGACAGGGCCGACTCTCCCGGTTCATCACCGACGGATGGCGCTTCGTCACCGAGACCGGCACTGACACCGAACCTCTCTGGGGCACTCGGGAGCAGACGGCCTGGTCGTCGGGAGAGAGCCTGATGATCGTCGGAGCGCCGGGGGTCGGGAAGACCACGCTGGCCCACCAGGTGATCCTCGCTCGTCTGGGCCTGTCGGACAGCGTCCTGGACATGCCGGTCGCATCGAGCCGACGGGTGCTTTACCTCGCGCTGGACCGGTACAAGCAGATCGCCCGCGCCATGGCCCGCATCGTCGGGCCCGAGCACGAGCAGCGCTTGCGCGACGGGCTCGCCGTCTGGCAGGGCCCCCTGCCCGCCAGTCTGGACAAGGAGCCCGACCTCCTCGCCGACCTCGCCGCAGCCCACCAGGCCGACACCATCGTGATCGACAGCCTCAAGGACGCGGTGAGCACGCTGGTCGACGACGCCCTCGGCGTCGCCTACAACAACGCCCGCCAGCGAGCGATCCGCAATGGCGTCGAGATCATGGAACTCCACCATCAGCGCAAGGCCACCGAGGGCGCTCCACGCGCCCAGAAGCCCACCCTGGACCGCGTCTACGGCTCCACCTGGCTCACCTCCGGCGCGGGCAGCGTTCTCTTCGTCTCCGGGGAGGCCGGCGACCTCGCCGTCACCCTGCACCACCTCAAAACCCCCACCGGCGAGATCGGCCCCCTACAGGTCATCCACGACCACGAACGCGGCATCTCGACGCTCGACCCCGCCCTCGACCCGGTCGCCATCCTGCGACAGCGCCCCGACGGCCTGACCGTGCGCGAACTCGCCATGATCCAAAGCGGCCAGAACAACCCCGAGCGCTCGGCCACCGAGAAAGCCAGGCGCACCCTGGACCGGCTCGTCAGGGCCGGACTCGCAGGCAAGGCCGAAGGCACCGCAGGCGGCACCGGAGGCGGCCAGCAAGCCCGCTACCGCGCCTCAGTCCGCCATATCGGCGCCGTCTCCTGACCTGATCGCCGAGCGCCGGGACCGTACACGAGGGCGTACACGCACCCCTCCCCCGCGCACCGGCGCACGCCTCACCGCAGGCGTACACGCCAAGAACGAAACCCCAGGTCAGACGATCACGCGATCGTTCACGCCGTACACGCACACCAGCGTTCACGCGTGAGCCCCCCTTTAGAAGGGGGCTCACGTGTACGCCCCCTGCGTGAACGCCGTGATCGCCTCCGCAGAACCACCCCGGAGAACCCGCATGACCACACCCGCCACGCCTCATGACACCGCCCAACAGGGCAACGCGATGCCCCACGCCGATCACGTCCAGGACGTGAAGCCACAAGCAACGGCCCAGCATGCCGCCGAGCGGTACGCCCTCGCCGCAGCCGGAACCGTCATCATCGCCCTCACCGCCGGCGGCTTCTGGCTCTCCTACGCACACCTCGCCCAAGTCGCCGGACAGCATGGCCTGGGAAGCTCCCCGGTCCGGCAATGGGCCTGGCCCGCGACCCTGGACGCCTTCATCGTCGCGGGCGAACTGCTCATGCTCCGCGCCGGCCTCCGCCGAGTGACCGACTGGTGGGCGGTCACCCTGACCGCTACCGGGTCGGTCGGATCCATTGCGCTCAACGTGGCCGGTGTCAGCGGCACGGGCAACGCGAGCGTCGTGCCCTTGCTCGACTACGTGGTCGCGGCGGTTCCCCCGACCGCAGCCCTACTGGCCTTCGGCGTGCTGATGCGGCAGATCCACCAACTGGTCGACCGGCCCCTCGACCGCCCGGCACTCAATTCCGCCGAGGCACCGGAACCGCGGGCCACGCCATCCGAACGCATCGCCAATCCGCAGGCAACCGACTCCAGCCGAACGCCGTCGCCCCGGATTTCGGAGGACCAGCCGCGTGGTGGGCGTCCGGTCAGCGCGACGGTCGAGGAACTGGTTGAGATCGGGCGGATCGCTGCGGCCGAGCAGCGCAAGCTCACACGGGGCATCGTGCAACAGGCCATACGGGCCAAGGGACACACGGTCGGCGGCCAGAGGCTGACCGAAGTCATGGAAGTCCTCCGGTCGGAACCCGGCATCGGTCGGAACGTCGGCTGATCGCCCGCCATCCCGGTGGCCGGAACTCCTACGGCCACCGGTCAAGCGGTCCCCGCCTCTCCGCCGCCCTCACTCATCCACACTCCCGCAGTCGTAGCCGTGGCCTCCGCACGCCACCACCCGGCCCACACCTTCCGGAGAGCTATCCGTGACCCACGACCCGAACCACACTGACGGCTCCATCGACGGGCCGCCGACACTGACGAAGTCGCCTACGTTGACGGAACGTTTGCGCCGGGCGTTCGGACGGACGGCTCCTGGCGGAGCCAGTAGTACCCCGAGTCCGACTCATGGCCGGTCTTCGGGGGTCTCCGCCCCAAGGGTGGCGGAGACGGCCCAGCGCCAGGGGGCGCCGGACCGGGAGGCCGGGGCCGAGGGCGGCCCCGACCAGGACGAGCTCCGTACCGTCCAGCAGCAGATCCTTCACCCCACGCCCACCGCCGAGCCGACGGCCGGCGAGCGCGATGTGCAGAGCGTCCAGCCGGCGATCCGCCGCTTCACCGGCACCAAGCGGACCGTCCGCGTCGGCCCGCTGCGCTTCACCGCCGACGAGCACGCCGCCCTCCAGGAGGCCGCCGCCGAGCACGGCTACAAGGGCGAATCCGGCTTCGCCGCCGACATCGTCCTCGCCTTCGTCACCGGCCGGTTCACCGCGAACCTTCCCCTGTCCGAGGACCGCCGCCGCACCCATATGTTCCGCGCCCAGGTGCTGCGCGAGCTCAACCGCATCGGCGTCAACGTCAACCAGATCGCCCGCGCGCTCAACAGCGACTTCACGCCGCCCGACATCCGTCAGCGCCTCGACGAACTCCGCCACCTGCTCGCCCTGATCGCCGAAGCCCTGCGCCGGCCCACTGACCCAACGGAGGTCTGACCGGATGATCGCCGCCATCAAACCGACCGGTGCCAACACCCGCGGCCTGCTCTCCTACCGCTACGGCCCAGGCCGACACGACGAACACCTCGACCCGCACCTGGTGACCGGCTACGCGATGCTCGGCTTGCCCGACCCCGGACGCGACGAGAACGCCACCCTCACCCAGCTTGCCCGCCACCTCGACGAGCCCGTACGCCTGCGGAACAGCGAGTTCGGCAAACCCGTCACCGACCACGTCTGGCACTGCCCCGTCCGCGCCGCCCCCGAGGACCGCAACCTCTCCGACACTGAGTGGGGCGAGATCGCCCAGCGCATCGTCCACGCAGCAGGCATCGCCCCTGACGGCGACGACCTGGCCTGCCGCTGGATCGCCGTACGCCACGCCGACGACCACATCCACATCCTCGCCACCACTGTCCGCGAAGACGGCCGCCGCCCCAAACTCCACGACAGCGGCATACGCGTCGGCGACGCCTGTCGCCAGATCGAGAAGGACTACGGGCTGCGCCGCCTGAAGAAGGGCGACCGCACCGCCGGGCATCGGCCTGCCCAGGCCGAGATGCACAAGGCCGAGCGCCTCGGCTGGGAGCAGACCAGCCGCCAGTGGCTACAGGACCGCATCCGCGCCGCCATCCCGCACGCCACCAGCGCCGAGGAACTCCTCGCCTACCTCGAAGCCGACGACATCCTGGTCAAGCCCCGCCGCGGCCCCTCAGGAGACCTCCTCGGCTACGCCGTCGGCCGACCCGGCGACTTGAACAAGGACGGCGAGCAGATCTACCACCCCGGCGGGAAGATCGCCCCCGACCTCACCCTGCCCAAACTCAAGGCCCGCCTTGAGAACGGCGCGCCTGAGGAACACCCCACAGCCCGCCGCGACCGACCCACCACTCCCTGGCATCAGGCCACCGAAGCCCTCGACACCCTCCGCCCAGAGACCACCACCACGAGCGCCGACGAGGACGCACGGACACAGGCGAACATCAGCGCTCTGGGCGAACTGATCGAAGCCACCGCCCAAGCAGCGCCCGCCGACCATTGCGCTCAACTGCGCTCAGCCAGTGCGGCATTCTCCCGGGCACAGCGGTCGCAGATCCGGGCCGAGGACCGTGCCGCCCACGCCCTGCGGACAGCGGCCCGCGACATCGCACACACCGCCACCGGCCCCGACGGCAGCGCCCTCGCAGCCCTGACCGCCGCACTCCTCTGGGCCGCCATCCTCGCTGCACGCTGGCACGAGGCCAAGGGCCACGCCCACCAGGCCGACGCTGCCCGCCAAGCCGTCCAGCACCTCCAGTCGGCAGCCGACGCCGCGCTCGCTCCGACGCTCACCGAACTCGAAGCCCGGCGCCCTGGTGAAGGGACCCGCCGCACTCTTGCCAACGACGTACGCGCAGCCGTCCCCGAACATGCCGAGCGGATCCTCGCCGACCCGGGCTGGCCCGGGCTGGCCACTGTCCTCGCCGACGCCGAAGCCAGCGGCCACAAACCCCACCAGCTCCTCAAGGAAGCGGCCGCCCGCCGAGAGCTCAGCACAGCCCGCCAACCGGCCCGCGTCCTGATCACCCGCATCCAGCACACCAGCCGCAACCCCGCGTCCAATCGGCGCGCCGAGGCAGCCCGGCTGCGAAGCATCAGCGCATCGGCCTTGGGCGCCCCTTCCCCCGCCGCCCAGCCGAGGACAACCGCAGCGCCCACGAGCCAGCCGAGCCGCCACCGACGCTGACCCGGTAGGAGTGTCAGATCCCCAGAGACCCGCCAGCAGCATCGGCGAGGGTCTCCTCAGGACGCCCGTGAGCCCCGGAAGCGTGGATCCGCGTCGGAGGGGCGCCTGCGCACCAATGGCTGGGCCGGTCACCACGCATGGTGACCGGTCCAGCCGTTGATACGCCCACTGTCCGTTCTCGGCCTCACTCCCGATGGAACATGCCGCCCCGCGCGCGATGCTTTCCAACGCGGCGTCCCTCAGGCTGCTCGGTCGTAGAAGCCGTGCTCACAGGTGGCGGGCGAGTCGGTTCATCGTGAAGGAGGAGTGATTGCCAGACCTGCTCCTGTAAGGCGCGGATGCACGGGCCGCAGGCGAACATCGCCGCCTGGGCACCCGCCACACTCACTGGGCCGATCCATAGAACACGGGTCCATCGTTGGCCGCAGTAGAGCCAGCAGAAGCCGTCAGTCCACGTATTGCCGTCGTCAGTGTCTGCCGCGGCGGGCAGACCGCCGCGGGCGAACTCGGCGATGCCGGGTATGACCCGAGGCGTCACGGCCAGTTCTATAAACACAGCCCGGTCCCCAAGATCACTCGCTCGGGACAGCTGCCCTGGCCGAAGCCTGCTTGTCGGCGTCGGTGAAGAGGAGCGTGGGCTCGGCCAGGATGTCCCTGCCGGCCTCGCTCTTGTAGATCTCGTCGACGCTGCCGAATCGTGCCTCGGTGTAGTCGAGGTCGAGCAGGGCGGCTGCCTGGCGGACCGATGCCTCGTCGGGTCCCTCGATCTCGACGAAGGTGGGGAGGTCCGGCCAGGTGTCGAAGTCGAAGGCGACTTCGCCCAGGCGCCACTCCTCGCGGTAGTTCTCCTGGTAGCGCACCTCGCGCAGGCCGACGTTGCGGAGGATCTCGGCCATGGCGTGCAGGTCGGACACCTCGGTCTCGATCTCGGTGGTGCCGTCGATCGTCGTGGAGTCGGTGACCTGCTTCAGCGTGAGCGTGGAGCGGGTGGCCTCGTCCCTCAGGCGGACCCAGGCGCCGCCTTCGAGTGCGTCGTTCTCGAAGATCTTCCGGGTGAGGAGGGTGCGCGGAAATGCCTGGACGGCTCCGAGCGCCGTCAGTTTGGCCTGGAGGCCGTCGACGTCGACGGCGAGGAACTTGGCCTCGTACTCGTGCTTCATAGGTCCTTCTTCCCGTAGCTCTAGGAGGGGGTGGCCGCACGGGCGGCGAGGAGAAGGCCCATGCGGTGGTTGTGATCCTGCAGTTGTCCGACGTGCGCCTGCTCGGTGAACTCGTTTGTCCGCAGGGTGAGCAGTACGTTCCAGTCCCCGATGAAGTAACGCCGGAGCTTCTCGGGGGATGTGTAGTGCTCCAGCACGTGGTGGCGTTGCGTGAGGGGCATCATGAACTCCGCGCCGAACAGACCGCCGGGTCGGACCAGGCGCTGCATGCGGTCGACGAACTCACCCAACGGCCGGTGGTGGTTGGCACTGTAATGCCACGAGCAGCTCGTCCAGACAGCGTCACAGGGGGCAGCATCGGGCTCGGAGGCGAGGAAGTCCTCCTCCACGACTCGGACACGGTCGTGAAGCCCTTCCTGCTTCAGCCGCTCGATCATGCCCATCGCGTGACCGGTTCTGCCACCCGGAAGTTGGACCTCGCCACCGTGGAGGGCGAGCGGGTCGCGCTCGATGGCGATGACGCGGTAGCCGGCCGCGGCCAGTGGCACGACGAGTCTGCCGTCGCTCGCCCCGATGACCGTCACGGTGGAGTCAGGCTCCGTACGCTCCTTCAGCGCGGCGAGGAACTGAGGGAAGAAGGTGAGGGTGTGCCGCCACATGCTGGGTGTCTGCACTGGCTTGCTCTCCTTGCGGGTCGGTGCTCAAGACGGCTCGGAGTACCTCGTCAGGGGTGAGACCGGTGGTGTTCACGCGGTGCATCGGGAACGAGGCATAGGCGTCGGTGATCTTGTCTGCGGTGATCTCGGCGAGGGCGTCCCACCGCGAGACAGGCTTGTCGCGCCTGGCGAGTCGGCGCTGACGCTCGTCCTCCGCGCAGACGAGGTGATAGGTGATGGGACGAGGGAGGCCCGGCGGCAGGGACACGGAGAGGTTGGCTCCGAAAGCGCGGTGGTTGGCCAGGCACCGCGCGAAGTAGCTTTCGACGACGACCGGGATGCCGGCGGACAGGTACCGCTGGATCTGATCGGTGGCGGTGAACAGGGCCGAGAGGTAGAAGCACATGCGTGACTCTGCGTTTCCCAGCCGGTCGATCTCCTGGCGCAGTGCCTGGTAGGCGGGCGGCACGGTCGGGACCAGTACCGCGCCATGGGCGGCTGCGAGCATGGGGGCGAGGGTGGATTTGCCGGTGCCGCGGAGTCCTTCGACGCTCTCGAATGACGCCGGGTCAGACACGTCCGTACACCACGTCCGGCACCGCGAGAGTGAGTTCGTCGGTGGCGGACGGCCGGTGGTCGATGTGGCCGGCGAGCTTGTCGTACCAGAAGGCGTGCGAGTCCTTGCCGACAGCCTTGCAGGACATGGTGAGCGCGCCGCGCGGGTCGGCCTCGATCCGCTCGATCTCCACAGGGCCTCCGGCCGGGAGGCAGGCGTCCGACGCACCGAGCTCGGACAGGTCCTCGTCGAGGATCACCTCGATGTCCAGCTCGGCCGAGGCCAGGCCCTCCCGCAGACGGGTGTAGGCCGTGGCGTCGTTGACGAGGAGCTCGGGGTGATCCGCTGCGTTGCCGACCGGCCGGAGGCAGTGGAGTTTCAGCTGCTCCACCCCGTAGTGCTGCAGTGTGCGGGCGAGCGGCAGGACCTCGTCGATGTTGCGCGAGGTGACCGTCATGGTCGCGCCGGCGCGGACGCCGAGCTGCTGAGCGATTTCGAGGGCGCTCAGGGCGCTCCGGTAGCTTCCGAACTTGCGGATCGTGTCGTTGGTCGTGCCGATGCCCTCCAGCGATACCCGGAGCAGGTCCAGGTCGGGGGCGATCTCGGTCAGCCGGCGCTCGATCCGGTAGCCGTTGGTGCAGATCTCTACCTGCATGCCCAGGTCCCGCTTGGCGTACCGGACGACCTGGGCGAGGTCCCGGTAGACGAACGGCTCGCCGCCTAGCAGGGTGACGGCCTCGGTGCCGTACTCGTCGCGCATCAGCGTCAGGAGGTTGACCGCCTCGTCCGTGGTGAAGGCGTCGGCGTGCTGGAGCCGTTGGCCGTGGAAGCAGTGCAGGCATTCGAAGTTGCAGCGGTAGAGCAGCTGCAGGTACAGCATCCGGATCCTGCGGATCCCGGTGACTTCGCTGATCACGAGGGCCTCCTTCGGGCGCTTGCCTGGTGGGAGACCTGATATTGGCGGGGTGGATACGGACCTCGTCACCGCGTATCGGGACGCTCCGAGGACGTCCTGGGACGTTTTCAGGGTGCGGAGAGCGCGTCCAGAATCCCGAGCACACGGCCGGTGTCCGTCAGATCGGGCAGGACCGTACGGGCACCGGCGTCTGCCAGCTCCTCGGCGCTGTGGACGCCGGAGGCGACCGCGATGATCTCGGAGCCCGTGGAGAGTGCGGCCTCCACGTCCCTCGGGGTGTCTCCGACCAGTACGACGGGCACGCCATCCGGGGCACCCCGCAGCCGCCTGGCACGCTCCCGGGCGACAGCGACCAGGTCGGGGCGCTGAAGGGCATCGGCCCCGTAGGCGCCAACTGGCAGGTCGAGGAGGGGATCAAGGCCGAAGGCCGCGACCTTCACGCGGGCGTTGGCCGCGATATTGCCGGTGAGCACCGATGACACCCAACTGCTGCGCACGGAGACCTCCTTCAGGACTTCCCGCACGCCGGGCAGGGCTGTCCCCCGCTGGCTGAGGGCGTGGAGACGCGCCTCCCCTGCGTCGGCAAGCGCCTTCTCGACCGCTGTCCAGTCCGGCTCGGCCAGGCCGTTCCGCTGGAACATGTCGCGCATGATCAGCCGGTCCGTACGCCCTTCCGTCCGCGCCGGCCCCGCGGGCTCCGCTCCTGCCAGGGCCGTGAAGGCGGCGGCGTAGATCTCCTTGCTGACCCCGGCGTTCTCGATGAGGGTGTGGTCGATGTCCCACAGGACGATGAGCTCCATGCATCCAGCGTAAATACAGCAGCCATGACCCCCTCCTTCCGTGGAACGTCCCGAAACGTCCTTGCCGCTCCTGACCAGTCTCGGCTTGGATGGCGCCTGTGAACGAGCGATTGCACTCCGTGCTCGCCCAGCGCGGCATCCCGCCCGAATCACTCGCCGAAGTCTGCGGGGTGGACCCCAAGACCGTTGGCCGGTGGCTCGGCGGGCGCGTTCCCCATCCTCGCCACCGCTTCCGCGTCGCCAGGCACTTACGGGTCGAGGAATTGTTCCTCTGGCCCGCACCGGTGCCGAGCACTCAGCAGCAGCTGGCAGGGCCAGGGCAGGAGCTGGTCGGGACCTACCAGAATCGGGCGAGCGTCCCGCGAGACACGTGGCTGTCGCTACTCAATGGCGCCCAGGAGCAGATCAGCGTCCTCGTCTTCTCCGGCACCTTCTTCGCCCAGTCCAACCCTCACGTCGCCAAGATGCTCGCCGAACGCGCATCAACCGGAGTGCGAGTTCGGCTCTGCTTCGGCGACTCGAAGGGCCAGGCCGCAGCAATCCGCGGCCACGAAGAAGGAATCGGCGACACACTCGCCGCCAAAATCCGCGCCTCCCTCACCTACTACCGGCCCCTGTTGTCCGAGGCCGGCTGCGAGGTGAGGCTGCACGACACCACGCTGTACACCTCCATGTTCCGGTACGACGATGACCTTCTGATCAACCCGCACGTCTGGGGCCAGCCGGCCAGCGCCAACCCCCTCCTCCATCTCCGCAGAGCAGACACGGCGGGCTGGTTCGACAACTACGCTCAGAGTTTCGAAGCTGTCTGGGCCACCGCACGGCCCTGGACACCAGACCAGGAGGAGCCCTCGCCACATGGGCAGGACTGAGTACTACAACGACCCCAAGGCCCCCAAGGCGAACACGCTCATCCCCGCCAATAACCTGCTCGTCGTCGACGACGACGGCGCCATACTGCTCCAACGCCGCCGGGACACCGGCCAGTGGGCCCTGCCCGGAGGAGCCCAGGACATCGGCGAGACGGCGGCCCAGTGCGCCGTGCGGGAATGCATGGAAGAGACCGGGATCATCGCCGAGGTCACGGGGTTCTTGGGGGTCTACACGAACCCGAACCACATCGTGGCCTACACCGACGGCGAGATCCGCCAGCAGTACGAGAACACCTACATCGGCCGCCCCGTAGGCGGCGAGCCCACAATCAACGACGAGGCCGACGGTGTCCGCTACGTCCAGCCGAGCGACCTGGACCAGTACGACATCCACCCCAGCATGCGCCAACAGATCGGCGACTTTCTCGCAGGCACGTACCCCTATCTGGGCTGAGCCGCCAGCGCTGCTTCTACCCGTCCCACGGCCGCAAGGATGTCCGGCGACGCTCGACGGATGAACCGTCCCACCAGGCTGTCGGACCCGTACCGGCCGGTAATTTCGGCCAACCGAGCATCGACCGTGGTGACCTTGCCATCGGGCGTGGTCGTCATGTCGCAGTACACGACTGCATCCACAAGGCGCTGGTCGTCGACGAGTGGAAACTCCTCTTCCAGCACCTCCCGCAATCCCCGTTCTTCTGCTTCCAGCAAGGCACACGAGTGGTTGGCCACGAGACGAACCAGCTGTTCGTCCGCAGCATGGATGCCGCGAAGGAAGCGGGCGCCATCCAGCGGATGAAATCCAGTGATGGCCAAGCGTGGCGCGTAACCCACGTCGTGCAGCACCGCAGCAGCGATCAACAGGTCCGCCTCATCTCCGACGACCTCCGCCAGTTCGCCCGCGCGCCGTCCGACCCCTTGCGAGTGCGCCCATCGACGAGGAAGCGATTCACGTAGCTCCACTTCGGCCACCGAGCATGCCCACTTCGCCATCGATCTGTTCATGCTCCGCCGCCGTTCATCGTGCGCCGGAGGGAGGCAGGTTGAGCCCACCGGTGGACAGCTCCTTGCGCATCAGGTCCCGGTAGCTCCGGCTCTCATACTCAAGGAGGGCCAACGCCTCCTCCTCGCTCGTCTTCCCCGTCGCCACGTACACCTCGACAGCAGCCACCCGAGCCCTGAGCGATTGCTCCTCCAGAAACGCCACCACCTGGGAAGCACTCGCCCCGGGGTGGATCTCCAACCAGGTGGCCGCCAACTGATGGCCAAACTCAAGTGTCATGGCGTTGGTGATGACTGCGTGGTCTTGGGCTGCATTTCGACGAGACACAAGTCCCACCATGGCAACACGAGCACGGCCGCGCAGCTACTTGTCACAAGATGGCCTCTTGAACGTCATGTCGGCCTGAGGTAGGTCAGCTCTTCTATTTCCTCCTGGTGATAGAGCTCGCGGCCCTGCTCCCAGATGAACCTACGCCGCAGGGAGACGGGCCAGCCGGCAGTGTGGGTGACGAGGGTGTCGCGGACCTGCGAGGCGCCGATCAGGTGGATGAGCCGGGTGTAGCGGGTGGCCCGGTCGACCGGCGTCCCGATCGCGGATCCCTGCCTCTTACCGACAAGAGGATCACCTTCCCAGTACCCGACCAGCCCGCGGTCCTCCGCCTTCCCAGGGACGGGGGTAAACCGGTCGCATGTTCGGGATTGCGTTCTTGGTGGGCAGGCCCCGGCGCTCCCTCTTTCGCGGGACCCGCGTCAGACGGGGGCGTTTGTCGAGCAGTCCGTTGCGGGGGGCGGCACAGGAGCGAGCGGTACCAGCGGTCGCCGACAGCCAGGCGGCGGGCGGTACAAAAAGTTGGAGAAAAGTCCCGCCACGAAATGTGATTCACATAATTCCCGTCGTATGACGGAGAGTTGAGCTCCTGCGAAGCGCCCTTCGCAGGCTCGCGCGTGTAGAGTTGGAGCCATCGAGGCCCGGAGATCCGGGTTTCGCGTGTGGTGCCGGGTGAACGGGCATGCCCCGTGCGGCATCGTGCACAGCAGGTGTGAGACCCATGCACAGCCGCACCGCCCAACCGGGCGCCAACCAAGCAAGGCGGTGCGGCCCAACCGTCCCTTCACAGGGACAGAAGGGCAATCCCTTATGAGAACTGCCAACGTCCATCATGCCTGGACCTGGCCTCCGCAAGCCAGGAAGACAATGGTGACGCTTGTCGTGATCATTGTCGTAGGCTCGGCCGCGGCTGCCATGACAGGACACGGACCGGCCGCCCTGGCCGCTGTCACCCTGGCCATGCTCGCCGTTGCTGCGGAGGAACTTCTGCGCGCGGCTCTGCGGTACTGGCTGCGCGCCGTTTGATCCACGACGACATACGAAGGACGGGTCGAGCTGTGCACAGAAGCCGTAGATCCATGACTCCGCAAAACGCTTGGGGCGACGCCCAAGACGAGCGGATTCCTTTGGGGCACCTGAGCAGCGTGACAGCCGGCCCGTCCGGGTCTCTGTTGGAACACCTACACGAGGGTCCGGACGGAGTACCGGTCATCGCGCCGCCGGATATCACAGAACACTTCACCGTGGACGCCCGGCGGGTTCGCCGGGTGCCCTCAAGCCAGGCTGAACGACTTGCCCGATTCACACTGCGCGCGGGCGACCTTGTCGTCGTGCGGCAGGGAACACTCGGTCGGCTGGCCCTGATCAGGTCCGAACACACTGGCTGGTTCTACAGCTCTTCCTGCCTACGCGTACGGCCACATCATGATGTGGTGCTGCCTGCGTATCTGGCCGCGTACCTGACACACCCTCCTGTGCGTCGAGACCTGTTGAGTCAGGCGCTTCCCGGCACCGTTCCCTCTCTCAATTCGACGATGCTGAAACAGCTCCCAGTCGCCGTGGTCCCCCTGGAGCGCCAGCAAGCTGTCGTCGAAGCTCTCGCCGACATCGATGAGCAGGTCAGGATTCAGCGGGAGATGGCAGCACGTCTGGAGGCACTTCGCCCTTCTGTCTTCGATGAGATGACGAACAGGCGGTCTCACCAGTGAACGAGACCCGTGTCGGGCCACTGACTACCGAGGCGCTTGAGAGGCTCCTTACACAGGCCGCCGAAATGTTGCGTGGTGATCTGCGAGCCCCGGATTACGACGAGGTCATCGCGCCGCTACTCGTTCTCAAGAGAGCGTCAGACCAGCCCGGACTGCTATCAGTTCCAGATCTCGCCCGTTGGCCCCACGTCGTTGCACACCACCCCCGTGAACTGGGAGAGGTACTTAACAGAGCACTATGGGCACTGGAGGAGAGCAATCCCGGACAGCTGAAGGGGCTCTTCGACCGCGTCGACTTCAACAGGCGGATCCCCAGTCCATCCACGCTCCAACGGTTGATCTCCCACTTCGATCCGCTGCGACTCAGTGACGACCACCTCGAGTTCGCTGATGTACTCGGCCGTGCCTACGACGGCTTTCTCAGCTCCGTATCCTTGTCCGACAGACGAAGCAGCGAGTTCTACACCCCACGTGCCGTATGCAGCCTTCTTGCGGAACTTGTGCAACCACAGGCGGGGCAGTCTGTCTACGATCCGTGTGCGGGCTCGGGCGGCATGCTCCTCCAAGCGGCGCACTACGTGGAACAGCATGACGGGAGCGAAGCGGATCTCGCCCTGTACGGACAGGAAAAGAACAACGCAGCATGGTTCAACGGCACACTGAACCTATTCCTGCACGGAATCAAAGACACGTCCGTATCCGTCGGTGACTGCCTGGTCGACCCTCTCCTCGAAAATGGAAATGTTAGACAATTCGACCGCGCACTAGCGGCGCCACCGTTCTCGATGAAGTACGTCCGGCAAGAGGTCGGTTCCCCAGAGCGAATGAAGTATGGCTGGACACCAAGCGCGAATGCCGACCTGATGTTTGTCCAGCACGTACTCGCCGCTCTCCGTCCCGATGGCGTCGGAGCTGTGGTCGTTCCGCACGGAGTGCTCTTCCGGGGCGGCGCGGAGGCCGAGATCCGCCGAGGGATCATCGAGGACGGTCGCCTCGAAGCAGTCATCGGAATCGGGCCAAACGTCTTCCACAACACAGGCATTCCTGCCTGCATCCTGGTGTTGAGGGGGGCCCAGGGTCTACCCGGGAACCGGCGAGGCAGCGCTCTCTTCATCAACGCCGAGCACGAAGTAACCTCAGGCCGCGCAAAGAACCGGCTGGAGCCACAGCACGTAGAGAGAATCGTCGAGTCGTTCCAAGGTTGGGAAGACATCCCTGGCTTCGCGAGGGTCGTTTCAGTGGACGACATCTCGACCCATGACTTCAACCTCAACATCCGTCGTTACGTCGACACCGACCTATCTGAGGAACCCCTACTCGATGTCCGTGCTGCGCTGACAGGCGGCGTCCCGAAGGAAGAAATCGTCCCGGCAGGAGATAAGTTCGGCGCCTTCGGGATCGATCTCGACGACCTGTTCCAACCTAACGGGTCCCACTATGCGGACTTCCTCGAGGAGGGCTACGAGGCAACCGCGGCCCGCATCCCGGAATTGGCTGCTGATCTGGAACACAATTTCATCTTCTGCTCCAGAAACTGGTGGCGACAGCAGGAGCACCTATTCGCCGAGGTGGCCGGCACAAATCGGCTGTTCACCTCCGCTCTGCGATCTCAACTTCGCTCATCATTCTGTGCGGACCTGATGCCAATGGGAATCTTGGACGAGCATCAATTGACCGGTGTCCTCGCGTCGTGGTGGTCGGACCATGAGGACGACCTCAGAAGCCTCAACCAGCGCGGCTTTGCGGGTGTAATCGACCGATGGGAAACTACCCGCCCGAGCTGGTTGGGGACCTCTCACGTCACCTTCGAGTCCGGGAACGCTTGCGTACTCGATGCCCTTGGGGATGACCTCTGCTCACGCATCAGGCAGCTCGTCGTCATGGAACGGCAGAGTCTGGTCGAGAAGTACCTCTCATGGGGCGACCGATATGCGACCTCATTGGCCGACCTTGAGCGACGCTACGAAACTGCAGCAGCTCGACTCAAAGCTCGCATGGCAGCCCTCGGCCATATGTGAGCGCACAGGGAGGTCATCGCCCCGCCTTGGTCTCAGTTCTGGTCTCATTCGTCACCGTCCAGCACTGTCCACCACCAGCCCAATGTCCGACTCCGCCGCAGGCCAGAACACCCCCGGGTGCTGCCGAACCCCCAGACGAACATTTGGAAAGCGTGTTGGGGGCAACCCCTCACGAGTTCGAATCTCGTATCCTCCGCCATTGCTCTCACCGGGCAATACGTCGAAGGGCCCCACCGGTCACGGTGGGGCCCTTCGACGTTGGTGGTCTCCGTCGCACCGCTCCGGCTGCTCCGGTTTACGGGTGGAGCCCTCGCCCAAGTCACCCTCGTCGAGCCGCTCGCTCGGAGCGGCCGAGAACAGTGGAGCGGGTGCAGCGGCGCCCTCGCCTTCCTGACGCGCGGACGCGGAAGCAATCGCCCAGGTGCGGATTCGGGGCGTCGTTGCACAACTGGCCCTGGGGACCGCTCAGACCTCGGCCGAGATCCCGAACTCCGCCCCTGAGATCCCCGCCAGCGAAGCCGTCGCCACCCGGAGCGGCTCCTGCAGGGCGTTCAGGTCCATGCGGAACGTGTCAACGTGATCCCAGGCGCCCTCGTGGTCCAGCGGGCTGGTGTGGGGCGGACGATGCGCCTCCCAAGCCTTGAGGAGGGGGTGCCAGCGGGTCATGAAGGGGCGGAGGACCTCGTTCAGGAGATGGTCCGCCACCGACTGGACGGAGGGGGCCGTGCTCGGTTCCAGGCCGATGCTGTAGCGGTGCAGCGTGTCGCGGGTGAACGGGAACAGGCTGTTCAGGGAGGTGAGCGCCTCACGCAGGCTGCCGCTGCCGTCCGGGAGCTGCTGTACGCCGATGCGGCTCACCAGCTCGACCTGTAGGTCGAAGGCGGCCATCCGCTCGGCCTCGCTGACCGTCATCGGCATGCTCTCCTTCCGTACGCCGGGAACCGGGAGTCCGGGACCATCCAGCGTAGCGGCCGTGGCTCCGAGGCTGGAGAGAACCGCACGGCGCAGTTTCTCAGCGCGGGCCGAGTCGTCTTCGTGGTGGAGCCAGGAATGGGCCGTGACCGGGTGCAGGCGGTGCGGGACGGGGGTGAGGAGTCCGCGGGCGGTCAGCTCGGCCAGACCGGCACTCGCGCGGCGCAAGGCTACGGCACGCGGCAGCCGATCGGTCACGGCGAGGACGGTGGCCGCGGTCTCGCCAGTGACCGGCAGGGGGGACAGGGCCAGTGCACAGCGCAGCACGTCCTGTGCCTCGGCGGGTGCGGTCAGGGCGTCGCGCACGTGGTCCACCGTGATCTCCTCGCCGGCGAGGACGTCGAGCAGGGAACGGCCCGGTTCGTACAGCCGACTGGCCAGGGCCGCGGGGTCCTGGCCGGCGCCCACCGCACGGCCGAGCAGTCCGAGTGCCCCAGGGTGCCCGCAGGCGGCATCGGCGACCTCGGGGGCGCCCGCGAGGACGGCGGCGGCCAATTCGGAGAGCGGTTCCAGGTCGAGGTGTTCGCCGTATCCCCCGTAGGCGCGACTGCGGGTGATCAGCAGGGTGCGGACCAGGGGGTGGGGGGCGGTGAGCGCCGTGACGGCGCGGGGTGGCAAACCGTGGGGCACATCGTCCACGACGTACAGACAGGGGCCGTCGGGTGTCTGCGGCGGCTGCGGCGCATCGGCGCGTGCCCAGTGCACACCGCCGGGGAACGCGGCGCCGAACCGCAGCGCGTACTCCCGTGCGAGCCGGGTTTTGCCAATACCCGGCATGCCACGCAGCTGCACAGGTCGGGCCGAGGTGCGGCCCGTGACGAGGGGTGCCTCCTGGACGTGCAGGGCGCTGTGCAGGCGCCACAGTTCGGGCAGCCTGCCGGTGAACTCCCCTACGGCGGCTGGCAGTTCGCCGTGCATACGCGGGGGCTCGACGCCCAGCCGCATGGGGCCGGGCACCTGCCGGAGGTGGGCGAGGATGTCCGGGACGAGGGTCTCCGGTTCGCCGTGCCGGGTGTCGCGCAGCTCCACAGGGTGGATGTGCGCGGTGTCCGGCTCGGGGTTGATCACCAGGACTCGGCGGCGCGGATCGCCTTCGCCGAGCCCCGCGAGGAATGCGGCGGTCAGCTCCCATTGGCAGGCCGGGCGCTCGGGGTAGCCGGTGGAGTAGTACGCCAGCAGGACACGGGAACCGGCGAGCGCTCGGCGGATGGTGTCACTGATACCGGCGAACCCGGCGACCGCGGACTCGTCCGTGAACACCTTCAGCCCGGCCGCGATGAGCTCCTCGTGGAGCCGGCGGACGTGCCTGGCGTCTTTGCGGCTGTAGCTGAGGAAGACGTCCCACACAGTGTCATACCCTACTGTGGGGAACCGGGGAGGCGATCATGACGCAGTCCGGCGAGACGCCGCGGCGGGGGCGTACGAGACCTTCACAGGTCACGGCGAAACTGACGATCCCGTTCGTCGGCGAGGTGGCGGGTCTGTGGGAGCCGGCGGACGCCGAGCGCACGGCCGCCTGGGAGCTGTACTTCCAGCTGGCCAGCCGGGTCGCGGTGGTTCCATTGGAACGAGACGAGGGTGTGCTGCGCGAAGCGCTTACCTCGCTGTACTCCCTCTATGACGTCACCCGCGGCATCCTGCACGAACACGGCCCGGCCGTCGCACCACCGGTGCCGCCGGGCCGGCTCACCTTCGGGGTACTGGCGATGGTGACGCTCAACCGCGTGCTGCGGCCTCTGCTGACGGTGTGGCATCCACGGCTTTCGGCGTACGAGGCGCTACGGCCTGAAGGCACGGATCCAGTGAGTTACGAGCGGGCCTGGCCCGAGGCCGACGAGCTGCGGAGCCAGCTGGACGCCACCCGTCAGGCACTGCGTTCACTGGCACGGACGCTGCAGCAGGTGGCGGAGGTGGGTGACCTGATCGATCTGCCGGTTCCCAGGCCGCCGCTGCCACCACCGGCTCGTGCACCGCAGCCGCCCGACCACCCGGGCCCACGTCATGGCGATGGGCCCACTGGGGGCACCCCCCCCCCGATGACCAGGGGTAGTACTGCATTTTGCGGGGTTCCACGCGGTTCGTACCCTTCTCTGTCGGGGCGGGCGCGCGGCAGCCACATGAGCGGTGTTGCAGTTCGCCCGGCAGCGGCTATGAGAACGTCTCCAACTCGACGATCTTCACTCGGGACTGATCGGCCTGGGGCCGGACCCACGATCGAGTCCCTCTCAGCCGAAGGCTTCTCAGCCATCGGCCGTTGAGTTCGGCACGGCACACTGCCCAGTACGTGGTCGCGCGGCGTCCGTAGTGGCGCATCACCTGGCCGCCCCCGGTCAGAACTATTCCGACCGTTCCGGCCCCCGGACGAACAGTGGGAAACATGCCGCGAACCGACCGACGACGGCACCTGAGGGCGCGGCCCGGTGCAAGGGCGGCGCTCGGCGCTCGGGCGAGTACGGACAGGCCGGCTCACGTTCCCAGGGTGTTCGGGTCCTGGGCGTCGACTACACGGCGACGAGGCGTACCTTGTCGCCACAAAGCTTCGTCATGTCATCGATGTCCGAGGTGAGCATGACCACCGGGCGGTGCTGCCGCAGCGCCATCTCGGCCACGGCTGCGTCGATGGCGTATTTGTGACCATGCAATCCGCTGTTGATCAACATGGTCGAGGCGGCTCTGGCCTCCTCATCGCCGAGGTGCACGATCCGCATGCCGGAAAGGACCCAGGCGAGCCGCGCCTTCTCAGTCCGACGATGCACCGCTTCGATGATGGTGAGGGCACTGATAACCACCTCCATGCCTCGACTGCGGGCTTCAGCGATGAGGGCGACGACAGGCTCGTGATCACTGACGAATTTCGACAGGCCCTCGCAGTCGAGAACAAGGGTTCCTTCGTGGCTCAGCTTGCGGCGGGCCACTGCCCCTCCTCGGCGAACACCTCGTCGAAGACCTGGCGGGCCCGCTCCTGCTCGCGCCCGGAAACCGGCCCGTTACGGCGTTCGTAGTCGGCCAGGTACTCGTCCAAGATCTGGCCACGCAGCTCGCGCTCCACCGCGGCCGTGATGAACGCAGAGAACTCGCGCCTGCCGACCCTCCGACGAATCGCCTCGGCCGTCCCCTCCGGGAGGGAGAGGCTGACCCTGGTCGCCGGCCCTTCGCCGACGCTGTACGGGATCTCACTCATGGGTCGAGATTATCAAATAAGTAGGAATCCTGGTCAGCGGCAGCGCCCACCGAATGACGCGAGCTACAGACCCGCCGCCCAGTGATCTCAGTTCTGGTCTCGTTGACCTACGTTCAGTGGCGTCCGAACGCCACTGAACAGACCACTCCGCCGCTGCTCAGAATGCCCACGACCGCCA
This sequence comes from Streptomyces sp. NPDC050509, assembly GCF_044457965.1. Taxonomy (NCBI): domain Bacteria; kingdom Bacillati; phylum Actinomycetota; class Actinomycetes; order Kitasatosporales; family Streptomycetaceae; genus Streptomyces; species Streptomyces sp. NPDC050509. The sequence continues at coordinate 366,512 of NZ_JBITHL010000009.1, read as the reverse complement.
ATACGTCGAAGGGCCCCACCGGTCACGGTGGGGCCCTTCGACGCTGTCGGTCGCCGTCGCCTCTCAGTCGCCTCTCGTGGGCCGCCGGTCGGCCGGAGCCGGCAGCGGATGCCGTCCTACCGCGCGCCCAGCAGCTCAAGGATCTTGTTGACCGCGTCGAGGACCGGCTGGCCGACGACGCCGACCGTCGCGGCGATGCCGGCGACGGCCATCAGGGCGCGGTGCCTGTCCTGCGGTGGCGCGTCGGCGGCGGTGCTGATGTCCGGCAGTGAGTCGTCGATGGACTGGGCGCTCGCGGGCGGAACCCGGTCCCGGAGTTCCCCGACCAACTGGAGCAGTTCCTCCACGGCCGACCGCAGAGCGGGAGACACCGCCGTGGGGTCGGTCGCCGCCACCTGGTTCTTGACGATGCCGGTGTTGTCCTGCCCGCCGTGCATGTTCACGTTGTCGCCGAAGTAGTAGCTGTCACCGCTCATGCGCCGGCCATCCCCACGTTGCCGTTCCCGCCGTACATGTTGACGTTGTCGCCGAAGTAGTAGTTGTTGGGGCTGATCGAGATGCTCTCCACCTTCACCTGGAACTCGGTTTCCGGATTCTCGATCGCGTGGGCGATGTAGCCTGCGAGCTGGTCCAGGTGTTGCCGGTTGGCGCTGGTCACCACGGCGGTGGACGGGCCGGACGTCTCGACGGCCAGTACGTAGTGGGACTGCGCCGTCAGTACGGACATCAGTTCCACGAAGAAGTAGATCAGCGCGCCCACGCTGACGATCCAGACGACGTTCAGCAAGTTGCCGGCCAGTTCCTCGTCCCGGAGGGCGGACGCGACGCCGAGGATCGTGAGGGCGAACGCGACCGCCAGCGTGATCAGGACGCTCTTGCAGAAGGTGGCGACGGCTTCCTTGCGTCTGGGACGGATGGTGAGCGTGTACACCCGCGCGACGTTCTGCAGCGGATAGGCGGCGCCGCCCACCCACAACAGCCGCTTGCTGACCCGTAGTTCGACGGGAACGCTACGTAAGGGCGGTGGCTCCAGGGGCAGGGGCGGGGTGTTCCACGGGCGCTGCGCCGGACCTGTTGATTCCATCCTGTTTCCCCCCGAGGTCGAGGCAATGGCCCCGTAACCACGCATAGTTGAGAAACACCATGTACCCACGCGGTGGGTGTTCGTAGCAAGCCTGCGGACGCGGTCAAGTGGGCCGTGTCGGGATGGAGTTCGTGTCATCGGAACGTGCGTGGGTTACGTCGCCTCGACGCGCACGCCCGATGATCCCGCCGCCTTCGCCGAGCCCTTGACGTACGCGGTGAGCGCGACGTTCGCGTCGGCAGGGCGAGACCTGCGACAGCGGCGTCGGGAGTGGGCGCCTTGATCCAGCCCCGGAGCGGGGCGGATCAGGAGGTGGGCGGGGTCCAGTCGGCGGGCAGGCCGGACTGGGCGAGTACGGCGTTGAGGCTGTAGTAGTCCTGGTCGGAGGCGATACGGCGCGGACTGTCGAGGTCGAGAAGGACGGCCATCGGCACGGCGAAGGGCTTGGGGGCGCCCTTGATGTGCCCGGAGTAGACGGCCTCGATGGTGATGTGGTCGCCGTCGCGGTGGGCGGCCCGGACGGTGGCGTGGGCGTTGTCGATCATGCTGTCGGTACGCACCTTCCACCTGGAGATCTCCTCGCGGCCACGGAGGGTGACACCGATGGCCTGGTCGGTGTAGGTGCCGTCCGCGGCGAACAGGGCGCCGAGCGCCTTGGGGTCGGTGCCGTTCCAGGCGGCGGCCCAGTCGGTGACGATTTTCGGCTGGTGCCGGTGGACGGGCTCTGCGGCAACGGCGGTGGTGCCGAGTGTGGCGGTGGCGACCGCGACGCAGATCAGCGTGGTCATGGCGCGGAGCGGGCGGAGCGGGCGGAGCTTCATGGTGACGGTCCTCCGAGTGATGTGGTGCGGGGGATGTTGCACGGGGGGCGGGTTGACGACTCGGGCGGCGACGGGTGTTCTGCGGCTCCGACACCCCCACCCGATAGAAGGGTTCGCGTTCGTTAGAAGTTATAACCCTCAGGTGAGCGAGGGTCAAGTGCATGAGCGATAACCTCTAACGGAACGGCGTCATTCGAGGCGGCCACCGCAGTACCGCGCCCCCACGCAGGAGCAGAGCAAGCCGCGCGCCTGGAAGCAGCACGCCACCGCCAGGGCCCCTCACCGGGCATACGCGGCGCCGGCTTCGGAAGGGGCTCGGTTACGGGCGCTCCCTCACACCATGAGCGGCAAGGACACGAGGCCCCGCATCAGTCGGGTGTGCCGCCACTCCAACTCCTCCGCCGGCACCGCCAGTCGCACGTCGGGAAAGCGGGAGAGGAGCGCCCCGAGGGCGAGTTCGCCCTCCGCTCGGGCCAGGGGGGCGCCCACGCATCGGTGGATGCCGTGGCCGAAGGCGAGGTGTCCTGTGGCGTCGCGGTCGAGGTCGAGTTGGTCCGGGGCGGGAAATCGGGTGGGGTCGCGGTCGGCGGCGCCGGGGGCGATGAGTACCGGGACGCCTGCCGGGATCTCCGTACCGCCTAGTGTGAGCGCTTCGGTGCTGTAGCGGAACGTGGCGATTCCGACCGGCGAGTCGAAGCGCAGCAGCTCGTCCAGGGAGTCCCCGAGCAGCCGCGGATCGGACCTCAATCGGGCGAGGGACGACGGGTGTTGGAGAAGGGCCAGGGCCGCGTTGCCGATGAAGTTGGTGGTGGTCTCGTGGCCGGCCACCAGCAGGAGTACGCCCAGCGAGACGAGTTCGTCCTCGGTCAGCCGGTCCTGGGCGTCGCGTACGGCGATGAGGTCGTCGAGGAGGCTCTCGCCGGGCGCGCCGCGTTTGGCGGCGACCAGGTCGGTCAGGTAACCGGCGACGGCGTGGGAGGCGGCGTCGATCCGCCGGGGGTCACCGGCGGCGAACAGCTCGCTCGACCACGTACGGACGAGCGGGCGGTCCGATGCGGGTACCCCCAGCATTTCGCAGATGACGGTGACCGGCAGCGGGACCGCGAGGCTCGCGACGAGGTCCACCGGGCCGTGGTCGGGCCAGGCGTCGAGCAGTTCGCCGACCAGTCCGGCGATGTACGGGCGCATCCGCGCGACGGCCCCGGTGGTGAACGCCTTCGTCACCAGGGTCCGTAGCCGGGCGTGCTGCGGCGGGTCCGTGGCCAGCATGTTCCGGGAGACGGCGGGATGGAGTTCGCGCCGCGACGGCTTGTCCGCGAAGAAGCGTGCGGTGTTCTTCGACAGCCGGGGGTCGGTGAAGGCCTCCCGGGCCTCCGCGTAGCCGGTGATCAGGTAGCTGTAGTGGCCTCCTGAACCGGTCGGCACCTTCTGTACGGGGGCCGTGCCGCGCAGCTTGGCGTAGGTCGGGTAGGGGTCTGCGAAGAACCGCGGGTCCCGCAACGGGTCGGTCACGCCGGTGATTCCATTTCTGAGGGCGCCGGTTCCTCGGCGACGGTACGTACGGTCTCACTCCGCGCGTAGGCGTGCGCGACCAGGAGCAGCCACTCGGTCTCGGCACGGAGGTTGCCCGCCCGGGCGGCGGCCCCGGGGGCGGGCGCCGCAGCTTCCGTCCGCGGCGCGCTCCCGGCCTTCTTGGCGTGTACGGCGGCCCGCAGGACCGCGGCCTCCACGGTCGCGTCCCCTTCCGGGCTGCCCGCGATGCCCCGTTCGGCGACGGCCCGTTCGGCGTGCTCCTGGACGCGCGGGGAACGGTGGGGCCGGAGGGCGAGGCCGCCGTCGTTGATCTCGATCACGCGGCGGTGCAGGAAGAAGGCGAAGTCGTCGGCCTTCTTCTCCTCGCCGAACTCGGCCGCCGCCAGCACGACTTCGGGTGCCGCGCCGGTGACGGCCTCCCACAGGGGGCCGAGCGCGGCGTGCGACCGCGACTCCCAGCGCCGGCGCAGGAACTGGCTGAACGGCCAGACGACCGCGGGGAGGGTGAGGCCCAGGGCGATGAGGAGTACGGCGAGGGCGGGCGCCGTCACACTGAACACACAGCGGACGGGGGTGAAGGGCGTCGAGCAGCGGGCGCCGTCCGGGATGAGGCCCAGTCCGAGCCCGATGGACACCAGGGCGACCACCTTGTACGCGGCGTACAGCAGCGCGAACACGCAGCCGGCGGCGGTGACGCGCAGCCCGATGCGCTGGCTCCTGCGCCGTGAGCGGTGGGACTGCTTCCAGGTCTGCTCGCAGAAGTCCTTCGCCGTGACACCCAGATAGGTGATGTAGATCAGCACGTAGAGCGCGTAGAGCTGGGGCGACCGGTCGTTCATCTGCTCGGCGGCGAACAGTACCGTCATGCCGGCGACGGAGCCCCCGAGGCACAGCACACGGAGACGGATGCTCCGCCGGGCCTCCTCGGGCTCCAGATTGAGCTGGAGCATGAACACGAGGACGGCGGTCGCGGCGGCCAGCGTGAACGAGTTGCTGAGCAGACGGCCGACGTGGGGAACGATGCTCTCGGCGGCGCTTTCCACGAACGGTATGTACGAGGCGAAGGCGAGGGCGAAGGACGCCAGCAGCGCGGCCATGGGCCAGGTGCCGGCGGGTCTGTGGCCGCCTCGCCCGCGTACCCAGTAGCCGGCGGCGAGGAGAAGCACGAGGGCGACGCCGGAGAACAACAGGTTGATCATGGGTGCCGATGGCCCTTCCTGGTGGGTTCGGCGAACAGGGCCTCCCAGCGCTCGGCGCCCTTCGCGGGCTCGCTGGGGGGAAGTTCACGTCCGCGGTACATGTGCTGTCGGATGACGGTGGCCATCATCTCGGCCTCGCGCTCGTCGTCCGTGGAGTAGCTCGTACGTCCGTTCATACGCTGGACGAGGGTGGGGTTGAAGCCGATGGCGCGGAAGGTGTCGGCGTCCAGTTCCAGACTGCCGGGGTGGTCGCAGACGATGTGACTGACCTCGTGCGCGAGTATGTGGTTCTGGTGCAGGGCGGACGTTCCCTCCTCGTAGAAGAGGAGGTCGGCGTCGGACGTCTCCAGGCGGATGCCACACGGTGCGTCGATCGCGCCGAGCGTGTTCAGGGGCCTGAGAACGATCGGACGGCCGCGCTGCTCCGCCACGGCGTCGCACAGATCGCGGGTGCTGAAGCGGTGGGGAAGCCGAAGGGCCGCTACGCGCTCCTCGCACGCCTCGCGAAGCCGCTCAAGGTCCATGGTCGGTCCTGACGTCGCCCGGGTCTGCCCTCCTGCGAACACACCCCTGTACGGAGGGGAGTGATCCGGGTGCCCCCGCGCCGAACCGATCGAAAGCATAAGCGAATACTCATGCCCGGCCAAGGGATTCCCGTTCCCCTGACGGGAGTTGACGACCGGATGCCGAAAGCGGCCGTCAGTCGTCCAAGTTGAGGTTGTCCTGGGCGGGTTCGCCCGGCAGCCCCTCCAGGATCCGGGCCTGCTCGATCACCGTCGCCACCATCTGAAGGGTCTCCGTGCTCAGCCCGTTGGCGCGCAGGGCGACGGTACGGACGTTACGGTCCCGCATGGCGGCCAGGACGGCGATCTCCGCCCGGGTGCGGTGGGCGGCCTCCTCGTCGACGAAGTACCCGGCGGGCACACCGAAGAAGTCGGCGAGAGCCTTGATGGTGTACCTGGTGGGGTTCTTCTTGGCCCCGGTGCGCAGTTGCTGGATCGCGCTCGCGGTCAGCCCCTTGCCCTGCTCCCCCGACGCCTCCTGGATGCCCGCGGCGACCTCGGCGTACGTGTAGGGCCCGCGATTCTCCGGGTGGACCTCCTCGAACAGGTAGTCCAGAAGCTGTGCGAAGGTACGCGGCTCGTCGTCTGTCACGTCCGGTACGTCCTTGTCACGATCATCGCTGTGTCCACTCCGGTGCGTGAAGAGCAGGGAGTTCCCTGACATCTTCCCCACTGTAGTTGCCCATCCACCGCAACCAGGGTGTACGTTCATGGAGGAGCGGCTCACACCAGAGTGTTCACGCGCTGGCCAAGCGTCTCCGCTCCTTGGGGTGTACGTGAACTCCCAGACAGGGGCCGGGTTTCACGGGGGTGAGCCCGGCCACCTAGGGCCTTTCGGGGGAGCACACCGGAACCAGAGGGTAGCTCCGGCCGCGCTGTCCGGGCAGCGCCCTACGCCCGGGAATCGTCCGTCCGACTCTTGTTGAACACCGTCAGGTGTCCGTACGCGGTGCACGTCACGATGTCGGACGCCGGCGGCTGGGCACCCCGGTTCGCATCGACCGCGACACTGTCCGGGAAAGGCTCGGACGGCCAGGCGTGGTCGAGAATCAGCGTGTCCCAGGTGCCGCGGGAACTGCGTCCCGCACGGTCGAGAACGAAACCCTGGCAGTCATCGCGGAAGGGGTGCAGCGCTCGCACCAGTGCCGCCACCACCTGCTCGCGCTCCGGCTCCATCAGGCCGGCGAGGTCGTGCACCACCGCTGTCGTGGCGCCATCCAGCCGACGTACCCGAACGACCGTATAGGTGTCCGAAGCGAACCACAGGTGGAGTGCGACCTCTCCGTCACCGGGGTCCGCCAGGAGCGCGGCCAGGTCGGGCGCGTTCTCCACGGGCCGGAGGCACTCACCACCCACGTCGGTACGGGAGAGGACCATGTCGCCGGTAAGGCGATGACGGGTGTTCAGCCCGGCGGACTTCAAGGCTCCCAGCAGTCGGCCCCAGCTCTGCGCATTCAGATCCGACAGATACCAGGCGAAGAAACCTCCCGCACCCTGCGCACCGTTCTCGTCCGCACGAAAGGCGGACGGGCCGAAGACCTCCCGCACGATCTCTCCGGCGCGCACGGACGACACCACGGGAACGGTGTAATGCGAACCGCGAACATCCGTCAGAAAATCTTCCGGCAGTTCCACATGATATCGATGAACATAATGCTGGAGTTCGACAGGCCACAGCCAGGTGCCGTCGGTGACGAGCGATCCGGCCCCGGGAATCCATTCGTCAGAGGCAATCACATCGCGATCCGCCCCCATGGTGCTGAAGATTTCGACACCTGACGACATGTATTCCAGAATCCGCGACTCGTCGTACAGCGCATGGGGCCGAACGGCGTCATGAATGGACGGAGCCGAGGCATCAGGGTCCTGCGACTCGAACTCTCGATAGAACCCGATTCGCTTGATCATTGCGTCTCCGTTGCTCGTTCTGTCAGTTGGCCATCGGCAGGAACGTACGCCAATATCCATTGTTACCGATTTCGGGCGTCTGTTCCATGCCGAGCCCGGCAGACGTCCCCACCTTGTTGGTCGGCGCCATGACAGGCACCCCCAGGTCATTGGCCACGCTCTGGGCGAGCGGAAGTTCCACGGAGTTCGGCGCCGCGTAGCCGGAGTGACACGAGATCAGGCGGACCGGGCCACCGCCGTAGTTCGGGTTACTGCGGACGGCATCCGAAATATGATTCGGATGCACCTCGAAATCCATGAGGATCTTTCCCGAACTGTTCACCCGGCCAGGCAAGAACACACCCTGGTTCGTACCGTGAATAACGACATCATGCTTTCCGGGGACACGCGCGACGCGTTGCGTATTTCCCAACGTACGTTCGTCGTATCCGATGGTCGTGACCCGCTTGCCGAAGTAAACTGGATCTCCTGATATGAGTGCGTGATCGCCCGGAACCTTCGGCGGAAGTGGAGTTTTCGAGTCCTCGCTCCGGAACAGATCCCAGGTGCGTCGTTTCCCCATGTCGTCGAGCACGAGGGGGCCCCGCCCGAGCCCCGCAAGATTCGGATTCGCGATTCCGATGGGGATGTCCTGCCCGTAAAGGTTACGGAATCCTCCCACCTCGCCTGCGACACGTCCCGCACCGGCCGCACCCCCGAAAGCGCCACCGAACGCGCCGCCGTAGATGCCTGCCTGTTCCACCGAGTCGAGGCTGAAGCCGTCCTGGAGACCCGTGGCCATCCTCAGCGGCTGTGCGACGGCGAGGTCGATGGTGATGCCCTCGATCGCGCCGAAGGCGATGCCGGTCAAAGTGGTCGCGGTGATGGTGGCGACGGTGGTGGACACCGTGAGGCCGAGCCCGGCGGCGACTTCGATGATGGTCGCGGTCGCGGCGGCGGAGGCCGCCGTGGACGCGCCGAAGGTGAACACCGCGAGTCCCACGCCGGCGGCGATGACCGTGGCTCCGATGCCTATCTCGATCCACAGTTGCTCAATGGCGTCATCGACGGCGTCGGCGAATTCTTCGAGCGCCTTGGCCATGGCTCGGGCGGCCGCGGCCGTGTCGTCCAGCCACCCCACGCCTTCGCTCTTGTGGTAGCGGGCCCAGAACACCTCGAACGCATCGATCGCCTCGCCCTTGTTGTGGAGGATGATCGAACCGGCTTTGCCGTTCACCGGACCGATGACATCGTCCACCGCTTCGGCGAAGGTCCGCCATGCCTTCGCAGCCGATCGCAGGGTGCCGGAGTTCGCGTCCGGCCACCACATGCCGGCCTTCATCAGAAGGTCCTTGGCGATGTCCTCAGCGCTCACCGGGCGCCCTTGCCCCCGTCCGCGCCGGGCATCGCCCCCTTGGTGAACATGCCTTCGATGAGTTCGTCGTTGTCCACGTGGCCGTCGGCCATGTCGACCATGGCAGCGTGGATGCTCATCAGACCGAGCGTGAGAATGCCGACCCCTCTCTCGATCTCCTTACGCTTCGGCGTGTACGCGTCTCCGAACTTCGCGCCCTGCTCGTCGTCCCCCCATGGGGAACCCAGTGCGGCCAGCGACTCTTTGAGCGCCTTCGCCGCATTCCCGAGAGCCTCGCTCTGCTCCTGGAACGTCGGTGCCGCCCTCTTCAAGTCCTGGGTGGAGATGTCCAGGACCTTGCCCGTGTCGCCCATGTCTTCCTTCCCCTGCCGCCGTTCGGGAGGTCACGACGGTAGTCGATCGTCCGCAGGGCGACAGGCCGCACAGGGCAGACGTACGGCGGCCTACGCGTCCACGAGCAGGGGGTCGTAGGGGGTGGAGCGGCGGCGGCCCGACATGAAGGTGAGGAAGTCCTTCACGAAGGCGCCGCGGGTGTATCGCGCGTCGGCCTCGGGCATCGTGCGTCGGAAGGCGGTCCGGAACAGGGTTCGGTACTCGGCCGCGTCGATGAATCCGTTGCCGTTCGCGTCGGTGACGTCGAAGAGTACTTCGGCGACCCTGATCAGTGCGGGGCCGGCCAGGGAGGGGGTGGCCGCGGCGTATTCCTCCTTGCTGATGCGGCCGTCGCCGTCGGTGTCCAGGGCTGCCTGGAGTTCCTTCCACCACGCGGCGTACGCCTGGTAGAGCCTGGTCTCCTCCGGTTCGGCCAGGTCCAGGCGGGTCGACAACTCCCGGGCCATGGCGGCGAGATCGGGCCAGTCCAGGTATCCGTTGCCGGTCTGGTCCAGGACCTCGGTGAAGAACGCGTCGGCGCTCCGCCGCGTCCCGGTGTCCTCGGCGGGAGCGTGCTGTACGGGGAACGGGGTGACCAGGCGGAACAGGGCGCCGGCCTGGTCCATCCGGCCGCGCAGGGCGGCGAGTGCGGCGGTTCTGGCGGCCTCCGTGTCCGCGGAGGAGAGGTCCAGCAGACCGACGAGGTTCTCGGTCCTGATCCAGTGGTCGGGCAGGAAGCGGGCCAGGCCCGCGGCCATGTAGGCGCTTTGCATCAGCGTCCGGGCGCCGGGGACTTCGGGCAGGCCCGCCCGGCGCCGGAACGGCTCGGGGAGGGACGCCACGGTGACGGCGCCGATGACCGGGCCCGCGAGCGCGCGGCCCGCCGCCCACACCGTGGGCAGGCCCTCCAGCAGGGCCGGTGCCGGAAGGTGGTCGAAGAGCTGGTAGAGGATGACGCGCAGCGCCTCCGTGTTCTCCAGTTCCTCCTCGACCACACAGTCGTAGTACGGCCAGAACTCCTGGAGTGTGGGCGGAAGATGCCCTTCGCTGTCCCCCAACGCCGCCAGGAAATGCTGGAATTCGGCGTAGAGGCGTTCCATGGTGGCCGGGTCGAGCGGTTGGCCGCTCAGTCGGCACATGGTGACGGAGCTCTCGAAGAGCGTCGCGACCACCCAGGCACGGAGCGCGGGGTCCATCGCGTCGTAGGGACGGTTCCGGGCGTCCGTACCGCTCAGCCGGGCGTGCAGGCGGTTGAGGCGCGCCGCCTCCCGCTGCCGCTCGTTCTCGTCGGCGCCGAACATGCGCTGGAGGCTGAAGAGGGTGTTGCGCAGCCGTCGCCACGGGTGCGCCACGAACGTCGAGTTGTCGGTCAGGGCCGCGCCGATCCGCGGGTGGGCGGCTTCCAGCACCGTGGCCCTGACCACGGCCAGTGCCCAGCGCGGATCGTTGAAGAAGCGGTGGAACTGGGAGTCCGGGCCGAAGAGGGAGCCGGGCGGTGTGTCGGCGGTCGGTGGGGTGGGAGTGGGGGTGGGAGTGGGGGTGGCGGTGCTGTTGTCGTGGGGGGCTCCGGGAGGGCCGGCGCTTGGGTCCGTCACGGGTGAGGTTCTCCGTTCGTGTACGGCGTCACGCCGCCGAAACGGCGATCGCGCTGCCGGTAGGCGTGCAGGCACTCCAGGAAGTGCGGCGCGCGGAAGTCGGGCCAGAGCACCTGCGGGAAGGTCCACTCGGCGTAGGCCACCTGCCAGAGCATGAAGTTGGAGATGCGCTGTTCACCGGAGGTCCGGATGACGAGGTCCACATCGGGCGTGTCGGGAAAGGGCAGATGGGCGGCGAAGCGCCGCTCGTCGACGGCGTCGGCCGGCACCCCGCTGCGGATGAGGGAGCGTGCCGCCTCGACGATGTCCCCGCGTCCGCCGTGGTCGAACGCCACGGTCAGCGTCATGCCCCGGTTCGTGCTCGTCAGCGTCATCAGGTCGGCGAAGTCCCTGGCCAGCGGTACGGGGATCCTCGGGTCCGCCACGCCGAGGAAGCGGCAGCGGATGCCGCGCGCGTGCAGCAGCGCGGCGTGTTTGCGTACGACGCGGCGCACCAGGCGCATGAGGAAGTCGACCTCGCTGCTGGGGCGTTGCCAGTTCTCGGTGGAGAACGCGTACAGGCTCAGCCACTCCACGCCCGCCGTCCGCGCCGCCTCGATGACGTCGATCACCGTGGTCTCGGCCGCCCGGTGGCCCGCCGTACGCGGCAGGGACCGCCGCGCCGCCCACCGGCCGTTCCCGTCCATCACGCACGCGACGTGACGCGGAACCCCTCGGGGCTCCCCGGGGGCCGGCGACGGGGCGGCGGACGTGCCGTCGGCTCGGTCGGCCGTCATGGATGCGCCCCCGGCTGCCGTGACAACAGTCCCCCTCCGCCTCGCACCGGCCCGCTCCGGGGCCCTTGAGGCGTCAACCGGACGGACACCTCAGCACTCAGCAGAGTGCCGGTCCCCCGCCCCGGGCACATCGCCATCTCGTCGTATTCACCCGCAGTACGCCAGTCCGATTGCGTGACTTCTACGGGACCAGGTCGTTGCCGACGGAGAGGACGCCGCATGTGGTGGACGGCGTCCCCGGGTCCGCCGCCACCTGGGTCAGATGGGTCAGAACCGACCGCGCCGCGCGTTCCACCGCGTGCCGCGCCTGCTCGGCCGCCTCCGGGTCGGCGCCGTGGTCGGCGGTCTCGAAACCGTGGTGGGCGAGCGGTACGTCGATCACCTCCACCCGCGCCCCGCCGCCCCCGCCCCGGGCCGCGGCCCCGGCCGCGGTCAGGAACTCCTCGACCGTCGCCGCGATCTCCGGGCGCTCCCGTCCCACCCTGGTCAGAACGATCGGCAGCCCCCCGGCGGAGCCGACCTTCGCCGCGGGGCGGAAGCGCGGCTCCACCAGCCCCCAGCCGGGGAGCGGCGCGAGGACGGGGTACGTCGCCGCCACGCACCGCAGCCACGGCGGCGGCGCAGCGAGCCAGTCCGCCAGCAGCAGTCCGCCGCCGGAGAAGAACCACAGGGCGACGCGCTCCCCGTCGACGCGCGGATCGGCCCGTACGCGCTCGACCGCCGTGGCGATGTCCTCGGCGGCGCGGGCGTACGCGGTCAGCCCGTGCAGGCGGTGGTCCACCGTGACGCCGACGGCTCCCAGGCTCGCCACGTACCGCCCGTAACCGGTGAAGACCGGCCAGTCGCGCGGGGTGGGGCGGGTGTCGGCGGGGAGCGGGCCGCCGTGGACGAAGACGACCGCCGGGCGGGGGTGCGGGGTTCGGGGGAAGTAGAGCGTGGCGTGTTCCGTTCTCTCCTGGCCCCCGTGCGACGCGCCCTCCGACGCGGACTCCGACGCACCCTCCGACACGTCCTCCGGTACGTCGGCCGCCTCCGGCACATCCGGCACATCCGGTACGTCCAGGAGGAAGGGGCCCAGGTGCGCGGGGCGTTCGCGCTTCTCCGCCGTCACCCGGCGCCCCTCGTCCGCCGCTGCCCGCAGGAGTACGCCGGCCAGCTCGTCGGGGGCCGAGAGCATCGGCCAGTGGCCGGTGTCCAGCTCGAAGAAGCCCACCCAGGGCTGAGCCAGCGCCTGGAAGCGCGGCTGTCCGGTCCCGACCAGCATCTCGACCAGGGCGATGCCCGACCCGTTGGCCGTGCAGAAGATCCCGGTCGTCGGCAGCGCGGCGAGCGCGTCCGCGTTCGGCAGGCGGAGCGGCTGGGTGAGCGTGCCCAGCGGCTGGGGCGCGGCGTGCCGGGCCAGCCGTTCGAGCGCGGCCTCGGGGATGCCGGCCGTACCGCCCCAGCGCTCCGGCTCGTCGAGCGGCGGCGGGGGGATCAGTCGGCCGTCCCCGTCACCGCTCCCGTCCTTTCCGTCACTCCGGTCGCGTTCTTCCGCCGCCAGCCGGTCGCGGATCGCCTGGTCGGGGGCGAGCGCGAGCGCCGTGTCGCCGTTCTGGGGCAGGCCCGCGTCGAGGTGGACGATCCGGGCGACCCGCTCCGTACGCCGGTCCGCCGCGCCGAGCACCGGGTGGATGCCGTAGCAGTGGCCCACCAGCACCACATCCCCTGGAGCGGTGGGGTCCGCGGGATCGGCCGGGGGGATGGTGTCGATCAGGTTCACCACATCCTGGATGTGCGTCTCCAGGTCCGTGTCCGGGCCCGCGAGATGCCGGCGGTCGCCCATGCCCGTGAGCGTCGCCGCGTACACCTCCGATCCCGCCGCCCGGAGCAGGGCGGTCACCTCCCGCCACACCCAGCCGCCGGTATGGCTGCCCGACACCAGCACGAACGCCGTCATGACCACCGCTCCTTCGATCCGTATCAGCCCGCATCGGCTCGTACACCGATCTCGTACGCCGGTACCGTAGGAACTCCCCCTGAGGGAGGTTCAAGCCGTGGATGACGGCACATGGAGCATCGGGGAGCTGGCCCGGCGCGCGGGCGTCACCGTCAAGACCGTCCGCTTCTACTCCGACCGCGGTCTGCTGCCCGAGGCCGCCCGCAGCTCCGGGGGCCACCGCAGGTACGGCCCCGAGGCGCTCGACCGGCTCCGGCTGATCCGCTCACTGCGCTCCCTCGACCTGCCGGTCCCCGACGTGGGCCGGGTCCTCGGGGAGGACGCCGCGTTGAAGGAAGCCGCGCTGGAGGACGCCGTCGCCGCGCGGCTGCGGGAGGTCGGCTCGCGGCTGGCCGCGCTGCGCTGGCAGGAGGCCGCGCTCCAGTCGCTCCGGGACTGCACCGCCGGGGAACGTGCCGAACGGCTGCGCCTCGTCGGCGCCGTGACCACGCCGCCCAGCACGACCGCGCTGGCCCGCTTCTGGCGCCGCGAACTGCCCGCGCGGCTGCCGGCCGGGCTGCGCGCCTCGATCGTGGACGCGGCGGTTCCGCAGCCTCCCGTGGATCCGACGCCCGCCCAGGTCCTGGTCTTCGCCCGGCTGCACGCGCTCGTCTCCGACGCCAGGCCCCCCGTCGACCACTGGCGCTCCCCGACCGGCCGGACCATGTGCGGCAGGACCGACGACGAGGTGCGTCCCGCCGTGCTCTTCGAGGGGCTCGGCGAGGCGTTCGAGCTGGCCTCGGCGGAACTGCGGGCGCGGCGGCGGCCGTACGCGGGCGACGCGCTCGACTGCTTCGTCGCCGCCCACGCCCGTACGTACCACGCGCGGGACACCCCGGTCTTCCGGCAGCGGCTCCGCGTCCTGCTCACGGTGACCGCCGATCCCGTACTCGACCGCTACTGGGCACTCAGCGGCGAACTGTCCGGCCCTCTCGAACCGACCCTCGGCGCCGCCCAGGAGTGGCTGCGCGCCGCCCTCGGCACGGAACCGGTGGTCGTGACCTAGCAGCTACCGTCCGACACCTGTAGCCCCTTGCCGGCGCCCGCGGTCCGGCTCACGATGTTCGGTACGCAGGCCGCCCTGTCAAGGCTGTAGGAGTACGGGATGCTGACCGTGGTGGTGGACTGCGGGTTGGGCCCGGCGGGTTTGTTCTCGCTGCCGGGGGTGGACCAGGTGACGTTGTCGAACGTGTTGCCGCCGACCTGCCAGTAACCGACCGTGTCGGTGTAGAAGGTGCCGAGGACGTCCTTGGAGTCCTCGAAGTAGTTGTTGTCCACCTTGGCCCGGGCCCCGGCCCGGGAGTTGATGCCGGACTCGTTGAGCTTCACGTAGTGGTTGTTGTACATGTGGGCGACGCCGCCGCGCAGCAGGGGCGTGCGGGAGTCGATGTTCTCGTACCGGTTGTGGTGGTACGTGATGAAGCTGTTCGACAGCTCGCTCTCGCTGGACCCGACGAGCCCGCCGCGGCCGGAGTTGCGCAGGACGCTGTAGGACAGGGTCACGTACTGGGTGTTGTCCTTCATGTCGAAGAGGCCGTCGAACCCCTCCGACTCCCCGCCCGACGCCTCCAGGGTGGCGTGATCGACCCATACGTTGCGGACGTTCCGCTCCATGCCGATGGCGTCACCCCCGTTGGACGTGGGCGAGCCGGACTTCTTGACGTTCCGTACGGTCACGTTCTGGATGATGATGTTGCTGGACTCCCGGATGTGGATGCCCAGTTGATCGAAGACGGCACCGCTGCCGACACCTAAGATCGTGACGTTGCTGATCTGCTTGAGCTCGATCAGACCGGCGGCCGTGTTGCAACTGGCGCCCGACACCTTGCTGGTGTTGCCGTGGTTGATGGTCCCCTCGACCTCGATGGTGATCGGGGTACTGCTGCTGGCCCGGCCGCACAGGGCCTGATGGATCGCGGTCCCCGTGGTGGCCCGTACGGTCTGCCCGCCGGCCCCGCCGGTGGTCCCCCCGTTCTGGGTCGCGTAGCCGGTGGCAGCACCGACCGCGGCCGACGCCGAGGGCACCGACACCACCGCACCGGTCACGGCCGCGAGGGCCACCGTGACCAGGGCCGCGCGGAATCGTGGTGCGACTCGTTTCGCCATATCCGCCATGTCTGTCATACCTGTCTCTCCTCATTCGTGGTTCGCGGTTCGTCGTTCGTGGTTCGTCGTTCGTGGTTCGCCGTTCGTGGTTCGCCGTTCGTGGTTCGCCGTTCGTCCCGAACCGAGCGCAGATGCATGCCAGGGCGCGTCACGCCCACGCCATGCGTCATATGCCATGCCCATGACATTTCTGCGCACCAGGCGGGAGAAAGCGCTTTCCAACCGTGAGGGTAGGGCGCCTCCCGCCGGGTCGGCAAGGCTTCGGACGTCCACGGAACGGACGTGACCGGAGTACGACCCGCCGCCCCCTCCGCGGGTGGAGGCGTGAGGAGAACGGCACGAACTTCACCGAAAAGTGGATCCGGTAACTCACGTGACACAGAGGTGAAAACAATGTGCCGCCGATGTGCCGCTACCGCCAACGACCTGCGAATACCTGACATTTGCGCTGTTGCAGCGACGGCTCGAATCTGCGTAGCATTCGTCACCGACGGAATCCGGCCACGATCCCGTCACGCGCCGATGGCCACCGCTGTCCGCCGGGCGCCGAGTGGCGAAGGCCTCACCCGGCCGCGGAGCGGAATGAAACCCCGATGGAATAGCGGGGAAACAGCTCATTCACCACGCTCACCCCCACACGCACGAATTGAGCGCAAGGCAGGCACGTGAAATTCACGAGTATGGACGAGTTGGATGTAACGCCGGGGCTGCTCACCGTCTGGCGGGCCGTGCCGCGGGGTGCGCCGGTGGGGGTGGGGGGTGCGGGGTGGGTGGCCGATGGGCGGGCCGCCTCGTATGTGCAGGAGGCCCATATCGCCGGGGCGTTGGCGGGCGGGCGGGGTGCGGAGCGGGCTCCTGCCTGGCTGGCCAGCGCTTTTGAGATGCCGGGGGCCGATGCGGGGGTGCTGGAGGGGGCGCTGCTCGCGTGGATCGACCGGCACGAGTCGCTGCGCAGCCGGCTCGTACCGGCGGACGAGGTGGACGGGTCGGACGAGGCGGAGGAGTCGGACGACGGAGGGCTGCGGCGTGTCACCCTGCCGGCCGGGGGTGTGTCGCTGCGGCGCGGTGTCGAGGGGGACTTCGAGTCGGGGAAGCTGCTCGCCTCCCGTATTGAGGATGTGTTCGACGCGGAGACCGATCCGCTCGCCTGGCCGTCATTCGTGTTCGCCACCGTTGAGCACGCCGGTGGTCTCACGCTGTATCTCGGCTTCGACCACTCCAATGTGGACGGATATTCCATCCTGCTCATCGCGCACGAAATACGTGAGCTGTATGCGGCGGTCTCCTCCGGAACTCCGTCCGCGCTCACCGAGGTCGGAAGTTATCTGGACTTCGCCGACACCGAACGTGAATACGCGGCGCTCGTGCACGACGAGCACGACGCCGTGGTGAGGTGGCGTGAATTCCTTGGCTCCGGGGGTGGTCGGCTGCCTGAATTTCCCGGCACGGTCGGCAGCGCCTTGAGCGGTCGGGGCGCCTTGAGCGGGCCTGCCCCTTCGGATCGGCCGGCCGACGCCGTGGGGGAGCAGATCGGCGGGTGCGACTGGCTCCTGGACGCCTCCACCGCCGGCGCCTTCCAGAGCGCCTGCCGCGACCACGGCGGCAACTTCCTCACCGGTGTCCTCGCCTGCCTCGCGCTCGCGAGCCGGGACCTGGACGTGGGCACCGATAGAGGCCGGGACCCGCGGGGCCAGGGCGAGTTCCGGGCTCTCACCCCGTTCCACACGCGCAGCGACGCGCGGTGGGCGTACTCCGTCGGCTGGTACGTCGGGCTGGCGCCGCTGCGTTTCGCCGTACGCGGCGACGACGCCTTCGCCGACCTGCTGCCCGCCGCGTCCGCCGCGCTCGACGGGGCCGGCGAGATGGCGGCGATACCGTTCCCCCGGGTCTCCGAACTGCTCGGGACGCCGCTGCGCCCACGGTTCGTCGTGTCGTACATGGACATGCGCAGGACGCCGGGCGCGCGCCAGTGGGGTGCGTGGAAGGCGGCGGCGCTGCGCAGCCGCTGCGTCGACCCCGACGAGGTCTACCTGTGGATCAACCGCACGTACGAAGGCGTGTACCTGAGTTTCCGCCACCCCGCCACCGAGCACGCCCGGCTCGCCGTCTCCCGCCTCGTCGCCGGGACCGGACGGCTGATGAACCGTGTCGCCGGTGGGGGTCCGCCCGGCGAACCGGCCGATGTGAAAGACGTTCTTCTGCGGGACCTCGTGCCCGCCCGGCAGCAGGAGCCCGCCCCGTGTTGATGACACCCCTTCTCGAACTCTCGCCCGCGCCGGGCGAGTTGGTGCGCTTTCAGGTGCCCGGCGCCGACCAGGCGCCCTCGGCCGTCTCGCCCGCGCCGCTCTCGTACGTCCAGGAGAACCACGTACGGCGGCTGCTCGCGAACCGTGCGGCGGGCCGGGCCCAGTCCGCGTGGGTCGGGATCATGTACGACGTGCCGGGGCGGCTGGACACCGACGCCATGGCCGCCGCGCTGAACCGGTGGGTGCTGCGGCATCCGACGCTGCTCACCTGGTTCTCCCTCCAGGAGGGTGCGGACGGTGGGGAGATGGTGCGGCAGGTCGTCGATCCGTCCGCCGTCGCGGTGGAGGCCGCGTCGCTCGGCCCGTACGACTCCCCCGACGCGATCCGCGACTGGCTGCTGGAGCTCTTCGACACCGGTACGGACCCGCTCAACTGGCCGCCCTTCGTGGTGGGTTCGGTGGTGCGGGACGATGTCTCGACCGTCTACTACGCCGTCGACCACTGCCACAGCGACGGTCTCTCCGCGCTGCTCGTCTTCAGTGAACTGCGCGCGCTGTACGAGGCGGAGGTCGCCGGGACGGTCGCTGAGCTGCCCCCGGCCGGCAGTTACGTCGACTTCTGCGCCCTGGAGCGCGAGCGGTCCGCGCTGCTGACGGCCGACTCGCCCGAGGTGCGCCGCTGGCTGGAGTTCTTCCTCGCCGGGCCGCCCCCCACCTTCCCGCTGGACCTGGGCACCGAGCCGGGCGCGACGTACCCCAAGCTCTCACTCTCCGTGGATCTGCTCGACGCCGCCGAGACGGACGCCTTCGCCAAGGTCTGCCGGACGCATGGCGCCGGGTTCTCCGCCGGGGTGCTCGGGGCGCTCGGCATCAGCGGGTACGAGCTGGGCGGGCACCGTACGTACCGCGCGCTCTCCGTCGTCCACACCAGGGACGAGCCGCGCTGGCTGCTGTCCCAGGGGTGGTTCATCAATCTGGTGCCGGTTCAGTTCCCGGTCGCCCCGGACGACACCGAGCCGACGGCCGACACCGAGGCGGTGGACACCGACCTCGGGCTCGCCGACGTCCTGGCGGGTGCCCGGACCGCCTTCGCGCGCGCCCGCGAGCTGGCCGGGGTCTCCCCCGTGCGGGTCGCGGAGCTGGTGCCGGGGCTCGCCGTGCAGCCGGGCGCCGGGGCCGTGCTGCCCATGGTGTCGTACATCGACCTGCGCCACGCGCCCGGTTCGAAGGACTGGGCGGAGGCGAACTGCCACGGTCTGGCCGGGCCCGGGACCAGCACGGACGTGCCGATCTGGGTGAACCGCCTCTGGGACCGTACATATGTGAAGGTCACCTACCCGGACACGGCGGCGGCCCGGGAGAACGTGCCGCGCTTCCTGGAGCGGCTGCGGGACGTGCTGCGCGAGATCGCCCGGAGCGGTGAGTACCGGGTGCGGGCCACGGGGGACTGAGTCCGTGCGCGTCACGACGATGGACCGGTACGAGCCCGCCCCCGGCCGGGTGGTCGAGTTCGTACCGTCCCCCGCGGCGCTCCGCGCGGCGGACGGCGCCCCGCCCGTCCCCGTACCGCCGTCCGTCAACCAGCGTTTCCATCTGGCCACCGCGGAGCACACCCCGGAGGGCGCCGGGCACTGGCTCGCCTGCGCCTTCGACCTCCCGGACGGGCCCGTCGACCTCGACGCGCTGCGGGCCGCGTTCGAGGCGTGGGGGCGGCGGCACGAGACGCTGCGCAGCGGCTTCCGCGCCCCGGCCGCCGACCCGGGGAGGTTTGTGGTGAGCGCCCCGGCGTACGGGCTGGTCGCGCGCGACGCCGGGGCGTTCGCGAGCGGCGCGGAGGTACGGGAGTGGCTGACGCGGCGGCTCGGCGCGGCCTGCCGGCCGCTGAACTGGCCCTCGTACCTCTTCGCCGTGGTCGTACGGCCCGGCGGCGGGACGGTGTACTGCGGGTTCGACCACTGCAACGCCGACGCCTACTCGCTGGCCGTCGCGGTGCGCGAGATCCGGCAGAGCTACGCCGGCGCCGCCGGTGAACTGCCCGCCACCGGCAGCTTCGTCGACCACTGTGCCGAGGAGGCGGAACAGGCGTCGGCCCGGACGGTGGACGCGGGCGATCCCCGGGTACGCGACTGGGCGGCGTTCTTCGCCGGCTGCGGCGGGACCACGCCCGCCTTCCCGCTCCCCCTCGGCGTGCCGCCCGGCGCACGGGTCCCGCAGGGTACGGATGCCCGCCCGCTGCTCGGCCCGGACGCGGCGGACGCGTTCGAGGCGCGCTGCCGGGCGGCCGGGGGCAGCGCCTTCACCGGGGTGCTCACCGCCGTCGCCCTGGCCGCGCGCGGGCTCGGCGGCGGGGACGTCCTGCGGCTGTGCACACCGCTCCACACCCGGTACGAGGAGCGGTGGACGCACGCGGTCGGCTGGTTCACGACGATCGCCCCGCTCACCCTGGACATCACCGGCGTACGCGGGATCGAGGACGGCGTACGCGGCGCGCGGGACGCGTTCCGGGCGGCGCGGGCGCTGGCCGAGGTGTCGTTCGCACAGGTCCTGCCCCTGCTGGGCGGGGCCTTCCGGCGTACCCGCGACGACGTGTTCATGGTGTCGTACATCGACTACCGGCGGCTGCCGGGGTCCGCGCACCACCAGGATGCGAACGCCCACCACATCAGCAGCGTGACCACGGCCGACGACGCCCAGTTCTGGTTCTCCCGCACGCACGAGGGCCTGTTCCTGCGCGCACGCTTCCCGGCGACCCCGGCCGCCGGGGCGGTGGTCACGGGGTTCGCCGACGCCCTCGGGGAGACGCTGGCCCGGCCCTGAGCACGCCCCTGAGCCAAGCCCTGAACACGGTCCCGTGGCGGGGTGCACGTGGGCACGGCCCGGAAACCGCGGCGGACCCTCTCCGAAACAGGGAACCGGCGTGGGAGACCATCGCTCCTACGCCCTGACACACCCGAGACCGCGAGAACGGGACCGACCTCATGCACGGAGCCAGCCTCGCCCCGACCGACCCGGCCGGGACCGGTCGGATACCGGACCCCATACCCGGGCCGGCCCCGCGCCGGCCCCTGCGCGAGCGCGTCCGCGGCCTGTCGCGCGATCCGGGCGCCCTGGCCCCGTACGCCCTCGCCCTCGTCCTGTTCTGCGCGTACGCCACCCTCACCGTCTGCCGCCACCGCCTGATGGCGACCGCCTCCTGGGATCTGGGCATCTTCGAGCAGGCGGTACGGGCGTACGCGGAGCTGCGTGCGCCGATCGCCGACATCAAGGGCCGCGGCACGCACATCCTCGGCGATCACTTCAGCCCGGTGACCGCGCTCCTCGCGCCCGCGTACCGGCTCTTCCCGACCCCCGTCACTCTGCTGATCGCCCAGGCCGCGCTGTTCGCGCTCTCCGCCGTGCCCGTCACCCGCGCCGCGAGCCGTCTCCTCGGCCGCCGCCCCGGGCTCGCGCTCGGCGTCGCGTACGGCATGTCGTGGGGGCTCCAGCGCGCGATCGCCGTCGACTTCCACGAGATCGCCTTCGCCGTCCCGCTGATCGCCTTCTCCCTCGAAGCGCTGCTCGCGCACCGCTGGCGGGCCGCTCTGTGGTGGGCCGTCCCGCTGGTCCTGGTGAAGGAGGACCTGGGGCTGACCGCCGCCGCCCTCGCGCTGCTGGTGGCGGTACGCGCCCGGCGTACGCCGTCGGCCTCGCGCGTCGTCCCGTACGCCCTCGGGGTCGCGGCGCTGACGACGCTCGCCGCGTTCCTCACCTTCACCGTCGTCATCCCGGCCTTCAACACGGCCGACACGTACGACTACTGGGCCAAGATGAGCGGCGGGGGCGGTCCGCTCGACGGCGCCGACATCAAATTCCGTACGCTCCTGTGGGTGCTGCTGCCGACCACCGGCCTCCTCGCGCTCCGCTCCCCGCTGCTGCTCGCCGCCCTGCCCACCCTCGGCTGGCGTTTCCTCTCGTCGGAGGAGCACTACTGGGGCACCGCCTGGCACTACAGCGCCGTCCTGATGCCCGTCGTCACGCTGGCGCTCGCGGACGCGTGCTCGGGCGTGCGCCGCGCTTCGCGCGCCCAGCCGTGGGTGCGCTCGTACGCGTACCACCTGCCCCCCGCGGTCGCCGCCGCCGCGCTCGCCCTGACGCCGTCGCTGCCGCTCGCGGCGCTGACCGAGCCCGCCGCGTACCGGGTGACCGACCAGGTCAGGGCAGCGGAGGCGCTGTTGGACCGGATCCCCGACGGTGCGAGCGTCGAGGCCAACACCGCCCCGATCAGCCGGCTCACCTCGCGCTGCCGGGTCTTCTGGCTGGGCAACTCGCGGGGCGTCGCACCGGACTACATCGCCCTCGACAACCGGCACTCCCCGGCGCGCGACTCGCTGGCGTTCGCGAGACAGCTCCACCCGAAGGCGGCGTTCCGGATCGCCGGGGAGGCGGGCGGCTTCGTCGTACTGGAGCTGCGGTCCTGACCAGCCGCGGTCCTGGCTGCTAGCTGCGGTCCTGGCCAGCAGCGAGCAGCAGCTTCGCGGCCACCGTCGCCCCGTCCGTACGGACCGTGGCGGCCACCGCCTTCGCCCGTGCCCCGGTCCCGGGGGCCAGGGCCGTGCCGAGCGCGGCCGACAGGGACGCGAAGGCCGGCGTCGGACCGTCGTGCGCCACGCCGATGCCCAACTCCGCCACCCGGCCCGCCCAGTACGGCTGGTCCGCGAGCTGGGGGACCACCACCTGCGGCACCCCGGCCCGGGTGGCCGTCGCCGTCGTCCCCGCGCCGCCGTGGTGCACGACGGCGGCCACCCGGCCGAACAGCGCCTGGTGGTTGGCCTCGCCGACGGCGAAGCAGTCGTCCCGGTCGTCGATCAGCGCCAGGTCGGCCCAACCGTGGGAGACGAGTACGCGGCGGCCCTGCGCGCGCACCGCCTCGACGGCCACCCGCGCGGCGTCCCCCGAAGCGTGCAGGGGCATGCTGCCGAAGCCCACGTACACCGGCGGCGGTCCTGCCTCCAGGAACGCCAGCAGCGCGTCCGGCAGCGGGCGCTCGTCGGGGAGGAGCCACGCACCGGTCTGTACGACGTCGAGGCCCGCCGTCCGCTGCCACGGGTCCAGGACCGGGTCCGTCGCCAGCCACGGCCGCTCGCCGATGACGTACGCGCGGACGTCGTCCACCGGGGGCAGGCCGATCGACGCCCGCGGGGTGTTGACCGCCGCGCCGAACAGCGCGTCGATGCTCCGGGCGTCCAGGTCCCACAGCTCCTGGTTGTCGGTCACCTCCGGCGGGAACGGCCGGCCCGGATACGCCAGCGGCGGGCGGCGCGGCGACGGCAGGGTGAGCTGCTGGAAGGTCGCGTGCACCGAGCGGATGCCCAGCTTTTCGGCCACCGACCGCGCGGCGGCCACGGCCGGATACACGCCGGTCGCCACCACCACGTCACAGCCGTCGGCCGCCGCGGTGACCGCGTCGACCATGCCGGCGGCCACCTCGGCCGCGCGCTGCGGCAGCGAGGACGGCGGCGGCGCCGCCTTCGTCATCGCACGCGCCGACGGGCCGGCCGGCACCAGCTCCACGCCGACACTCGCCAACCGCTCCACGAAGTCCTCGTCCGGCGGAGCGCACACCCGCGCCTCCCCGCCCAGTTCCCGCAGCCGCATCGCGAGCCCCACCAGCGGCTCGACGTCCCCACGCGACCCATACGTCGACAACAGCACACGCACTTCATGACCCCCAGAGGTCCGCCGGATGTCCGCGGATTCCCGCTTCGGCCGCCGATTCTGCGGTACGGACCGGGGCTTGTGGCAAGGCCCCCCATGGGCTATACGTTGAGAGTGGAAAGGAGTGGGTACCTCCGCCCGGCCGGCGACGAACCGTCCCGCCCGCGCCCGTATCCGTCTCCGCACACACCTCCGTATCCGTCTCCGCACACACCTCCGCATTCATCTGCGGATACACCAGCACATTCGTCCGCGGATACGTCTCCGCGCCAGGTCTGGTACACCTCGTACGGTTCCAACACGCACCTCGGCCGGCTCGCCCACTACATCGACGGCGGTCGCCCGCCCGGCGCCTCGCGCGTCCACCCCGGGTGCCGGGACCGCCGTCCACCGGCCGCCTCCGTACCCGTCGAGCTGCCGGGCGCGCTGTACTTCGCCACCGAATCGGACCTGTGGGGCGGCGGACGCGCCTTCTACGACCCGGACGCCCCCGGCCGCGTCCTCGCCCGCGCGCATCTCGTCACCGTGGGCCAGTTCTCGGACATCGCCGCGCAGGAGATGTACCGGGAGCCGGGCACCGATCTCGATCTGACGCGGGCGCTGACCACCGGCCGGCAGACGCTCGGGGACGGGCGGTACGAGACGCTGGTCCGCGCGGGCACGCGGGACGGCCTGCCGCTCCTCACCTTCACCGCCCCCTGGCATCTGCACGACGTCCCGGGGAACCCGCCCTCCGCCGTCTACCTCGCCCATCTGTACGCCGGACTGCGGGAGACGGGCGCCTGGGACCCGGCCACGATCGCGGCATACCTGGCGGCCTGCCCCGGTGCGGCCGGGCACTGGAGCGCGGCGGACGTGGCGGCGCTGGGTGCCGTCAGGTAGATCCCACCTCGGCTCCCTCCGCCAGCAGCCGCAGCAGCCGCTCCACCTCCCCGGCCATCGCGTCCCGACCCGGGCCCAGATAGCGGCGCGGGTCGACGGTCTCCGGGCGGGCGGCGAGCCGGTCCCGTACCTCCGCCGTGAAGACGCCGTTGAGATGCGTCGAGATATTGATCTTGCGCATCCCGGCGCCCACCGCCGCCACCAGCGTGCCGTCGTCCACCCCCGACGAGCCGTGCAGCACCAGCGGTACGGGCACCGCAGCCTGCAACTCCGCGACGAGCGCGAGGTCGATCGCCGCCGTGCGCCGGGTCATCCGGTGCGCGGTACCGACCGCGACGGCCAGTGCGTCCACGCCCGTGTCGGCCACGAACCGGGCCGCCTCGGCCGGGTCGGTGCGCACCCCCGGCGTGTGGGCGCTCTCCATGACGCCGACGCCGACGCCGTCCTCGGGTCCGCCCTTGCCGCCGACGGCGCCGAGTTCGGCCTCGACCCACACGCCGTGGTCGTGGCACCAGCGGGTGATCTCGCGGGTACGGGAGACGTTCTCGTCCCAGGGCAGCAGGGAGCCGTCGTACATGACGGAGGTGAAGCCGCGCCGTACGGCCTCCTTGACCAGGTCGGTGCTGGTGGCGTGGTCCAGGTGGAGCGCCACGGGCACCCGGGCGTCCGCGATCGCCGCGTGCGCGGCGGCGGCGAGCGGGCCGAGGGCGCCCCGGTAGGCGGCGGCGTTCTCGCTGATCTGGACGATGACGGGGAGGGCCGCCCGTTCCGCGCCCGCGAGGATGGCTTCGAGCTGTTCGAGGAGGGCGACGTTGAACGCACCGACGCCGCGCGCGGTCCGGTCGACCAGGTCGCCGGTGGGGGTCAGGGGCATGGTTCCTGTTCCTGTTCCTGTTTCTGTTTCTCAAGTGGCCGGGTGGCGGCTGCCGGTTCAGAGCAGGCCCGTGGCCCTCAGTGACGGCTGGAGGAGGTCGCCGTGGGCCAGCACCATGGCGTCGCACAGCTCCCAGATGCGCTCCACGGGCAGCGCGGCGGCGGTCGCCGGGTCGGCCATGGCGGCCTGCCGTACCGCGCGCGGGTCGTCCTCCAGCGCGGCCTTGACCACCAGGTCGTTCATGCTCAGGTAGGTGCGGTTGAGCGCCGCGCACTGGGCGGGCAGCGCGCCGATCCTGGTGGGCTGTACGCCCGACGCGTCGACCAGGCACGGCACTTCGACGGTGCCGGTGGCGGGGAGGTTCGAGATCAGCCCGTGGTTGGGAACGTTGCCGTAGACGGTGCGCGGGGTGCCCGTGGTGACGCTGTGGATGATCTGGGGCGCGTACTCCATCGTGGCCTCGACATCGAGCGGGGTCCCGGCGGCGAGCGCGTCGCGGGTCTTCCCGTACAGGGCGACGTTCTCCTCGACGATCCCCAGGTACGCGCCGACGGGCAGCCGCAGCCGCTCGATCTCGCTGTCGTGGTGGAGGTACCAGGGCACGTACTCGGCGGAGTGCTCGCTCGTCTCGGTCGGGTAGTAGCCGAGGCGCCGGTACATGTCGACGCGTACGCGGCGCCGCAACTGCGGGTCGGACGCGATGAGTTCGTCCAACCGGGGATAGAGGTCCACGCCGTTGTGCTCGAACCGCAGCATCCACGCCTGGTGGTTGACCCCGGCGGCGCGGTACGTGACCTCCTGGTACGGCACGTCGAGCAGCGCGGACAGGTCGCGCAGTGTCCAGTAGACGGAGTGGCACAGGCCCACGACGCGGGTGAGCCCGGTGGCGGCGGTGAGGTACTGGACGTTCATCGCCATGGGGTTGGTGTAGTTGAGCAGCCAGGCGTCGGGGCACAGCTCCGCGATGTCCGCGCCGAGCGCCTTCAGTACGGGGAAGGTGCGCAGCGCGCGGAAGATGCCGCCGACGCCGAGGGTGTCGCCGATGGTCTGGCGCACGCCGAAGGCGGCCGGTACGTCGAAGTCGGTACGGGTCGACTCGCCCATGCCGACCTGGACGATGTTGATGACGAAGTCGGCGCCGGCCAGCGCCTCGCGGCGGTCGGCGTGCGCGCTGACGGTGACGTACGGGGTGATCCCGGCCTGGTCGGCGATGTGGCGGGCCGCGCCCTCGGCGGTCTCCAGCCGTTCCGGGTCGATGTCGTGCAGGGCGATGTGGAGGTCGCGGAGTTCGGGGAAGGCGAAGAGGTCCGTCAGGAGCCCCTGGGTGAAGACGACGCTTCCGGCGCCGATGAAGGCGATCTTCGTGGTGGACGTGGTGGTCATGACACGTACTTTCCGTTGCGGGTGGAGTCAGAGGAGGCGGGCGGGACGGAGGAGACGGAGGAATCGGCGGGGAGCGCGGCGCACGCCTCGTCCCAGGTGGCCTGGGCAGGGGTGCCGCCGTACGCCCGGGTGGACAGGGCCCCGCAGACGGCGGCCAGTTCGAGGGCTTCGGGGACGGACCGGGCGGCCAGCATGGCGGCGACGAAGCCCGCGTCGAAGCTGTCGCCCGCGCCGACCGTGTCCAGCGGCTCGGCGGGGATGCCGGGGGTACGGAACACGGTGCGGCCGTCGTGCAGGAGGGCGCCGTCCGCCCCGTCCTTGACCGCCACCAGCGGCCCACGGGCGGCGAGTTGACGTGCCGCCTCCGCCACGGGCGCGTCCTCGGGCAGCCCGGCCAGCGCGCGGGCCTCGCGGGCGTTCGGCAGCAGGAAGTCGGTGACGGCGAGCACCGCCCCGAGCTCGCCGGACCCGCCCGCGTCCCAGGCCCCGGCCGGGTCGTCGTTGGTGTCCAGCGAGGTGGTGGCCCCGTGCGCGCGGGCCGTACGGAAGAGCGCGGGCAGCGCCCCGGCGAGCTTCGGCAGCAGGAAGTACGAGGCGGCGTGCACATGGCGGCTGTCGCCGAGCAGTGCCTCGGGTACGTCGTCGGCGCTGGTGGCGGTGAGGGTGCCGGGCGCGGTGAGGATCGTACGGTCGCCGTCGCCGCGCGTCACCACGACCGTCAGCGGGGTCGACAGGGCGGGGTCGAGCCGTACGGCGCCGGTGTCGACGCCCCGCGCGGCGAGCGCCGCCACGACGAACCGGCCCGCCTCGTCGTCCCCGACGCGCCCCGCGAAGGCGACCTTGAGCCCGAGCCGGGCGGCGCCGCACGCCATGATCGCGGCGGAGCCGCCGAGGGTCAGCAGGCCGGTGTCCACGAGCTGTTCGCGCTGGCCGAAGGCGAGGGGCGCGTCGAGCGGTCCGAGCACGATGTCGGGGTTGGCGTCCCCGATGACCAGCAGATCGAAGGTATGAGAGGAGTGCGAAGTGTGAGGTGTGGCGTGCTGCGGCATCCGGCTTCCCTGAAGTACGGAGGGGTGGGCGGGGCGGTGGTCCGGCTCAGCGCCGTCTCATCCCTTGAGCCCCGAGGAGGTGATGGACTGGACGAACGACTTCTGCGCGAAGAGGAAGGCGAGCAGCACCGGCAGCACGGTGATCACGTTGCCCGCCATGACCGCCGCCCACTGCGTGTGGTGCAGGCCCTGGAAGGTCGTCAGCCCGAGTTGCAGCGTGTACTGCGTGTCGTGGTTGATGGCGATCAGCGGCCAGGTGAGGTCGTTCCAGGTGGTAAGGAAGGTCAGCACCGCCACGGTGCTCAGCGCGGGCCGCGACATCGGCAGCACGATGAGGAACAGCACGCGCAGCCGCGAGCAGCCGTCCATCCAGGCGGCCTCCTCCAGCTCCCTGGGCAGGGAGAGGAAGAACTGCCGCAGCAGGAACACCGCGAACGGCGTGACCAGCGACGGCACGATCAGCGCGCCGAGGGTGTCGATCAGCCCGAGGCGCTTCATGACCAGGAAGGTGGGGATCATCGTGAGCTGGAACGGGATCGCCATCGTCGCCAGCATCAGCCCCATCAGCAGCCGGGACCCGGCGAACCGCATCCGGGCGAACGCGTACCCGCCGAGCGCGCCGAAGACCAGGTTGGACGTGACCGCGACCGACGAGACGATCAGCGAGTTGGCGAACCAGCGGGGGAACATCGCGTTGCCGAGCACATAGCGGTAGCCGCCGAGGTCGATCCCCGAGGGCCACAGGGCCGGCGGGAAGCGGTTGATCTCGGCGTTGCTCATCACGGAGCTGAGCACCAGCCAGATCAGCGGCACCGCGAAGACCAGCGCGAGCGGGGCGAGCAGCAGGTGCCAGGCGCTGAAGGGCAGCCACGACCGGCCTTGTCGGGGGCCCTTGGGGCGCGACGCGGATGGGGTGGCGGGCACGGTGGTGGGTGCGGTGGTGGGTGCGCTGCTGACCGTCACTTGTCGGCTCCTTCGACGGGTACGGGGCGTGCGGAACGGCGCCGTACCAGCCGCGTCCCCACGGTGACCACGCCCAGCGCCACGGCGAGCACATAGGCCGCCGCCGCGCCGTAACCGGCCGTGAAGTTCTTGAACGCCTGCTCCCAGATGAAGTAGACGATCACGGTGGTGGAGCCGAGCGGCCCGCCCTTGGTCGTCACGTACACCAGGTCGAAGACCTGAAGGGCGTTGATGGTCTGCCACACCAGCAGGAACACGCTCACCGGTGTCAGCGCGGGGAGCTTGACGTGCCGCAGGAGGTGCCACCGCCCGGCGCCGTCCAGCCGCGCCGCCTCGATCAGGGACGGCTCGACGTCCTGGAGGGCGGCGAGGTAGACGACGACGCAGAAGCCGGTGCCGCTCCAGAGCGAGATCGCCACCAGCACCAGCAGGGCCTGTCCCGGGTCGGAGAGAAAGCCCTGGGGGGAGATGCCGAGCGTGTGCAGTACGGAGTTGGCGGCACCGAACTCCGGGTCGAGGATGAAGGAGAACAGCACGCCCTGCGCGGTGGCCGAGATGACGAACGGCACGAAGATCAGGGTCCGGTAGAGCCCCACGAGCCGGATGCGCCGGTTCAGTACGAGGGCCAGCGCCAGCCCGAGGACGATGGACAGCGGCACGTACAGCGCCGTGTAGAGCAGGGTGTTCCGTACGGCCTGGCTGAAGTGCGGATCCAGGCGCAGCGCCCGGTAGTTGTCGAGGCCGACCCAGCGGCTGGGGGTGACCAGGTCGTCCGCCTGGAAGGAGAGCAGGAACGACCAGCCGACGGGGACGATGCTCAGCCCGAGGATGATCAGCACGGCGGGCGCGATGAACGCCCAGGCCGTGACGGACTCACCACGGCGCAGCGGCGAGCCACCCGGGCGGCGGAGGAAGCCGGGCAGGCGGGAGCGGGCTCCGGCGGCCGGGTCGCCGGGGTCCTGTCCGCCCGTACGGCGGTCTCGGGCGGCGTCGGGAAGCGTGAGCGGGGCGGGCAGTCGCGGCATGACGGTTCTCCTGAGCGCGGTGTACGCGGACTACACGGTCGACGCCGGGTGCGGGCAGCACTGTTCACCTGACCGGCGCGGGATACGGGCAGCGCTGTCCCGGGCGGCACCGTCCACCTGACCGGCGCCGGGTTACAGGCGGCACTGTCCAGGGCGGCACCGTCCACCTGACCGGCGCCGGGTTACGGGCGGCGCCGGTCACATGTCCGGCGCCGGGGTACCGGTCAGCGCGGGATGAGCAGCGCGGCGTCGGCCTCCCGCGCGCACCGGCGCAGCGCCTCGGCCGGACTGCTCCTGCCGAGGAGTACGGCGGCGATCGCCTGCCCGAGCGCCTGCGATATCTGCGGATACGCGGGGTGAGCGGGGCGCACCCGGGCGGTGTCCAGCGCCCGGGTGAACACCGAGAGCCCTTCGGTCTCCGCGTCCTGCTTCCGCCAGGCGGGCAGCGCCGCGGTCGGCCGGCTCAGCGGCAGGCTGCCCGCCTGGATGTCCCAGCGCACGTCCTGGTCCGGCTGCATCAGCCAGGTCAGGAAGGTCCGGGCGGCCCGCACCCGGGCGGAACCGTTGTCGAAGACCGTCCAGGTGTCGGGCCCTGAGATGGTCATCGGACGACGGCTGTAGCTCGGGAGCGGGACGACGTGGTAGTCGATCTCCGCCTCGCGGATGTCGGGGAGCTGCCACGGCCCGGTGACGACCATGCCCATCCGCCCGGAGAGGAAGACCTGGTACATCTGCTCGCTGCCGGGCTTGGGGTCGACGTACACACTCCGCGCCCGGGCGAGCGTGTCCACCGTCTCCAGCGCCCGTACGCCGGTCTTCGCGAAGCCGATCGACTTCCCGTCCGGCGCGATGACCTCACCACCCAGGTCCCACACCATGGGCCACAGCCGCCACACCGTGTCCTCGTCCCCCACGCCCGGCCAGCCGGTGCCGAAGACGGAGCGCCGCCGGTCGGTGAGGCGCGCCGCCGTGTCGGTGAACTCCTGCCAGTTCCACCCGGGTTGGGGCAGGGGCAGGCCGGCGTCGCGGAAGAGCTTCTTGTTGCAGACGACGGCGAGCGAGTCGATCAGGGCGGGGGCCGCCCGTACCCGCCCGTTGACGGTGACGGCGTCCCGCGCGGGCTTCCAGTAGTCGTCCCACGGGACGGGTCCCGAGCGGACCGTACCGCTCAGGTCGACCACCGAGGGGCTGCGGGAGACGCTGGCGAGGTCCGAGCCGAAGACGTACGCGATGTCGGGGAAGGAACCGGACGCGAGCGCCGCGGTGATCTTCTGGAGCATCGCGTCGGCGAGGACACCGCCGCCGGGCCTGACCCGGATCCCGGGGTGGCCGCGGTTGAACTCCCGTACCAGCGCCTCGATCGTGGCGCGGCCTGAGTCGGTCTGGCCGTGCCACAGCTCCACCGTGACCCGGCCGTCGGCGTCTACCCCGTCCGCCGTGCCGGCGGCGCACCCGGAGAGCGCGGCCGACGCGGCGGCGCCGAGCGCGAGTCCGGTGCCGGTGCGCAGCATCCCGCGCCGGGACAGGAGGGATGGGTGAGGCGACTGAGGCAGGTGGGACGGGTACGGAGCCGAGGATGGGGATGGAGACGGGGACGAGCTGGGCATGCGGGAGTCCGCGGCCATGTCTACCTCCCTGGAAGGCGTGCGGGGCACGCCGTGCCGTATCGCCGAAGGCCCTTGTTCACCGAAGCTCACCGAAGTTGGCCGAAGCCCACCGAAGTTCGCCGAAGTTCGCCGAAGTTCACCAAGGGCCCTGTTCACGGAGGGCCGCCGGCCTTCCTCCAAGAAGGCCGGCGAGCCGGAGTTCCGGACGGGGAGGGTGCGGGGTCAGCAGGTCCGGCGGAGGTAGCCGCTGCTGCCGATCGGGGAGACGTCCATGTCCCGGCGGACGATGGACAGCTTGTCCTTCCACCCGTTGCAGGCGGTCGTCATGCCCTTGGAGGTGTACTCGATGACGATGACGTTGTCACCGAAGTAGTCGGTGAAGGAGTCGCACTCGTTCCACTCCCCGCACTCCTCCGCGATGGCGAAGTCGAGCCCGGTGGTGGTGCGGTACTCGGCGAGTTCGGCGGTGTTCTTCTGCGCGATCGCCAGACCCTTCGCGTGCGCGTGGGCGGAGAGCTTGGCGATGTACGCCATGGCGGCGTCGGTGCCGAACTTGCCCCGGCTGCGGTCGTAGCTGTCGTAGTTGTCGGGCTCGATCGCCTGGAATCCCTTGGCGGCGCAGCCGTCGATCCAGCCGTTCACCTTGGCCGCGATCCGGTCGCGCTTGCCGGCCGTGCTCACGTCGAGGATGGCCTCGTCCCACTCCTCGTCGATGATGACGTTGCCCGCGGAGTCCCGCAGGAGGAGGTCGGCGTCCCACTCGTCCAGCTCGCTCGGCTGCACCTGGAAGGCGTTGACGTAACAGATGTTGTACAGGCCCGGGGCGGGCGACGCCTCGCGGTCACGGCTGACCACGGTCACCCCGGCCGGCGGGGTGTACGCGCCGCCGATCTGGTAGTCGAACCCGGCGTGTACCGGGGGGAGGGGCGCGGCGGCTGCCGCCGCGCCCGCGGGCGAGGCGGAGAGGAGAGGGGCGACCAGCGCTGCCGTGATGGCCGCGACCGCGGCGGAGATCCGGCGGGTACGGGCACGGTTGATGCTCACTGTCGAGCTCCAGAAGGAGTGGGGGGCACGTCCCCGCCTCGGACCCTGGAGTGATCCTGGCGACTCTGTCCGGGCTTGCGGGGCCGTGGGGGCCCTGACGCTCACCGGCTAGGCGTACCTCTGGTGCCGCAGACTCAGCGCTCTAGGTGCTCAGCTCCGGCGTTTCGAGGAGTAAAGCGAGCGGGCCTCCCCCGTGTCAACAGACCCCAGGAATACAACTCCGCCCCACAGGACCCGAGTCCGGGACGATACGGACATCAGGTGAGGGTGAAACGGGCCCGCGCGACACAGGAAGCTGGGCTCACAGGGAACTGGCTCACAGGAAGCTGACAGCCTGGGGCTACTACTCGGGCTACACCACAGCGAACCCGGGCGGCAGCGCGCCCGCCGAGAACGAGGACGGCTCCACCGCCGACGACCGGACGTATCTGCGCGGCTACCAGGTCGCCGACGCCCACGGGGCCGTCACGTTCACCACGATCTTCCCCGGCTGGTACACGCCCCGCACCTGCCACATCCACGTCAAGGTGCACACGGGCGGCGCGAAGGCGGACGGCACGTACGAGGGCGGCAAGGTCAACTTCACCGGGCAGCTCTTCTTCGACGACGCCACCGCCGAGCAGGTCTTCACCCTGGAGCCCTACGCGAAGCACACCGGTACGTACACGAAGATCGACGACGACTGGTGTACGAGGGGAACGGCGCCACGAGCGGGCTGCTCACCCTGACGCCGGTCCACAGGAAGAACCCGTCGAAGGGGTTCAGGGGCACGATCGTCCTCGGCATCGACCCGGACGCCGAGAACACCGGCGCGGGCGGTGGCGGCGGTACGCCCCCGACCGGTACGCCGCCGAGCGACGCGCCCTCCGCGCCCGCGTCCTCGTCCGCCTCCGCCACCTCATAGCCGTGCGCCGCGAGGACGAGGCGCTGGCACGGGCCGCGTCGGACGCCCTGCTGGCGGAGGCGGAGCTGACCCCCAAGCCCGGTCTCCCCGACACCCGCGAGGCCGACTTCGGCGCCCTGCGCTGGTCGGCCGGGTCACTGGTGCCCGGTCTCGCGGCGATGGCCGCCGCGGCCCGCCGTACGGCAGAGGGACCGAGCCGTCAGCTACGGGCGGAGCTGGGCTCGATCGGCCGCTCCACCGAACGCTCCATGGCGCGCGCCAACGCCCGGTACGGCGCTGCACCACGGCGCGCTCTGGCCGCTGGGCCTGCTGGTGGCCTCCGCCGCGCTGGAACCGGCGAAGGCCCCGGACGAACTGCCCGCCGTCGCCCGGCGGATCGTCACCTTCACCGACGCATCGGCCCCGCGCCGCCCCACCCCCGGCTCCGCGGTGGCCTCCCGGTACGGCGCGGCCGGGGCGCGCGGCGAGGCACGGGCCGGATTCCCGCACGTACGCAAGGCGTTGGCGGCCCTGCGGAGCGCGCGGGAGGCCGGGGCGCGGGAACCCAGGGCCCGGCTGGACGCCCTGCTCACGGTGATGTCCACCCTCCAGGACACCGGCCCGCTCCACACGGCGGGCCCGCACGGGCTGCGCCTGGTGCAGAACGGCGCCCGCGACGTCCTCGACGCGGGCGGTACGGCCACCCCGGCGGGCCGGTCCGCGCTGGACGCCTTCGACACCCGGCTGCGCGCGGCGGGGCTGCGCCCCAGGGGCAGCGCGCATCTGCTGGCCGCGACGCTCTTCGTGGACGGGCTGTGGTGGCGCGGCGTACGCGGCGTCCCTCCACGAGCCCGTACCGCCACGAACTAGGGTTCGTCGGCGCTGCCTTCGTCGATGCTGCCTCCGGCGTCGCTTCCTTCGGCGGTTCTGCCGGAGACGCCGGGGCCGGTGCGCCGTCCCGGCGGGTCCGGGGCGAGGCGGCCGACCACCTCCGCCAGTTCCATGCAGGCCTGCTCCACCTTCCGCCGGATGTTCCGCTGCTCGGTGACGATCGCCGCCAGCAGCAGCCCGGTCAGCGCGGCCGAGCCGTTCAGGGCCTGGAGGCTGATCATCGTCTCCGTGAGGTCGTGGTGGGTGAACGGGCCGACATGGTCGGTCGCCGCCCAGATCACCACGACGGAGACCAGCAGGACGCACAGGGCGCTGCCCACCAGTTGGAAGCGCAGAGCGGCCCAGATCAGCAGCGGGAAGACGAGGAAGAGCAGACAGAGCGGGCTTCTGGCGGCCACCGGGGTGACGACGACGGCCGTGACCAGCAGGGCCGCCGCCTCCCCCCAGCGCCGCCCGCGCCACCCGCGCCGCCCGTGGCCGTGGTCCCCTCCCTGGTCCGGCCCGGCGCGCTCCAGGTCACCCGCCCCGGGCAGCCGGACCCGGCGCAGCAGGAGCAGCAGCGGGGTGATCACCAGGACCCCCATGGCGTCGCCCGTCCACCACGCGGTCCATGTCGGCCAGAACCCGTGGCTCGGCAGCCGGTCGCTGAGCACCAGCACGCCCGTACCGACGGTGGCGCTGATCAGCATCCCGCCCAGCGCGCCGAGGAACACCAGCGCCACCCCGTCGCGCAGCCGGTCCACCTCAAGGCGGAAGCCGGCCCGGCGGAGCATCAGATACGCGCAGACCGGGGCGAGGGTGTTCCCCGCGATGATCACGATGTCCGTGGGGTGGAAGACGCTGATCGTGACGATGCTCAGCAGGGCGCCGAGCGAGATCCCCGGCCAGACGCCGAGGCCCAGATGGAGCAGGCAGCCCAGGGCGACGCCGGTCGGCGGCCACAGCGGTGTGACGATCGCACCTTCGACCCTCACCTGTCTCACCAGCCCGAGCTGCCCGACCGCGTAATAGGCGACGGCGACGCCGAGGGCCGGGAGAGCGCGGACGGTGAGACGGCGGAGTTGCTCGGTACGCACCACACCGGCCATCAGACAATGCCCGCCGCCGCGCTCCGCCCAGGTCGGCCATGACACGCCAGCGAAAGACCCCAGGCCCTGTCTAGCCGTCCGGGGGTCCCGCGTCATGGCAGAGAACGAGGACGGCGGCGTCGTCCGAGTGGCCCGTCAGCTCGGCCACCTTCATCACCTCGGCCGCCAGCTCCCCCGGATCCGAGCCCGCGCGCAGGCCCTGGGCCAGCACCCCCGCCACCATCGCCAGCCCCTCCTCGATCGGGAACGAGGGGCCCTCCACCACCCCGTCCGTCAGCAGCACGAAGACGCCCGCCTCGGTCAGCCTGCGCCGGGTCACCGGGTACGCCTCGCCCGGCTGGATGCCCAGCGGCAGCCCTCCCGCGTCCTCCGCGACCCCCGACCGCCCGTCTGCCGTGGCCCATACGGAGGCGACATGGCCCGCCCGCGCGCTCTGGAGCTCCCAGGTGGCCGGGTCGAAGCGGAGGAAGGAGCAGGTCGCGAAGAGGCTGGAGCCCACCGAGAGCAGCAGGTCGTTGGCGCGGCTCAGCACCTCGCCCGGGTCGGTCGCCGTCGCGGCCACCGCCCGCAGCCCGATCCGTACCTGCCCCATGATCGCGGCGGCCTCGACATCATGGCCCTGTACGTCTCCGACGCAGAGGGCGAGCGTGCCGTCGGGCAGCGTGAAGCCGTCGTACCAGTCCCCGCCGATGTCGAGCCCGGTACGCGCGGGCGCGTACCGGGCCGCCGTCCGCAGCCCGGGAAGCGCGGGCAGGACGGCGGGCAGCATCTCGCGCTGCAACGCCTCGGCCAGCTCCACCCGGGCGTGCTGGAGCTCCGCGCCCCGACGCGCCTGGGCGGTGAGCCGGCCGAGAGTGGTCAGCAGGTCGTCGGCGCTCGTGGCGGGGGTGGACCGTGTGGGACGACGCCGGCTCATCCACCGCTCCGAGGTACGTCCGTCATGGACCGTCTGTCATGGACCGCCCCGGGTTCTCCGCGCGGCGGCGTACGTACGGCGACCCGCGCGGACAGCCGTCAGCACAGCCCGCACGAATCACCTCATTCATCATATTTCCGGCCCGCCCATTCCGCTTCACGAGACCCGGTGCGGACCCACGCCGTACGCCCTACGCGGCGAAGCCGCCGTCCACCGCGATGGCGGCCCCGGTGACGTACCGGCCGGAGTCCCCCGCGAGGTGGGCCACGGTCGCGGCGACGTCCGAGGGCTGCCCGTAACGGCCGAGCGCGGTGAAGCCCTTCTGCAACTCGTAACCCGGGCCGCCGACAGGGTTCATGTCCGTCTCGACCGGCCCGGGGTGGATCAGGTTGACGGTGATCTCCCGGGGGCCCAGCTCACGGGCGAGCGCCTTGGTCAGCCCGGCGAGCGCGGACTTGCTCGTCGCGTACAGGGAACCGCCGGGGAACGCGACGCGCTCGGCCATGCAACTGCCGATGTTGATGATCCGGCCGCCCGCGCCCATGTGCCGCAGCGCCGCCTGGGACACGACGAACGGCGCCCGCACATTGATGCGCAGCACCCGGTCGACATCCTCCAGCGCCAGGTCCTCGACCGGGCCGAGCACCCCGATCCCCGCGTTGTTGACCACGATGTCGAGCCGCCCGAGCTCCTCGGCGGCCCGGTCCACGGCCGCCCGCACCGCCGCCGGATCCGCACTGTCGGCCCGCACGGCCCAGCCCCGGCGCCCCAGCGCCTTGATCCGGTCGACCACCTCCGCAGCCCGCACCTCACTGTGCTGGTAGGTCAGCGCGACATCGGCACCGTCCTCGGCGAGCCGAAGCGCCACGGCCGCGCCGATACCCCGGCTGCCGCCGGTCACGAATGCCACTTTGCCGCCAAGCACGGCAGTCACCGCTGTCATCGCTGTCATGTTCGCCCATCTCTTCTCTCGGTAGGGGTTCGCGTACATGACGATGCTTCCGCGCCGCAGGCGAGGAGTCCGGCGGCATTCAGACGTCACCCTGAGGCCAAGCGGGCGCGGGTGCGGGTGCGGGCCGGCCTGTCGGGGCGGGCCCGGGGCGTCTCATGACGGGCGGCCCGCCCCCTCCCTGATCCGATGATCGCGCCTCCGGGCCGCGCCTCAAGGGCGCTCCTACGTCGCGTCGGCTGCGCCGATTCCGCTTCGCTCCACCCTTGACCCACACCCCTCCACCGCTGAAAAAGGCGTGGGGAGGGGGCGGGGGGGAGGGGTCCCCTGGGGAACACCGATGTTCCTGGGGTCGGTTCCAGGCTTGCGGTCGGCTCGCCCTGCGGGGCGCGCATTCGTGGAGTGGGGTGGTGACGCGTCTCGTCAAGCGTCCGTCGACCGGTCGTGCGCTGGGCTTCATGCCCCGCTGGTCATTCGCCGTGGGTGGGAGCGATGGTGGATGGCTGGATGGACGGCTGGAGAAGCGCAACACCGGGTGGCCGATCGGCCTGCCGAGGAGCGCCGGTACGGCGGCTTGCCTAGCCGATGAGGGCCCCGGTGATCTGTCGGGTGGTCTGCGCGGCGACCCGGGGGTTGACGGCGGCGTACGAGGTGTAGGCGTTCAGGCCGGTGGTCAAGGCCCAGCCCCGGCCCCGGGTCCAGGTGGCGTCGTCCACGCCGAGCGCCGCGCGGAAGGCGGCCCGGCTCCCTGCGGACATCAGGGTGAAGGCAATGGTCAGGTCGCATGCCGGGTCGCCGATCCCGAGCTCGCCGAAGTCGATGACCGCGCTGAGGCGGCCCTCGAAGGTCAGCAGGTTGCCGGTGTGGAAGTCCCCGTGGAACCAGACCGGAGGACGATCCCATCCCGGGGCGCCCAGCGCCGCGTTCCACAGTTCGGTCATGGCCGCCCTGTCGAACACGCCGCCGACCTCCGCGATAGCGGCCCGCGTCGTGCGGTCCCGGTCGGCCAGCGACAGACCGGTGAGGTCCGCGCGAGCGCCCTCGGCCGGGATGTCCTCAGGCGCGAAGTGCTGAAGGGCGGTCAGGAACTCCGCCAGCTCGACGGCAGCACTGGACGAGTCGGCCAGCGCCTCGGCGGTCGCCACCTCGCCGTCCAGCCAGCGGGACACCGCCCACGGCCACGGATATCCGAAGCCGGGCTCCCCCACCCCCACCGGTACGGGGACGGCCAGTGGCAGGTGCGGAGCGAGCCGGGGCAGCCACTCGGATTCCTTCCTGGCCTGCCCGATGGCCCCGGTGTGGCGGGGCAGCCGTACGGACAACTCCTCGCCCAGCCGGTAGATCACATGGTCCGAGCCCGCCGGGTCGAGCAGCTTGAGAGGCAGCCCGGCCCACTGCGGGAACTGCGTATCGACCAGTCGCCTGGCCAGAGCAGCATCGATCGGGGCCCGGGACACCGTGGCTCTCCCGCTTGTCACGACATCAGCTCCTGCGGTCGGCCCACTCCCATGCGGCGGGCAGTCGAAGCCATCACACGACCTCGCGGGCTTCCCCGTCGACCGGTTTTCCGCCACCCGCCCTCCGCTGCGCGAACTCCACGCGCCCGCCGATCACTCATACGGCACCGAAAAGCCGATCGGGCGTCTCCCTGACCATTCACTGACCCTTATGCCCCAATTAAGGTTGATCGAATGGGGGTTGGTCGTCCGTTGTTCCGTGACTGCGCGCAGCCAGCGCACTGTGCCGGGACTCTCGGCACACAGATCCCTGTTGCGCACCCCTCCCGCCCCGCACGTCACATCCACCCCGACTCCACCCGACCCCTCCCACCCACGGCGAGTGACCAGCGGGGCATGAAGCCCAGCCGTCATCCGGAGGGGAGCCGCTTGACGAAAGCCGCCACCGCCCCACTCCACGACCGCGCGCCCCGCAGGGCGAACCGGCCCGCAAGCCTGGAACGGACCCCAGGGACATCGGTGTTTCCCAGGGGACCCCTCCCCCCCGCGCCCTCCCCACGCCTTTTCCAGCGGTGCAGGGGTGTGGGTCAAGGGTGGAGCGAAGCGGAATCGGCGAAGCCGACGCGACGCAGGAGCGCCCTTGACGCACACCCCGGAGCCGCGATCATCGGACCAGGGAGGGGGCGGGCCTGCCGTACCCTCTCGAATCCGGCCCACCCCGACAGACCCGCCCGAACCCGCACCCGACACCGTCACAGCAACCACCGCCCCCGCCCGACCATGCGGGGGATCTGGCGGGCGCGGATGGTGATGTGCACCGGTTCGCGATGGCAGTGGCAGGTGTACGAGTACGTCTCCTCCGCGACGAACGGCGGATCCGGGGCGCCCTCTTCCGATCCGGGCCGCCCATGGGCCGCGTACAGCACGCCGAACACCAGCGCGGTCAGGCTGATGGAGAGCGCGACGACTCCCCAGAACGTCTCGTCGACCATGGCGGCGGTCACCGCCGGGGCAGCGAGTCGGGCCGCACGGGCTTCAGGTCGATCTCCGCGAAGACCGTCTTGCCGACGACCCGAGGCTCGGTTCCCCACCGGTCGGTGACCTGGACGACCAGCGGCAGCCCGCGCCCGAAGCACTCGCTGTCGTTGGCGGTCCGCAGCATCGGCAGCCGCTCCCCACGCGGGTCGCTGACCTCGATACGCAAGAGCGTGGACCGCAGAACGACGGCGACCTGGAAGAGCCGGTCCCGCAGACACCCGTGGAGCAGGGCGTTGGTCCCGAGTTCACTCACGACCAGGCCCGTAACCCAGGCGAGTTCGGGGTGCCCCCACTCGGCAATGAGCCGCGACGTCCGATGCCGCGCCAGGCTCACGCTGCCGGCCACGGGGGTGTAGTTCAACCGGTCCTCGTACAACACCGGCTCCGGCTCAGGGCTTTCAAAGGGAGAGGACATGGACGCGCACCTCCACGTGCGGTCGGGGCTGCCCGTACGGAATGCGCATGGCAGTGGCGATGCCGCGTCACACGACTGCGCTTTGGCGCAGGGCAGCGCGGTGCACTTCCACCAAATGGCGCCGCTGTGCGCGCGGTTACGCACCGAACGTAACCACTCGCCTATCTTGAAGGCAAGAAACTTGGGGCCAATTAGCCCCAAGGAGGGAAGCTGGTCGACTGGCCGGTACCTCCGGCGCCACACTTGGCCTGTGACTGAATCACCGAAACTCGGTAACAG
Organism: Streptomyces sp. NPDC050509; assembly: GCF_044457965.1. Classification (NCBI taxonomy): domain Bacteria; kingdom Bacillati; phylum Actinomycetota; class Actinomycetes; order Kitasatosporales; family Streptomycetaceae; genus Streptomyces; species Streptomyces sp. NPDC050509. The sequence goes on along the minus strand of NZ_JBITHL010000009.1, from coordinate 326,540 downwards.
AGCGTCAACTGTCCTTGCGCGCAGGCTCGGGCGAGAACTGCACCGGCTGCGTGACGCGGCGGAGAAGACCCAGCTCGAAGCCGGAGCGTCCATCAACGCGACGAACTCGAAGATCGTGAAGATGGAGCGCGGCTTGGTGCCCATGCGGGACCCGGACCTCCGGGTGCTGTGCGAGTTCTACGAAGCGGACGCGAAGGACACGGCCCGGCTGCTGGAACTCGCCAAGCTGGACCGGGAACGCCGTAAGGCTCAGGGCTGGTGGCAACACTCTCCGCAGGCGGGCGCGCTGGCGGAGTACATCGCGATGGAGGACGTGGCCCGCCGCGTCCGGACATGGCAGCTCTCGCTGATTCCCGGCCTGTTCCAGACGTCGGACTATGCACGGTCGCTGGCCGTCAGCGATGGTGTGTGGGAAGACCCGAACGACATCGAGCGCATCGTCGAAGTACGGATGAAGCGGCAAGAGCGGCTTATGGGAGAGAACCCGCTGGAGGTGTACGCGGTGGTCTGGGAAGCCGCGCTCCGTCAGCAGGTGGGCGGCCCTCAGGTGATGAGGAAGCAGTTGGAACGCCTGCTGGAAGTAGCCCAGTTGCCCAATGTGCGCCTTCAGGTGATGCCGTTCCAGGCGGGTGGACATCCTTGCGTGTCCAGTACGTTCAACATCATCTCGTTTGCCGAGAACGAGGCGGTGGACGTTGTCCACACCGACACGATTGTTTCTACCGTCTGGGTGGAGAATGAGGAAGAAGGCGCTGTGTACAGCACGTTCTTCGACCGCACAGCCCGGCTGAGTCTCGCCCCGAAGAACTCGGTCAGCCTGATCCACAGCATCTGCAAGGGGATGTACCCGTGAGTGATTTCGTCTTCGTGAAGTCCAGTTACAGCGCCTCTGGGGGTGAATGCGTCGAGGTCGCCGACAACATAGTCGGCACTGTCGCCATACGTGACTCCAAGACCGGGCCCAGCCCCATCCTCCGCGTCACCCCTACTGCCTGGCGCACATTCCACACCACCCTCCAAGCCGACAACGCCAACCGCTCGCACCGCACCTGAGCACCCCGAGCCACGCGCACGCGGCCCCGGAGCCCGCTCCCCCAGGGCCGCGTCAGCGCCGTACCTCCGTCGCGAACGGCACCGCGGCGGGAGTCACAGCCGTGCCGCCGCCCGAATCCGGGTGCGCCCACAACCCCGCCCCCGCCAGCTTCGGCAGCACGCCCTCCCCGAACCAGTACGCCTCCTCCACGTGCGGGTGGCCCGACATGATGAACTCGTCGATGCCCAGGCGGTGGTACTCCGCGATACGCTCCGCCACCTCCGCGTGGCTGCCCACCAGCGCCGTGCCCGCGCCGCCCCGTACCAGGCCGATGCCCGCCCACAGGTTCGGTGAGATCTCCAGCCCGTCGGTGGAGCCGCCGTGCAGGGCCAGCATCCGTTGCTGGCCCTCCGACTCGCTGCGCGCCGGGCCCGTCTGTACGGCCTTGATCGCGTCCGCGTCGAAGCCGTCGAGCAGGCGCTGCGCCTCGGCCCATGCCTGGTCGGCGGTGTCCCGGGTGATCACGTGCAGCCGGATGCCGAACCGTACGGCCCTGCCCTGCCGTTCCGCCAGTGACCGGATCCAGGCGATCTTCTCGGCGACCTGGGCCGGGGGCTCGCCCCACGTCAGGTAGACGTCGCCGTGCCGGGCGGCGACCTCGCCCGCCGCAGGGGAGGAGCCGCCGAAGTAGACGGGCGGCACCGGGTCGGGGACGCGGGCCAGGTGGGCGTCCTCCACGCGCAGGTGTTCCCCGGGGTACGTCACCGTCTCGCCCGCCCGCAGCCTCCGTACGATCGCCAGGAACTCCCCGGTCCTGGCGTACCGGGCCTCCTTGTCGAGGAAGTCGCCGTACGCGCGCTGCTCGTGGCTCTCGCCGCCCGTGACGACGTTCAGCAGCAGCCGGCCCGGCGCGTGGCGCTGGAACGTGGCGGCCATCTGGGCGGCCAGGGTCGGGGAGACGAAGCCGGGCCGGAACGCGACGAGGAACTCCAGTGGGCGCAGCACGACCTTCTCGTACTCCACGGATGGCGCGCAGATGGGCAAACTGATGGTTGCGGAGGGCCTGGGCGCCACGGTCCTGACCGACTTCAGCGTCAGCGCCATGTTCGTACGGAGCGCGGAGACGTACGCACGGGAGACGACGGAGCGGACCGGGGACACGGGCGGGCCCGAGGCCGAGCCCGGGACCGCGGCCTGAGCAGGACCGCTCCAGGACCGCTCCAGGACCGCTACGGAAACCGCTACGGAACCGCCGGAGCCGGAGCCGGGGTCGGCACCGGCACCCCCGGCCGGGACTCCAGTTCGGCCACGGCGTGGCGGGCGTTGTGGGTGGCCAGGGTGGGGAGGGTGGCGCGGAGGAACTGGGCGGCTCTGAGCCAGGGTTGGGCGTAGACGTGGCGGGCGCGGCGTTCGATGCCGGTGGCGATGCGGTCCACCGCCGGGGCCAGCGGGTAGGTGCGGCCGGTGGGCCAGGGCAGGTCGGCGCGGAGGCGGCCGAGCGCGGCCCGCTGTTCCGGGGCGCGCACCATGTCCGTGTCCGTCCAGCTCAGGTAGGCGACCCCGGTGCGTACGCCGTGGTGGGCGGTCTCGGCCTCCAGGGAGTGCGCGAACGCCTCCACGGCCGCCTTCGAGGCGCAGTAGGCCGTCATGAGCGGCGTAGGCGCGAAGGCGGCGAGCGAGGCGATCTGGAGGTAGTAGCCGCGTGACCGGATCAGCGCGGGGAGGAAGGCGCGGGCGGTGTTGACGCTGCCGAAGAGGTTGACCTCGACGACGCGCCGCCACACCTCGGCATCGGAGTGGCGGAAGAGGCCGCCCGTCGCGACGCCCGCGTTGGCGACGACGGCGTCGACCGTACCGAAGAGCGCCTCGACGGACCGTGCCGTACGGAGCAGGGCGTCCGCGTCGGTGACATCGACGTGCCAGTACGCGGTCTCGCCGCCCAACTCGGTTGCGATATATGCCAGTTCACGCTCCTCCAGGCCGACGAGGGCGACCCTGGCGCCGCGCGCGGAGAGGGTACGGGCGAGCTGTGCCCCGACACCGCGCGCGGCGCCGGTGATGACGACGGTACGGCCCCGGAGGGGCGGGTGCCTGCGCATGGGTGGGCCTCCGAACAGGTTGAACAGGGGGGTGGGGTGAGAACCGGGGGGTGGAATGAGCACGGGGCGTGTGGTGCCGTACGCCTCGTCGTGCCTCACGAGGCGTACGGGTCGGGTCGGGTCTGGTCTGGTCTGGTCTGGTCTGGTCTGGTCTGGTCTGGTCGGGGCTCAGGCGCGTTCCAGTGCCAGCACCGCGTTGTGGCCGCCGAAGCCGAACGAGTGGCTGACCGCCCGGTCGATCCGCTGCCGCAGCGGCTGCTTCGTCACGCAGTCGAGGTCGAACTCGACGGCGGGCGCGTCCAGGTTGGCGATCGGCGGTACGACTCCGTGCTGGAGGGTGAGCACGGTCAGCGCCGCCTCCATCGCCCCGGCCGCCCCCATGCAGTGCCCCAGCACTCCCTTGGGCGCGGTGACCGGCGGCCGGTGCGGGTAGACGCGGCTGATCAGCGCGGCCTCGGTCGCGTCGCCCAGCGGGGTCGACGTGCCGTGCGCGTTGACGTGCTCGACGTCGCCGGACCGCCAGCCCGCGTCGCGCAGCGCCACCTCGACGGCCCGCTGCGCGACGGCGCCCGAGGGGTGCGGGCTCGTCGGGTGGTGGGCGTCGGTCGTGGCGCCGGCGCCCGCGATGAGCGCACGCGGGCGCGCGCCACGCGCCCGCGCGTCCCGCTCCCGCTCCAGCACCATGATCGCGGCGCCCTCGCCCATGACCAGCCCGGCGCGGTCCGCCGCGAAGGGGCGGCAGAGCAGCGCGGGGTCGTCGCCGGGTCCCGCGATCGCGGTGGCGCCCGAGCGGGCGAACCCGGTCATGGCGAGCGGGAAGACGGTGGCCTCCGTGGCCCCCGCCACGGCGATGTCGCACTGTCCGGTGGTCAGCAGGTCGCGGGCGACGGACAGCGCCGTCACCCCGGAGGAACAGGCGGTGCACGGCGCCATGCTGGGCCCGGTGGCCCGCATCTTGATGGCGATCTCGGCCGCCGCCATGTTGGGGATGGTCAGCAGGGTGCCCGTCGCCGAGATGGCCTCGGCGCCGCGCCGGTCGAGCGCGACGGCCTGTTCCGTGACGCTCGCGGAACCCCCGCTGCTCGTCCCGACGATGACGGCGACCCGGGTCCCGTCCCAGCTCTGCGGGTCGAGCCCGGCGTCGGCGACCGCCTCGCGCGCGGCGAGCAGCGCGAACTTCACATGGCGGCCCATCCGGAAGGCCGTCCGCCCGCCGATCGCCTCGTCCAGGTCGACGCCGCCGACCGTACAGGCGAAGTCGACGACGCAGCCCCGCAGTTCGGGCACCGTACGCGCGGGGGACACGCCCGCGCACACCCCGCTCCAGGTGGACTCCGTGTCGTTCCCGGCCGGGGTCATCATCCCCAGTCCGGTGACGGCGACGGCGGGCCTGGCTTCACCGGTCATCGGCCGACGCCCACGGCCGCCTTGTCGAGGAACGCGGTGATCTCGGCGAGCGTGGCGCCCTTGAGCAGCGTCTCCGAGTCGGCGTCGACGCCCAGCTTCTCCTTGATGATGACGGCGAACTCGGCGACCGCGAGGGAGTCCATCTCCAGGCTGTCCATGGTGGCTTCGGGGTGGATCTCAACGGCCGGCACCTTGAAGGTCTCGGCAAGGACCTCTGTGATCTTCGGATGAATCGCCTGACGGGTCGCATTCATGGCATGTCCTTTCAAAAGGTACTCAAGGCACTCAAGGGGCTCAGTGCGGCAAGTTTCTCAAATTGTTGATAAACCTCAAAAGCCGATGGACAATGCTAAATCGATCTGATACGGGCACGGAAGACGGCGGCGACTGCCGGCAGGCCGCGCACCGCGACAGCGCCTCCGGTACGGTCCACGCGCCCTCCGGATCGTCGTACGCGTCGGCGTACCCGGCGCCGGCGATGGGCCGGTCGGCGAGCATCTCCTCGGGCAGTGCGAAGGATTCGACCAGGGTGGTCGCGTACGTGGCCAGCTCCGCGATGAGCCGCTCGATCACATCGGGGAGTTCGTCGAGCTGACCGGCCGTCAGCAGACCATGGGCCAGCAGGTCACCGCTGTTCCGGTCGATCCACTGGAGCGCGAAGAGCCGGTGCAGCGAGCGGAGCAGAGCGGGCGCCGAGCCGGGCGCGGAGACGGATACGGACCCGGCCTCCGCGCCCGGCTCCGTATCCCTCAGCTCCCGCTCCCACAGCTTCCGTTCCGCCGCCGTGTACGCCTCGGCCGCCCGCCGGTACGCGTGCGCCTCCACGGCGCGCAGCGCGGCGCCGGACGCCGCGTTCCATCGGGCGAGGGGGTCGCCCTGCGGCGCGCGGCCCATCCGGCGGCGGGCCCGGTCCAGCCACAACTGCTCGACCGCCAGCAGGAGATCACCCAGATGGCCCGTGTCGGACAGCTCCAGGGAGACGTAATTCGCGTCACATTCCACCGGATCCGCGCCCGGATCCGCGCCCGGATCCGCACCCCGGTGCGCACTCCGATCGGCGTCCGGATCGGGGCTCCCGGCCGCGTCCCGATCCTCGTCCTGATCCGCGTCCCGATCCACGTCCTGATCCGCGTCGCGATCCGCCGCGGGATCCGGCGCCGCCCCCGCCGCCGTTCCCGGATTCCGTTCCGGGGCCCTCGCCGAGAACAGCAGCTCCGCCGCCGCCTTCGCGTAGATCGCGGTGTTGTCGCCCTCCGCCGTGATCGCGCCCTCGATGTTCGCCAGCATCTCGGTCATGCCGTTGTGTTCCAACAGCCCCTGGGCGCCGCACCGTTCACGGCACTCCACGATGATCTCGCGGGCCCGCCAGGTGATCCACCCCTTGGCGACCGCCACCAGCCGCTCGGTCTCGCCCCGGTTCGCCTCCGTACGCGTCTCCCACGCGTCGACGACCGTACGGTGCAGCAGTGTCATCGCGAAGACCGTCGCCAGCCCCCCGGTCAGCGGCCCGTGGTGGCTGCGGTGCGCGAAGACGGGCACCCGCTCCACCGCCCGGGGCCCCGAGATCAGCCGGTGGCCGCCGTACCGTACGGCGAGCGCCAGCGCGACGCGCGCCCCGCCCAGCGCGCCCGCGCTCATCGAGAGCTTCCCGGCGGTGACCCGGCCGATCGAGGCCAGGAAGCGCCGCCTCCGGTTGCTCTCCGCGCTGCTGAACGCGCCGTCCCCGGTGACCCGGCCGAGTTGCCCCCGTACGCCGCCCAGCAGCGCGTCCCGCGCGACGAAGACCCGGTCGAACGAGGTCACGCAGTGGTCCAGCGGGCTGCCGAACCGCTCGGGCAGCAGCCGTACCCGCACCCCGGGGAGCGTGCGGGAGCCGTCCGTCAGGGGCGTCAGGAAGAGGAAGACGCCGTGGTCGGCCCCGTCCACCAGCAGCCGGGCGGCCACCACCCCGCTCTTCGCGCCGCCCGTGGTGCTGGTGTTGGGCATGAACTTCTGCGCGCCCGCGTGCGGCGTGTGCAGGACGAAGCCGTCCCTGACGCGGTCGTACGTGGCCGTCGTCTCCAGGGCGACCGCGTCGTTGCCGTGCGCCACCTCCGTACAGAGGAAGGTGCCGATCCGGCGCAGCGTCAGGAAGTCGGCCAGATCGCGCTCGGCGGCGCCGGGGTCCCCGTCGGCGGCGTGGTCGTGGTCGAGCAGGCTGCCGAGGAAGAGGTTGTAGTGAATCCCCGCCACGGTCGTGAAGGACGGGTCGATCGGCCCCAGCCACTCGTGCAGCGCCGCGACCCCGCGCGGGTCGGCGGCCAGTTCCGCCGGGCTGTCGAGCGCCCCGTTCACGGCACGCAGCCGTTCGTACGCCAGGGACAGCCGCTCCGGGGGTGTCGAGTCCGGGCGGCTGCGGAAGAGGCCGTCGGCGGCGAACCGCCGCCATGGTCCGTGCTCCCGCTCGAAACCGTCTCCGTACAGCACGCGCGTCAGCCGCCTCGCCGTCGCCTTTCCCGCGTCCACGGCACCGCTGTTGATCATTACGCTCACCTGAGAAGAACGAGCGACGGTTGATGAAGAAACGACTTTGCCGCACTCGGGGCCACAAGACATTCGTTCGGCCGATCCGCTCCGCGCGCCCGCCACCAGCGCGTTCCTCACGTCCCGCACGCCCCGTACCCCGTCAGACCCTCTCGAACGCCAGCGCGACGTTGTGCCCCCCGAAGCCGAAGCTGTGGCTGACCGCGCTCCGCACCCGCTGCCGGCGCGCCTGCTTCGTCACACAGTCGAGGTCGAACTCGACCGCGGGCGCGTCCAGGTTGGCGATCGGCGGGATCAGCCCGTGCTCCAGCGTCAGTACGGTCGCCACCGCCTCGATCGCCCCCGCCGCCGCCAGCGTGTGCCCCACCACGCCCTTCGCCGCGGTGACCGGCGGCCCGTGCGGGAAGACCCGCTCGATCAGCGACGCCTCCATGGCGTCGTTGAGCGGCGTGGAGGTGCCGTGCGCGTTGACGTGCTCGACGTCGTGGGCGCTCCACCCCGCCTCCCGCAGCGCCGTCTCCACCGCCACCTGCGCGATCCGGCCGTCCGGCGCGGGCGCCGTCGGATGGTGCGCGTCCGTGCTCGCACCCGCGCCCGCCAGCAGCGCGCGCGGCACCCGGCCCCGGGCGCGGGCGTCCGCCTCCCGTTCCAGGACGAGCATCCCGGCGCCCTCCCCGATGACGAACCCGTCCCGGTCGGCGGCGAACGGCCGCGACGCACCGGCCGGGTCGTCCGTACGCGTCGACAGCGCGCCCATCCGCGCGAACGCCGTCACCACCAGCGGGGTCAGTACGGACTCGGCGCCCCCGGCGACCACCACGTCGCACTGCCCGCCGACCAGCAGGTCGCGGGCGAGGATGAGCGCGGTCGCCCCGGACGCGCAGGCGGTCACCGGGGCCAGGCTGGGCCCCCGGGCCTTGAGCGCGATGGCGACCTCGCCGGCCGCCGCGTTCGGGATCATCATCGGCACCAGCAGCGGCGAGACGGACTGCGGCCCGTGCGCCTGGAGCTTGAGCGCGTTGTCGGCGAGTACGGAGACACCGCCGACGCCCACCCCGAGGACCACCCCCACCCGGCCGCCGTCCCAGGTGGCCGGGTCGAGACCGGCGTCGGCGACCGCCTGCCGCGCGGCGATCAGCGCCAGCTTCACGAACCGCGCCATGCGCCACACGGAGCGCCCGCCCACCGCCGCGTCCACATCGAGCACGCTGTACGACGGGGTGTGCGGGACGTGCGGGGTGCGTGGGGCGTGTGCTGCGTACGGGGTGCCGGGCGCCGTGTCGTACGGTGCCGCGCCCGCCCCCGTATCCACCTCCGGATCCGACGGGTCGCCGATCGCGCACACGAAGTCGACCGGCATGCCCGCCAGTTCGGGCCGCCGCCGGGCGACGGACCGTCCCGCGCACAGCCCGGCCCAGAAGGCCGGTTCGCCGATGCCCGCGGGCGTCACCACCCCCAGCCCGGTCACCGCCACCCCGGCCCGCGCCACCCGCTCAGCCGTCCCCGTCATGATGCGTTCCTTCCCATGGTGCGTACCTTCCGTCGAGAGGCGCGGCCCGTACGGTTCCGGGCCAGGTCAGGGCCGCCGTCCCCCAGGTGAGGCCGCCGCCGAAGGCGGTGAGCAGCACGCGGTCGCCCGCGCGCAGACGCCCCCGTGCCGCCGCGTCCGCCAGGGCCAGGGGGATGGAGGCCGCGCCGGTGTTGCCGACGCGGTCGAGGTGGGTGACGCAGCGGTCGGCGCCGATCCCCACCCGGTCGGCGACGGCCCGCAGGATGCGGGCGTTGGCCTGGTGCGGTACGAAGTGGTCCACCTGGGCCGGGTCCCAGGCCACGGTGTGCAGCAGGGTGCGGCAGGAGGCGGTCATCCGCTCGACCGCGTGCTGGTAGACGGCCCGGCCGCGCATCCGGAAGTACGCGTCGCCCCCGGCGGCCGGGCCGGCCGGCCCCGTCCGGTCCGGGGAGCCGGCCGGATCGGACCGTTCCGGGTCCGGGGGCCGGGCCTGGGCGCGGGCCCGTGAGCCGCCTCCGGCCACGGTGATCAGCTCCCGTCCCGAGCCGTCGCTGCCCAGGTCGAACCCGAGCAACTCGCCAGGGGAACCGGTTCTGCCGGCGCCGATCAGGGCCGCCCCTGCGCCGTCCCCGAACACCACGCCCGCCGCGCGGTCCCGGGGGTCCAGCCAGGTCGAGTACGTGTCCGCGCCCACCAGCAGCACCCGGTCGTAGAGCCCGGACACCACCAGGCCGTGGCAGACGGCGAGGCCGTAGACGAAGCCGCTGCACACGGCGCCCAGATCGAAGGCGGGCACGGTGCCGAGCCCCAGCCGCGCCGCCAGTTCGGGCGCCGTCGCGGGGCAGGGGTGGTCGGGGGTGGCCGTGGCCAGCACGACGGCGTCCACGATGTCGACACCGTCCACGGCCCGGTCCACCGCCGCGCCACACGCCGCGCGTGCACAGCCGCCCCCGGGGGCCCCGGGGCCGCTGTGGAACCCGGGGGCCGCGGGGACCCCGTGGAACCCGAAACCCCCCTGGACCCCACCCCCGCCCCCGTCGCCGATCAGCAGGCGCGCCGCCTCGTACGCGAGGTCCCCCGTCGCGGTCCCCGGCCCGGCGCGGTGGCGGGCCCCGATGCCCGTTCGCCTGCGGATCCACGCGTCGTCCACGCCCCACGCGGCGGGCAGCGCGTCGTTACGGACCGGCTCGCCCGGAACCCATCCGGCGACGGCCTCCAGCACCGCCGTCCGCGCACCCCGGGCTCCCCGGACCTGCCCGCTCGCCACTCAAGGGCCCCCATCCGGTTCACGATCACCGTCGACCACGTCGACCGGATGTCAAACTCCTTGCCGGGCAGGGGGGTTACTGCGCCATTTGGGGGACAGCCGACGGAGGCGCGGGGCGCACGGCCCCGACGGTCGGGGCCCACCCCGGGAGCCGGGTGCGCGTCGCCGAGACACCGAGCCCGGTCGGGACCGGAGGAACCCAGCGCGTGATCCCGGCCCGGTCCTCCAGGAGTTCGTGCTCCTTGTAACGCTTGCACCCGTGGTGCCAGTTGAGGATTCCGGAGAGCCAGTTCTCCAGCTCCTTCACATAGCCGTCGAGCACCCGACGCGCGTCGTCGTCCAGCGCGAAGTCGTCGTACAGCACGGGTAGTTCGTTGGCCACGACATGCTGGAACTGACGCATCCGCGACTTCATCAGGTCGTCCACGATGGAAAGCGCGGTCGGGTAGTCGCAGTTGAAGAAGTTCTGCACGACGAGCACGCTGTTGTGCACCTCGCCCTCGAACTCGATCTCCTTCTGGTACGAGAAGACGTCGTTGAGCAGACACGCGTAGTCCTGCGCCGCGTTCTCCAGGGACTTCATCGGCCCCGTGCGGTAGACGGCCGGCGGCACCTGGCGGCCGTGGCTCAGCCGGGACAGGGACATCGTCATGTCCGAGCCGAAGGTCGCGCGGCGCATCTCCATGTAGTCGACCGGGTCGGGGATACGGTTCTGCACCTGGTTGGCCAGCTCCCACACCCACGACGCCGTCATGTCCTCGACCGACTTACGGAACGTGCGCCGCGCGGACTCCTCCATGGGGCCCGCCGTACGGACCCACAGATCGGCCAGCCCGCGCTCCAGCCCGGTGGCCGGCGGTGGGGTCGGGGACAGGTCGACCGGCATGAAGAGGGCCAGCCGTTCGTTGCACGCCTTCGCGCCCGCGAGATCCCGCGCGTTGCCGTACACGACGGGGAAGTAGTCGTCCCCGTACGTCCCCCACGCCAGCCAGTCCGACGTCAGGTCCAGCTCCTCCGGGGTGGCGTCCGGATGGATACCGGCGGAGCAGAGCGGCAGATCGATTCTGCGCAGCCGTTCCTCGTCCCAGACGTCGGAACCGGGCATCCCCGGCTGCGCCTCCAGGATGCCCATCCGGTGGGCCCACTCGGCCACGTGCTCGCGCGAGTGGTCGAGGTGCGGGCTCAGCGAGAGCGCGAACGGCATGTCGAAGTCGGGCAGCACGGACGCTCCGACGTGCTGGAAGGGGACATGGCTGTGGCTGCGCGCCCGCGCCGGCGCGCCCGCGGCGATGCTCCGGGGGGTGATCGTCCCCAGCCCCATGGCGCGCGCGATGTCGGCGGCGGTCGTCCCGAGCCCGACGGGCGTCATGGAGAACGACAGCCCCGCGCCGCCGCCCCCGGCCCCGGTCCCGGGAGCACCTGCGGTCCCGGTCCCGGTCCCGGGAGCACCCGCCCCGGCGCCTCCGCCCTCGCCCACCCCGTTCATGTAGCGGCTGGAGCGCATGTGCCACTCGTGGCCGCCCGACTGCCAGTCCTGGAGCCCCTTCACATACGCGAGCGTGTCGGCGCACTCCTGCGGGCCGAGCCCGCGCTCCGCGAAGAGCGGCCCCAGCTCGGTCAGCGCCGTGTTCTCGAACTGCTGGACACGGGAGGTCAGCAGGTCGTTGACCGCGTCCGCCGCCTCCTGCGTCGTACAGCCGAGGAAGGTCTCCAGGACGAGTACGCCGTTGCTCAGCTCGCCCTCCTCCTCGATCTCCCGCTCGTACGAGAAGAGGTCGTTGCGCAGATGTACGGCGTCCGAGAACGCCTCCTTCAGCACCCGCAGCGGCCGGGAGTCCGCGATGGCGGCGGGGACTTCGGCGTTCGCCGCGTACTCGACGAGCCCCGCGGACCAGGGCGCCCCGCCCACCTTGCGGCGCATCTCGATGTACTCGACGGGGTTCGCGACGCGCTCCGCGTTGATGTTCGCCAGTTCCCAGTCGGACTCGTTGAGCAGGTTCTCCGTCGACTCGGCGAACCGCTCGCGCCAGGCCAGGGACATGCTCGGGACCGTACGCGCCCAGAGGTCGGCGAGCCCCGCCTCGACGGGGTTGGTCGGCTCGGGGAATCCGGCCGACAGGTCCATCGGCATGAAGGCCGCGAGCCGTTCGAGATACGCCTTGCCGCCCTCGCGGTCCTGGGGCCGTTTGTAGACCTCCAGGAAGTGGTCGTCGAAGAAGAAGACCCACACGTACCAGTCGGTGACCAGCGACAACGCCGGTCCGCCGCAGTCGGGATGGGTGTACGAGCAGAGCAGCGCGTAGTCATGGGAGTCGAGGTCGTGCTCGTCCCAGACGCCCGAGCCCTCCAGCATGCCCATATCCCTGGCCCACTTCTTGGAGTGCTTCCTGGCCTCCTCCAAGTGCGGATTGAGGCGGGCCGGATAAGCCAGGTAGAAATCCGGCAGTTCAAAGGGGTGCGACACGGGTGAGCGGCCTTTCACGAATCACGAAACATGAGCGATGCAGACCACCCGGCCATGCGGGCGGCCTCAGCCTGCACCGCGATCTACCCGTCCCTTTGCTCGCCCATACGGACCACAAAATAGTCATATGACCACATCGTCAGCGCGTGTTGTCCGCGCGTCCCTCCGGCCCCGGGTGATCATCGGCCCATGAGCACCACAATCCGGCTCGCACAGCAGCCCGAGGCCGACGAACTGCTCGGCCGCAGCCCCCTGGCCGCCCTGGTCGGCATGCTGCTCGACCAGCAGGTACCGATGGAGTGGGCATTTTCCGGCCCGTACACCATCGCCGTCCGTATGGGCGGCGACGATCTCGACGCGCACGCGATCGCCGCGTACGACCCCGACGCCTTCGCCGCCCTGCTCTCCGACAAACCCGCCGTGCACCGCTACCCGGGGTCGATGGCCCGGCGCGTCCAGCAGCTCTGCCAGTACCTGGTCGAGCACTACGACGGCGACCCCACGTCGGTCTGGCGCGATGTCACCACCGGTACGGAGCTACGGGACCGGCTGAACGAGCTGCCCGGCTTCGGGAAGCAGAAGGCACAGATCTTCCTGGCGCTGCTGGGCAAACAGTTCGGGGTACGGCCGGAGGGCTGGCGCGCGGCGGCGGGCGCTTACGGCGACCAGGGCGCGTACCGCTCGGCGGCGGACATCACGGGCCCCGAATCGCTCGCGAAGGTACGGGCGTTCAAGCAGGAGGCCAAGCGCGCGGCCAAAACTGCGAAGTCGGCACAGGCCACAAAGCCGGAGAAGACGGAGAGGGCAGAGAAGACGGAGAAGACGGAGAAGCCGACCAAGAGTCGCTGATCCACGCGGAGTACGGAATCGACCGGAACGTTCCGTGACCTGCGCCACATCTGTTCCCAGAAGACGCGGCGCTCGCTACTTTTCTCCGACATTCGCTCACATTCGTTCGCACCGGAAGGACCCTTGTGAACGCAACGTCCCGCAGACTCATGGCCGCAGCGACCGCCACCGCGCTCGCCGCCCCGCTTCTGCTCTCCGCCTCCTCCCCCGCCGCCGCGCGAGCACACGACCCGGCGAGGGAAGCCGCGCGGAACGCCGCGAAACTCTCGAAGAAGCTGGTGCGTTCGGCCTCCGCGAAGGACGCGTACCGGCATCTGGAGAAGTTCCAGCAGATCGCCGAGGAGTCGAACGGCAACCGCGCGGCGGGCACGATCGGCCACGACGCGTCGGCCGCCTACGTGTACGGCCAGCTCAGGAAGGCCGGCTACAAGGTCTCGTACGACACCTTCGACATCACGTACATCGAGACCCTCGCCGAGAAACTGACGGTCACCGCGCCGACGCCGCGCGACGTCACGATCACCGCCATGTCGTACACCAGGTCCACCCCGGAGGGCGGTGTGGAGGCCGAGTTGGCCGCCGTACCGCTCGACGCGACGACCGGGTGCGAGGCGGGCGACTACGCCTCCGCCGACTACACCGGCAAGATCGCGCTCATCCAGCGCGGCGGCTGCGCCTTCGCCGACAAGCAGCGGGTGGCGGGCGCGGCGGGGGCGGTCGCCGCGATCATCTACAACAACACCGAGGGCGCGCTCAGCGGCACGCTCGGCGGTCCTGAGGCCGGTGTGATCCCCACCGGGGGCGTCACCAGGGAAGCGGGCGAGGCGCTCGCCGCCGACGTGGCGGCCGGCCCCGTGACGGTCTCACTGGACGTGCGCCAGCTCCAGGAGGAGCGCACCACCCGCAACGTGATCGCCGAGACCAGGGGCGGCAGGTCCGACCGTACGGTGATGCTCGGCGCCCATCTCGACTCGGTCACCGAGGGCCCCGGCATCAACGACAACGGCTCGGGCTCCGCGGGCCTGCTGGAGGTCGCGCTCAAGCTCGCCAAGACGCACGACAAGCCGGCGAACAAGGTGCGCTTCGCCTGGTGGTCGGCGGAGGAACTGGGCCTGCTGGGCGCCGAGTCGTACGTCGGAAAGCTCACCGACCAGCAGCGCGCAGACCTCTCGCTCTACCTCAACTTCGACATGATCGCCTCGCCGAACCACGCCCAGTTCGTCTACGACGGCGACGACTCGGACGGCGAGGGCGCGGGCGCGGGACCCGAGGGCTCGGCACAGATCGAGAAGGGCATCACCGACTTCCTCGACAGCAGAAACGTTCCGCACGAGGGAACGGACTTCGACGGCCGCTCCGACTACGGCCCCTTCATGGACGCGGGCATCGCCTCGGGCGGCACGTTCACGGGCGCGGAGGGCATCAAGTCGCAGGAGCAGGCGAATCGGTACGGGGGCGAGGCGGGCGTGGCGTACGACGCGTGCTACCACGCGGCCTGCGACGACCTCTCCAACATCAGCATGCGGGCCCTCGACATCAACGTCGACGTGATCGCGAACGCCGTGGGCACGTACGCCCATGACCTCAGCTCGCTGAAGAAGCCGGCGACGGCAGAGTCGGCGCAGTCGGCGCAGCCGGCGCAGTCCGCCAAGAAGACGGCTCCGGCACGCGACAAGGGCCACACACCGGCCTCGTAGACGCTCGGGGAACCCGCAGGACGGGCACAGGGACAGGGCACGCCGCACGGAGAACGCGGCGTGCCCTGTCCGTGGACCCGTCCCCTGCAGCCCCTACCCCTGCGGCGGGGCGGGCCTGATGACGGCGAACCGCGCGCCGAAGGGATCGGCGAGGTGCGCCATGCGGCCGACGTCCGGCACGTCCATGGCGGGCATGACGACGGAGCCGCCGTTGTCCCGCACCGCGGAGACCAGGGCGTCGGCGTCGTCGACGGCGAAGTACGGGAGCCAGCGCGACCGTTCGTCCCCCTGGACCGGGGCGACCCCGCCGAACGTGGCGTCCTCCTGGTCGCCCTCGCCGGTGGAGAGCACGGTGTACGTCATGCCGGGCACCGGCAGCTCCTGGAAGCGCCAGCCGAGGACGGCCCGGTAGAAGGCGAGCGCGCCCGCGCCGTCGTCCGTGTGCAGTTCGGCCCAACAGAGGGTGCCGCGCTCGGAGGTGGATTCGAGCCCGCGTACGGAGACGGGCTGCCAGACGGCGAAGTCCGCGCCCTGGGGGTCGGTGAGGCACGCCATGCGCCCGGCGTCCATCACATCCATGGGGTCGACCCGTACGGTGCCGCCGTGCCGTGTGACGGAGTGGGCGGTGGCGTCGGCGTCCTGGCTCTTGAAGTACACGGTCCAGGCGGCGTCGGCGCCGTTCTCGGTGAGAGGCCCGAGGGCCGCGACCGTCCTGCCGTCCTGCTGGAAGAAGCCGTAGCCCCCCGCGTCCGGGCCGGCCGGCTGAAAGGTCCAGCCGAAGACGGCGCTGTAGAAGGCGGCCGAGGTGGCGATGTCGGGGCTGGCGACATCGAGCCAGTTGGGGGAGCCGGTCACGAATTCGGTGCTGAGCACGTCGTACACCCTGCCTTTCCTGCATTCCTGCATTCCGTGTCCATTCGGCCAGAGATTACGGCGGAATTGACCGGAAGGATGCCGCCGAAACGCCAGGAGGCCCGGTACGGAGGAACAGGGGGATCAGGAGGGGGATCAGGAGGGGGATCAGGAGGGGGATCAGGGGAGGGATCAGGGGAGGGGTCTCTTGACACCTGAAAGGAAGGTGCCGAAGGCGCCGGTACGGAAAACGAGCACGGGACCTTCGACGCTCTTGCTGTCACGAAGAGGAACGGATCCGGGGATACCGAGGCCTATTTCCACGCAGTTTCCGCCGCTGTTGCTGCTGTAGCTGCTCTTGACCCACGCCGCCGCTGTCACATCGCGGTTCCTCATGGTGGTCATACCCTTCCATCGCGTCACGGAGCAGCGCGGCAGACTCGGAAGCGGACAGGGCATCCGCCCTGAGCACATCATAGGACTGCGCATGACGGGCGGTAACCGCCGGATCGTCGCTGAAGTGCCCGCGGTCGAGCGATTCCGAGTACACCCAGAACTGGCCGTCGGGCATGGTGATGAGCGACATGGACGTACTGGGGCGCACCACGCTCGGGGAGCCGGCCGGGACGACTTGCACACGAATGTTGGGCAACTTCCCCACCCGGAGAAGATGCGCACACTGATTCCGCATGACGGCATTGCTGAAGACGATGTTCCGGATACAGCTTTCGTCCAGTACGGCGATGAGCAGCGGCCCTCCGGTCGAGAGGAACCGGTGCTGCCGGCTGAGGCGCGCGCGGACCATGTCCTCCAATTCGTCGCCCGTGTAGACCTGGGCGAAGAGGGCGCGCGCGTACTCCTCGTTCTGCAGCAGTCCGGGCATCACCTGGTTCTGGTACTCCCGCAGGGCCACCGCCTGGGCGTCCATGGCGGCGCGGCGCTTGAACCAGTCCGGATGCTCCACCTCCGGATACCAGTCGATCCTGTCCCAGAGCTTGCGCAGGATCCCGCCGGTCCGCAGGACCGTGTCGCACGTGTCGGTGAACTTGTCGTCGGGAACGCGCGTCCCCGCCTCCACACGTGCTACGAACGACCGGTCACACGGAACTCTCTCCGCGAGTCCCGCCTGGGTGAGGCCGACGGAGTCCCGTGAATGCTTCAGCACTTCACCGAATACGGCCGCCGTACCGGCCGTCTTCTCCCCGCCTTCCGCATTGCGCCGCCCCATTCGCTCTTCCTTCCTCAGGTGACAGATCCTGTCTGGCACGCACACGACGTTGCGCACCCGCCTGGCGCAGGGCAACGCTGGTCCCACGCAATGTAGTTGTATCGCCCCGAGGACGACAATGCGCAGTGATTCGAACGCAATCCCTATCCCCACACCGGAATTGGGCCCCGTCGTGGCGAAGCCGCTCGCACCTCTCCCGTCCCTTCATGTCCCCGGCACCTCCCCGGGCGCCCCTGCCGCCCCCACGGCCCTCACCGCCCCCACCGCGCGCACCGCCCCTCTCTGACCGTTCGGACCGTTCGGGCCGCTTTACGAATGACCGTTTCTGCGGAAACGGGACGGACTCCGCCGAGGAAAGGGGACCCCTTGCCCAGGGCGACCGTGCTGCTGTCGAAAATGGATTGCTGGTACTGCGAGGCATGCTGGAAAAACAGCGTCGAGGCGGTACGCACCACACCGGACGGCACACGAGATCTTCTCTGCCTCGAATGCGCGCAGGGAAACTATCCGAGACGGGTCGACCTGTTTCCGCCGCTGGGAATCTACGGGCTCATGCCGCGCCGGGTAAGAGTGAAAGTGCCCGCGCGCGACAGCGGACACGGCCACCCGGGCCGCCCACCGCTCTCCCCGCACCCGGGCCCGCACACCCCGCCCCACCCGCACCGCCAGTCCCCGCCGGGCACGCCGCCGGTCTAGGGTCTCTCGGACGTCCCGGCGGGCCGGTACAGCGGCGCGGCGCGCGAGGCGAAGGGCAGCGGGACGGAGGACGACGAGGCGGAGGGGGCGGCGGAGACGGAGGGCTCGATTCCGCTGCCCGGAGGGCCCGATTCCGCTCTCCGGAGGGGCCGTTTCCGCTGCCCCTCCACCACCCCTCCCTGGCCCTTCCCCAGCCCTTCCCCGGCCCTTGCCTCCCGCTCCGTCCCTCTCCGCTCCCTCTCCGCTCCCTCTCCGGTCTCGCTTCGCTCCCCCTTTGACACCGAATGCGACCTTTGCGCTCCTGCGCCATGGCTGCGCCCGGAGCCGCTTGCCCGGTAGGCTTTCCGTGTGATCTTCAAGCGCATCGGTAACGGGAGGCCGTATCCCGACCACGGCCGGGAAAGCACCCGGCAGTGGGCGGATGTCGCGCCGCGCCCGGTCCGCCTCGATCAGCTCGTCACGACGAAGGGTCAGCTCGACCTGGAGACGCTGCTCGCCGAGGACTCCACCTTCTACGGGGACCTGTTCGCGCACGTCGTGAAGTGGCAGGGCGACCTCTACCTGGAGGACGGGCTGCACCGCGCCGTACGCGCCGCGCTCCAGCAGCGTCAGGTGCTGCACGCGCGCGTGCTGGAGCTGGACATGGGCTGACGGGGCCGGGTTCCGCGCCCCGGAGCGGCTCCCACTGAGCCTTTCGGGCTCTTTGACCACCCCCGATCGCCCAAACGGTTGATCATTTAGTGTGAAACACGCACGGCGCGCACTACGCTGCGCCCATGAGCATGCTCACTCCCCCCGGCATGGGCGGAAAGTACCGCATCACGGGGTCCAAGTACCCGCGTATGCGCCGCCCCCGTCACCGCCGCAGGATCGTGCTCGCGGCCGTCGCCGCCGTCGTCGCCCTCGGCCTGGCCGGCTGGGGAACGCTCCAGCTCATCGACGTCTTCTCCGGCGACAGCACGAAGACCACGACCGCCAGCGGACGGAACACACCCGACTGCAAGCCGTCCCCCTCTCCCACGACGCCCGCGAAGGCGCTCCCCAGGCCGGGCCAGATCACGGTCAACGTCTACAACGCGACCTCGCGGGGCGGACTCGCGAAGACCACCGCCGACGAGCTGAGGAAACGCGGCTTCGTCATCGGCAAGGTGGGCAACGCCCCCGAGACGTACGACAAGAAGGTCCCGGGCACCGGGATGCTCCTCGGGGCGACGACCGCCTCGGACAGCGCCCTCACCGTCCTCGGAACCCAGCTCAAGGACGCCACGCCGAAGGCCGACACCCGTACGACGAAGGACGTCGATCTGATCATCGGCTCAGCCTTCAAGACGCTGAACGTCCAGAAGGACGCGGACCAGGCACTGGCCACGCTGAGCGCCCCGGTGACGCCGTCCTGCTGAAGCCGAAGGGTGGTGCCCTCCCCGCGGGGAGGGCACGACCCTTCGCACCAAGCCCTGTCGGACCGAGTCCTGTCGCACCGAGTCCTAGTCGACGGTGCCGTACATCCGGTCGCCCGCGTCGCCCAGCCCGGGAACGATGTAGCCGTTCTCGTTGAGCCGCTCGTCGACCGCCGCCGTCACGACCGTCACCGGCGCGCCCGCCAGCTCGCGCTCCATCACCTCGACGCCCTCGGGCGCCGCGAGCAGCACCACGGCCGTCACGTCGTCGGCGCCGCGCTTGATCAGCTCCCGGATCGCCGCGACGAGCGTGCCACCGGTCGCGAGCATCGGGTCCAGTACGTACACCTGGCGGCCGGAGAGGTCCTCGGGCATCCGGGTCGCGTACGTGGACGCCTGGAGCGTCTGCTCGTTGCGGATCATGCCGAGGAAGCCCACCTCGGCGGTCGGGAGCAGCCGCACCATGCCGTCCAGCATGCCGAGACCGGCCCGGAGGATCGGGACGACCAGCGGACGCGGGTAGGAGAGCTTCACCCCCGTCGTCCCCGTCACCGGGGTCTCGATGTCGACCTGTTCGGTCCGTACGTCCCGGGTGGCCTCGTACGCCAGCAGGGTGACCAGTTCGTCGGCGAGCCGCCGGAAGGTCGGGGAGTCGGTGCGCCGGTCGCGCAGGGTGGTGAGTTTGTGCGCGACCAGCGGGTGGTCGACGACGTGAATCCGCATGGCGTCCACAGTAACCGGGGGCCAAGGCATTACGCGCTGCCAGGAACGTGCGGAATGCCGGGAACGGGTGGGAACCGGCTGGCATCAACCCCCGTGGGCGAGGGAAGGTAGAAGGGCCCAGGACACAGCCTTGAGGTGGTGAGGCGTCGATGAGTCCCGAGTCACCCTCGGGTCCGGAGCCCACGGGTCCGGAGCCCACGGGCGACGGCAACGCCGACGGCGAGAGCGAGCCCGAGGCGGCCCGCCGCCGGCGCCGTGCGCAGTTCCTGCGGGAGCTGAACGAGGCCAAGGCGCTCCGCGAGCGCGTGAAGCCCCGGCAGGCGCGCGCGGCACGGATGCGCCAGCAGATGCGGATGCGTACGTTCCGCTGGTAGCCACGCGGAGCCACGCCCGGGCCGGCCGGGAGCCACGCCCGGCCACGAGACCGGATCCCGGCGGCCTCCTGCCCACCCCCGGGCCCGGAGGAAGCCATCCTGCGACCGGGTCCGAACAGGGGGCCAATAAAATGGCGCCACGACGCAACGGCGGAAGACCTCTCGCGAAGCGCCGGTTTCTGCCACGATTCCGAGTGGGCGGCGCCGAGCAGCGCACCGCCGGACCGTCACACCTCTGACCAGTGGGAGAGTCACGGTGTACTTCGCCGCACTGCTCGCGCGCACCGAAGACGGGTGGGAAGCGAGCGATACAGAGCTCGACGATGTGGAGACCTTGTCGGATCTCACCGACCTGGCCCGCGAAGCCTCGGTGGACGAGGACACGGTGCTCGTCTTCATCGAGCAGGAGGACGCCTGGTTCGGCATCCTCCGCGTGGAGGGCGAGGAAGACCCTCGTATCTACGTCTCCGACGCGGCCGCGGCCGCACGCTCCTCGTACGGGGAGATCCTCATTGATGAACTGCTCGGCAGGGACGACGACGACCCGGCCGACGACCTCGACGCGCTGGACCTCGACGGTACGGAGGACGGCGAACCGGACGACGAGTACGAAGGAACCGATACCGACACCGACACCGAAACCGACCCCCCCGCCACGGCCACCGACACCGTGCCCACGGGCGCCGTCGGCGACCGCGAGATCCTGACCGACCTGGGCCTCTCCGAGGCCGATCTGCTGGCGCTGGAGACCGACGCGATGGCCGAGATCGCGGAGGCGCTGGGCGCGGCCGAAGTACTGGAGACCGTGCGCTAGATGGATGAGTCCGACCCGGCGCCCGACCCGGTACGCGCACCGTGGCTCGCGCCCATGCGCCTCGCGTTGGACGAGGCCGTACGGGCGGGCAGGTCCGGTGACGTACCGGTCGGCGCCGTCGTGCTGTCCCCGGACGGCACGACGCTCGCCACGGCTCACAACGAACGCGAGGCGACGGGCGACCCGACGGCCCACGCGGAGGTCCTGGCGATCCGCAGAGCCGCCGGAAAGCTCGGCGCGTGGCGCCTGACGGACTGCACGCTGGTGGTGACGCTCGAACCCTGCACGATGTGCGCGGGCGCCATCGTCCAGTCCCGGCTGGACCGGGTGGTCTTCGGCGCGCTCGACGAGAAGGCGGGCGCGACCGGCTCCCTCTGGGACGTCGTACGCGACCGCCGTCTGAACCACCGCCCGGAAGTCATCCACGGCGTCCTGGCCGAGGAGTGCGCCACGCTCCTGACCACCTTCTTCCGATCCCGCTGACCCCCGACGGACTATCGATTTCAAAGCACGGCCCACCGTGGGCTAAGCTCTCCCTCGGTAGCGTGTCCGAGCGGCCGAAGGAGCTCGCCTCGAAAGCGAGTGTGGGGAAACTCACCGAGGGTTCAAATCCCTCCGCTACCGCTCTCACACCCTCCTGACCTGCGGAAACGCAGTCAGGGGGGTGTTTTGCGTGAGGCACGTGCCGCACGGCTGTACGGCACCGGAGGCGACAGGAGCACAACCGGCGCCGCCCGGGCGGCACGTTGCGCCTTCCCACGGAGGGATCTACCCCTGCGGTCCCTCCGAGGACATCCCCACAGCCCGGCCACGTAACCGGCGATCCCGTCCGCCATCACGACGAGCGCCCGCAGATCCAGCCGCACCGTCCGCATGGCCCCGTCCCGCCTCACCTCAGCCAGGTCACCAAAACCAACTCCCGTCAGTTCAGTAAGGTGATGGAACGACCTGAATGCTGGCGCTGACAACGCATGAGGGACAACCAGATTGCTCCTTCCGGCCGCCTGTCGACAGAGCCCCGATCAACGTCCCTGGCCGATCCCACTGAAAGAAATCAAGGCCGACCTCAGATAAAAGCCCAGGCCAGCAAGTGTCGGCCCCGCGCCTGCGGGGGTGTTCTCAGGAAACCCGCGACCGCTGGCGCACCCTGGTCGTCGGCCCCGCGCCTGCGGGGGTGTTCCGTCGAGCGGCTGCGCATGGAGGCCGCCGGGGCGGTCGGCCCCGCAGCCCGATCAAGTCCGCCATCACGATGAGCCCACTCAGATGCGGCTGCGCCGCCTACGAAGAACCCGGCTGGACAGAAGTCCTACTCTTGGTGGGATAATGCGGGCATGGCTATCGAGTACGCGCCTCCGGACGAGACCACTGTCAAGAAGTCCGTCACCATCCCCAAGTCGCTTGCCCGCGAGGTCGAAGCCCGCACAGGCGCCCGGGGTTTCTCTCGCTTCGTTTCCGACGCCGTCGAACACGCTCTCGCCCTGACCAAAACGAGGGAGATCGTCGAGGCCTACGAGGACGAACACGGCTCCTTCACTCCCGAGGAGATCGAGGAGGCCCGCCGGACATGGCACGGCGAGTAGCCCCGGCGTTCCCCCGCGCTCTCCTCATCCTCGACGCGCAGCCACTGTCTCTCCTGGCCGACCAGGACCGCGGAATGACCTTGATGCTCAAGGTCGCCGAAGCCGAGGGGTACGCAGCCGCGATCTCCACAGTCAGCATCGCCGAAGTCCGCCGCACCGGACAGGCAGCGAACCACCTACGCTGGCTCCGCTCCCGGCTTACCGTCATCCCCGCGACCGAGATCATCGCCGACCGCGCGGCAGAACTACTGGAGGACACCGGTCTGGACGGTCACGAAAACGTCGTGGACGCGCTCGTGGTCGCCACAGCGGCCTGCTCGGACGGACCGATGAAGGTCGCCTCCACCGACGGTTCCCACATTCCGAAGCTCTGCCACGCGGCATCCATGGGCCGCAGCAGCCCAGTGGAATGGGTCCGAGCCTGACCACTGTCCGGCCTTGCCCGCGCCTTGAAGGGGCACGACATGCCGATCCGGGCTCCTCAGCCCACACCACCCACACTTCAGGGACCATCCCCGCCCTGGCCGACCAGGACCGCGGAATGACCTTGATGCTCAAGGTCGCCGAAGCCGAGGGGTACGCAGCCGCGATCTCCACGGTCAGCATCGCCGAAGGGCGCGGGGATGCTCCCTCGCCGACCCCAACCCGTGACGCCCGCGTGCCGTCGGCCCCGCGCCCGAGGGGGGAATTCGGGGATGAGCCCTGGATGCGTGTTAGCAGCGCTTGCCTTGGCGATCCCCCTGCGCGGGCCGCGAGGAATCTGGATCATGGGAGGGGGTGTTCTTCGCCCGCGTCGAGGAGCTCGGTCACGAGCCGACGGGCGTACGCGGCGTCGAGTCCGGCCGGGCGGAAGAGGATGCGGTACATCATGGGGGCGACCACGCGGTCCATCGCCGTCTCGACGTCGGGAGTGTTCTCCTCGCGGCCGATCGCGCGGGCGAGTATGACGTCGACTTGTTCGGCCGCGTAGGCCGAGCACTGACCGGCGTTGCTGCCGTCCGGGTCGCCGAGCAGAGCGTCACGGATGTAGGCGCGGCCGGAGGGGGACGACATCTCGTCGAGGAACTGTTCGGCCCAGGCCGTCAGGTCGGACAGCAGGTCGCCGTGGCTCTCCGGCGCGGTGTCGGGCCGCAGGCGCTCCACCGCGACGTCCGACAGCAGCTCCTGAAGGTCGCCCCAGCGGCGGTAGATCGTCGAGGGGGTGACTCCGGCGCGCTGGGCGACCAGCGGGACGGTCACCGCGTCACGGCCCCGCTCCGACAGGATTTCGCGGACAGCGGTGTGCACCGAAGCCTGGACCCGTGCACTGCGCCCGCCGGGGCGCACCATCGGCTTACGACTCATGACTCCACCTTAAAGCACGGTTATTGCGTTTAGGAGGAGCATGCCGGCTTGACGGCCGCGCCAGGGCTCCCTCGCCGGTCTCCTCCCTGCGGGCATCCGGTCCTGATCCCGACCGGAGCCGAACGGCATATGGGCCGCGCCGGAACCGTCCGGCCCGCATGCCGCTGTCAGGCGGCCGGCGCGAGCGATCGGGCGGACTGCGTCCGCTCGTAGGCGTGGCCCACCCGCAGCAGCTGCCGCTCGCCGAAGGGCCGCCCGAGCAGCTGCATGCCGATCGGCATGCCCGCCGTGTCGTGGCCCACCGGGACGGACAGAGCGGGCACTCCGGTGATGTTGGCCGGGGAGGACAGACGCACGTAGGCGTCGGAGACGGCCTCGGTTGAGCCGTCGGACCAGGTGACGCTCTCCTGACCGGCCTTCACCGCGGTCATCGGGACCGCCGGGGCGGCGATCACGTCGACCTTCTCCAGAATGCGGGCCCATTCCTCCTGCATGAGCGTCCGGGAGCGTTGGGCACGCAGATAGTCGCCCGCGCCCATCAGCTCACCGGCCTCCAGGAGGATGCGGACGTCCGCCTGGTACAGCTCGGGGACCGTACGCAGCGTGCCCTCGTGGTAGGCGGTGGCCTCCGGCACCATCAGCCCCCACTGGGTGGCCTGGATGTACCGGGTCATCGGGATGTCGATCCCGACGAGATGGGCGCCGAGCGTCTCCAGCTGCGCGATGCCCCGGCGGACGGCGGCCTCCACCTCCGCGTCGACATGGTCGAAGTAGTAATTGCGCGGCACCCCGACGCGCACGCCCGCCAGGTCCGGCTCCCGTTCCGGCCGGTGGTCGACGGTGGGGGTGTCCAGCGAGGCGGGGTCACGCGGGTCGTGCCCGGCGAGGACGGTCAGGACCAGGGCCGCGTCCTCGACGGTGCGGGTGACCGGGCCGACGTGGTCCAGCGACCAGGACAGCGACGTGACGCCGTGGCGCGGCACCAGCCCGTAGGTCGGCTTGAGGCCGACGACCCCGTTCAGCGCGGCGGGAACCCGGATCGACCCGCCGGTGTCGGTGCCGAGGGCGAAGGTCGCCGCCCCGGCCGCCACCGCGACGGCGGACCCGCCGCTGGAGCCTCCCGCGACCCGGCCGCGGTCCCAGGCGTTGCCGGTCTGCGGGGTGGTCAGGCCGTAGGCGAATTCGTGGGTGTGGGTCTTGCCGACCAGGACGGAGCCTGCGGCCCGCAGCCGGGCGGCGACCGTGCTGTCGGCGGCGGCGCGGTGGCCGGCTCGGACCCGGGAACTGGCACTGGTGGGCGAACCGGCGACGTCGATCAGGTCCTTGAGCCCGGCCGGGACGCCGTGCAGCGGCCCCCGGAACACACCGCGGGCCGCTTCCCGCTCGGCCTCCCGCGCCGCGCCGCGGGCCTGCTCCGCGGTGACCGCGACGTACGCCTCGACGTGCGGGTCCACCTGGTCGATGCGGTCGAGGACCGAGTCCACCAGCTCGACGGGGGACAGCCGGCGGGCCCGGATCTGCTGCGCGGCGTCGGCGAGGGTCAATTCATACGGCTGCATCGTGCTTCTCCTTTCCGGCACGGTAGGCGCCGGCGGGCGGGGTGTCCCCGAAGTCCAGCTCACGCAGGACCGCGACGACGGAGTGGATGTGGTTGGCGGTGGCGGCGACCGCGGCGTGGCGGTCATCGGGCAGTGGAAGTCCGGCACGGGCGGCCCAGCGGGCGGCCTCGGGCGGCGCGAGCTCAACGGAGGGCACGGGTTTCTCCTGATCAGGGGGCGTGGAAACGAAGCGCCCCGCACTAAAAGCCAACAGTTTGCGTTAACCCGAGCGTAGGCTCTACGGTTCCTTAAAGCAAATGCATTGCATTTACGGAAGGAGCCCCCTATGCCCGGCGTCATGTCCGACGCCCCCGCGGTGGCGGACGCACCCGCACATCTCGCCCATCGGGCCGCCCGCGCACATACGAAGCGCCGCACGGCTTCTTTCGCCCTCGATGTGTCGATAGTCGCGGCCCTCCTGGCCGCGTCCAGCGCTCCGACCCCGCTCTACCCTCTCTACCAGGACCAGTGGGGCCTCTCCGCGCTTGCCGTCACCGTGGTCTTCAGCGCGTACGCTCTGGCCCTGTTGCTGGCTCTGCTCACCGCCGGAGCGCTCTCCGACCACCTGGGGCGACGCCCCGTCCTGGCAGGCGCCCTGCTCATGGCGGCCGCCTCCATGGTCCTCCTGGCCTCAGCGGACGGCGCGGGCTCCCTGACCATCGCCCGGGTCCTGCAAGGAGCGGCCACCGGCGCGGCCACCAGCGCCGCGGGCGCGGCGCTCCTCGACCTGGAAAACCCCCGGCGTCCGGGCCGATCCGCCCTGGCCAACAGCGTCGCCCCGGCCGCCGGCATGGCCACCGGCGTGCTCGTCTCCACCCTGCTCGTCCGTTTCGCCCCCGCCCCCACCGTCACCGTCTACGTACTGCTGGCGGCGTTGTTCCTCGCCCAGGCGATCGCGGCCACCTTCACCACGGAGACGGCCCACCGCCGCGCGGGAGCGCTGCGGTCGCTGCGCCCGCGGGTCGGCGTCCCGCCCCCGGTCCGCCGCACCCTGCTGGCCACGGGCGCCGCTGTCGGCACCGTCTGGGCGCTGGGCGGCTTCTACTCCTCCCTCGGCCCGGCCCTCGTACGCCTGGTGGCCCCCGACGCCCCGCAAGCAGCCCGCGGCATGGTCTTCTTCACCCTCAGCGCCACCGCCGCGCTCACCGTATGGGCGCTGCGGCGCAGGCCGCCCCGCGCCACGGCGATCGGCGGCTGCCTGTCCGTCCTGCCCGCCGCGGCCCTGACCCTGAGCGGTCTGCACGGCGCCGGGCTGCCCGCCGTCTACGGCGGCGCGGTGCTGGCCGGCATCGCCTTCGGCGCTGTTTCCCAGGGGGCGCTGCGTATGCTCCTCGCCTCGCTCGACGAGCGGGACCGCGCCGCGACACTGGCCGCCTACTACATCCTCAGCTACCTCTCCATGAGCCTGCCCGCCGTCGCCGCGGGCGCCGCCACCCAGCACTACGGACTGGGGACCACCTCACACGCCTACGCCATCACCGCCGCTCTCCTCACTCTGGCGGCCCTGGCGGCACTCACCGCGTCCCGACGCGGGGCGGCCCGCCCCGAAGCCGACCGCTCCCACTGAAGAGAACAACCGACCGCTTCCGCTGAAGAGAACGAAGGGAACAACACACCATGCACACCTCCCCCACCGCCACCCCCATCCCCTCCTGGACCGTGGGCGGCGTCACCGTCCACCGCATCGACGAAGTCGCCCTGCCGCCCGCGACCGGACCCTGGCTGCTGCCCGACGCCACCCCTGAGGTGGTAACCGCCCAGGACTGGCTGCACCCCCACTTCGCCGGCCAGGACGGGATTCTGCACATCGACAGCCACAGCTTCGCGTTCGTCGTGAACGGGCTGCGCGTTCTCGTCGACACCGGCATCGGCAACGGCAAGGAGCGGGCCAACCCGGCCTGGCACAACCTGCGGACCGACTTCCTGGAGCGCCTCACCGCCGCCGGATTCCCCCCGGACTCCGTCGACCTGGTGATCCTCACCCACCTGCACGCCGATCACGTCGGCTGGAACACACAGCAGGTGAACGGCGAATGGGTCCCCACCTTCCCCCACGCCCGCTACCTCACCTCCCGCACCGAGCGGGAGTTCTGGGCCACGTACGACATGGAGGAGGCACGCGAACAGATGTTCAGCGACTCCGTGATCCCGGTCGAACAGGCGGGTCTGCTGAGCACGGTCGACGTCCCGCACAAGGGGGCCGAAATCGCCCCCGGCCTGCGCTTGATCCCGACACCCGGCCACACCCCCGGCCACGTCGCCGTGGAACTGACCAGCCAGGGTGAGACGGCGCTGATCACCGGCGACTGCGTCCACCACCCCGTCCAGCTCGCCCACCCCGCCATCGGCGCCTGCGTCGACATCGACCCGCGGCAGTCCGAGGCCACCCGCCGCAAGCTGCTCGGCTCCCTCGCCGGCACGGACACCCTCCTCCTCGGCACCCACTTCGCACCGCCCACCGCCGGCCGCGTGGTCGCCCACGGGGACGCCTACCGTCTGGAGCCCGTCCCCGCTTCCTGATGCCGTTGCCACGCCGTCCCGGTCACCGCAGGTGTGGCCAAGGCCGCGACGAGGAAGAGGCCCCTGCCCGCTTCCAGGGCGAGATCCGGTGGGGAGACGAGACTCCTCACCGCAGTCCGGCCAAGGACGGGCCCTGCTCATCCACCGGACCAACAACGAACTGGGCTGCACATTCGAGACCCACGATCACGCATGGCACCCCAAGGACCACGAAGGGCTGACACTGATCCACCGCCCCAATAGTGGTCCCCGCACCTGCGGGGATGTTCCCCCGGATGGGACGCCGGGGCGCGCGAGCCGAACGTCGGCCCCGCGCCCGCGGGGACACGACTCCTCCGGTCCACCTGCCGCGCAAGCCCTCCCGGCAAAGCGATGCTGCCGTGATCTCGCGCATCAGGAGCCGCGCCACACGGCAGCATCATTACGCCCTGTGACGATCCGCCTGGATTGATCCGCGCCCCTGAGAGACGCTGTGAAACGGCGTCCACCGGCGCCCACACGGCCGCGGGCGCACCGGTCCTTCGTGAGGACGGGCTCCTGGCCCGAGTACCGCCTCGGTACCGTCTGCTCAGCGGATCGGCGCACCGGGGCCCAGCGGCAACCCCAGGGCGTACCAGACCGCGAACAGCGCGATCCAGGCGGCCATCATCGCCATCGCGGCCGGGAGCGTGAACGACACCAGAGTGCCGATGCCCGCCTTCTTCTGGTACGTCTGGAGGTAGCCGACGGTGAGGACGAACGTCGCGCTCATCGGGGTGATGGAGTTCGTACAGGAATCCGCGATCCGGTAGATGGCCATCACCGTCGCGGGGTTGGCCCCGATGAGCATGGTCATGGGTATGAGCACGGGAGCAAGGAGCGCCCATAGTGCGGTCCCACTGGTGATCAGCAAGTTCATCAGGGCGATGCCGGCGATGAGCAGCATGAGCACCACGAAGATCGGCGCGTCCAGCCCCTGCAGGACCTCCGCTCCCCGGACCGCGACGACGGTGCTGATGGCGGTCCACTCGAACAGAGCCAGGAACTGGGAGACCGCGAAGAACAGTACGAGGAGCGGCGCGATGGACTTGAGGCCGTCTGCCATGAAGTTCGGTATGTCGCGCGAACTCGTGAGCCGGCCGGTCCGGTGGGCGTAGGTGGCCCCGATGACCAGGAAGAACGCGCTCAGCACCACCGCGATGCTGTTGAACAGCGTGGAGTCGAGGATGGCACCGTTCTCACCGCGGAGCGGGGAACCGGCCGGGATCATTCCTACCGCCAGCAGTCCCAGGAAGACCGCGGCGACGATGCCGGTGGCGCGCAGCGCACGCAGCTCGACCTCCGCGGGAACGGTGTCGGCCCGGGTTCCCGTGGCCGGGCCCGTGGCGCCGTCGTCCGGGACGAGTTCGTGCTCGCGCTTGGACAGGACCTTCTCGGTGACCACCGTGAGTACGATCGCGAGGAGAACCGCGGAGGCGGTGGTGAAGTACGTGTTGTCGGTGGCCCGGACGACCGTGTCCGGGTCGACGATCTGCGCGGCCTCGGTGGCGATCCTGGCGAAGATGACGTCGCCGGGAGCGATGAACGGGTTCGCGTCACCGGCGGCGTTGATCGACAGGAAGCCCACGATCATGCCCAGCATGGGAGATCGACCGACCGCCTTGAAGACCAGGGCCGCCAGGGGTATGAGAATGACGTACGCACTGTAGGAGAGGAACTTCGACAGCGCCCCGGCGAGGCAGACCGCGAACACCGCGTAGCTGGGGCTCACCCGGCCCAGGGCATGCCGGGCCAAGGACTCGAGCATGCCGGAGCGGTCGGCGACCGCGAGGCCGAGCATGATGATGATCATGGTGCCCAGCGGGCCGAAGGTCAGGAACGACTCCTCGACCCCCAGGAGCAGCTCGCGTATCGCGACGACCGACAGGGCGTTCTTGACCGGAGACGGGTCGCCGGTCGCCGGATCCTCGACCGAGACACCGGCCGCGGCCATGATCGAGCTGGTGACGGCGACGACACCGAAGAGGATGGAGAACAGCCAGAACGGGTGAGGCAGTCTGTTGCCGACTCGTTCGACCCTGTCGAGGAGACGGGTGAGGCTTCCCGAGGGGTGCGCCGGACCGGATCGCTGTGGTTCGGGCTGCGGTGGTTCGGATCGCTGTGGCTCGGGCTGCGCCGGACCGGATCGCTGTGGTTCGGGCTGCGGTGGCTCGGACTGTGCTGGATCAGATGTGGGGATCACGCTTCTGACTCCTTTGCCGGAGGGTCAAGTTCATATGTCGATGCGAAGGGCACCTTGACCCTGGTCAAGGAGGATTTCGGTACCGTACGCCCGCGACAGCGCGCGGAGACGTTCGAGGATTCGCACCGCTGCGGAGGCGTTCGCCGACTGAGGCGTTCCTCGGTCGGAGTGGTGCGGTGTGTCGTAGGTGAGCGTGAGGGGGAGCAGGGCGATGTCGAGGTGCCCGGAGCGGGTGAAGGTGAGGGTGACCGCGACACTCTCGAACCAGACCTGACCGGCGAAGGGCCCCTTGGTCCGTTTCTGTTCGAGCATCTCGCCGGAGGTGTGGCGGGTCGGGTCGAGGCCCGTGCGCCGCCACGCCTCGCGGGTCAACGGAAACTGCCGGTTCTGCATGAAGACGAAGTTGCCGAGCGAGTAGAAGATCGGACGGCCGCGGTACACCTCGATGCCCCGCAACTGGTGCGGACCGTGGCCGAGGACGACGTCCGCCCCCTCGTCGACGGCCGCGTACGCGAGTTCCCGCATGAAGGGGGGCGGCTCGGCGCTGTAGTTGCCGGGTTCGTGGGTGTGGAGGGCGACCACGGCGATGTCGGCGCTCTGTTTGGCCTGCCGCACGCTGGTACGCAGGGCGGCGATGTCCTCCTCCTCGACCCGCCAGTACGGTCCGACCCGGCCGCCGGTGGTGTCGGAGGAGATGAACGCGGTTCCCTGGAGCGTCACGGAGCCGTCCCGTGCGTCCGCGCCGCGTGCCGTGTGGTGCAGGGACTCGGGTGGGAGACTGTCGCGGATCGAGGCCATGACCGCGAGTTCGGCGGGGTGGACGGCGAACCACTTCTTGGTGCGCAGGCCGTTGATGCCGGGGCGCGCGGGCACGATGCCGAACGGGTCACTGGCCAACGACATGGGCTGGTAGCGGGTCGCCGCCGACACGAGCGCGACCCGCCCCTGGCGGGTGGAGAGGTAGCGCGGCGCCCGTGCGGCGGTCAGCGATTCGCCCGCGCCCGCGTGGACGAGTCCGGCTTCCTCAAGGACAGCGCTGGTGGAGCGCAGGCCGGCCACCCCCCAGTCGGTGGCGTGATTGTTGGCCCTCGACACCATGTCCAGGCCCATGGCCCGGACATCAGCTCCGCTACGGACCGAGGTGACCAGCCATGATCCCCCCGGCTCGGCCTCCGGCCAGCCGCGGAAACGGTCGAAGTCGATCGCGGTCGTCTCGAAGTTCCCGATGGTGACGTCCGCGCCGCGCAGGACGTCGAGGAGACCGGGCGCGGTCACCTCCAGGCGGGGGGTCAGGACGTCGTCATCGAGGACGAGGTCGCCGACCGCGGCGAGTGTGATTCCCGTACGGATGCTCATGCCGAGTCCTCCGGGAGAAGGTGCAGGGTGATCGTGGAGCGTCCGTCGACGAACACCCGGTTCGTTGCGACCACCCGGCGACGGTCGGTGGTCTCGGCCTCGCCGGTGCCGGAGTTGACATCGAAGCGGGGGAAGTTGCTGGAACTGACGTCGATCCGGATCCGGTGACCGCGGGCGAAGAGGTTGGCGGTGTCGGGGGCCTCGACCGTGATGTCGTAGACCCGCCCCGGTTCGAGCGGTGACGGCTTCTCGTACGAGTCGCGGTACCGACAGCGCAGGATGCCGTCGGTCAGGTTCATGGCGAACCCTGCCGGGTAGTCGTCGCTCGGCGGGTGGACATCGATCAGCTTCACCGTGAAGTCGGTGTCGGCCGCGCTGGAGGAGACCGCGAGCCGGGCGACGACGGGGCCGGCCACGACGACGTCCCGCTCCAGCACAGCGGTCTGGAAGGTGAGCACGTCGGGACGGGCGTCGAGCGGCAACCGCGACCCCACCAGGGAGAACGTCCGGTCGTCGGGGCGCTGGTCGAAGGCGCCGCCCACCATCACCGGTTCGCCGGACGTCACCTGCCCGCCGATCGTCGGCACCGGATCGCGGGGGTCGTGGTCGTACTCCAGGTACCCGGTGAGCGCCCCGGGTTCCGGCGTGAGTTCCCCGCCGGCGGTGAGGGAGAACTCCGTGGCCTGTGCGTCGTGCGGCGGCCAGGCCGAGCTGACCTCCCAGCGACCGCCGTGGTCGATCCGGCCGTCCGCGGTGCGCTCGCCCGACCCGCCACCCATCCTGAAGTAGCGAACAGCCGGGTCCGTCGGCGGCGTCGAGGAGAGCTGCGCGTCGAACCAGTTCGCCCGGAACTCGACGTAGTCGGCCGCCAGGTTGCCGTCCAGGGTCGCCTCAGGACCGAAATCGACGTCCCCGGCGTAGGAGACGCTGCGCCGGCCGTGCGTCCACGGACCGAGAACCAGATACGCCGGGCTCGTCTTGCGGACCCCCAGCTCGTGGAAGTTCTCGACGGCGGTCCGGATGTAGGGGTCGTACCAGCTGGAGATGTGCAGGCTCGGCACGTCGGGGAAATGGTCGAAATAGCCCCGCCCGTAAATGCCGAGCTGCTGCCAGTACGGCCCGAACCGACCGTGCTCCCACTGCTCGAACAGATAGTCCTCGTACTCCGGGGCGTGCCGCAGGGGTGAGTGCCCGCGCCGCCACGGAAGCTGCCTGAACCACTCCTCGATCGACTCCCTCCCGAGCGCGTCGCTCCGCACCGGATCGGCCAGTGTCGCCGAGCTGGTCCTCGCCCTGGCGAAGGCCCAGGTCGCCTGCTTGAGTTCGAAGGCTCCGCCCAGCCGGACACCGGTCTCGTAGGCGCTGGCGAAGCCACCGGAGTCGAGGAACATCGCCGACAGGGACGGTGCCCCCAGCGAGGCGAGCGCGGCCTGTACGTGTGCCGCGTAGGAGACGCCCATCGTGGCCACCCGACCGTCGCACCAGGGCTGAGCCGCGATCCATTCGACGGTGTCGTAGCCGTCCTCGGCTTCGTTGAGGTACTTGACGAACTCACCGCCGGAGTCACCACGGCCACGGCAGTCCTGCCGGACCACGTGGTAGCCGCGTTCGACGAAGCGCCGGCACACCGCCTCCGGCGGAGGCGGGTTCCAGGACGCGAAGGCCCCGTCCGAGCCGCGCGCCTTCCGGCGCCCGTAGGGCGTGCGCTCCAGCAGTACGGGCCGCGGGGCCGGGTCCGGGTCGGCCGCGTAGACGTCCGTGACCAGCTCGGTTCCATCGCGCATCGGTAGGCGGATCACCCGGCGCCATCCGGATCCCGGCTCCGGGACGGCCTGCCAGGTGCTGTCTGTCCCCGGACTGTCGACCACGTTCATTCCCTCGCAACGTTGTGCCACTGATGAGCGGGGACTCTAGGTCGCGGGCGGAACCGTGAGCCCGATCGTTACCGCGAGGGCGGTAACTGTTCGTCTACAGTCACCGGATGCCAGTACTCCTCGATCTCAGGGGCGCGAAGAGTTCGGACGTGACCATCGGAACCTCTCCGATCTCCGAGCTTCAGGCCTGCTTGCACTCACTGGCCGAGCCCGACCACCACCTGGACTCCCGGTCATGGCTGACAAGGGTCAGCGAATCCCTTCCACGGGAATTTCGTCATGGACTGACGCGATTCGCGCCGCTCTGGGCCCGCCGCCGCTGCCGCCTCATGCTCCCGCTGAGCCCTCCGCTCGACGCGGAAATCGAGACGGAGATCGATCGCCTGTCGCGACTCGACGAGACCACGTTCGTCGAGGCCGCCGCCTACGCGATTCATGGCGGAGCCTTCGACCCGAGCGGAGCGCTCACCCAACCGGCCGACTTCGTCACGGCATGCGAAGCACGCTCGTTCTCCCGAGGCGAGTTGGCGAAGAGATTGATCGACGATCCGGAGGCGTTCCGGAAAACCCTGGTACGGATACTGGAGGACTCCGTGGAGGAGTTCTTCGCGGAGGAATGGGAACGCATTCGCGACCGCCTGCGCGACGAGGCCGAGCAGAAACGTTCCAGGCTACGAAAGCTGCCCCTCGCGGAGCTGATCTCCTCGGTGAGCCCGGCCGCACAGGTGGTTCAGGGCGGCAGAGGCGTACGCTTCGACAAGTTCCAGGACCTCAATGTCCCACTCCGCGGGAACCATGTCTTCCTCGTGCCGACCATTCACGGCCGCCCCCACCTCATCATTCGAGGCGAACCAGGATTCCCGGTCGTGCTGCATTACCCGGTGGCATGGCAGCGCCAACCGCCCTCCATCGACGAGGTACGCCAGCGGTTGCTGACCCTTTCCGACCCCGCACGCCTGATCCTGTGCCGCCATATGGTCAATGAAGCGATCACGACATCGGATCTCGCTCGTCGCGCGAACATGACGCGACCGCAGGTTTCACGGCATCTCGCGAAACTCCGCTCGGCCGGACTCCTGACGTCGGAGAGAAGTGGCAGGAACGTCTACCACCGAATCGATGTGAACCACCTCATGCACATCGGCGTAGAACTTCTCCGGGTCATAGTTCGCTGAATCGAGCAAGCCCGCGAGGGTGCTGTCCGGGTCGTGGACGCCGAACGCCAACTGGCAGCCGCCTGGACGGCTGTCGGTGTCGAAGCGGATGGCCTGCGTCCACTCCGGCGAGGCGGCCCACTGCTCCCCGGTCCTCCCGCCGCACTGGCCCGCATCGCCGTCGGCGTTGAACTGGATGCCGAGCTGCGGAGCGGCGCTGAGCGGGGCCGTTTCCGTCGCGTACGCCGCCGTACCGGACAGGCCGGCGACCATGAACGCGCCTGCGGCCAGGACGTGGGCCAGCGATCTCGGACGTCCGGGCATCCGTAATGACCTCATACGAGAGTCTGCTCGAAATTCGTGGGCGCGACGGCTGGGCCCGCCGCGCCGCTGTCGTGTGCCGACCAGCCGGACCAGCCGACGGACAGCAGTATGGGCGCCGGCGCCCCGCGCATATCGCCGTGAACACGCCAATCTTTGGCCCGGCCTTCGGCGGCCCTGACTCCCGGACGGGATGCCGTCACCCGCGGCCGTCAGGTCGGGGTGCGCATCGCCTCCAGAGGGTGGGCCCGCAGGACGCGGCCCGCCGGGATGCGGATGGCCAGGAGCGCCGTCAGGACCGTGGTCGTCACGATCGCCGCGAAGACCCAGGGCGGGCCCGCAGGGACGGGGTTCGTGGTGAGGCGGAGGGAGAGGGCGGTCAGGGGGACGGCCGCCGTCGCCGTGCCCAGGAGGACCGCCGTCGCCGCCAGGAGCGTGGTCTCCGCCGTCAGCATGCGGGCGATCTGGGCGCGGGTGCCGCCAGAGAGGCGGAGCAGGGCGAGTTCGCGGGTCCGGGCCGTCGTGGTCGTGACCAGCGTCGTCGCCGACGAGAGGGCCACGTACCCGAGGATCACCGCGAGCAGCAGGCGGTTCAGCCAGTCCTGGGAGCGGGTCTGCGCGTCCTGGGCCGCCTGGAGGGACGTGCGGTCGCTCACCGCCAGGCCCGGATGGTCCTTCGACAGGGGGAGCAGGGCGCCGGTCAGCGCGGGCCCGTCCGTGCCGGACGCCGTGGCGACGAGGACCGCGTCCGCGAGCCGGTCCGTGGTGTGCGGGAGGACGGTGGCCGCCGGCAGCAGGACGTCGCCGAAGCCCAGGTTGGCGCGGTACACGGCGACCACCCGGGGCTTCACGCGCGTGCCGTCGCCGAGGGCGAGCGTCACGCGGTCGCCGATGGCCTTGCCCAGCCAGCGCGCCTCCGTCTCGCTCAGCGCGACGGTGTCGCCGCGCAGGTCGTCCAGGGTCCCCGAGGCGACCGGCAGGTCCAGCGTGCCCCGGACGCCAGCGGCGTCGATGCCGTACGCCGTCGAGCGGGACAACGGCTCGTCGAACAGGGTCTGTTCGACCGCCACCACCTCGGTGGCGACCAGCGGGGTCACCGCCGTCACGCCCGGTACGCGGCGCACCGCCGCCGCGACGTCCGGGGCGACTCCGCCCGCGCCCGTCACCACGTACGGCGCGACCGTCGCCGCCCGCGCCTGGTAGCGCGTCGCCTCCGACAGCGTGGTCTGGCTGTAGAACTGGCTGCTCGCGAAGCCGATCGTCAGCGCCAGCGGCATCACCGCCGCCGCCAGCCGCCGCGAGCCCGCCGCGCTGTTGGCCGCCGCGAGGTAGCCCGCCACGCCGAAGCGCCGCAGGAGCCCCGCGCCGGCGATCCGGGCGAGCGCGGCCGTCAGGCGCGGGCCGAGCAGCGCGATGCCGATCAGGGCGAGCATCGAGCAGAGCACCGCGGGCACGGTGGCCAGGCTCTGCGGTACGGCCACCACCGCGCCCAGCGACACGACCGCCAGTCCCAGCACGACGTATCCGCCGGTGATCCGGCCGCGCCCGATGTCCGGGCGCTCCACCACGGACTCCCGCAGCGCCGCCACCGGACCGACCCGTACCTGTTTACGGGCCGCCGCCCACACCGCGAGCCGCGCCGTACCCAGGCACAGCAGTACGGCGGCCGCCGCGGGCACCGGGCCGACCGAGAGCGCGAAGCCCTCCTCGATCACGCCGATCCGGGCGAACCCGTCGCGCAGCGCCTGCGCCGCGAGATACCCCGGCGCGATACCGAGCAGCGCCGCAGCGCCCGCCACCAGCAGTACCTCGGTCGCGAGCATCCGGTGGATCTGCCGCGGGGTGGCCGCCACCGCGCGCAGCAGGGCGACCTCGCGCCGCCGCTGGTGCACCACCAGCGAGAGCGTGCCCGCCACGACGAGAAGGACGATCATCAGGACGAAGCCGCCGAACGATCCCGAGACCAGGGTCAGTACGGAGCGCGACTGCGCCGCGCCCAGGAACTCGACCTCGCCGCGCTCCACGCCCGACCGCACCACCGCCCGCTCGGCGCCGTATCCCTGGGCGGCCAGGGCCTGTTCGACGCGGTGCGTGAGCGTGTCGTCGGTGGCCCCCTCGAACAGTCCGGCCAGTCCGGCCAGTCCGGCCGGCGCGTCGGTCCGTACGCCCGGATCCGCGAGGACCCCGATCGCCACGACCTCCCGCGGGTGGCCCGACAGTTCACGCGCCCGGTCGTCGGTGAAGAACAGGGCCGACTGGCGCGGCAGCGCGTCGGCGCCCGGCGGCGCCGCCACCCCGGCGACCCGGTACGGTACGGCGCCGTCCGCCGTGGCGATCCGTACCGTCGACCCGACGCCGGCGCCCGCGCGCCCGGCGGTCCCGGCGTCCAGCACGACCTCGCCGGGGCCGCGCGGCGGTGCGCCGGCGCGCAGCGTGTACGGGGTGAGGGCGGCCGAGCCCCAGCCGTGGCCGAGCGTCGTACCGTGGCCGCCCTGTCCTGCGGTCATCAGCGTGACGGGGAAGCCGAGTTCCCCGATCGCCCGGCGGACGCCCGGGACCGCCGCGACCGTCTCCACCAGCTTCGCGGGCAGCATGGCCCGCTCGGGCAGCGTCTCCACGAGGTCCGGGCCTTCCGGCACCTCCGCCGTGACCGACTGGGCGGCACCGGCCACGACCGGGGCCGCCGCGTACCGCTGCGGGGCGATCCCGGCGAACAGGCCCGACTGGAGCAGCACCCCGCAGGCCGTGACGAGGATCGCGCCGCCGAGCACCGCGAGGAACGACGCGACGAACTCGGTGCGGCGGGCGCGGATCGACTGCCAGGCGAAGGAGAGCGTGGAACTCCTGACGTTCTTCACCGCTCCCCCAGGTGGGTCATCCGCGCCGCCACCGACTCCGGTGTGGGCGCGTCGAGTTCGCCGACGATCCGGCCGTCCGCGAGGAAGACGACATGGTGCGCGTACGAGGCGGCGACCGGGTCGTGGGTGACCATCACCACCGTCTGGCCGAGCATGTCGACCAGCCGGCGCAGCAGCCGCAGCACCTGCGCGCCGGTGTTGGTGTCGAGCGCGCCGGTCGGCTCGTCGGCGAAGACGACGTCGGGGCGGGTCACCAGCGCGCGGGCGATGGCCACGCGCTGCTGCTGTCCGCCGGAGAGTTCGTTCGGCCGCCGGTCCAGCAGGCCGTCGAGCCCGACCGCGGAGACGATCTCGGCGAGCCAGGCGGGGTCGGTCGCGCGGCCCGCGAAGCGCAGCGGCAGGGTGATGTTGTCGGTGACGCCGAGCGCGGGGATCAGGTTGTACGCCTGGAAGACGAAGCCGATCCGGTCGCGCCGCAGCTCGGTCAGGGCGGTCTCCTTCAGCGTGGACAGGTCGGTGTCGCCGAGCAGCACCCGTCCTGACGCGGGCCGTTCCAGACCGGCCGCCAGGTGCAGGAACGTGCTCTTGCCGGAGCCGGAGGGGCCCATGACGGCGGTGAACGCGCCGCGGTGGATCCCGGCCGTCACCTCGCGCAGCGCGGTGACCTCAGCAGAACCGCCGGAGCCGCCCGCGCGCCCCGAACTGCCCGCCCCGTACACCGCCGTCGCCGCCTCCAGCCGTACGGCGAAGTGCGACGGCGCCACCGGCGGACGCGCCCCTCCCGGCTCCTTGAGCCACCCCTTCAGCGCCATGACCCGACCCTTCGTCCGTGCGTTCGACAGTGGAGTCGACCGCCAGACCGCGTCGACGCCCTGACGGTAGGTCGGAGCCATTGACACGAACCATCCCGTGCGTGCCATGATCGAAGGTAGAGCCCACTCCACCATGCGCGTGCCAGGGAGCAGCCCCGACGTGACCGACCCCGCCCCGGGCCGACAGCGGCCCCGGCTTCAGACATGGGCGCGGGAGACACCCCGGCAGGTGAGGTTCCTCGCGATCGGCGTCGTCTCCGGCATCGCCTCCTGGTTCGCCCTCGTCGCGCTCGTCCTGAGCGTGGCGCCGGTCGTCACCCTGCCGCTGCTGCCCCGTACCGCCAGGGCCGTCCGCCGGCTCGCCGCGTTCGAACGGCGCCGCACCGGCGGCTTCCTCGGTACGCCGATCCCCTCGCCCGCGCGGGAGCCCGCCGACGACCACGCCGACTTCGCCGCCGTACTGACCAGCCCCGGCATCCGCCGCGACACCGGCTGGCTGACCCTTCAGGCCACGCTCGGCACGCTGACCGGGCTGGTGGGCGTCGGGGCGCCCGCGGGCGTGGTGCAGAACGTGGTGATCGCCGCGCTCTGGCCGGTCGTCCCCGGCTCCGTGACCACGCTGGACGCCCCCGTCGCGTCCTGGGACGACGCCGGACTCGCGCTGGCCACCGCCGCCGGGTACGGCGCGCTCGGCGCGCTCCTCGTCCCGCCGCTGGCCCGCTGGTACGCGCGGATCAGCGCCGCGCGGCTCGCGCCCCCGAAGACCTCGCTCGTGGAGCGCCTGGCCGAGGTCACCGCCACCCGGGCCGCCGCGCTCGAAGCGCACGGCACCGAGCTGCGGCGCATCGAACGCAACCTCCACGACGGGACGCAGAACCGTCTCGTCGCCGTCGTCATGCACCTCGGCATGGTCGAACGCGCCCTGCACCGCGACCCGGAGTCCGCCCTGCCCATGGTGCTCACCGCCCAGAACGCGGCCACCGAGGCGCTCGGCGAGCTGCGTGAGGTGGTCCGCTCCATCTATCCGCCCGTACTGACCGACCGCGGGCTCTCCGGCGCGGTGGCGGCGCTGGTCGCGCACTGCGCCATCGACTGCACCCTCGACGCGGGGGAGCTGCCGCGCGCGCCCGCCGCCGTCGAGGCCGCCGCCTACTTCGTGGTGGCCGAGGCGCTCACCAACGCCGTCAAGCACAGCGGGGCGCGGCGGATCTCCGTGGCGCTCCACGCCGAGGGCGACCTGCTCACGGTCGAGGTCACGGACGACGGCCGCGGCGGCGCCGACGACGCCCTCGGCACCGGGCTCGTCGGGATCGAGCGCCGCGTCGCCGCGTTCGACGGTACGACCCGGCTCACCAGCCCGCGCGGCGGTCCCACCGTGCTGCGCGCTGTCATCCCCCTAGGAGTGTGAGCCCGTGCGCATCGTGATCGCCGAGGACGACGCCCTGCTGCGGGCGGGCCTCACCCACCTGCTGCGCGCCGAGGGCATCGAGGTCAGCTCCGCCGTCGACAACGGCACCGACCTGCTGGCCGCCGTCGCCGCCGACCGGCCCGACGTCGCGCTCGTGGACGTACGGATGCCGCCGACCTACCGCGACGAGGGGCTGCGCGCCGCCGTGGAGGCGCGGCGCCGGCAGCCGGGGCTCGCGGTGCTCGTCCTGTCGGCGCACGTGGAGGACAGTTACGCCACCGAGCTGCTGGCCGACGGCAGCGGCGGGGTGGGCTATCTGCTCAAGGAGCGGGTGGGGAAGGTCGGCGACTTCCTCGAAGCGCTCCAGCGGGTGGCCGACGGGGGTACGGCGATGGACCCGGAGGTCGTCGCCCAGTTGCTGGTACGCCGCCGGGCCGACGACCCGCTGCACAGCCTGACCCCGCGTGAGCGGGAGGTGCTGGGGCTGATGGCGGAGGGCCACTCGAACGCGACGATCGCCGGTCTGCTGACCGTCTCGGCGGGCGCGGTGCACAAACACATCGGCAATATCTTCACCAAGCTGGGGCTGCCCACGACGGACGCCGGTCACCGGCGGGTGCTGGCCGTGCTCACCTATCTGAGGGCGTAGCGGCCTGAGGGCGGTGGGCGGCCTGAGAGCGTCGTGGGCGGTCCGAGGCGCGGGCCGGAGGTGTAGTCAGCACCACCCTCCATACCCCAGCGAGCGGGATTACGGCCGCACCGGCTTCGCGGACATGCTGAGGGCCGACCCGGTCACCACCGACCCGGCCGCCCGTCCCGGAGGAGTTTCCGCATGTCCGAGCACGTTCCCGCCGCCGTTCCCGTCCGCCGCCGCGGTTCCCGTAAGGTCACCGCGCTGGTCGCCCTCACGCTGCTGGCCGGCCTGGGGCTGCCGACCGCGTACGCGGCGGCCGACACGGGCCGCGGCGCCCACCAGGAGAAGCGGGACCGGCAGGGCGAGGACGTGATGCGGGGGCTGGTGGACGACCTGGTACGCGACGGCGCACGCCCCGGTGCCCTGGCCGCCACACAGGAGCGGGACGGCCGTACGCGGACGTACGCCGCCGGGGTCGGCGACCTCGCGACCCGTACCCCGGTCCCGGCCGACGGGCAGATACGGATCGCGAGCAACACGAAGACGTTCACCTCGGTGGTGGTGCTGCAACTGGTCGGCGAGGGGAAGATCGGCCTCGACGAGCCGGTCGAGACGTATCTGCCGGGCCTGCTCCGGGGTGACGGGGTCGACGGGCGCCGGATCACCGTGCGCCAGCTCCTCCAGCACACCAGCGGACTGCCGGAGTACACCGAGGCCATCGCGGGCGACTACGCCGACTTCCAGCACCGCTACATGGAGCCGCGCGACCTGATCGACATGGCGCTGAAGGGGAAGGCCGCCTTCCAGCCCGGTGAGCAGTGGGGGTACAGCAACACCAACTACGTCGTCGCGGGGCTGATCGTGCAGAAGGTCACCGGCCGGCCGCTCGGCGAGGAGATCACCCAGCGGGTCGTCCGGCGGATCGGGCTCCAGCACACGTACTTCCCGCAGGCCGGGGAGATGAGGATCCGCGAGAAGCACCCCAAGGGCTACCACGCGGACCAGCCCGGCGGGCCGCTGCGCGACGTCTCGGTGTCCGACCCCAGCTCGGCGTGGGCGGCGGGGGCGATGGTCTCCACCAACCGCGACCTGAACCGGTTCTTCACCGCGCTGCTCGACGGCAAGCTGCTGAAGCCGGCGCAGCTCGACGCGATGCGCACCACGGTCCCGGCCACCGGGGACCCGTCGCCCGGCGCCCGCTACGGACTCGGCCTGATGAGCAAGCCGCTGTCCTGCGGCGGCGTCTACTGGGGGCACGGCGGGGACATCCCGGGGTACGAGACCCGCGGCGGCGTCACGGAGAAGGGCCGGGCCGTCAACTTCGCGGTGACCGTTCTGCCGTCCGAGCTGTCCGACCTGGAGCAGATGGAGGACGCCGTCGACGGCGCGCTCTGCCGCTGAGACCGCTGAGGCCGCTGGGACGGGGAGCGAGGCGGGGCGGGGGCGCGCGGGCCCGTGCTCGGGCCCGGAGGCGACCTGGCAGGGGGAGCGGCATCGGGGGGGATGATGCCGCTCCCCCTGGGGAACCGGCCTCGTGGGTCCGCACCGCGTCAGGGGGGAGTGCGCGGCACGGACCCCGCAGAGGGAGGCCGGTTCGTCGCCCGCGGACTCTTGCCGGATCCGCGGGGCGCCCCTCCATCGTGCGGCCCTCCCTGACGCGCGCTACCAGGCGAAGGGCCCGGACTTCCGGGTCCTTGGTCCATAAATGCCGCGTCAAGGGAAAAGCGGCCTCAGGGCATTGCCGTTCATACGGTTAGACTCTCGCGACCGCACGTGGGGAGACCGGGAAGGAAGCGGCCGATGGGGCAAGCGAAGAAGATCGTGCTGTACGGACTCACCGTGTTCGTGCTGTACACGATCATCACCTCCCCCGACCGGGCCGCGGACCTCGTCCAGGTAGGGTTCGAGGGCATTTCGAGCGCCGCGCAGGGCGTCGGGGACTTCATGTCGGCGCTCATCAACTAGACGAGTCCCGGACGTGGCGCCCTTTCCGGACGCCGCCCGGAGGCAGCGCCTTCCCGGACGCCCACCCCGGACCTGGCGCCGCCCCGGACGTAGCGCCTTTTTTCGCCCCCAAGGAGTGCCCCTTGATCCGCCACCTGGTCCTCTTCAA
Source organism: Streptomyces sp. NPDC050509 (assembly GCF_044457965.1). Classification (NCBI taxonomy): domain Bacteria; kingdom Bacillati; phylum Actinomycetota; class Actinomycetes; order Kitasatosporales; family Streptomycetaceae; genus Streptomyces; species Streptomyces sp. NPDC050509. The sequence goes on along the minus strand of NZ_JBITHL010000009.1, from coordinate 283,814 downwards.
GCTCGACGAGGGCGTCTCACGCGACGAGCCGCGGGTGACCGCCGCCGCCCAGGCCCTCACGGAGCTGGGCGGGCAGGTCCCGGAGGTGGAGTTCTGGGAGTGTGCCTGGAACATCACCGACCGTCCGATCGCCTACGACTTCGCCGTCAACTCGGCGGTCCCCGACCGTGATGCGCTCCAGCGCTACCTCGACCACCCGGCCCACCAGGCGGTCGTCGCACAGTGGCGCGAATTCGCCACCTGGGTGATCGCCGACTACGAGTTCTGAGCCGTTCGCTCCCCTCACCCCACACCTCCCCGGTGTGGGGTTTTTGGGTTTATTACCCCATCTCACCGTCAACACGGTTTTTTCGGGTGCTTGCACACAGTGGACATGTCTTGTGATGCTATGACCGCTTTTGACGGATGAGTTGACGTAGTCGACCGCAAAGGGGTGGCGTCACCGTGCCGGCCAGTACTACGCCTCAAGTGCCGCCCCAGATCGAAACCGAACGCCGGACCGAGCCCGAGCAGCGGACCACGGCGCAGAGCCGCGGCGCGGACACCCGGGCGCTCACCCAGGTCCTCTTCGGCGAGCTGAAAGGACTGGAGCCGGGCACCAGGGAGCACGCCCGGGTGCGCGGGGCCCTCATCGAGGCGAACCTGCCGCTCGTGCGCTACGCCGCCGCCCGCTTCCGCAGCCGTAACGAGCCGATGGAGGACGTCGTCCAGGTCGGCACGATCGGGCTGATCAACGCCATCGACCGGTTCGATCCGGAACGTGGCGTCCAGTTCCCCACGTTCGCGATGCCGACCGTCGTCGGCGAGATCAAACGCTACTTTCGGGACAATGTTCGGACGGTCCATGTCCCGCGCCGGCTCCACGAGCTGTGGGTCCAGGTCACCGGCGCCACCGAGGACCTGACGACCGCCCACGGCCGCTCCCCCACGACCGCCGAGATCGCCGAGCGGCTGAAGATCTCCGAGGAGGAGGTGCTCGCCTGCATCGAGGCCGGCCGGTCGTACCACGCGACCTCCCTGGAGGCCGCGCAGGAGGGCGACGGGCTCCCCGGGCTGCTGGACCGGCTCGGCTACGAGGACCCCGCGCTGGCCGGTGTGGAGCACCGCGACCTGGTCCGGCATCTGCTGGTGCAACTGCCCGAACGCGAGCAGCGGATCCTGATGCTCCGGTACTACAACAACCTGACGCAGTCACAGATCAGCCAGGAGCTGGGCGTATCCCAGATGCATGTGTCACGGCTTCTCGCGCGCAGCTTCGCCAGGTTGCGATCCGCAAATCGGATCGAGGCGTAACCCCCAGGGGTAGAACCTCGGACGTTCCTCGCCTGGGGCGAAATGCCCCATACCGCCTTCTTTTTGGACGTATCCAGCACCTTCATGTCGACATGTCACTACAGCGTGTTGCCGACATGTGACATTCTGCTGGAACCGCGTTTGCCGCGGCCTCCTCACCGGTATTCAGGTGGAGGCTGCGTTCCTCCGACGGGAGCGGCCGACGCGACCGTCCGCGACCTCAAGGGGGTGGCATGTCCGTAGAACAGGGCAGCTCGAAGGTGCTCACGCTCACGAAGAGCGCTCCCGCGCCCGATGCTCTCGACCAGGTGGACCAGAACCATGCGGTCCAGAACCACGTGGTCCAGCCACGGGTGTCCCAGCCGGAAGCCATCGACACCCGTACTCTGTCCCGCTCCCTGTTCCTGCGGCTCGCCGTGCTCGACCAGGACAGCCCGGAGCGCACCTACGTACGCGACACCCTCATCGAACTGAACCTGCCGCTGGTGCGGTACGCGGCGGCCCGCTTCCGCAGCCGCAACGAGCCGATGGAGGACATCGTCCAGGTCGGCACGATCGGCCTGATCAAGGCGATCGACCGGTTCGACTGCGAACGGGGCGTGGAATTCCCGACGTTCGCGATGCCGACCGTCGTCGGCGAGATCAAGCGGTTCTTCCGGGACACGTCCTGGTCGGTACGGGTGCCGCGGCGGCTCCAGGAGCTGCGTCTCGCCCTGACCAAGGCCAGCGACGAGCTGGCGCAGAAGCTGGACCGCTCCCCGACCGTGCCCGAACTCGCCGCCGTACTGGGCGTGTCCGAGGAGGACGTGGTCGACGGCCTGGCGGTCGGCAACGCGTACACGGCGTCCTCGCTGGACTCGCCCTCTCCGGAGGACGACGGCGGGGAGGGCTCGCTCGCCGACCGGCTCGGTTACGAGGACATGGCGCTGGAAGGCGTCGAGTACCGCGAGTCGCTGAAGCCGCTGCTCGCCAAACTCCCGCCCCGTGAGCGGCAGATCATCATGCTGCGGTTCTTCGCGAACATGACCCAGTCGCAGATCGGCGAGGAGGTCGGCATCTCGCAGATGCATGTCTCGCGGCTGCTGACCCGTACGCTCGCGCAGTTGCGGGAAGGTCTGATCTCGGACTGAGGCACGCGGACCCCGCCCACCGTCCGGTCTTCGGGAAATTCGGGAGAGCCGAGCTTTCCGGAGAAGACGCCGGACGACGACGCGGGCGGGGTTCCGACATGACGAGCCCGCCGGGTCCGCGGAATCCCGCACGACCCCCGGCGTCAGAGGCCTCGGTATCGGGAGAGGCCTCGGTGTCAGGAAGGGCCTCGGTATCAAGGAGAGGCCCCGGTATCAGGCGAAGGCCAGCCAGGCCACCACGGCCAGGACCACGACGGCCGCGACCACACCGATGATCACTCCGGCCTTCGGCCCGCTCTGCTGCGGAGGAGCCTGCCGGCGCTGCGGCTCCCCGTCGTCGACAAACGCGCGGAACATCTGGGTGCTGCCCGCCGGGTCAGGAGTTCCCTCGGGTCCCTGCGGGGCTTGGGGGTTGTGTGCCATACGGCAGGACCCTAGCGAACCCGTGGGCCCCGCCCAACCCCGGGCCCGGGACGGATGACCGACCGAGGCCGTTCCGTATCCCCGGATCCCTCCGGATCCCCCACGATCTCCCCGGATCATCTCCGCGCCGCCCCCGCGACCGCGCCCATGACCTTCCCCATGCGAAGCCTTTTGGGTTCCTTTACCGCCATGAGCCCGATTTAGTTTGCCTTCAGCAACCAACTGATCCTATGGTCTTATGGTTGCCCTAAGCAACAAGATGTCGGGAGGGGCCATGGCGGCCGCACACAGTCAGTACGCGGAACTTTCCCGGCAGATCAGTGCCGTCGGAGCCGTCAAACGCAGCCTCGCGCGGATCCTGCCCGCCGAGTGCCCGGGTGGCTCCGCCGCCGTACTGACCCTGCTGGAACGGCACGGCGAGATGCGCATGAGCAGGCTCGCCGAGCTGCTGGCCGTCGACATGTCGGTGACCAGCAGACATGTCGCGCACGCCGCGGAACGTGGCTGGATCGAGCGGTTGCCCGACCCCGCCGACAAGCGCTCGCGGATCCTGCGGCTCACGCCCCTGGGGCGGGAACTGCTCGGCGAGCTGGACCGGCGGGTGACCGAGATGTTCGCCCGGACGCTCGACGACTGGACGGACGACGAGGTCGGACAGCTCAACGCGCTGCTCGGCAGGTTGCGCAGCAGCTTCGGCGACTGCCGCGACCGCCACGAAGGCCGGTACGACAGCCGGTACGACACAGAAGACACACACGCCCGTACACCCATGCGGCAAGAGACGTAAGACAAGGAATCACATGGCTACGACCACACCAACGGGTGTGCGGGGCGGCCACGCCAAGCGCGGCGGCGACCCCGCTCCCGCGAGCGGTACGCCGATGACACACCGTCAGATCATGGAGGCGCTCTCCGGGCTGCTGCTGGGGATGTTCGTCGCGATCCTCTCGTCGACGATCGTCTCCAACGCCCTCCCGGAGATCATCTCCGACCTCGGCGGCGGCCAGAGCGCCTACACGTGGGTGGTGACCGCGTCGCTGCTGGCGATGACGGCGTCCACCCCCATCTGGGGCAAGCTCTCCGACATCTTCAGCAAGAAGCTGCTGGTCCAGATAGCCCTGGTCATCTTCGTCCTGGCCTCGGCCGTGGCGGGCCTCTCGCAGAACGCCGCGATGCTGATCACCTGCCGGGTCTTCCAGGGCATCGGGGTCGGCGGGCTCTCCGCCCTCGCCCAGATCGTCATGGCCGCGATGATCGCCCCGCGCGAGCGCGGCCGGTACAGCGGCTACCTCGGCGCGACCTTCGCCGTCGCGACCGTCGGCGGCCCGCTCCTCGGCGGTGTCATCACCGACACCTCGTGGCTGGGCTGGCGCTGGTGCTTCTACGTCGGCGTGCCGTTCGCGGTCATCGCGCTGATCGTCCTGCAGAAGACCCTGAAGCTCCCCGTCGTCAAGCGCGAGGTCAAGGTCGACTGGGGCGGCGCCTTCTTCATCAGCGCGGCCGTCTCCCTGCTGCTCCTCTGGGTGACCTTCGCGGGCGACAAGTACGACTGGATCTCGTGGCAGACGTACGCGATGGTCGGCGGCTCGGTGGTACTCGGCCTGCTCTTCGTGCTCGTCGAGTCGAAGGCCAAGGAACCGATCATCCCGCTGCGGCTGTTCCGTAACCGCACCATCACGCTCGCCTCGCTGGCCTCGCTCTTCGTCGGGGTCGCGATGTTCGCGGGCACCATCTTCTTCAGCCAGTACTTCCAGCTCGCCCGGGGCAAGTCGCCGACGATGTCCGGCGTCATGACCATCCCGATGATCGCCGGGCTCTTCCTCTCGTCCACGATCTCCGGCCAGGTCATCACCAAGACGGGCCGCTGGAAGATCTGGCTGGTCAGCGGTGGTGCGCTCACCACGGCGGGGCTGGCGCTGCTCGGCACGATCCGGTACGACACCGCGTACTGGCACGTGGCCGTCTACATGGCGGTCATGGGGCTCGGCGTCGGCATGATGATGCAGAACCTGGTCCTCGCCACCCAGAACCAGGTCGCCCCGCAGGACCTCGGCTCCGCCAGCTCCACCGTCACCTTCTTCCGCTCGCTGGGCGGCGCGGTCGGCGTCTCGGTGCTGGGCGCGGTGCTCGGCAACCGGATCACGCACTACGTGAAGGAAGGCCTGGCCGACCTCGGCCCGCAGGGCGCGGCCCTGGGCCACGCCGGTACGGGCGGCGGTGGCATCCCGGACCTCGCCGCGCTGCCCGCGCCGATGCGTCCGGTCATCGAGGCGGCGTACGGCCACGGTGTCGCGAACGTCTTCCTGTACGCGGCTCCGGCGGCGCTGGTCGCGTTCATCCTGACGCTGTTCATCAAGGAGGTCGCTTTGAAGACCCGAGCTGGTGACGATGGCGCCGAGAGCGCCGAGAGCGTGACGGCCACCGCCGGGATCGCGCCCGAGCCGGTCGCGGCGAGCGCCGGAGCGACCGCGGCGGCGGCGATACCCGTGCCGCCGGCCACGACAGCGGCCACAGCGGCGGCCACGACGGCGCTGATCACCGCGTCGGCCGGAATCCCCGGTTCCGCCGTCCGCGGTGCGGTACTCGGCTCCGAGGGCGACCCGGTGCCCCGCGCCGCCGTCACCCTGATCTCCCTGGCCGGGCGCCAGTTGGCCCGCGCGGTCGCGCAGGCCGACGGCGGCTACTCCCTGGACGCGCCGGGCGCCGGCTCGTACGTCCTGATCGCCTCCGCCGACGGCTTCCAGCCGCAGGCGTCCACGGTGGTCGTCGGGGACGAGCCGCTCGCGTACGACATCCTGCTCTCCGGTACGAGCGGCCTCACCGGGTCCGTGCGCGCCGCGGACGGCGGCGCGGCCGTCGAGGGCGCGATGGTCATCGTCACCGATGTGCGCGGCGATGTGCTGGCCACGGGGAAGTCCACCGAGCGGGGCGAGTTCGCGTTCGGCGAGCTGATCCCCGGCGCGGTGACGGTCGCGGTGAACGCGGCGGGCTTCCGTCCGCAGGCGCTGCCCGTGGAGATCGGCGGCCAGGGCGTCACCCGTATCGACGTCGCGCTCCGGGCCGGCGCCCTGGTCCAGGGCACGGTCCGGGCGGGCGCCGACCGGCGGCCCGCGCAGGACGCGCGGGTGACGCTGGTCGACGCGGCCGGGAACGTGGTCGCCACGGCGACGACCGGGGACGACGGGGCGTACGCCTTCGCCGACCTGGACTCGGGCGAGTACACGGTGATCGCGACCGGATACCCTCCGGTGGCCGGTGCGCTGACGGTCGCGGGGCGTGGGATCGACGGCCACGACATCGAACTCGCGCACCCCGGAGCGTAGTTACTCCCCCCGGCGTACGGGTGTCGGGCCGTACCCTGCCCGACACCCGTACGCCGGGGCCCCGTTGAGGGTGGCATCGGGATCCGCATGATCGAGGAGAGAACAGGGATGGGACTTCGGGGACAGGTACGGACGCGCGACGGCTGGGCGGTCCAGCACGCGATCGTGACCATGACCGACATGACGGGCACGCAGGTGCTGCGGGCCGGGGCGGACGAGGAAGGGGCCGTACGGGACGACTCGCCGCTCGTGCCGGGCCCGTACACCGTGGTCGTCACGGCCGTCGGCTACGCGCCGGTCGCCTCCACCGCGCTGGTCACCAGGACCGGGCGGGCGGACCTCGGCACGGTGACACTGGCCAGGCAGGGCGGCGTCGAGCTGCCGCCGCCCGGGACATGGAGCATCGACCCGGCGCACTCGTCGGTGGGCGCGGTGGCCCAGCACCTCGGGATCTCCAGCGTGCGCGGGCGGTTCACCGACTTCGGCGGCCGGATCGAGATCCTCGACACCGGCGGCGGGCCCGAGCAGGCGCGCGTCGAGGCGGTCATCAACGCGGCGACCATCGACACGGGCAACGGGCTGCGCGACAAGCACCTCAAGTCGCCGGACTTCCTCGACGTGGAGCGCTTCCCGCAGATCACGTACAGCGGTACGGGACTGACCCCGGCGGGCCCGGACCGCTGGAAGGTGCACGGCCGGCTGGCGCTGCACGGCGTCGTACGCGACCTGGACCTGGACCTGAGCTACCTGGGTACCGGCCCCGACCCGTGGGGCGGCGTACGGGCGGCGTTCCACGCGACGACGGAGCTGCACCGCGCGGACTTCGCCATGAACTACAACCAGGTCGTCCAGGCGGGGATCGCCGCGATCGGGACCACGCTCCGCATCGAGCTGGAGATCCAGGCGGTGCGGGGGGAGAACCTCCCCGAGGGATAGGGACGCGGGAACGCCGACGGCCCCGGAGGTCCGCCTCCGGGGCCGTCGGCGTCATAGGGTGCGGACCATGGCACCGAACATCGCAACGAACACGACCGTGGACCTCGCCGGACTGCTGGAGTTCGTACGGCCCCGGCACCGCGCGATCCTGCTGACCACCCGCGCCGACGGCCGCCCCCAGGGCTCCCCGCTCTCCTGCGGGGTGGACGACTCGGGGCGGATCGTCGTCTCCACGTACCCCGAGCGCGCGAAGACGCGCAACGCCAAGCGTGACGAGCGCGTGAGCGTGATCGTCCTGTCGGACGACTGGAACGGCCCGTGGGTGCAGGTCGACGGTACGGCCGAGGTCATCGACTCCCCCGAGTCGGTCGAGCCGCTGGTGGAGTACTACCGGAACATCGCGGGGGAGCACCCGGACTGGGACGAGTACCGCGCGGCGATGGTGAAGCAGGGCAAGTCGATCATCCGCGTCACCCCGGAGCGCTGGAGCCCGCTCGCGACGGGCGGCTTTCCGGCGCACCTGGCGCCGTAGGGCCGCCGGGTCGGCACGTTTCCGGGGTCGGGTCCGTACGTTTCCGGGTCCGGGTCGGTACGTTTCCGGGGTCCGGGGCCGTACGTCAGTCGTACGTCAGTCCCCGCGCCCGTCCCGGTCCCGGGCGGCGGCGCGGTCCCGCATCGCCTCGATGCCCGCCACCAGGAGATCCAGCGCGAAGGTGAAGTCCCGCTGGCGCATCTCCTCGACCGTGTCGCCGCCGCGCGCCGCCATCATCTCGCCCGCGTTGTCGAACGTCCCCTCGTACCCCGGCTGTTCCTCGACGGCCCCCATCGCCTGCCGGAAGTACGCGTCCTGCGACAGCCCGGCGTCCGCGCAGCGCTGGACGAAGTGGCCCTCGATGGTGCCGAATCCGTACACGAACTGGAAGACCGCGGCCAGCCCGCCCATCTGGTCCTGGCGCGCCAGTCCCGTACGGCCCAGGACCGCCTGGACCGCCGCGGAGAACTCCATCGAACGCGGGCCGATGTTCAGGAACTTGCCGACGAGCGGCGAGACCCAGTGGTGGCGGACGAGCACCGCCCGGTAGCTGGCGGCGAGTTCGCGGAGCTGGTCGCGCCAGTCGGCGTCCTCGTCCGTCAGGTCGGGGACGCGGACGTCGCCGAAGACCGCGTCCAGGGCGAGTTCGAGGAGGTCGTCCTTGGTGTCCACGTACCAGTAGAGGGACATCGCGGTCACCCCCAGCTCGGCGGCGAGCCGGCGCATGGAGAACTTCGCCGGGCCCTCCGCGTCGAGCAGCCGCACGGAGACGACGGTGATGTGGTCGCGGTCGAGCCCGTGGGGGTGGTCCGTGCCCGTACTCGCGCCGGTGCTCGTGCCCGTACTCGCGTTCCTGCGGCCACGGCCCGCCGGCTTGCCCTCCAGCCACACGCTGGTACGGACGGGGCGCTGGGCGCTGTCGGCTTCCGACACCATGGGTGAGCCTCCTCGTTTCCTCATGCTAGTGCGGTGACCAGGCCTAGGCCGCCTCGGGCGGGGCGCCCGACGGAGCCCCTGACGGAGCACCCGACGGAGCCTCCGTACGCCCGTCCCCGCCCCGGTCCATGCGCTCCGCCCTGCGCAGCAGCAGCGCCGCCAGCAGCCCGCCCGCCAGGACGGCCACGGCGCCGACGAGCTGGCTGGTCTCCAGGCCCCTGGCGAACGCGTCCGAGATCCGCAGCCGCTCCGCCGCGCCGTCCGCCGCCGCGAGCGCCGCCGGCAGCGACGCCGCGCCCACGGCCGCCGGTACGAGGGCGGCGAAGCGGGCGTTGAGGACCGCGCCCAGGACGGCGACGCCGAGGCCGTTGCCGAACTCGGCCAGCGTGCCGTTGATGCCCGCGCCGACCCCGGCCTTCTCCGGCGGGATCGCGCTCATGATGGCGTTGGCCATGGCCGGCATGGAGAGCGCCACGCCCGCGCCCATCACGACCAGGCCGAGCAGCATCCCGCCGTACCCGTGGGCGCCGAGCAGCGCGATCGAGGCGAGTCCGGCGGCCACCAGCGACATTCCGGTGGCGATGAGCCCCGGGGTGCCGATCCTCGGCAGCAGGCGCGCCGCGACGCCGAGGAGGTTGAGGACGATGACGGTGAGCGCGAGCGGCGCCGTGCGCAGACCGGCGTCGAGCGGCCCGTATCCCAGGACGAACTGGAGGTGCTGGGTCAGCAGGAAGAGCGAGCCGGTCATCCCGAAGGCGACCAGGACGGCGCCGCCGACCGCGCCGATGAAACGCTGGTTGCGGAAGAAGCGCATGTCCAGCATCGGATACGGGACGCGCAGCTCCCAGAGGACGAACGCGCCGAGGACGACCACCCCGACGGCGGCGGCGAGCAGCACCTGTCCGGACGCCCAGCCGTGGTCGGGGCCCGAGATGATCGCGTACACGACGGCGGTCATCCCGATGGTGGAGAGCAGCGCGCCGAGGAGGTCGGGGCGGTCGCCCTCCTTCGTCCTCGACTCGGGTACGAGCGCGACGACCGCGACCAGGCCGAGTACGGCGACGGGGATGTTGATCAGGAAGATCGCGCCCCACCAGAAGTGTTCGAGCATGACCCCGCCGAGCAGCGGACCGGCCGCGAACCCGAGGGAGTTGACGGTCGACCAGAGGCCGATCGCCTTGACGCGCTCGGTGTCGTCGAAGATCTGGACGACGACGGCGAGCGTGGTGGTGATCAGCAGCGCGCCGCCGACGCCCATTCCGGCGCGGGCGGCGATCAACTGCGCGCTGGTCTGCGAGAGTCCGGCCGCCAGGGAGCCGATCCCGAACAGCGCGAGGCCCGCGATCAGGAGCTTCTTGCGGCCGTAGCGGTCGGCGGCGTTGCCCGCGGTGAGCAGCAGGCCCGACTGGACGAGGGAGTAGGCGTTGACCATCCACTGGATGTCGGAGGTGGAGGCGCCCAGCTCGCGGGTGAGGGAGGGGATCGCGACGCTGAGGATGGTGTTGTCCAGCAGCACGGTGATCTGGGCGAGGCAGATGACACCGAGGATCAGCCAGCGCTGGGGATGACGGGCGGGGGTGGTCCGGTTCTCGGCGGCCGTCGTCGGCATGGGGACTCCTAGAACGCCTTGTACGGTGCATGGGACTCGGGTCGCCATACACCGTACAAGAGACTCCCTTACGCTGTACAGAGAGTTCTTCGGCCGTCCCTCCGACAGGTGATCCCGGGGGCCCCGGGGGCCCCGGGGGTCACGCCTTCTGTGTCAGGTCGTAGAGCGTCGTGCCGTCCACGGTGACCTTCTTGAAGGTGTCCTCCACCCACGTGGTGATGGAGGAGCTGCCGTTGCCGCCGGGGCCGCCACCGCTGCCCGAGAGGAAGTAGTGGATCTTCCCGTCGGCCACGTACTTCTTGAACTGGGCGGGGGTCGGGGACGGGTCGCTGCCGTTGAAGCCGCCGATCGCCATGACGGGCTTCTCCGTGGCGAGCTGGTAGCTGGCGGCGTTCTGGGAGCCGATGGCCGCGGCGACCCAGGTGTAGTCGGAGGCGTCCTTCTTGAGGGCCGCCTCGACCTTGGTGGAGACGTTCTGGCCGTTGAGGAGACCGCCCATGGCGCCGCCTCCCATGCCGCCGCGCTCGCCGCCCATGGCGCCGCCGCCGGGCATGCCGCCGCCGGGCATGCCACCGGCCTGCTGCCCGCCGTTCTGGCCCATCTGGTTGTTCTGGTTGTTCTGGCCCGTCCGGCCGTTCTGGGTGGGGGGCTGGCCCATCCCCTGGCCGCCGCCACCGGTCGGGGGCATCCCCATGCCACCGCCGTCGCCACCGCCGGGACCGCCCCCGGGGCCGCCACGACCGCCGCCCCCGCCGAAGCCGCCCATCGAGGCCGGGCCCGCCGTGACGATCGAGCCGGTGTGCGCGCTGTTGACCGTGTTCAGGGTGTACGCGAACGGTCCCGCCAGCGAGGCCGCGACGGCGAGACCGGCCGCGGCGAGCGCGAACCGCCGTCCCGGCTTCGCCGCGCACAGCAGCCCCACCGCGGCCACCAGACCGCCGACCAGCACCGCCCAGCGCAGCCACGGCAGGTACTCCGAGGCCCGGCCGAGCAGGACGAACGCCCAGACCGCGGTCCCCGCGGCCGTCACCGCCGGCGTCACCGACGCCAGGATGTGAGTCCGCTCCTCCCACAGCACCGAGACGCCCATGCCGATGACGGCGGCGATGTACGGGGCCAGGGCGACCGTGTAGTACTGGTGGAAGATGCCGGCCATGAAGCTGAAGACGCCCATGGTCATCAGCAGCGCGCTGCCCCACACGAGGAACGCCGAGCGCGCCGTGTCCGTACGCGGGCTCCTGCGGGTGATGACGAGTCCGGCGACGAGCAGGACCAGCGCGGCGGGCAGCAGCCAGGAGATCTGGCCGCCGACCTCGGAGTTGAACATCCGGCCGAGGCCGGTCTCGCCCCACATGCCGCCACCGGCGCCACCACCGCCGCCTCCTCCACCGCCGCCGCCTCCGACGCTGCCGGTCTCGTTGCCGCTGATGCGGCCGAGGCCGTTGTAGCCGAAGGTCAGCTCAAGGAAAGAGTTGTTCTGCGAGCCGCCGATGTACGGGCGGGAGGACGCGGGCCACAGCTCCACGATCGCGACCCACCAACCGCCGGCCACCACCATCGCGCCCGCCGCCAGGACGAGTTGGCCGAGCCTGCGCCGTACGGACGTGGGCGCGCAGACCGCGTACACCAGCGCCAGCGGCGGCAGGATCAGGAACGCCTGGAGCGTCTTCGTCAGGAAGGCGAAGCCGACCGCGACCCCCGCCCACACCAGCCACTTCGTCCGGCCGGCCTCCAGCGCGCGCAGCACGCAGTAGACGGTGACGGTCATCAGCAGCGCGAGCAGCGCGTCCGGGTTGTTGAAGCGGAACATCAGCGCGCCGACCGGTGTCAGCGCCAGCACGACACCCGCGGTGAGCCCGGCGACCGGGCTGAAGCGGCGGCGTACGGCGGCGTACAGCACCGCGATCGTCCCGACGCCCATCAGCACCTCGGGCACCAGGATCTGCCACGACCCGAGACCGAAGAGCCGTACGGACAGGGCCATCGGCCAGAGCGCGGCCGGCGGCTTGTCGACGGTGATCGAGTTCGCGGCGTCGGAGGAGCCGAAGAAGAACGCCTTCCAGCTCTCGCTGCCCGCCTGGACCGCCGCGGAGTAGAAGGAGTTGGCGTACCCGGAGGCGCTCAGGTTCCAGAGCTGGAGGAGCGCGGTGGCCAGCAGGAGGGCGAACAGGGCCGGGCGCACCCAGGCCGGGTCCTCCTGCCTGCCCCGCCAGAAGCGGGCGGCGCGGCCGGCGCCGGCGCCGTGGACAGGGCCGTCCGCCGCCGGCGCGAGCCCGTCGGGCTGAAGGGTCGTGGTCATCGGGCGTTCCTTGAGTAGAGGGCGGCGGAGTCGGCGTGACTGTCGATGTCGGTGGGGCCGTCGGTGAATCCGTCAGTAGGGCCGTCGGCACGAAGGTGATCGTCGGTACGGAGCTGGTCGTCGGCGCGCCGGTCCGGGAAGACCCAGGCGCGCAGGAGCAGGAAGCGCAGCACCGTCGCGGCGAGGTTGGCGGCGATCAGCACGGCCAGTTCGGTGGAGTGCGCGGGGTTGCCGGAGGCCGCGTCCAGGGCCGCCAGCGAACCGCTGGTCAGCGCGAGACCGATGGCGAAGACGACCAGGCCCTGCGCCTGGTGACGGACGGCGCCGTCCCGGCCGCGTACCCCGAAGGTGAGCCTCCGGTTGGCGGCGGTGTTGGCGATCGCCGAGACCAGCAGCGCGGCGGCGTTGGCGAGTTGCGGACCCGCCATGGCGCGGAAGAGGGAGTAGAGGAGGAGGTAGAAGAGCGTGGACAGGGCGCCCACGACACAGAAGCCGACCAGTTGCCTGGCGAGACCGCCGGGCACCCCGGGGAGCCGGCGGTCCCTCGGGTCGTCCCCGAAGGGCCGTACAAGCCGGTCCAGGGGCAGCGCGCCCACCGCGAGCGCCCTCCCCACGCGCCAGACGCCCTTCAGGTCCTCGGTCGCGGTGCCGATGATGTTCACCGTGCTGTCGGGGTCGTCGATCCAGTCGACCGGCACCTCATGGATCCGCAGCCCGGCGCGCTCGGCGAGTACGAGCATCTCCGTGTCGAAGAACCAGCCGGTGTCCTCGACCATCGGCAGCAGCCGCTGGGCGACATCGCGCCGTATCGCCTTGAACCCGCACTGGGCGTCACTGAACCGGGCCGACAGCGAGGACTTGAGGATGAGGTTGTAGGCCCGCGAGATGAACTCGCGCTTGGGCCCGCGCACGACCCGCGAGGACCGGGAGAGCCGGGACCCGATCGCCAGATCGGAGTGCCCGGAGATCAGGGGGGCGACCAGCGGCAGCAGCGCGTTGAGGTCGGTGGAGAGGTCCACGTCCATGTAGGCGAGGACGGGCGAGTCGGAGTGCGACCAGACGGTACGGAGCGCCCTCCCGCGCCCCTTCTGCTCCAGGCGGTACGCCCGTACCTCCGGCAGTTCCGCGTCCAGCCGGGCCGAGACCTCGGGGGTCCGGTCGGTGCTCGCGTTGTCCGCGATCGTGATGCGGAAGCTGTACGGGAAGGTACGGGCGAGATGGTCGTGCAGGCGCCGCACACATGGTTCGAGGTCCTGCTCCTCGTTGTAGACGGGAATGGTCACGTCGAGTACGGGGGCCTCGGTCACCTCGACCGGGAGATGCTCCCGGGCCGGGAGGGTGCCCCATGAAGTGTCGGTTCGCATACACAGACACTCGCGAGACGGGCTGTCACGGCCGTGTGGTGAGCCTGTGCCCTGTCTGTGAGTCATACACGGGGTCGCTCGCGGAGTCGTGCGCGGAGTCGTGCGCTAACGGCTGCGGGTACGGCTGGGCGTACGGCGACCCCTGGGCCGGCACATGAGGCAGCCGTACGGAGAAGACGGTCCTGCCGGGCACGCTGTCGACCGTCACGGTCCCGCCGTGCGCGGTGACGACCGCCTGGACGATGGCGAGACCCAGCCCGGTGGACCCGGCCGCGCGGGAGCGTGAGGCGTCGCCGCGCGCGAAGCGTTCGAAGACATGGGGAAGCAGCGTGGCGGGGATCCCGGGCCCGTCGTCCCGCACTTCGAGAACGACGAAGGAGCCCTGCCCGGGCCGTCCCGGCTGGCCATCGCCATGTCTGCGTACGCGAGCGACGACGGTGGTGCCGGGCGGGGTGTGCGTACGGGCGTTGGCGAGGAGGTTGACGAGGACCTGGTGGAGCCGGGAGCCGTCGCCGTGCACGGTGGCGGGCGGCTCCTCCGGCCCCGGCAGCTCCAGGCGCCAGTGGTGGTCCTGCCCGGCGGCGTGCGCATCGCTCAGCGCGTCCACGACCAGCGGGGAGAGGTCGGTGGTCTCGTACGAGAGCGGGCGTCCCGCGTCGAGCCGCGCGAGCAGCAGCAGGTCCTCGACCAGCCCGGTCATCCGTTCCGCCTCGGCCTCGATCCGGCCGAGCGCGTACCGGGTGTCGGGCCCGATCTCCTCCCGGCCGCGCCGCGTCAGTTCGGCGTAGCCGCGGATGGAGGCCAGCGGCGTACGCAGCTCGTGGCCCGCGTCGGCGACGAACTGCCGTACACGCGTCTCGCTCTCCTGCCGGGCGGCGAGCGCCGAACCGACGTGCCCCAGCATCCGGTTGAGCGCGGCGCCGACCTGCCCGACCTCGGTACGGGGATCGGCCTCGGCGGCGGGGACCCGTACGAGCGGGGCCACCTCACCGCTGTGCAGCGGCAGTTCGGAGACCTGGGTGGCGGTGGTGGCGACGCGCCGCAGCGGGCGCAGGGCGACCCCGACGAGAGCGCCACCGGCGATCCCGGCCGCGACGAGACCCGCCAGGGTGACACAGACCTCCACGAGGACCAGGATGTTGAGGTTGTCCTGGACGTCCTTGAGGGGGACACCGACGAGGAAGTCGCCCATGGGGCCCTCGATGTACGTGACCCGGTAGTCGCCGAGTCCGGGCAGCGCGACCGTGTGCGGATTGCTGTCCCGCGCGACGGTGGCGAGGCCGGCGCTCTGCGCCGAGGTAAGGTCCTTGTTCGCGACAGAAGGCCACGAGGTCGCGCTCTTCTGCTCGTCGCTGACCAGCCCGCGGCCGACCGTACCGTCGGCCGACACCACCGCACCGACCGTCCCGAGCGGCGCGCCACCGCCGGTGACCACCTCCAGCGGATCCTTGTCGCCCCCTGGCATCACGCCGGGCGGCGGCTTGTCGATGGCGGACCCGGGCTTGACCCCCGCCGCGCGTCCCGCGACCGCCTGCACCTGCTGGTCCAACTGGCCGTACAGATAGGAGCGGAAGGCGATCGTCGTGACCGCCCCTATCACCGAGGCGACCACGGCGATCAGCGCGACCGCCGACACCACGAGCCGGGTCCGCAGCGACCAGCGCCGCCCCTTCATGCCTCGCGCGCCCTTCGCCTTGTGCGGGCCGCTCATCGGGGGGCGTCACCCGGTTCGCCGGGCTTGATCAGATACCCGGCGCCGCGCCGGGTGTGGATCATCGGCGGGCGCCCTGCGTCGATCTTCCGGCGCAGGTAGGAGATGTACAGCTCGACGACGTTGGCCTGGCCGCCGAAGTCGTACGACCACACCCGGTCGAGGATCTGGGCCTTGCTCAGCACCCGGCGCGGGTTGCGCATCAGGTAGCGCAGCAGCTCGAACTCGGTCGCCGTGAGGTGGATGGAATGACCGTCGCGGGTGACGTCGTGGCTGTCCTCGTCGAGCGTCAGATCCCCGACGACCAGCAGCGACTCGCTGCGTATCGCCGCCGCCCCGGAGCGCCGGATCAGCCCGCGCAGCCGGGCCACGACCTCCTCCAGGCTGAACGGCTTGGTCACGTAGTCGTCGCCGCCCGCGGTCAGCCCGGCGATACGGTCCTCGACGGAGTCCTTCGCCGTGAGGAAGAGCACCGGCACCTGCGGCAGCTCGCGGCGCAGCCGGCCGAGGACGGCGAGACCGTCCATGTCCGGCAGCATCACGTCCAGCACCACGGCGTCGGGCCGGAACTCCCGCGCGCCGCGCACGGCGCCCGCCCCGTCCCCGGCGCTGCGCACCTCCCAGCCCTCGTACCGCAGGGCCATGGAGAGCAGCTCGGTGAGCGACGTCTCGTCGTCGACGACGAGCACACGGACGGGACTCCCGTCCGGCCTGAGCATTTCGGTACGCCCGCGGGGCGAGGTGAGGGTCATGGTGCTCACCTTGGGGAGACGCTCTGAGAGAGGCCTTTCCGCTTCCTGTGAATTCCCTGAGAATGCGCGCTCAGGCGTCCGTGCCCGCGACGTCGGGCCCCTGCAACCCCTCCAGCCCGAAAAGCCGCACCCCGTTCCCGTGACAGACCGCGCGCAGCCAGTCGTCGCCGAGACCGAGCCGCTCCAGGGCTTCGAGCTGATGGACGTACGGGTAGGGCAGGTTCGGGAAGTCCGTCCCCAGCAGGATCCGGTCGCCGAGACCGGCCAGCCGTGCCCGCGCCTCACCGGGGAGGGGTGCGAACCGCTCGCTGAAGTCCGTGCAGGCCATCGTGGTGTCGAGCCGTACCTCACCGTACCGCTCCGCGAGATCCAGGAAGTCGGTGTACTCCGGCATCCCCAGATGCGCGACGACCAGCCGCAGCCGCGGATGCGCCGCCAGCAGCCGCCCCACCGGCTCGGGCCCGGTGTGCTTCCCGGGCACGGGACCGGACCCGCAGTGCATCACCACCGGGACACCGGCCTCGGCGAGCAGCCCCCAGGCGGGGCCGAGGAGCGGGTCGTTCGGGTCGTACGCCCCCACCTGGACGTGCGCCTTGAAGATCCGCGCGCCGCCCTCGACCGCTTCCCGTACGTACGCCTCCACACCCTCCTCCGGGAAGAGCGTGGCGGTCCGCAGACAGTCGGGCGTACGGTCGGCGAAGTCGGCGGCCCAGGTGTTCAGCCAGCGGGCCATGCCCGGTTTGTGCGGGTAGACCATCGAGGTGAACGCGCGCACGCCGAACGCGCGGAGCAGGGCGAGGCGTTCGGCTTCGTCGCGACGGTAGGTGATGGGCCACTCCCGGCCGATGAGGGGCCCGGCGGAGTCGAAGTAGGCCCACACCTTCGTGAGGACGCGTTCGGGCATGAAGTGGGTGTGGACATCGACCAGGGCGGGCACACCGACCCGCTCCCGGAACCGCCGTACAGCCAGAATTCCGGCGGCGTCCCCCTCGTGGCCCACGTCAGAAGAGCCCATCCTGCACATCACCACCTTCACCACGGATGTCCACGACGGGCACAGTGACAGCACCCGCGCTCGCCACCAGCTCCCAGCCACTCATGAGCCGCGTATCCAGCACGACCACCTCCGTCACCTCCGTCACCTCCGTCACCTCCGTCTCATCGCCGGCGAGTGCCAGATGCAGATCGGGCCCGGCGGCGGCGACCAGCCGGCCCGCGACGCGCCCGCCGTCGACCAGTTCGCCAACTACCCCTACAACGACCGACGTACCCGCTTCCGTATCCCCCAGCCCGAACACACCCGCATGATCGACAACGGCGCACTCCACCCGTTCCAGCGACTGCGGCCACCCCTCCAGCGCCACCGTCCGCGCATACAGCCGCCCGACCTCGGCCGCCCGCTCGGCCGGCCCCGGCAGCGCGTACCGTACGGCCCGCTTCGCCGCGTACGGGACCCGGTCCGGCACCCCGAGCCCCCTGCGCACCAGCTCCTCCGTCCGCCGCGCGGCCATCAGCGGCCCCCGCCCCAGCCAGGAGAACGCCACGGCGCCCTGCTCCAGCAGCCGCGCGGCCCCGCGCTGCTCGGCGGTGATCCCGACCTTCACCATGCCGGGCCCGAACCACGCCAGATAGACGCGGTACGTACGCGGATCGTCGGCCAGCGTGTCGGCGGCCACGGAGTGCGCCCGCTCCAGCCGCGCGCACTCGGCGCACCGGCCACCCGTACCGCGCCCGGGGATCAGCGCCCCCAGGGGACACACATTCCCCCGCGCTCCGGCGCACCGACGCGCCCCGACAGCACGAAACCCCAGGTCACGCCCGTACACCAGACCACTCTCACGCCGCTCCCCACCCCGCCGCCACCGCAGCACGGGCGCCCCGCCGACCCACCGGAGCCCGTCGCACTCCCACGCCATCCGCACACCTCCTCGCATCACTCCGACTGACAGGATGCCGGTTCCCGGATCGGCACTGCCGCAGCCCGACAGCGAAGGCGAACGCATGACCAGAACAGCCGGAACCAAGACCGGCCCGCCGGGCACATTCATCCGCTTCCAGAGCACGACCCGCAGCCCGCGCGGCCACTTCCCCGGCATCTTCGCCCTGGCCAACGGCCTCGCCAGAAGCGGCGCCCTCACCGACGAGCAGTGGCGCTTCTGGCGGGCGGGCAACGACTGGTACGACGCGAACTACCCCGACCCGTCGACCGTCGACCCGCTGGTCTACGACGCCGAACTGCACCCGGGGGCGGTCGCCTGGTTCAAGTCGTCCGCCGAGGCAGAGGAGTTGATCGCCCGCGTGGACGGCTACCTGGAACTCCTCACCGCACACGGCGTCGCCTGGCACGAACTGCGCTCGACGGACCCGGGCCGGGTGATCTACGAGGACGCGTACCAGGTGGTCGTCGTCCCGTACGGCCCGATCCCCATCCAGGAGTGCCCGCCGGGGTGACCCGACGTCCCGCTCCCGGAACGGCGACTACTTCCCCGCGCCGACGGGGTCCATGCTGATGGCCGGGCCCGAGTCGCCGGCGGCGGGAACGTTAATCGTCACGGGCACGGTACGGGAGTGGGTCCCGTCGGGCGGAGTAACCACGAGACGTTCCGGCCGCAGTTGATGCGACCACAGCGTCCAATTCCGCGCGGGCAGGCGAAACAACAGCTCGGGTGCGCATTCGGAACCCGGCCCGGAACCCTCTGAAAACTGTCATGGCAGCGATATTTCCGTGCGCTACACCCTCGCCCCTCACCTCGGGTGAACGCCCCTGAGAGTCCTCCCCTGTTGGTTCTCGAACGGTCGGGCGCGACAGGGACACTGGCGCCTCCCCGCCCAGCTTGCTCTCCGGTTGCGGACTGGAACGGTGGTCGCCGGGGGAAGATTCAAACACCATCCACCGCGTTGCAAGGGGGAGCCATATGAACGCGGACACGGTCACCGCTGTTGCAGCGACGGTCATAGCGCTCGGCTCTCTTTGGATCAGCTACACACAGACCAGGGACAGCAGACGACACAGCCGCCAGTCGGTGAAGCCTCTGCTCCAGATACGCCGTGTGAAGGAGTACGAAAGCACTGAAGCAGAACTAAGGGTCATCAATGCCGGTCTTGGGCCGGCCATCGTGACGAGCTCGGTGGTGCGGTTGGACGGGGAGCCCATTGGACAGTGGGACTACAACACGCAGCAACGCGTATTGAGCTCATTCCCGACGCGCCCCAAGGCATACTCGTTGCGCCCGGGCGCCGTGGTGTTGGCCGGGCAGACCGTTGTCCTGTTGTCTCTGGACGAGTTCAGTAATGACCAGCATGGCTGGTTCTGGGAACTCATCACCCGGCGCCTGGTGATCGAGATTCGTTACGAATCTCTTTATGGCGGCGAGAACTTCAGCGTCACGCCACCCGAATTCTGAAGTGTCCGCCAGCCCGCCCATGCCGAAGGCAACCCAGATCGTCACCGCAGTTCAGCGCGCCACGCGCGCGCGCCGCTCGGCCAGCCAGGTCTCGGCGTACGCGACGGCGTCGGTCAGCGAGAAGAGCCGGGCCTCGGCAGCGCCTACGTTGCCCCGTACCACCGGGCACTCCTCCTCGAAGGACGAGCCCAGTTCATCGAAACCGCTGTCGGTGATCGCGGTGTCGGGCACGGTGACCCATCGCCGGCCCTGCGGGGTCATGACCGCGAAGGAGTTGTCGACCTGCGGCGCGGCGATCCGGTACTCGGCCAGATGAAACGCCGTACAAGCCTCGTACCCCGCGACCAGCATCAGGATCCGCGCCCCGGCTTCCTCCAACCGGGCGAGCGGGCTGCGCTCACCGAGCCGGCAGTCCAGCGCGTGCCCGTCCACGATCGCGGCGGCACGCGGTCCCACGGCGGCGAAGGACGTCTGCGGGTGAGCACTGCGCACGGCACCGGGCCAGTTGCGAACGGTCTCCGGGATGACCCCGACACCGCGGGTGGGTGTGGTGCGCGCGTCGTAGGCCGGCATCGACGCACGGATGTCCGCCCACCAGGCCTCGGGCACCGGCGGATTCACCCAGCCCGCCGGATCCGAGTTGTCACCCGACTGCGTCGGAACCACCAGCGTCCCGTCGTCGCCCAGCACATCCAGCAGCGCCTGGACGACAGCGATCGGACCGCCGCAGACCCATCCGAGCGAGCTGAGGGAAGAGTGCACGAGAACGGTCTCACCGGAGCGAAGACCCACCTCACGCAGATCGGCGGCAAGCGAACCACGCGTACACATCGGGCCGGCCGGAGACGTCATCGACATAACCCGCGAGTATGGAGGACCCCGGAACCCGGCTCCACCGAGTTTCCAACGCCCCACCGTCGAACGACGATCGACTCAGCCGGCATCGAACCGACTGATGACCAGGAGGAGTTCCCGGCCGCTCCGAGGCGAAAGGGCCCGCATCACCGTGTCGAGAAGGGCGCGAGCCTCAAAAGGATCGCCGCAGCAGTACCAGTGCACGTTGCCCCACTCGTAGTCACGCCACAGTTGGCGCTCGGGACGGCGAACGTACTCTTTCCACAGACGCACGGCCGCGCTGACGTCTCCGGGCCGCAGGTAATTGCGGCTGCACTCAAGGGAGAAGATCTCGGACAGAGTCCGCGAAGACAATCCGTCGATGACTGACTTCGCAGCGGGAGTCCGGCGGCGGGTACCGGCCCGGATGTGTCGCGGCCGTCTACGCGGCATGGACCTTTCGGTTCGTCGTCATGCCGTACATGGTCCCACGCTCCCGTCCAGGTTCGCTCGGCGAGCGCCAACTTCTTTACGGGCCGCCGCTGGGCCGCCCAACAGACGCCGGTGCCCAATGTCGGGTCTGTGTACTGTCATGGCGATCAGGGGCGCCTTCGCCGCGACCTACGGAGGTCAGCCGAGATAGGGCCGATCACGGTGCTCCAGGAAGTGGCGGATCCGCAGCCGCTGCGTGTGGTGCATCGGCAGTTGATCGATCTCCTCCGGCGAGACGAACCGCAGCCCCGTTGACTCGTCCGAGATCGCGAGCCGGCCGCCGACCACGCGGGCGGTGAAGCAGACGTTGAACTGTCTGCGCACCTCACCCTCCGAGTAGGAGGTGATGTGGTGAGGGTCGGTGTACGTGCCCACAAGCCCGGTGATCTCCACGCCCAGGCCCGTTTCCTCCTTCACCTCACGGACGGCCGTTCCCGGGAGCGAGTCGGCCATCTCCATGCCGCCACCAGGGAGCGCCCAGAGATCATTGTCCCGTCGGCGCTGAAGGAGCACGCGCCCTTCGTCGTCGGTAACCACGGCGGACGCGGCGACCACCAAGCTGTTCGGCTCAGGCACCGCCGGGTCGTTGTAGTACTCGGTCCGTGCCATGGTCACCCTTCCTGTGCCGACGTCGCGGTCTCCCACACCGCGTCGAAGCTGCTGGCGTAGGTGTCGAACATGCCACACTGGAGCGCCGTAGGCGTTCACGCCCCAGACATGGGTGTGGACCATTCGGACCGGATCGAGTGGATCCCGCTGGCCGACGTGCGGGGCCTGATCGACCGGCGCGAGATCGTCAGCAGTGGCTCCCTCGTCGGGCTGCTGTACGTGCTCATGGACGAGGTGATCCGCTGATCTGTCGGGGCAGCACTTCCCGGAGCCGGGACTCGAATGCCACCGCTGCCGGTTCCCGGCGGGAGGGCTCCAACTGCCACTGGCTGCGTCTCGGGGTGCTTCCTGACCTGTAGCACTCCACACGCGGCACGCGGCCTCGGTACCGTCAACGGTAGTAGCCCCGACGGATGGAGCACTATGCCTCGCCGCCTGCCGGACCTCCGGCGCCTCACCTGCAGGGGGACGCGCTGATGCTGGAAGAAGCCGAAATGATCGGCCGTCGCGCACGCCGGGCCAGGCTCCGCCTCGGCATGACACAGGCCGACCTCGCTGCCGCACTGGGCAAGACTCAGGGCTGGGTGTCCAAGATGGAGCGCGGACACATCGAACTCGATCGCGTCGGCCTGCTCAACCTCCTGGCCTCGGAGCTGCACGTACACCCGAATGACTTGATCGGGCGGCCGTACAACAGCTCCCCGGCCGAGAATCAGTGGCAGGTCTCTGCCGCAGCGATCATGCGTGAGATGCGGCGTTACGATCTCGCGCCCGTCTTCGCCGGAACGCCCCGGCCTGCTCGTCAGCTGTGGCAGGAGACCACCCGTTTGCACAGGTTGCGCGACTCTGCCGCCAACATGGCCATCATGCAGGTGCTCCCTGACCTGTTCCGGGAGACGCGTGCGCTGGCTGAGGTAGCTACCGGGCACGAGCGGGAAGAGGCGTTCGCGATCTACGCCGTGTGCTGCAAGTTCGCCCACACCTCCGCCCACGCGCTGGGACATCCGGAGCTGGTCGGCATGGCGTGCGAGCGTGCCGCCTGGGCCGCGCGGCAATCAGGCGATCCCGTGATGCCCGCTGTCGCCGACTGGATGCGCGTGTGGGACATGTGGACCACGGCGGACTGGGATGACGCCATCGCCCTCTCGGACCGGGCGATCCGCAGCGTGCAGCAGGAGTACGACCAGGGCGAGCCTCTTGCCGTGCGGGCCTGGGGCACACTGCAACTGCGCGCGGCTGTCTCCGCTGCCCGGGGTGGCCGCAACGCAGAGGCCAAGGACCGGATCAAGTACGCGCGGACCGCGGCCAATCGGATCGCAGCAGATGCCAGCGCACCGGTCTATGACCGCCACAGCCTGACGTTCTCGCCCGGCAACGTGCAGATCCACGCGATCAGCGTCGCCCTGGAGATGCATGAACAACGGGAGGCCCTGTCGATAAACCGTCGTACCAGCGCGGATGTGATCGATTCGCTTCCCAACTCTCGACAAGGTCACCACTACATGGACCTGGCGCGGGCTTGGCTCTGGGACGGGAATCGTGACAAGGCGTTGAAGCAACTGGAGCGGGCCGAGAACATCGCCCCTCAGCTTGTACGCAACCATCCCATTGCCCGGTCAACGCTGCGCAGCATCGTGTACGCCGAGAGGGCGACCACACGCGAGACGTTGCGGCGCATGTCAGACCGCTTTCACCTCGACGGATAAGGGTCGTATTCCCGCGGTTCATATTGGCCCCTGGGGACCTCCTTAGCTTCGTTGCATGGCCGAACGAGATGCGAAGCAACTACCCGCCCGACGTGCCGAGTTAGGCGCCGGAACTCCGTTCCATCCTCGCCTTGGTGATCTGGCTCTCGATCTCGCCCAGGACGCAAGGATCGGTGTCGTGGTCGCTCTCCCGAGCGAGGCCTCGGCTTCGTATCAACTGCGTCCGCCGGGCGGGGGAGACGACTGGCGCGCCAGGTCGGACGGGTCGACCTTGCGCCCCGTCCCGGTGCCGGTCACGCACTGCACGCCGATGCGACGCGATGCCGTCTACGACCAGCGTGCCTCACAGGCCGCGCTCCCGGTGACCGTCCACTACGAGGACGGCGGCACCTGCGAAACCTTGCTCGTCCTCACGCCCGCGCAGGTCGAGTTGTACAGCCTCCAGTTTCTACGGCTCATCGAGGCGCGTGATTCCACGAGGGAACCGCGGCGATGAGCAGGGCCGTGCTGACGCTCTCGGTTCCGAACTCTGCACGCAGTGCAGGCCGACACCGGCGCCCGCGCCGACGTCACCCGGCCCGATGACTCGCGCCGCCGCGTCCTTCGTGGTTCACGTCTGTTCCCATCGCTCACGCTCGCCGCCGTGGTCCACCTCGGGGACAAGTCCGGCGTACCGAAAGCGGTCTCTGCGCAGGACCAGCGTCAAAGGCAAAGAGACCTGCCGCCCTGGACAGGTGCCAACTCCATGGCTCCCCGACTCGTTCGGGGCGGTCTTCCGAGCCCGCTACCTGGTCGTCCATGAGCCGAGCTCGGCGACCAGGTCGGGAAGTAAGTGCCGCGTCACACATCGCAAGAGGAGCAGAAATGACGGCAACAGCGAACGATCAGAAGTCCGGTCGCGCGGTAGCTGGGGAGGAGCTGATCGAGAGCCTCGCCCACTTCGTGGTCAGCCACAACGGGCAGTCGCCTGAGCGGGCTGAGCGGATCGCGGATCAGGCGGTCGCCTTCCTGGTGACGGCAGCCACCGCCACCGTCCCCATGGTTCCGTCGGACGACGTGGACCTCGGACTTCACGCCCTCATCCTCCACACGAAGGAGTACGCCGAGCTGTGCGAGACGTACGCGGGGCGCTTCCTGCACCACAACCCGAAGCCGGGTGGCGGGGGCCGTGCCCCTGAGAGGGTCGGCGCCTCGGCGCGCGCCATGAAGGCTGCCGGGTTCATGGTCTTCGACGACCTCTGGACCGTGAACGGCACGAACCTCGCGCAGTGCGACGCGGACTGTGGCCGCCCGTACGGTCAGGTGTAGCAAGGACACCAGCGATGCGGCCGGCCCCGTGCGGGGTTGGCCGCGTTCGCCAGGAAGGAGAAGAGACGTTGACCGGCTCACCCCCTGAACTGCCGATCGTGGTGCTCGATGCGCTCATGCCCACGGCTCAACGGCTGGTCATCAATCGGCGTGGCTCCACGGTCTGGGAAGTGGAGAGCCATCGGGGCCGCCACGCCGTGAAGCTCGGATATCCGATCGAGGCAACGGCCGACTGGCCCGCCCAGCCCTGGACCGCGCTCGCACCAGCCCGCGAGGGTGCCGTGTTGCAACGCCTCGGCCTGGAAGAGATCGCGTACGGCGAGTGGCAGGCGGGGACGTGGAACATCCAGCCCTGGCATGAGGGGCCGGACCTGTACCGGCTGTGGGAGCCATGCCGAAGCAAAGGCTCTTCCATCGCCCCGCAAACCAGCGTGGTCCTCGGGTGCGTCGAAGCGCTGGCCGAACTCCACCTGAAGGGCTGGGCGCATGGTGATGTGCAGCCCGCTCACTTCATCATCGGGCCGGAGCGGACTCAGCTCATCGATCTCGCCCTCGCCCGAGGTGGCCACGTGCCGGACGAGTACGACTTCCCGTTCCGCGGCTGCCTCGTCCACTACGAAGCGCCGGAGATCTCCCGCAGCGTGCTCGCCACCGGAGAGGCCGAGCCGACCCAGGAAGCGGACGTCTACGCACTCGGTGCATCTCTGCTGATCTCCGCCACTGGCTGGCGGGCGGTCGAGTACCCCGACGATGCCCCGCGCCCCGTGCAACGAGAGGCCGTGGCGAACGGGAAGCGACGTGACGTGAAGGCGCCTGGAGAACTGGGTGAGCTGATCGAAGCAATGCTCAGCCACGCGCCCGAGGACAGGCCGACCATCTACGAGGTTCGCAAAGCGCTGAGTCAATCCTGAAGCTCCCCTCCTCAAAGGCCGTTAGTGCAGCGCCCGTACCGGTGCCCCTTCTGCCCGGCCCGCCGCCCTCGGCGCACCGCGCGGCGCCGCCGCCCTCTCGGTGACCGCCGTCCCGGACTTGGACGACGTCGTGGAGAACGCGGAGTGCTCCTGCGACGCCGGTGACGACAACCCCCAGACCGACAGATCCGGTCGGTCCCGTTCAGGCCCTGGCGCGTTCGCGTCGGGGCCCGAGCCCTGGCCGTCCGGCCGTTAGGGTGCCGCGCATGTTCTTCCGCTGGGACTGGCTCCGGCCCGTACTGACCGCGCCGGTCGTGCCGACCCTCGGCCCCGTCCACCCCGACGCCCTGACCGTCGACGTCTTCGAGGACACCCTGCGAGCGGCCGTCACCGGGGACTTCCTGCCCTACGACAAGGACCGGCGCTGGGGTGGGGAGAAAGGCGAGACGGTCCTCCGCGGCGACGTGGTGCACCAGCCCGAGCAGACTCTCATCCCCACGCTGACCCGGCGCGGACGCGGCACTGTCAAGGTCTTCGCCTACGGCCACCGCGGCAGCATCGTCCAGGAAGCAGCCGAACTGGCCGCGAAGCTCGCCGCCGCACACGACGCGGCCAACGCCCGCGTCGTACCCCCGCTCGGCCCCGAGACCAGTTCCCCACGCGGCACCCGCATCCATCTGAAGGACTTCGCCGACCGCCCCTGCCCCGACCCCGGCGGCCCGGTCCGCCCCGTCACCGACTGGCCGGCCGCCGTACAGGAGATCTTCGCTCCATTCGCCACAGCCATGGCCGCCGATGGTCTGGCCTTCCTCCACACCCAGATGCAGGCCGGCCGGTGCGGCCCGGTCCTCACCGCCGCCGTCGAGAACCGCGTCGTGGGCGCCATCGGCCCCATGGAGGTACGCCCCGACGCGATGGGATGCCCCCAACTCCTCCCCCAGTACTTCGCCGTCCTGCCCGAAGCCCGAGGGCAGGGCCTGGGCCGCGTCCTGTGGCGGGCCGCAATGCACTGGGGCCAGTCCCACAGCGCCGCCTACCAGCTCCTCCAGACCGAGGTCGGCGGCCCCTCCGACCGACTGTGCCAGTCCGAAGGACTGACCTCGCTCGGCTTCAGCCACACCACACGGGCGTAACCGGCTGACCCCACCGAGATCTCCGCCCAGCCCTTCCCATCCCCTCGGCACCCGCCCTGAATGCCAGGGCCCCGTACGCCAACTACCGTCCACACTGTGGCCGTCCGCATCCACATGACCACGGACATCTACGCATTCGTACGGCTGGCCCCAGCGGTCCGCCTTCGACCTCGCAAGGAAAGGAGTTGCCGTCAACCACTACCGTCACGACATACGCCAGAGGCTCGATCGATTTCTCGATCGGGCCTCTGGGCTGCTGTGCACTCGGCAGGATTCGAACCTGCAACCTTCTGATCCGTAGCTTTAGCCGGATCGGTCAACGACGGTCATGCAGGCCCCTGCAGAGCTTCTGAGGGCCACCACTGGACACAGCGGGTCGCTGTGGTTGCGGTACTACGCTGCTGTACCGCAACGACGGTCGGCACCCAGGCTGCGCGTAGGCGGGGGCGGGGTCCGGAGGAGCCCCCGCCTTGCCCCCGCGCGGCGTGAAGCGCCAAAGGATGCTGCTGTTGCGCGGGGACGGCGACGCAGTTGACCACGGCGGCGTCATGGTGCGGTCCCCAACCTGGCGCGGCACTGCCGGATCGGCCCGAAGGGTCGATGTTGAACACCGCTTTAGAGAGAGGGTGGGTGATCTAGCACCTGAGCTGCGACATCGGTGACCGAGGACCCGAGCGGCTACTCGACCGCAGAGAAACGGTGTTGACCGTGCCTGGCCCCTGCATCTGGCACGAGTGTGGCACGAACCTCAGCCGACGACAGTCAGCCACGATGGCGGGTGCGCCGACCGACCAGGCACGCGTGTGTCTCGCTGCACCCCCACCGGCCTCCACCACGCTGCCAGTGTCGTCGTTCGATGATCCGAACCTGATCCCGTACGGCGGGCTGGAGCCGGTGGTGCGGCTGGCCGAGCGGTGCGGTCTGCCCGCGCTGGTCGGGGAGACGGACCCTGGTACGGCTGAAGGGGTTGGACTATTCGTTGTGTGGTTCGAGCTCGGTCGCCAGTGCCTGTTGGGTGGCCGCCCATGACGCCAGGAGCGCCAAATTGTCGGCGGTCGGTGTGCCCGCGGGTGCGGTGTAGACGTTGAGGTGCAGGCCTGGTTCGGCGGGCAGTTCCATGGACTCGACGTCCAAGTCGAGCTGGCCCACGATCGGATGGTGCATACGCTTGCGGCCGGACCGGTGCAGCCGCACGTCCTGAGATGCCCACCGCTGCCGGAATAGTTCACTGCACGTTGACAGTTCGCCGACCAGGGCGATCAGTTCCTCGTCGTGCGGATTGCGGCCGGCTGCCATGCGCAGCTTCGCGGCCGCGTCACCGGCAACCTGGTCGTAGTCGACAAAGAGATCTCTGGCCGCCTCGGGGTTCAGATAGACGAACCGCGCTGTGTTCGCGGGCCGTCGCGGGTCGGCCAGCACCGGTGAATACAGCGCGCGAGCGAGTTGATTCATGGCGAGCACGTCATAACGGCCGTTACCGATCCAGGCCGGCGCATCGGAGATGGCGTCGAGCACCTGCTGCAGTGTCGAGCGCACCGTCACGGCAGGCCTGCGCCGGCGTGGGCTGCGGGGCGCCCTGGATTGGCGCGCGAGGTGGAACAGGTGGTCGCGCTCGGCTTCGTCGAGTTGCAAGGCAGAGGCCAACGCGTCGAGCACGCCGTCGGAGGCACCGGCGAGGCTGCCGCGCTCCATGCGCACGTAGTAGTCGACGGATACCCCCGCCAGGAGCGCTACCTCCTCGCGGCGCAGACCTTTGACCCGGCGGTTGCCGCCGTAGGCGGGCAGGCCCGCCTGCTCGGGTGGAATGCGGGCGCGACGTGAGCTGAGAAACTCCCGGATCTCGGTGCGTAGATCCATCGCGGTTATCTCCTCACCGTAAACCCGTCCCACAGTCTAATGGATACCCGTTGCGGTCGTTGCGGTGCCGCCGTCCACCGGAATGATGGCGCCCGTGAGGTAGGACCCAGCCCGGCTGGCGAGAAACACGGCGGCACCCGCCATGTCGTCGTCGCGGCCGAGCCGGCGCAGAGGGGCCGCCGCCGCGAGCGTGTCGCCGATGGCATCGAGAGTGGTCGCCATCATCTGCGACGGGAACACTCCCGGTGCTACCACGTTCACCGTGATGTGCTGTGGGCCCAGCTCTCTGGCGAGTACCCTGGTGAGTTGGTGGAGTGCCGCTTTGCTGCTGGCGTACGAGTAGTTGGGCGACGGGGCGACGTGGATGGCGGCGATGCTGCCGATGTTGATGATCCGTGCGGGATCATCGGCGGTGCCCGCCTTACGAAGTGCCGGGAGCAGTGCCTGCACCAGCCAGAACGGCGACTTGAGGTTGAGGTCGAGCACTGCATCCCAGGCCTCGTCCGGGAACGTCTCCAGCGGCTCGCGCCGCATCGCTCCCGCGTTGTTGACAAGGATGTCCAGGCGTTCCGAGTCGGCCTGGACAAGATCAGCGAGGCGCTGACACTCGTCGTGCCTGGACAGGTCGGCGGGGATTGCTCGAACGTCGCCGAATTCGGACAGTAGACGCTGTGCGTCCGCGCACGTGTCTGCGTTGCGTGAGCTGATGACGACGCGGGCGCCCGCCTGGAGAAGGCCGCGCGCTATCATCATCCCAATGCCTCTGGTGCCGCCAGTGACAAGGGCGTACTTTCCCCTCAGATCGAAAAGTTCTGTGTGAGTGGTGAACTGGTTGTCCGCCATTGGTCTCCGTCCCTTCTGTCGTAAAAGAATGCGCCGACACGGTCGCGTATTCGGGGAAGCTGAATTGAACTGATGGGGGTAAAGCTGCAGCGCGTTTCCATGGAGTGTTGTCGGCGCTTTCGACTCAACCAGGTTGACAGGCGTTTGGGACGTCGGGGAGACCCTGGTGATACAGGTACTGTCAGATCCCCCCTTGCCTGGTGCGCTGAGTCCGGATCACCCCGGCTTGATGCCGGTGGATGGTTCACCCAGAAACGAGGAAGTGCCTTGTGACCTGCGATGATGGGGTTTTTCTAGGACCACATCAGGCACGATCGACAAGGCACTTCCGAGATGCAGTCTTCCCATGCCGCGGCGGCGGTCTCATCCGCGTTCGATGATCCGAACCTGATCGCGTACGGCGGGCTGGAGCCGGTGGTGCGGCTGGCCGAGCGGTGCGGTCTGCCCGCGCTGGCCAGGGAGCACGTCCGGCTGCCCGACTCGAAGGACGGCACCGGCGCCTTCCCTGCGGCGAAACTGATGTCGCTGGTGGGCGGCATGGCCGCGGGCGCCGACAGCATCGACGACATGGACCGGCTGCGCACGGTGCGAGGGGCCGCCTGTTCTCCGGAGTGCGGGCCCCGTCCACGCTGGGGTCGTTCCTGCGCTCCTTCACCCACGGGCATGTGAAGCAACTGCACGCCGTGGCCCGCCGGTTCCTGCACGAACTGGCCCGTCACACCCCGCTGCTGCCCGGCGCGGACCAGGCCGCATACGTGGACATCGATCGCCCAGCCCAACCCCGGCCCCGGCCCCGGCCCCGGCCCCGGCGGCATCTACGCCCGGCTCGAAGAACTCGGCCACCACCTCGACCACTTCGAGGAAGAGATCCGCGCCCGGATGCCCTCGCCGCAGGAAGTCAAGACGCTACGGCTCGCCTCGGGTGTGCCGGTGATCCATCTGATCCGCACCGCGTTCGACACCAAGGGCCGCGCCGTGGAGGTGTGCGACACCGTCATGGCCGCCGACGCCTACGTCCTCAACTACCGCCTGCCCGCGACCTGACAAGCGGGAGGGCATCGGATGCGCCGGCCCCCGCGCCTACGCCGCGTCCACCGTCAGCGCGTAGTCCACGCCCGTCGAGAAGTCGCCGGACCGACCGCGGATCGTCAACGTGTGCTGGCCGGGGGTCAGCGGGGGCAGTTGGACCCAGAGTCCGCAGCCGATCGTGGTGAAGCGGCCGGCCGTGCCCGTGACCGGGTTGCCGGCGGTGCTTCGTACTTCGATCGGCTCCCCTTGGTATGTGTCCGGGGCGACCTTCTTGCCGTCCAGTACGGCGGATCCCTCGGCTGTGCGCATGAAGCCCGCGCAGTCGGCCGGTTCGCCGAACCGGTTCAGGAGGGGGAAGGCGAGGGGCACCCCGTCGGGAATTGTGCACGTGCGCGCGGTGTGCGTGCCGAAGGTGCCGGCCAGGAACCACACGTCCTGCGGCTGGTTCCGCTCGCACGCGCTGCCGTTCTGGTCGGCGACCGGGTTCGTCGGTTCGGGCTCCGTGGACGCCCATGTCCACCATCGGCTCTGCAGCGTCTCGGACGAGAGGCGGGCTTCTGGGGCTCCCCCGGTCTCCGAGGCTCCCCCGGCTTCTTGGGCCGGCCTCGTCCCGCAGCCCACCAGCGCGGCCAGCATCACAGCGGTGAGTCCCGCCCCGACCGTACGGATCTTCATGAGTGCCCCTCCCCCTCGCACGAATGCTTCGACTCCCCAGTCGTCGTGCGATACGAGCGGTCACCCTAGCCGTGAACCGGACCCGGCCCTACGCAAAAGGCCCCCGGATTTCTCCGGGGGCCTCTGCACTGCTGTGCACTCGGCAGGATTCGAACCTGCAACCTTCTGATCCGTAGTCAGATGCTCTATCCGTTAAGCTACGAGTGCTTGGCGTTCCGGGCTTTTCTTCCCGGTCGGCGTTGCGGGAACAACATTACATGACCTGCGGCGTCACGTGAAATCCATTCCCCGCACCCCCTCTGAGCTGCGCAGATGCCGAAAATCCTGGGGGAACGACCGAAGCCCCGGCCGTGGGGCCGGGGCTTCGGTGATCGACACGCGGAGGCGGAGGGATTTGAACCCTCGATGGGCTTTAAGACCCAAACCGCATTAGCAGTGCGGCGCCATAGACCGGACTAGGCGACGCCTCCAGCTCCGGATCGCGCGGGCGCGAAACGGTGCGTGCAGATGATGACACAGCCAGGTGGGGTGTCACCAATCGCTCCTCACGGTACTAGGCAGGTGGGCCGCAGGGCAAAGCACATACCCGTGCGCAACGCCGGGGGCCGGCGCGCGTTAAGCAGGGGGCCGGGCGTCGGACCCGGTGTTGTCCGTCAGGTCTGGTCACTGTCAGGAGCCCCCATGCCGCGTCTGCGTCTCCTTGTTCTCGGTGTCGCCGCGTCCGCCGCCTTTGCCGGTACGCCCGTCGCCGCCACCGGCGCCCCGCTCGCCCCCGTACCGCTGCCCCTCTCCGAGGAGGCGTGGCCGCAGAGCGCGGCGGCGCCCGGTGATCAGCTCACCGTGACCGTCGCGAAGTCCGGGGTCGCCGGGTCGGACGGTACGTACCGGCTGACCTGCCGGCCCGTCGGCGGGACGCATCAGCGGGCGCGGGCCGCCTGTGACCGGCTGGCGGAGCTGGCCGGGGGGAGCCAGGACCCGTTCGCGCCGGTGGGCCGGGATGCCGCGTGCACCATGCTGTACGGCGGCGACGCCACCGCCCGGGTCACCGGGACCTGGCAGGGCCGCTCCGTCAACGCCTCCTTCAACAAGAAGAACGGCTGCGAGATCTCCCGCTGGCGGGCGCTGGAGCCTGTTCTTCCCGGGAACGGCGCGTAGAACGGGGGGAGGGACACCCGGCCCAGGGTGGCCCTACAGGGGCGGGGCGTGACCGTGGCATGGGCCGCGCGCACACGCCCCGGCCATGGTCTCGGCGAGAGGTACCCCTCATCCGCCGCCGCTGTCCCCGTCCCAGCCCTTAGACTCCCATCAGTGACAGGCCGGGAGCCGAGAGGCAAGATGGGTGCGGCCGTCCGCAAGGTGCAGTGGTTCAGGGAGGAAGCGTCGTCGTGAGCAGCAGGCCATCCCGAGGCGCTGCTCGCCTCGCGGCGATACTCGACGCACTCCCCGACGGCCTGGTGCTCGTCAACGCCAACGGCACGGTCGTCAACGCCAACACCATCGCCCTGGAGATGTTCGAGACCCCGGGCACCGCGCTGGTCGGCCGCGGGCTGCTCGATCTGCTGCCCGAGTTCGACTCGAAGCTGATCCCCGGTTCGATGCGGCGCCCCGCCTCGGCCGACGCCCGCGGCCGTACGAAGCCCACGCGGATGATGGCGCGGCGTACGGACGGCGGCGAGTTCCCGGCCGAGGTGACCAGCGCGAGCCTGGAGGACGGCCGGGACGCGTACAACGACTCGCACAGCTACACCGGCGACGAGCTGCTCATGATCGTCGTACGGGACCTGTCGGGGACGATGGACACCGAGGCCGAGCTGGCGCGCTCGCAGCGGCAGACGGAGATGATCCTGCGGGCCGCCTCCGAGGGCGTCGTCGGTACGGACACCGACGGGCGGGTCGTGCTCGTCAACCCCGCCGCCGCGCAGATCCTCGGCCACCGCGCCAGCGATCTCGGCGGCCAGGACCTGCACCCGCTGATCCTGCACTCGCGCGCGGACGGCGAGCCGTTCCCGTACGAGGAGTCCCCGCTCGCCGACACGCTCCGTTCCGGTCGCAAGCACCGGGTGCGCGGGCAGGTGCTGTGGGCCAAGGGCGGCAAGAAGGTGCCGGTCGACCTGACGACCGCTCCGGTGCGGGACGGCGATCAGCTCGTCGGCGCCGTGATGACCTTCACCGACCGGCGCCCGTACGACGAACTCATCGAGCAGCACTCCGCCGAGCTGGCCGCCGCCGAGCAGCGGCGTACCGCGGAGGTGGCCGAGACCGACGAGCGGCTCACCGCCGAGCTGACGGAGACGACCGACCGGCTCACCGCCGAACTGGCCGCCGCCGAGGAGCGGCACGCGGCAGAGCTGGCCGACCGCAGTGACCGGTACGCGGCCGAGATCGAGGGGCTGACGGAGCGGTACGGCGATGTCGCGGGCCGGCACACCCAGCTCACCGCCGTGCTCGGCGAGGCGCTGCGCGGGCCGCTGGTGGAGCTGCGCGGCGAGCTGACCACCCTCGCCGCCGACCCGGCGGGCCACCTCTGGCCCGAGGCCAACCAGATCCTGCACCACCTCGCCGCCGGGTACGCCCGGATGACGACGCTCGTCGACAACGTCCTCGGCTATCAGCGGCTCGACGCCGGTACGGAACAGCTCACCAAGACGAAGACCCTGCTCGACGGGGTCGTGGCGGCCGGTGTCGAGGGCGCGGTGGAGCTGATCGGTCCTGGCCGGGCGCAGTTCGCGGTGCACGCCCCGCCGATCGAGGCCGAGGTGGACGGCGTCCGGCTGGCGACGGCGCTGGCGCATCTCGTCGCGGATGTGGCCGGGGTCGACTCGACGGGCCGTACGAAGCCGATGCCGGGCGGCGGTTACGTCGACTCGACCATCGTGGTGGCCGCCGCGCAGCGCGGTGATGTCGTACGGATCGAGGTGCGCGGGCCGTTCGCCGGGGGCGACCCGGTGCACGAGCCGATCGTGCGCGGGATCGTACGGGCGCACAGCGGCGTCCTGCAGACCCACGAGGTGCCCGGGATGAACGGCAGCGCGTTCGTGCTGGAGCTGCCGCTGGGGGAGGGCTCGGGGGCGGTTCCGCCGCCCACCGCGAACCCCGGTGGGGAAGAGCCGCAGCACCAGGCGCCTTCGCCGCACCCGGAGCCCGGACAGGGCCCTGGGACCTCGGGCGGCGGCAGGCGGCGCGCGCGCCGGGCGTCGACGGACGCGTTCCTGGACTCCCCGGCGACGGAGGACACGGGCGAGCAGGAGCCCACGGGACGGCGCAGGGCCCGCGCGATCGCGTCCGGGACCGATGGGACCGAGGGGACCCCTGGGGTCGGCGGTACGGGTGGCACGGGTGGCATGGGTGGCACGAGTGGGGGTGGCGTCGAGGGTACGGGCGAGGTCGGGGTCGGGGTCCCTGCGGGTGCCTCTGCCGGAGGCGGTACGGGGCGGCGGCGCGGGCGGCCCAGCCCTGCCGAGGACGCGGCTCACGCGACCGGAACCGGGCCCGGTTCCGCCGTCGCGCTGACGAGCGGCGCGCCCGCGCCCTCGGAGGGGGCGGTCGTGACCGCTTCCGAGGGGGCGCATCCGACCGGGCGTGCGGCGCTCGGCCAGGCCGTGCCGCCGCAGGGCGTACCGGTCGAGCCGGGCACCGGGCGCCGCGCGCGGAACACCGGGCAGCGGGCGCTTCCCGCGCTGCCGTCCGGGCCATCGGCTCCCGCGGCTCCTGCTGCTCCCGAAGCTGCCGTTCAGGCCGTGCCTCCGGCCACGCCCCGGGCCGCTTCTCCCGTCGTCGCCGATCCCGCGCCGCAGCAGCCCGCCGGGCGCCGTGCGCGCCGGGCGCTCGCGCCCGCGCAGGACCGCCGTGTCCCGCCTCCCGCCGAGGCGGAGAGCCCCCGCAGCGCGTTCGCGCTGCCGCCCGCCGAAGCGGACCGCAGGGTTCCGTCGCCCGCCCCTGACGCCGCGGCGCCGGGCCGCCACGACACCGTACGTACGGTTCCGGACGAGGACCACACCCCGCCCCAGCCACACCCCCTGCCCGCCGCGGGACGGCGCCGCGCCCAGCCTGGCCCCGCCCCTGCCGCCATGCCCGCCCCCGCCCCCGCCGAGGCGGCCGTGGCGCCGGACCCGAACGGCTGGGGCAGCCCCGTACCGGCCGCTCCGGTCAGCGCCTTCCCCCGGCAGAGCGTGGGGCGTACGGCAGGCGGGGCGACCAACGGGCAGGGGATGCCGACGACTTCCGGCTTCGGGTTCATGTCCCCGCCGCCGGGCTGGCCCGAGGAGCCCGCGCCCGAAGCCGTGCAGGAAGCCGTGCAGGAAGCCGTGCAGGAAGCCCCCGAACCGGCGCCCGTCGCAGCCCAGCCCGCCCCGGCGCCCGCTCCCGCGCCCCCGATGGCGCCCGCGACCTCGCCCACCGCGTCGGTCGCCGCCTCGGAGCCGTCCGTCGAGTCCTCCGTACCGCACCCCCGGCGCGGCGCGCATCAGCCGCTGCCACCCGCGCAGCCCTTGCCGGAGGAGGCGCCGGTGCCGCCGGACTCCACCCAGGGCCGGGCGTTCAGCGTGCGCACGCTCGGCCAGGGCGTGCCCTTCACCCAGCAACTCCCCCAGCAACCTTCCCAGCAGGGGCAACAACAGCAGGGGCAGCAAACGCAGGGGCAGCCGGCGGCGTCCTCGCCCTCCGGGCGGCGCCGCAAGCTGGGCACCCCGCCCGCCGGTACCGAGCACCCCGACCTGACGACAGCCGGCTCCCCCCAGGCGCAGAACCACACCCAGGGTGGCGGACTGCGCCTCCCGACCGCCCCGTCCGCGGGCCGCTCGTACGCCATAGGGGCGCCCGACGAGGGCGCCGAGGGCCCCGAGCCGCTGGACGGACCCGGTGGCGCGGTCGAGGTCGCCAACCGCCCCCAGCCGCAGCCCGTCGACGACGAACTCCCCCCGGAGCCCCTCGACAACCCGCGCCGGCTGCTGGTCTGGCCCGCGCCGGACGTCCTGACGCAGCAGGCGCTGAGCGACCGCGGCTACCGGCCCGTCGTCGTGCACTCGCGCGAGGAGGTCGCCGCCCAGATCGCCGCGTTCCCCGCCGCCCTGTTCGTCGACCCGCTGACCGGCCCCATCACCCGTACGGCGCTCCAGTCGCTGCGCCAGGCCGCGGTCGCCGCCGAGGTCCCCGTACTGGTGACGGCGGGCCTCGGCCAGGCGACCAGGGAGGCGGCGTACGGTGCCGACCCCGCCGTGCTCCTCAAGGCGCTGGCGCCGCGCGACAGCGAGCAGCACCCCTCGCGCGTGCTGGTGATCGAGGAGCACGAGGAGATCGCGCTCGCGCTGACGGAGACGCTGGAACGGCGTGGCCTCCAGGTCGCGCGGGCCGCGAACGACAACGACGCCGTGAATCTCGCCGCCCAGACACGGCCGAACCTGGTGGTCATGGACCTGATGCAGGTACGGCGCCGGCGCGCGGGGATCATCGACTGGCTGCGCGCGAACGGCCAGTTGAACCGGACGCCGCTGGTCATATACACCTCGGCCGGCATCGACGAGGCGGAGCTGCCGCGGCTCAGCTCCGGCGAGACCGTGCTGTTCCTCGCCGAGCGCTCCACGAGCGCCGAGGTGCAGGACCGGATCGTCGACCTCCTCGCCAAGATCGGCACCAACTGACCTTCGCCCTGCCGTCAGAGCTGTGGGCGGCGTACGTACAGCCGCCTACAGCCTCGTCACGTCCAGCTCGCCGTCCGCGTACTGCTTGCGGATCACCTTCTTGTCGAACTTCCCGACGCTCGTCTTCGGCACCGCGGCCACCACCGACCACCGCTCCGGCACCTGCCACTTCGCGATCCTCCCGGCGAGGAACTCCTTCAGCTCCGCGTAGTCCGCGCTCGCGCCCTCCTTGAGGACGACCGTCGCGAGCGGCCGCTCGCCCCACTTGTCGTCCGGTACGGCGACGACCGCCGCCTCCGCCACGTCCGGGTGCGCCATCAGCGCGTTCTCCAGCTCCACGCTGGAGATCCACTCGCCGCCCGACTTGATGACGTCCTTCGCGCGGTCGGTGAGGGTGAGATAGCCGTCGGGGCTGATGACGCCGACGTCGCCGGTCCGCAGCCAGCCGTCCTCGCTGAACTTGTCCGCCGGCGTGACCGGCTCGGCGCCCGCGCCCCCGTAGTACGCCCCCGCGACCCACGGTCCGCGTACCTCCAACTCGCCGGCCGACTCACCGTCCCAGGGCAGGAAGCCGCCGCCGGGCCCGGCGATCCGTGCCTCCACACCGGCCGGGAAGCGGCCCTGCGTGATGCGGTACGGCCACTCCTCCTCGGCGGTGAGGCCCGCGGGCGGGTTGGACATCGTGCCGAGGGGTGAGGTCTCCGTCATGCCCCAGGCCTGGCAGAGCCGTACGCCGAGCTTGTCGTACGCCTCCATCAGGGCCGGCGGGCAGGCGGAGCCGCCGATGGTGACCCGGGCCATGGAGGTCAGGTCGCGGGGGCGGTCGGTGACCTCGGCGAGCAGTCCCTGCCAGATGGTGGGGACGGCGGCGGCGTGGGTGGGCCGTTCGCGCTCGATCATCTCGGCGAGCGGGGCGGGCTGGAGGAAACGGTCGGGCATCAGCATGTTGACGCCGGTCATGAACGTCGCGTGCGGCAGTCCCCAGGCGTTGACATGAAACTGGGGCACGACGATCAGCGTGGTGTCCTTGTCCGTCAGCCCCATCGACTCGGCCATGTTGACCTGCATCGAGTGCAGGTAGATGGAGCGGTGGGAGAAGGCGACGCCCTTGGGGTCGCCGGTGGTGCCCGAGGTGTAGCACATGGCCGCAGCGCACCGTTCGTCCAACTCGGGCCAGTCGAACGCCTCGAAGGCGGTGGGACGGCCGGCGATCAGCTCCTCGTACGCGTGCACCTGTACGGGCGCCCCGGTCGCCGTGCGCGCCGTCACGGCCTCGTCCAGCGCGGTGCGGTCGCCGGGTCCCGCGACGACGACGTGTTCGACGGTGGGCAGGTGCGGGAGGAGCGGGGCGAGCAGCGGGAGGAGCGAGCCGTTGACTATCACCACGCGGTCGGCGGCGTGGTTGACGATCCAGACGAGCTGCTGGGGCGGGAGGCGGAGATTGAGCGTGTGGAGGACCGCGCCCATGGCGGGGATCGCGAAGTACGCCTCGACGTGCTCCGAGTTGTTCCACAGGAGGGTCGCGACCCGTTCGTCGCCGGTGACGCCGAGTGCGTCGCGCAGGGCGCCGGCGAGCTGGGTCGCGCGCCCGCCGACCTCGGCGAAGCTGCGGCGCTGCGGTTCACTCCCACCGGTCCAGGTGATGACCTGTGACGCTCCGTGGATGGTCATCCCGTGGTGCAGGATGCGGGTCACAGTCAGCGGTACGTCCTGCATGGTGCTCAGCACGGCGTCCTCCCGGTGGGCGTTGGCGTCGCGGCGCGTGGCTCGTCGCGACGCGACGCACCGTGTCTCGTCGCATTACGTCTCGTCATGTCTCGTCGCTGCGATGTGCGGTGATGTTTCGCTGCCGAGATTCTGCGCGCGTACCGCTCGGTATGTCACTACCCCGGACCGCCCGGACTACCGGCGGATCGCCCCTGACCTTCCCCGGACCTACCCCGGGCCCACCCCCGACCTTCCCGGACCATCCCCGTACGGGGAGCCGTCCGGGGCGTCAGCGTGCGGGGGAGAGCTCCGGGTCCTCACGGAGTTTGCCGAGCGCGCGGGAAACGGCGCTCTTGACCGTGCCGACCGAGACACCGAGGACCTCGGCGGTCTGGGCCTCGCTGAGGTCCTCGTAGTACCGCAGGACCACCATGGCCCGCTGGCGGTCGGGGAGTCTCATCACCGCGCGCCACATCGCGTCGTGCAGCACCTGGCGCTCGGCGGGGTCGGGCTCCGGCACGCCCGCGAGTTCGGGCAGCTCCTCGCAGGCGAACTCGTCGACCTTGCGCTTGCGCCACTGCGAGGTGCGGGT
Source organism: Streptomyces sp. NPDC050509 (assembly GCF_044457965.1). Lineage (NCBI taxonomy): Bacteria > Bacillati > Actinomycetota > Actinomycetes > Kitasatosporales > Streptomycetaceae > Streptomyces > Streptomyces sp. NPDC050509. The sequence goes on along the minus strand of NZ_JBITHL010000009.1, from coordinate 244,770 downwards.
GTTCAGCAGGGCCCGGCGGACGTAGCCGTCCAGGGCCCGGTGGTCCTCGATCCGGTCCCAGGCGACATAGGTCTTGGTGAGCGCCGTCTGGAGCAGGTCCTCCGCGTCGGAGTGGTTGGCGGTGAGCGAGCGCGCCGTACGCAGCAGCACGGGCCCCCGCGCCCGTACGTACGACGAGAACGACGTGTAGGGCGGATACGGCGAGTGGGTGACGTACGGCGAGTACTGCGCGGCCGACTTGGCGGCCGGCTTGGCGGCTGTGGAAGCGCTCGGGCAGACAGACGTGGTCATGGCTCCACGCTAGGAGCGGGGCCTGCCCGGGGGATCGGCCCCAGGTCCCGAAGCCATGTCCGCCTCAGGGTGTAGGGGTGGGGGGCACTCCACCTCCTGAAGGTGGAGAACAGCGCGCGCGGACTGTAGGGGCTGCCCCCGCGCACCGCCTCGCGCGGCCCGGGTTCGGGGTCGGGTACGGGGCTGGACATGACGCCGGGCATGACGCCTCGCGCGGCCCGGACACGACGCCGGACATGACGCCGGACATACGGCTGCGCGACGGTGCCGAAGCACCGCCGCGCAGGACGTCGTTCACCCCTCAGTCACGCCCCCCGTCGGGCCGCGTTCACCACCAGAGGTGGGTGAAATTTACCGAGATGTTCTCGTTCGACTGATCGATCGAGGTGAAGCCCGAGCCCACCACACTCGCGGTGTTGTTCTGGTTGGACGCCCCGGCACCCGACGCCACCTGCTGTGTGGTCGTCGAGTTGCCGAAGTTGTGACCGCCCACCCCGCTGCCGCTGATCGACGCCGCGCCGGCGTTCGATCCGTCGTTGGCGAGGGCGCCGTTGTCGGCGCTTGCCACCCCGGTGAAGAGCGCGGCGGCCAGGGGCAGCGCGGCGACAGCGGCGAAGGCACGAGCGGTACGGAAGCTTGCCATGTCATTTCCTCCAGGAACCAGAAGTACGGCGGGAAGTGCATTTCGAACCCGGGCAGTTGGCCGACCGACCCGGTGGTGCTGGCGACGTCGCGACCTCAGAGTTGCCCACCGGATCCCCCCGGAACCACCCCGGAGGAATCGATTCCCCCGCAAGCGTGAGGACAAGTCGATAAACCCCCAATGCGCCCCCAAAGCCTCGTCCCACCCCGCGCACGCAGGGCCGATCCGGGAGAGCCCGGACCCGCGCGCCGTCCGCCGCAAGGGGTGAAGCGTTTTCAGCAGACCTCCCGGAGGCTCTTCGCCTCAGCATCGAAATCAACCGTTACGCCCCCTCCCCTGACCGCCCTCCCACCCTCCCCCCTTCCTTTCTTCGAACGCTTGTACGAACATGGATTCATGGCCACCACCGTCCGGCACACCGCCACCCTGGCCCTCGCGCACGCTCTGTCCGCTGCCGAGCGCGGGCTCCCCGTCATCCCCCTGTCCCCCACCAAGCTCCCCGCCCTGCGCTCACCGCACCGGGGCGGGCCCGAGCCGAGCCTCTGCCGCGGTGAGTGCGGGCGTCCCGGCCACGGCGTGCACGACGCCACCACCGACCCGGCGGAGGTGCGCGCGCTGTTCGCCGCCGCGCCCTGGGCCACGGGGTACGGCATCGCCTGCGGCCGACCGCCGCACCAGCTCATCGGCATCGACCTCGACATCGGCCCGGCGCATGGGGCCGCCGCCTCCGATCCCCTACGGGGCCCCGTACGGGATCCGCTGCGCGGCCCCGCGCCGGACTCCGTGGCCGCGCTCCAGCACCTCGCCTTCCAGCACCTCTTCACGCTGCCGGAGACGGTGGTCGTCCTGACGCCCAGCGGCGGCCGGCACATCTGGCTGACCGGCCCGCCGAACGTCGTCGTGCCCAACTCCGCCGGCCGGCTCGCGCCCGGTATCGACGTGCGCGGCGCGGGCGGCTACCTCGTGGGCCCCGGCTCGGTCACCGCGCGCGGCGCCTACCGGCTCGCCCCGGGGACGGCGGGGCTCGCGCCCGCGCCCTGCCCGCGCGCCCTCCTGCGGCTTCTCACACCCCCGGCCGGGCCCCGCCACGCGCAGGACCGGCCCGAGCGTGGCCACGGCCTGGTGCAGTTCGTGCTCGCCGCGCACGAGGGGCAGCGCAACACCCGGCTGTTCTGGGCCGCTTGCCGGGCGTACGAGCACGGCTTCGGCGACGCGCTCGCGGAGGCGCTGGTCGACGCGGCCGTCCGCACGGGCCTGACCGAGCACGAGGCGCGCGCCACGATCGCCTCGGCGGCCCGCCTCACGTCCCGCCCCTGAGGCGATCGCCGCGGAGCGATCACAGCGAGGCGATCACGACGGGACGCGGGCGCCGATCACCTTTTCCGAAATGATTACCTGGATCCGTGCATCTCTCCGGCGCCTTCACAGGTCTCCTCTGGGGACCCCTTCCTTGATCGGAGCCCAGGGCGGCCCCATTTCGCCGCCCTCCAGATGCACTTGACCGCATTTCACTGCATTTCACTGCATTTCACCGCATCCGCGAACTCGGAGTGTTTCCTTGATATCCACCCACCCGGGCGTGCGCAGATCCGCCGTGATCGCCCTCAGCGCCGGCGCCCTGCTCTCCGTCTCCGCCCTGTCGGCGCCCGCCCAGGCGGCGACCACCGCCCCGGCCGCCGCCGCGGCCCCGACCGTCTCCGCCAAGGGCGCGTTCGTCCTGAACAACGCGTCCAGCGCCACGGTCTTCAGCAAGGCCGCCGACACGCGGCGCCAGATGGCGAGCACGACGAAGATCATGACGGCCGCCGTGGTGCTCAGCACCAAGGGCGTGGACCTCAACCGCAAGGTGACCGTCAAGCAGGCGTACCGCGACTACGTCGCCAAGGAAGGCGCGAGCACCGCCGACCTGCGTACCGGGGACAAGATGACCGTCCGTCAGTTGCTGTACGGGACGATGCTGCCCTCCGGCTGCGACGCGGCGTACGCCCTCGCGGACACCTACGGCACCGGCTCCACCAACGCGGCCCGTACGAAGTCGTTCATCGCGAAGATGAACGCGAAGGCCAAGGAACTGAAGCTCACCAACACCAAGTTCGACTCCTTCGACGGGATCTCCGGCGGCGGCAACAACTACACGACGCCGCGCGACCTGGCGAAGATCGCGCAGTACGCCATGAAGAACGCGAACTTCCGCGCGGTCGTCAAGGCCACGTCGTACAAGGCCGCGGCCCCGGCCGCGAACGGCGGCACGCGCACGTACACCTGGTACAACACCAACCAGCTCCTCGGCTCCTACAGCGGCGCCATCGGCATCAAGACCGGTACGGGCACCGCCGCCGGGCCCTGCCTGGTGTTCGCCGCGACGCGCGGCAGCAAGACGCTCGTCGGCGTCGTCCTGAACGGCACCGACCGCTACAAGGACGCGGCGAAGATGCTCGACCACGGCTTCGGCGCCTCGACCGCGAAGACGATGAAGCTCCGTACGCTCCCGTCGAACGCACAGCGCGACTAAAGCGACGCGGTAACGCGGCACGAACGAGGAGAGGACGGTCGGACCTGGTGGTCCGGCCGTCCTCTCCTCGTCTCGCTACGCCCAGGTGATCAGGCGCTTCGGCTGCTCCAGGACCGCACCCACGTCGGCGAGGAACATCGAGCCGAGCGCCCCGTCGATCAGCCGGTGGTCGAAGGAGAGCGCCAGGGTCGTGACCTGGCGTGGCTTGACCTTTCCCTTGTGGACCCAGGGCTGGGGCTTGATCGAGCCGACCGCGAGGATGGCGGACTCGCCCGGGTTCAGGATCGGCGTACCGGTGTCGACCCCGAAGACGCCGACGTTGGTGATGGTCACCGTGCCGCCCTGCATCGCCACCGGGGTCGTCCGGCCCTCGCGGGCCGTGGTGATCAGCTCGCCCAGTGACTCGGCCAGTTGCGGCAGCGTCTTGTCGTGCGCGTCCTTGATGTTCGGGACGATCAGACCGCGCGGGGTAGCCGCCGCGATGCCCAGGTTGACGTAGTGCTTGAGCACGATCTCCTGACGGGCCTCGTCCCACGCCGCGTTGACGTCAGGGTTGCGCTTGAGGGCGACCAGAAGCGCCTTGGCGACAAGGAGCAGCGGGCTGACCCGCACACCCCCCATGTCCTTGTCGGACTTCAGCTCCTCGACCAGCTTCATCGTGCGCGTCACGTCGACGGTAAGGAACTCCGTGACATGCGGCGCGGTGAAGGCGCTGCCCACCATCGCGGCGGCCGTGGCCTTCCGTACGCCCTTGACGGGGATACGGGTCTCCCGGGCGGTGCCGGAGGGCTGCGCGGGCGCGGGGGCCCGGGTGAGGACCGGGGCCGGGGCGGAGACCGGCGCGGACGGAGCCGGGGCCTCGGGGCGTTCCCGTACCGGGGCCGTGGCCGCGTGGACGTCCTCGCGGGTGATGATCCCGTCCGGGCCCGACGGTGTCACCGTCGCCAGGTCCACGCCGAGGTCCTTGGCGAGCTTCCGTACGGGCGGCTTGGCCAGCGGGCGGGCGGAGGCCGCCGCCGTGCTCGCGTGGCCGTTCACCTGCTCCGGTACCGAAGGCACAGGAGGCACCGAGGTCACAGGAGGCACCGGAGCGGGCTGGGCGGCCGTCGGAGTGCCGCCCTTGCGCGGGCGGCGCTTCGTCGACGCCTCGGCCACCCCGTAGCCGACGAGGACCGGCGTACGGCCGCTGCCCGCGGGGGCCGCGTCCGGGGCCTCAGGCGCCTTCTGGGCCTTCTCAGGAGCCGAAGAAGCCGACGGAGCCGGCGCGGGCGGTTCCTCGCCGCTCCCGGGCGCCACGTCCACCGTGATGATGGACGCGCCCACGTCCACCGTGGTGCCCTCCTCGAAGCGCAGCTCGCGCACCACCCCGTCGTACGGGATGGGCAGCTCGACGGCCGCCTTCGCCGTCTCCACCTCGCACACGACCTGGCCGTCCGTCACGGAGTCGCCCGGCTGTACGTACCACTTGAGGATCTCCGCCTCCGTGAGCCCCTCGCCCACGTCGGGCATCTTGAACTCCCGGTACCGGGCGGAGGTTTCAGCAGTCATGGTCACGGCACTCCTCAGTACGCGAGCGAGCGGTCGACGGCGTCGAGCACCCGGTCCAGGCCCGGGAGGTACTCGTCCTCCAGCCGGGCCGGCGGATACGGCGCGTGGTAGCCGCCGACCCGCAGGACGGGCGCCTCCAGGTGGTAGAAGCACCGCTCCGTGATGCGGGCGGCGATCTCCGCGCCGGAACCGAAGAAGACGGGCGCCTCGTGCACGACGACCAGCCGGCGTGTCTTCTCCACCGACGTCTGGACCGTGTCGAAGTCGATCGGCGACATCGACCGGAGATCGACGACCTCCAGCGACTTGCCCTCCTCGGCCGCGGCCGACGCGGCCTCCAGGCAGACCTTCACCATCGGGCCGTACGCCACCAGGGTGAGGTCCGTGCCGTCCCGGGCGACCGTTGCCCCGTGGAGGGGGCCGGGGATGGCCTCCGTGTTGACCTCGCCCTTGTCCCAGTAGCGGCGCTTCGGCTCGAAGAAGATCACCGGGTCGTCGCTCTGGATGGCCTGCTGCATCATCCAGTACGCGTCCGACGCCGTGGACGGCGAGACGATCTTCAGCCCCGCCACATGCGCGAACAGCGCCTCCGGCGACTCGCTGTGGTGCTCGACCGCGCCGATGCCGCCGCCGTACGGGATACGGATCACGACGGGCAGCTTGATCTTGCCGAGCGAGCGGGCGTGCAACTTCGCGAGCTGCGTGACGATCTGGTCGTACGCCGGGAAGACGAACCCGTCGAACTGGATCTCCACCACCGGGCGGTAGCCGCGCAGCGCCAGTCCGATGGCCGTGCCGACGATGCCCGACTCGGCGAGCGGGGTGTCGATGACCCGGCCCTCGCCGAAGTCCTTCTGGAGGCCGTCCGTGACGCGGAAGACGCCGCCGAGCTTGCCGACGTCCTCGCCCATGATCAGGACCTTGGGGTCGGTTTCGAGCGCCGTGCGCAGCGACTCGTTGATCGCCTTCGCGATCGGGAGCTTCTTGACCGGGAGCTGCTGCGCGCCGTTCGGCGCTGTGGTCTGTACGGATGCGGATGCGGAAGCGGATACGGATGCCGACATGATCAGTTGTCCCCCTCGGCGGAACCTGCGGACCCGGAATCCGCGAACGACGCCTGGTACGCCGCGAACTGCGCCCGCTCCTCGTCCACGAGCGCGTTCCCGTCGGCGTAGACATGGTCGAAGATCGCCATGGAGTCCGGCTGCGGCATCGCCCGTACCACGTCACGTACCCGCTTTCCGAGTGTCTCGCTCTCCTCGTCCAGCTCCGCGAAGAACGCCTCGTCCGCCTGGCCCTCGCGCTCCAGGTACCGGCGCAGCCGCAGGATCGGGTCCTTGGCCTCCCAGGCCTCCGTCTCCTCGTCCGCGCGGTACTTCGTCGGGTCGTCGGAGGTGGTGTGCGCGCCCATCCGGTACGTGAACGCCTCGACCAGCGTCGGCCCCTCGCCCCGGCGCGCCCGCTCCAGCGCGGACCGGGTCACGGCCAGGCACGCCAGGACGTCGTTGCCGTCGACGCGGACGCCGGGGAAGCCGTACCCCTGCGCACGCTGGTAGAGCGGCACCCGGGTCTGCTTCTCGGTGGGCTCGGAGATCGCCCACTGGTTGTTCTGGCAGAAGAAGACGACCGGCGCGTTGTAGACGGCGGAGAAGGTGAACGACTCGGCCACGTCGCCCTGACTGGAGGCGCCGTCCCCGAAGTACGCGATCACGGCGGAGTCCGCGCCGTCCTTGGCGACGCCCATGGCGTAGCCGGTGGCGTGCAGGGTCTGCGAGCCGATGACGATCGTGTAGAGGTGGAAGTTGTTCGTGCTGGGGTCCCAGCCGCCGTGGTTCACCCCGCGGAACATGCCCAGCAGCTTGGTCGGGTCGACCCCGCGGCACCAGGCGACGCCGTGCTCGCGGTAGGTCGGGAAGACGTAGTCGTCGTCGCGCAGCGCGCGAGCCGAGCCGATCTGCGCGGCCTCCTGGCCCAGCAGCGACGCCCAGAGTCCCAGCTCGCCCTGGCGCTGGAGGGCGGTGGCCTCGGCGTCGAAGCGGCGGGTCAGGACCATGTCCCGGTAGAGCCCGCGCAGGGATTCGGGGGTGATGTCGGCAATGAGGGCCGAGTATTCGGGGTGGTCCAGACGCTCGCCCTCGGGGCTGAGCAACTGGACGAGCTGCGGCTCGGAACCCGGCCCGGCGTGCGGCGGGGAATCCGGCCCGGAAGGCTGCGGTTTGGCCGTCTTCTTCGCGCTCGCGCGCTTGGTACCGGTACCGCTGCTCCGTCGCGGTTTGCGAGCGGCAGTGCTTTCCACGGTCACGTGCGTGCTCCTCCGTCTGTCCGGCCCCCGGGATCCGCCGGGAACCAGTGCGGCTCGCCTGTACCACCAGGCGCACGCGGGTGGGTGCGACCAAGTCGGGACAGACGTGACAGGTGCCCCGGCGAGCGCCCTGTCACAGGCACGTTACCCAGTGGGCACCATTACTGCGAAACCCCATCTGACCTGCAATTTTGATTGGATTTCCAAGTAAATCGGCAAAGTTTGGAACAACCACTGGTCACAGCCTCGCAGGCCGCCGGAACAACGGCACGTTATCCCGCTGATCTGCGGCAGGGAAGGGGTGAGTGTGTGAGACTGAATTCTGTGCACGAAGAAGGAAAAATCAGGGTATTCCTGCTTGATGACCATGAAGTGGTCCGCCGGGGAGTCTTCGAACTCCTCTCGGTCGAGGACGACATCGAGGTGGTCGGCGAGGCGGGCACGGCGGCCGACGCGATGGCCCGCATTCCGGCGACGCGCCCGGACGTGGCGGTGCTGGACGTACGGCTCCCCGACGGCAGCGGCGTCGAGGTCTGCCGGGAGGTCAGATCCAGGGACGAGTCCGTAAAGTGCCTGATGCTCACGTCGTTCGCGGACGACGAGGCGCTCTTCGACGCGATCATGGCCGGCGCCTCGGGTTACGTACTGAAGGCGATCCGGGGGAACGAACTGCTGACGGCCGTACGGGACGTGGCGGCGGGACGGTCGCTGCTCGACCCGGTGGCGACGGCGCGGGTGCTGGAGCGGCTGCGTACGGGGAACGGCCCGAAGGCGGACGACAAGCTGTCCGGCCTCACCGACCAGGAGCGCAGGATCCTGGATCTGATCGGCGAGGGGATGACCAACCGGGCGATCGGCGAGCGGCTCCATCTCGCCGAGAAGACGATCAAGAACTATGTCTCCAGCCTGCTCTCCAAGCTGGGGATGGAGCGGCGCTCGCAGGCGGCGGCGTACGTGGCCCGGCTCCAGGCCGAGAAGCGCTGACCCGGGGCCGCCGTACCGGGGCACCGGCCGCCGTACCGTGGCGCCACCGTATCTCCGTACCGTGGCGCCACCGCCCCTCCGTACCGCGGCACGCCGGGTCCCAATCGGGACCAACGTCCCATGATTCAGGGGCCGTCTCCCCTGGTGGGGGCGGCCTCGGCGACGGAGAGTGGACGGTATGTCCACCGAGGAACTCCGCGCCATCGACCTGCTCAGCCGCGTGCCGTACGGACGCGTGGCGACGAGCATGCGGGCCATGCCGTTGGTGGCTCCCGCCCGCCACGTGGTGACGGAGGGCTCGGTCCTCCTGAGGATGCACGCGGGGCACGGATACCACCAGGCGTGCGGCGGCGGGGTGGTGGCGTACGGGGCGGACAACTACGGCAGCGGCGGGGACGACCTCTGGTCGGTCCAGTTCACCGGGACGGCCGAGCTCATCGAGCCGACCCCCTCGGAAATCGAAATGTTTGGCGCCGGACCTCACCATGTGGACGGTGAACCGTTCGATCCGGTCTATATGCGGCTTACACCCCAGTTCATAACCGTACACACGCTCGACTGCACCGACGAGCGACGGAGTCAACACGCTGCGTGATCTAACATCTGACAAGTGCCGCGCTCATATGAACTCGCTGCGCCTGCCGCGACCGCCGTCATCCCCCGGCCCGCCGCCGCTCGTGCCAGCCACACAGCTCCGCCCGTTACCGCCCTCGTTTCCGCCCCCCGCACCACCCCTGTTCCCGCCCCTCGTACCACCCCCCACCTCCCGGCCCCGCCCGTCCGGCTGCTGCTCCGCCGCTACCGGAACACCGGCGACCCGTTGTCGTGCGAACCCGTCGCCCAAGGGCTCCTCAACCGCGGCTACCGGCTCCGCACCACCCGCGGCGCGTACTTCCTCAAGCACCACCTCGACGGCGACCACGAGGCCATCGCCCACCAGCACCGCGCCACGCAGCGGCTCCAGACGCTCGGCGTGCCCGTCGCGCCGCCCGTCGAGTCCACGGACGGGGACACCGTCGCCGTCATCGGCGGGCGCTGCTACGCGCTGCACCCCTGGGTCGAGGGCAGCCACCGCGACGGCGCGCAGCTCACCGCCCGCGCTTCGCGGCGCCTCGGCGGGCTGCTCGGGCTGGTGCACACCTGCCTGGAGCGGGTGATGGAGCCGGACCCGGCGGCGCTCGCGTATCTCAGCCCAGACCCCTCCGACACCTTCGCGCTCATCGGCGAACTCCTCGTCCTGGCACGCGGCCGGTCCCGCCGCGACGTCTTCGACTCGCTGGCCGAGCACCGGCTCGTGGAGCGCAGGGAGCTGCTGGAGCGCCACGCCCACCGCCGCCCGCCGCCCGGCACCGAGCCCGCGACGGGGTGGGTGCACGGCGACTTCCATCCGCTGAACCTGCTCTACCGGGGGGCGGAGCCGGCCGCGATCGTCGACTGGGACCGGCTCGGCGTCCAGCCGCGCGCCGAGGAGGCCGTAAGGGCGGCGGCGATCTTCTTCGTCCGGCCGACGGGGGAGCTGGAGCTGGCCAAGGTACGGGCGTACGCGCGGGCCTACCGCCGGGCGGCCGGGGCGGGCGCCTCCGAGCTGGCCGCGGCGGTCCACCGGGTCTGGTGGGAGCGGCTCAACGACTTCTGGATACTGCGGTGGCGCTACATGCTGGACGACCCGAGGGCCGACCCGCTGTTCGCCGCGGTGTCGGCCCTCGCGGTCTGGTGGACGCGGGAGTACGAGGCGGTCCGCGACGCGTTCACGGACTGACCGCGCCGCCGGGGCCGGCCGCGCGGGCCGGCCCGTGGACCAGCCGCCGGGACAGACCGCCGACGGGCCGGCCGCCGAGGCGGCCGGCCCGTCGCGCCGTCTCAGCCCTGGCCGCCCGCGTCGGCGCCCGCGTCCGCGCCGGTGGAGGTGCCCGTATCGCCGGTCACCCCGGTCGTGACCGACCCGGGACCGCCGGGCAGCTCGGAGTCGTCGCCGGTCGGCCCGCTGGACGGGTCGCTCGACGGGTCGGTGCCGCCCCCGCCCTCGGTCGTCCCGGCGTCCCCCGTGCCCGGGTCGGAGGAGGTCGGCGTGTCTTCCGACGGCTCCAGCGACGGGCTCGGCGACCAGGACGGCTTCCGGGTCTGCTCGTAGCTCGGGTAGTCGTTGCCGCCCGTGGACGTCTCCGTGTCGCTGTTCTGCGAGGACTGCGACTCCGAGGGACTCGGGCTCTGGCTCGTCTCCTCCTGGCTCGGGGAGTTCGTGGTCGGGTTCTTGGTGTCCTTGCCGGTGTCCGTGTCGCCCATGTTGTTCACCGCGAACGCGACCCCCGCGATGACCGCGATCACCGCGAGCGCGACGAAGAGCCAGAGCTTGCCGCGACCGCCGCCGTTGCCGTGGTGGCCGCCGTCGTAACCGCCGTCGTTCGGGTTCATCGGCGGCAGGATCGGACCCTGCGCGGTCTCGCTGTGCGGCGGATGGCCCATCGCCGTCGTCGCGGCCATCCCCATCGCCGGGGTGTTGCCGCCCATCATGTGGGCGTCGACCGGGCCGGTGTTCCACGTTCCGGTGTGGCTGCCCTGCTGCTGGATCATCTGCAGGCCGTACTGGACGAGCCCGCGCATCTCCTCGGCGCTCTGGAACCGGTCGTCCGGCTCCTTCGCGAGCGAGCGCATGACCAGGCCGTCCAGCTCCGGCGGCGCCACGTCCGCGACCTCGGAGGGCGGCACGGGGATGTCCTGGACGTGCTGGTAGACCACGGAGAGCGGGGTCTCACCGGTGAACGGGGGCCGCAGGGCGAGCAGTTCGTAGAGCAGGCAGCCCGTGGCGTACAGGTCGCTGCGGTGGTCGACCGCCTTGCCGAGGGCCTGCTCGGGCGAGAGGTACTGCGGCGTGCCCATGACCATGCCGGTCTGGGTCATCGTCGACTGCGCGCCGTGCAGGGCGCGCGCGATGCCGAAGTCCATCACCTTGACCGCGCCCGCGTCCGTGATGATCACGTTCGCCGGCTTGATGTCGCGGTGGACGATGCCGTGCTGGTGCGAGTAGGCGAGCGCCTCCAGCACACCGGAGACGATGATCAGCGCCTGCTCGGGCGGCGGGGCCTCCGCGCTGACGAGCAGATCGCGGATGGTGCGGCCCTCGACCAGCTCCATCACGATGTACGGCACGGTCTGCCCGTTGACGGTGTCCTCGCCCGAGTCGTACACCGCCACCACCGCGTGGTGGTTGAGGCCGGCGACCGACTGCGCCTCACGCGTGAAGCGGGCCTTGGAGACCGGGTCCTCGGCGAGATCGGCGCGGAGCAGCTTCACGGCGACGATGCGCCCGAGCCGTACGTCCTCGGCCGCGAACACCTCGGCCATGCCGCCGCGGCCGAGACGATGGGTCATGCGGTAGCGGCCGTCGCCGACCATCCCGCCGACCAATCCGTTGTCGCCCCAGGAGTCCGCCGCATCCGGCACTCCGCCGCCTGCTTCGGGTTCGGGTGCCATCAGTCCTCGCCGTCGTGTCTGTCCGCGTGGTGGCCGCGCGCGCGGTCCGCGGGTGGTCTGTGGGTCTCAGGAGCTCTGTGAAGCTTGTGTGTCTGCGTGTTGGGGACTTGGGAGCGTTGCTCAGGGGTGGCTATGGCACCTCACGCTACAGCCTCCCGGTGACACGCCGGTCCAGGATGGACCGGCCGTGAAACCCGATGCCGCGCTGGCCATGCACATTACGTGCGGTTCCTGTAACGCTTCCGAGACGCTTGCTGTGTCTACGGTCACGGAACGGGCACCCGGCTTGACGTGTCAGTGCCCTACGGCAAACTTGGCCAGTAATAAGGGATCACCGCGCCAGTATCGCCGTTATCGCGGGTACTGCCGGTATCGCCGCGAGAACGCCGCGCGAGCACGACCGCGTCCACGCGCGCCGAGGGGGAGCACAGTCATGAGCCACGACGGCGCACGGGGCCGCTATGCGGGCGGTTCGGTCGCGGGCGGCCGGTACCAGCTCCGCGATCTGCTCGGCGAGGGCGGGATGGCGTCCGTATATCTCGCGTACGACGCGGCGCTCGACCGTCAGGTCGCGATCAAGACACTCCACACCGAGCTGGGGCGCGAACAGTCCTTCCGCGAGCGCTTCCGCCGCGAGGCCCAGGCCGTGGCCAAGCTGTCACACACCAACATCGTCTCCGTCTTCGACACCGGCGAGGACACGCTCGACGGCGCCGTGATGCCGTACATCGTCATGGAGTACGTCGAGGGGCATCCGCTCGGCTCCGTGCTCCAGCAGGACATCGGGCAGCACGGCGCGATGCCGGCCGACAAGGCGCTCAAGGTGACGGCCGATGTGCTGGCCGCGCTGGAGACCAGCCACGAGATGGGTCTGGTCCACCGGGACATCAAGCCCGGCAATGTGATGATCACCAAGCGCGGTGTCGTGAAGGTGATGGACTTCGGCATCGCGCGCGCCATGCAGTCGGGCGTCACGTCGATGACGCAGACCGGCATGGTCGTCGGTACGCCGCAGTACCTCTCGCCCGAGCAGGCGCTGGGGCGCGGCGTCGACGCCCGCTCCGACCTGTACTCGGTCGGGATCATGCTCTTCCAGCTCCTGACGGGCCGGCTGCCGTTCGACGCGGACTCACCGCTGGCGATCGCGTACGCACACGTCCAGGAGGAGCCGGTCGCTCCCTCCAGCATCAACCGGTCGGTCACGCCGGCGATGGACGCGCTGGTCGCGCGTGCGCTGAAGAAGAACCCCAACGAGCGCTTCCCGAGCGCTGACGCGATGCGCGACGAGTGCGCGCGCGTCCTGACGGCCGGGCAGCCGGGCGCCCCGGTGATCGTGCCGGGCGCCCCGCAGCACACCAGCGGCTCGGGCGTGGGCGCGGCGGTCTTCCCGCCGGTGGACCAGTCGGGCCAGGTAGCCGCGCAGGGCGGCGTACAGACGCCGTACCAGCCGAACCCGTACGGCCAACCGACGCCCTCCCCCGCCTCGCCGTACGGCCCCGTGCAGACCCCGCCGCCGGTCCACGCGCAGAGCGCGGGCTACGGCTATCCGCAGGCGTCCCCGGCCTACTCGACCCCCGCGCCGACCGCGCCGCAGGCGTACAGCGTCTCCCCGCACGGCTCCTCCGGCTCCGGTGCGGGCAGTGGCGGCAGCGGCGGCGGCAAGCGGAGCACCCCGGTGATCGTGGGCTCGATCGCGGTCGCGATCCTGGCGATAGGCGGCCTGATCACCGCCCTCTCGATGAACGGCGACTCGGACGACGAGAAGACCGACCCGGTCGCCGGTACCAGCAGCGCACCGGCGCCGGCGAATCACCGGGACCCGGAGCGGAACCGGACGATCGACTCCGACAAGTGCACGGACGCGTCCGAGGACAGCCTGGACCCGTCGAAGGTGCTCGCCCCCGACCTGCGGTACAAGGACATCATCTCGGTGAAGGACTGCCTGCGTAAGGCGGGCTGGACCTGGTCGGAGCCGAAGAAGAAGGACGACGGCGCGCAGGCCGAGGACATCGTGATCACCCAGTACCCCGAACCGGGCTCGGCGGTCCTGCCCAAGGAGCAGCAGTTCGAGCTGACGATCTCCACGGGGGACGCGGGCTAGACCCTGTCCGACACGTAGCGCCGCAGGTCCGAGCCCTTCGCTCCGCGACGGACTGTACGAACGGGCTGTGCGAAATGTCCGAGATGCCGGTTTCGGTGTCCCATGTGACGCTGAGTCGGTGAGTTCGACTCCCCCGTTCCACCTCCCGGGCGTGGCCGCGGTCGCCGTCGCGGCGCTGCTGATGGTCGCACCCGTCGCGCCCGTCGCATACGCCGAGGAGTCCGGGCCGTCCGCGGCGCCCGGGACGTCCATGGTGGAGCCGGAGCCCGCCGCACCGTCGGCGGGGCACCCCGCGGGCGAGGGGCGCCCCCGGCCGGGCAGGCCGACGGGAGGCCAGGTCGTACGGCCCGAGGAGGCGGGGCCGGCGGTCGACGCCGAGAGCGACTGGGGCACGGACTCCGGGAGCGACCACACGAACGACCACGAGAACGACGCGGGAAGCGGTACGGGCGGTACGGGACGCGATCCGGAGACCGGTGCGAGCGCGGCGGCCACCCGCCCCGGCAAGGAGCCACCGGCCACGCCCGCCCCCGCCACCTCCGCGACGCCGTCCGCCGACTCCGCCCGCCCCTCCGGCAAGGCGCCGGCGGCGTCCGCCTCCGCCTCCGCATCGCCCTCACGCGCGCGTCCCGACCGGCCCGCGCGGACCCCCCGGGAGGACGGCGCGGAAGAGGCGGCGGGGGACGACGAGGCGCTCCCCGAGGCGTTCGCGCCGATCCCCGAGTCGCCCCCGGCGCCCCGGCCCCCGGCACCCGACGCGGCCCGCGAGCGGGGCACAACCTTTGTCACGAACGCGTCACGGCGGCCCGTCTCCGTACTGACCCTGGGCACCGGGATCACGCTGATCGGGCTGGGTCTCGGCTTTCTCGGCCTGCGGCTCCGCCGCCGCTGAGCCCCGTTGAACCCCCGCGCCACCTGCGCGTTCCTTCTTCCCGGGCACTTCCCCGGCGACTTTCCTGGCGCTTTCCTGGCGCTTCTCCGGCGCTTCCCCGATGCCCGGGTAGTCCTTACGGCGTACTTACGACGTCCCCCTCAGGTCGCTTGCGGGCCACGACATACTCGGTATACATACTGAGTATGTCGATTCGCCATGGGCTTCTCGCCCTCCTGGAACGTGGCCCGCGCTACGGCTCTCAGCTCCGCACGGAGTTCGAGTCACGCACGGGTTCCACCTGGCCGCTCAACGTCGGGCAGGTCTACACCACCCTCAGCCGTCTGGAACGTGACGGCATGGTCTCCCAGGACGGCGAGGACCAGGCGGGGCACGCGCTCTACGTGATCACGCACGCCGGCCGTACGGAGCTGAAGTCCTGGTTCCGTACGCCCGTCGACCGGGCCAGCCCGCCCCGCGACGAGCTGGCGATCAAGCTCGCCATGGCGGTGGGCGCGCCGGGCGTCGACATCCGGGAGGTCATCCAGTCGCAGCGCCGCCACACCATCAAGGCGATGCAGGACTACACCCGGCTCAAGGCGCAGGCGCTGGACGCCGTACCGACGGACCGGGACGAGGTGGCCTGGCTGCTCGTCCTGGAACAGCTCATCTTCCAGACGGAGGCCGAGGCGCGCTGGCTCGACCACTGCGAGTCCCGGCTGATCCGGCTCTCGATGGTGCCGGCGCGCGAGGCCCTGCCGGTGGAGGGAGCCACGGGCACACCCACGGACGATCCCCCGAACGGCACGTCCGGCGCGGTGTCCGGTGCCGTGTCCGGTGCCGTGTCCGGTGCGACCTCCGGCCGGACGCCCGTGAAGGAGCCCCACCGGTCCGGCGGTCGCTGACACCCACCGCCTCCCGGCCGCCGATCCCGGCGGCAGACCGCCGACTCCGCTTCCCGGCCGTATCCGGCGGGACGCACCCCCGCCCGCGTCCCGCCGGATACAGCCGGGCCGGACCGAACGATCACTCATGGTCCCGGCGGCGCCGCACCACGCCCGTCCCGCGCGTACGTACCGCGCCCAGCGCATGCGCGCGCTCACCGCGCCCCCGCATCGCACGGAACCACTCCTCCATCCACGTACATCCCATAGGGGGGACCCTCATGGCCCGCAAGTCACATGAGCATCAGCAGTCACAGAAGCCACAGCAGAAAGTCGGTACACCCCCGGCGCCCCCGTCCCGGTCCGGCTCCGCCCAGAGCCCCGTTCTGCAGCTCCAGGAGCTGACCCGCGTCCACGGCAGCGGCGCCACCGAGGTGCACGCCCTGCGCGGGATCAACCTCGATGTCTTCCCCGGCGAACTCGTCGCCGTCATGGGCCCGTCGGGCTCCGGCAAGTCCACCCTGCTGACGATCGCGGGCGGCCTCGACATACCCACCTCCGGCCGCGTGATCGTCGAGGGCACCGACATCACCACCGTCGACCGCAAGAAGCTCGCGGCCCTGCGCCGCCGCAGCGTCGGCTATGTCTTCCAGGACTACAACCTCATCCCCGCCCTCACGGCCGCCGAGAACATCGCCCTGCCGCGCGAGCTGGACGGCGTCTCCGCCCGCAAGGCACGCGTCGAGGCGCTCGCCGCCCTCGCGGAGATGGGCCTCGAACAGCTCGCCGACCGCTTCCCCGACGAGATGTCCGGCGGCCAGCAGCAGCGCGTCGCCCTCGGTCGCGCGCTCGTCGGCGACCGGCGCCTCGTCCTCGCGGACGAGCCGACCGGCGCACTCGACTCCGAGACCGGCGAAGCCGTGCTCGGCCTGCTCCGCGCCCGCTGCGACGCGGGCGCCGCCGGCATCCTGGTCACCCACGAGCCGCGCTTCGCCGCCTGGGCGGACCGCGTGGTCTTCCTGCGGGACGGCGGCGTCGTCGACCAGACCCTGCGCAGCGACGCGGAGTCACTCCTCTCCGGCCAGGCGGCCGAGCTGTGAAGACCTGGTACCACTCCTGGCGGGCCGCACTGCGTATCGCCCGCCGCGACGCCTGGCGCTACAAGGGACGCAGCTTCCTCGTCCTGGCCATGATCGCGCTGCCCATCCTCGGCGTGAGCGCCCTGGACCTGACCATCCGCAGCTCGGAACTCTCCGCCTCGGAGACCGTGGAACGGGACCTGGGCGGCGCCGACGCCCGGTTCTCCGACCCCGAGTACGGCGGCGTGCCCATCATGCAGAGCCCCGAGGGCGACGGCTACCAGCCGAAGGAGAACTTCGACGGCAAGCCGTGGCCCGACGGCCTTACCGACGTCAAGAAGGTCATCCCGGCGGGCGCCACCGTCCTGGAGGACGCCGTCGGCTCCGGGAAGCTCCGCACCACCCACGGGCTGCTGCACACCGAGATCCGTGAGCTGAAGGCCGCGGACCCGATGGCGCGGGGCATCATGCGCCTCGGCGAGGGCCGGTTCCCGGAGAAGAGCGGCGAGGTCGCGGCGACCACCCACTTCCTGGAGGCGAGCGGTCTGCGGATCGGGTCGAAGCTCACCGCCCGTGGGTTCGACGCCGAGTACCGGATCGTCGGCTCGTACGAGCTGCCGAGCGAGCTCGACGCGGACCAGGTCAACGCGCTTCCCGGTGCACTGCTGGCCCCGCTCGACAAGGCGCTGAAGGCCGACGACCTGCCCGGTACGAGCAGCAGCAGCACGTATCTGGTCAACCTGGCCGGGTCCGGGTCCGGGTCCGGTGGTTTCACGTGGAACATGGTCCAGGAGATCAACACCAAGGGTGTCGTGGTGGTCTCGCGCGCCGTGGCCCTGGACCCGCCGGACCGCGCCGATATCGCTCTGTACCAGGAGGGCGGCTGGGGCGACTACGAGCAGAGCACCAGGGCCCAGACCACCGAGCTGGCCGCGATCGGCACCGTCGTCGGCCTCGCGATGCTGGAGATCTGCCTGCTGGCGGGCCCCGCCTTCGCCGTCGGCGCCCGGCGCTCGCGCCGCCAGCTCGGCCTGGTCGGCGCCAACGGCGGCGACCGGCACCACATCAGGGCCATCGTCCTCGGCGGCGGCCTGGTGATCGGTGTCGCCTCGGCGGTCGTCGGTACGGTCCTCGCCATCGGCCTGACCTTCGCCCTGCAACCCCTCCTTGAGGACTACCTGGGCAAGCGGTTCGGCAGCTTCGACATCCGGCCGCTGGAGCTGGGCGGTATCGCGCTGCTCGCCGTACTGACCGGCCTGCTCGCCGCGATCGTCCCGGCCGTCACCTCCTCCCGGCAGACCGTCCTGGCCTCGCTCACCGGCCGCCGCGGGGTCCGTAGGTCCAGCCGGGTGCTGCCGATCGTGGGGCTGATCGCGGTCGCGATCGGCGCGGCGATCGCGCTGTACGGGTCACTGATGACCGACCAGTTCGCCATCGTCGCGGCCGGCAGCGCCCTCGCCGAACTGGGCGTGGTCGCGCTGACCCCGGCCCTGGTGGGGCTGTTCGGCCGGATCGGCCGCTGGCTGCCGCTCTCGCCGCGGCTGGCGCTGCGCGACTCCGTACGCAACCGGGGACGCACGGCCCCCGCCGTGGCCGCCGTACTGGCGGCCGTCGCGGGCACCGTCGCCGTCTCCACGTACACCGCGAGCAGCGACGCCCAGCAGAGGGCCGAGTACGTGCCCCAGCTCCCGCACGGCGCGGTCTCCGTCGCGGTCACCGAGGGCAGCAGCCGGGACGTGCCCGCTGTGCGGGACGCGGTCCAGAAGTCCCTGCCCGTCGACGTCCGGGCCGACGTGGACCGGATCAACGTCGGCAAACCCAGTTGTCCGATGTACAGCGACGAGGAGGGCTGCGGGCAGTACGAGGTCGTCGTGCCCAAGCCCAACGAGTGCCCGCTGTGGAAGGAGGGCGACAGGGGCGAGGAGCTCACCACGGCCGAACGCCGCAAATTCGGCAAGGACTGGCGCTGCAAGGACAGCGAGGTCTACACCTATGCCGACTACGGGGTGCTGGTCGGCGACGCCAAGGTGCTGAAGGTCCTCGGCATCAAGGACCCGGAGGCCGGGAAGGCGCTCGCCGAGGGCAAGGCCGTCTCGTTCGACAAGCGGAACGTCAACAAGGACGGCAAGATCGGCATCCGTGCGATCACCGATGTCGAGGCCGCGGACAGGGCACGGGAGGCGAACGAGGAGCTGCCGGGCGACATCAAGTCGTTCACGGCGCACCAGGCCCCCGAAGGCACCAACGCGTACGGCATGTCCCTGATCATGACCCCGGCCACCGCGAAGGCAGCGGGCTTCGGCACCGTCCCGTTCGGCGCGTACTACTCGACCACCTCCCTGCCGACCACCGCTCAGCAACAGAAGCTGGACGGTGAGATCGACAAGACCGGCACCGAGGTCAACCTGCGGATCGAGAAGGGATACGAGGCCCAGACCGACATCGTGCTGCTGGCACTGACCGTCTTCGCCGGTCTGATCACCATCGGCGCCGCCGGTATCGCCACCGGGCTCGCCCAGGCCGACGCCGAGGCCGATCTGAAGACGCTCGCGGCGGTCGGGGCCCCTGCCCGGGTCCGCAGGACACTCAGCGGTTTCCAGTGCGGGGTGGTGGCGGTGATGGGGGTCCTCCTCGGCTCAGCGGCCGGGGTGCTGCCCGCCATCGGGCTGCTGCTGACCACGCGGCGCAGCGAGGAGAGCTGGTACCAGGAGGCCCTGGACCAGGGTGCGAGCCTCGCCACCCCGCCGTACGTGCCCATTGTCATCCCGTGGGCCACGGTGGCCGCCCTGCTGATCGCCGTCCCCCTGGGCGCGGCGCTCCTGGCGGCGCTGGTCACCCGTTCACACCGGACGCTGGGCCGCAGGGCCGCCACGTAAGCCACGTAAGCCACGTAACGGCCCGGTGCCCGCCGGGAACACCCGTGGGGCACGGTTGTGGGGCCTCCCGGCCCCGGAAGCGTGCCCCACGGGACGGCCGCAACCGTGCCCCGCAGGACCGTGCCCCCGTACGAAGACGGATCGTCTTCATACGGGGGCACGCCTCATGGTGACGCACTTGTGCGAGACAATGGGCCGCATGGAGATGCCGAGGAACGAACGGTCGCAGGAGAGCCCCCATGTCCTGGTGGTCGGACAGGACGGGATGGCGCTCGGCGGCGGCGGGGCCGACGCCGAGGCGCGTGAGATCCCGGTGACCGAGATGGTGGAACAGCCCGCGAAGGTCATGCGCATCGGCAGCATGATCAAGCAGCTTCTGGAGGAGGTGCGGGCGGCTCCTCTGGACGAGGCGAGCCGGGTGCGGCTCAAGGAGATCCACGCCGGCTCGGTGAAGGAGCTGGAGGACGGGCTCGCCCCCGAACTGGTGGAGGAGCTGGAGCGGCTCTCGCTCCCCTTCACCGACGAGGCGATCCCCTCGGAGGCGGAACTGCGGATCGCGCAGGCCCAGTTGGTGGGGTGGCTGGAGGGTCTGTTCCACGGGATCCAGACGGCGCTGTTCGCCCAGCAGATGGCGGCCAGGGCCCAGTTGGAGCAGATGCGGCGCGCGCTGCCGCCGGGCTCCGTCCCGGAGGACGAGGGCGACCAGGGCCATGGCGCGATCCGCTCAGGCCCGTATCTGTAGAGCCGTCGACGGCTTCCGCGAAGCATGTGACAGGGATCGCGCGGTCCGGCCCACCTGGGGTGCGCCGGACCGCGCCCCTGTTTCCAGGAGCTTCTGTGTCAGGAGCCTCTGTTGTCAGTCTGTTGTCAGGAGTTCCTGCTGTCAGGAGTTCCTGCTGTCAGGAGCCTGCTGTCAGGAGGCGAGGAGCAGCACCTTGCCGATGTGCGTGCCGCTCTCCAGCGCGCGGTGCGCGTCGGCCGCCTGCTCCATCGGCAGCGTCTGATCCACGATCGGCCGGACCTGCCCGTCCGCGATCAGCGGCCAGACATGCTCCCGTACGGCCGCGACGATGGACGCCTTCTCGGCCAGCGGACGGGCACGCAGCGACGTCGCGGTGATGGCGGCGCGCTTGCCCAGCAGGGCGCCCAGATTGAGTTCGCCCTTCGCCCCGCCCTGGAGACCGATCACCGCCAGCCGGCCGTTGACGGCCAGCGCCTTCACGTTCCGCTCCAGGTACTTGGCGCCGACGATGTCGAGGATGACATCCGCTCCCGCGCCCTCGGTGGCCTTGCGGATCTCCTCGACGAAGTCCTGCTCGCGGTAGTCGATCAGGATGTCCGCGCCCAGCTCGGCGCAGCGCGCCAGCTTGTCAGGGCCGCCCGCAGTGACCGCGACCCGCGCGCCCACCGCCTTGGCGAGCTGGATCGCCATCGTGCCGATCCCGCTGGCGCCGCCGTGCACCAACAGCGTCTCGCCCGGCCGCAGGTGGGAAATCATGAACACGTTGGACCACACCGTCGTGGTGACCTCGGGCAGCGCCGCGGCCGTGGCCAGGTCCAGCCCTTCCGGTACGGGCAGCAGCTGCCCCGACGGTACGGCGACCCGCTCGGCGTAGCCGCCGCCGGCCAGCAGCGCGCACACCTCGTCCCCGACGGCCCACCCGGCGACACCGGGCCCCAGCGCCGTGATCCGGCCCGCGCACTCCAGGCCCGGGTACGGGGAGGCGCCGGGCGGGGGATCGTAGAAGCCCTGGCGCTGCAACAGATCGGCGCGGTTGACGGCGCTGGCCACCACCTCGACGAGCACCTCGCCCTCACCGGCTACGGGATCGGGCACCTCGGCCCATACGAGCGCGTCGGGGCCACCGGGTTCCGGAATCGTGATCGCATGCATGGCCGCGAGGCTACTCCTGAGCGCCGGACGGAGAGGCGAGGTCGGCCGGTGGAGTTGGTGGCCAGATCGGTTGCGGGCCAGGTGGGTTGGTGGCCGGGTCGGTTGGTGGCCAGGTCAGCCCGGGCACCAGCTCAGTTGGCGAGGCCGGACTCCGTGGGGCTCGTGGCCCGGACGATGGTGATCAGCCGGTCGGTGAGCTGGAGCGGGCTCGCTGCGGGGTCGTCGTAACCGAGCAGCCGGTGCCCGCGCAGCACGCTCACGACCAGGTCGTCCGTCTCCCGTACGCTCCGGCCCACCTCGGCCTTTATCACCGGGCGTTCGATGAGGTCGAGGCCGCTGCCCTGCTGGATCAGATCCTCCATCACCGTGCCCGCGCTGGGGCTGAGCACCGAGAGCCCGAGCAGCCGGCCCGCCGCGCTCGCGCTGGTGATCACGGCATCCGCGCCGGACTGCCGCAGCAGCGGTGCGTTCTCCTCCTCGCGCACCGCGGCGACGATCTTCGCGCCCCGGTTGAGCTGCCGTGCGGTCAGGGCCACCAGGACCGCCGTGTCGTCGCGCTGGGTGGCGATGACGATCTGGCGGGCGCGCTGGAGTTCGGCCCGCAGCAGCACATCGCTGCGGGTCGCGTCGCCGACGACCCCCACGAACCCCTCCGCGTTGGCCGCCTCGATCACCTTGTTCGAGGGGTCGACGATGACGATCTGTTCCTTCTTCAGACCCGTGGCGCAGAGGGTCTGCATCGCCGAACGCCCCTTGGTGCCGTAGCCGACGATGACGGTGTGATCACGCAAGTTGGACCTCCAGCGGTTCAGCCGCCACTCCTCACGGGTGCGCTCCGTGAGGACCTCAAGAGTGGTTCCGACCAGGATGATGAGGAAACAGACCCGCAGCGGGGTCACGAGCAGAACGTTCACCAGCCGCGCGCTGTCGCTGTACGGGACGATATCGCCGTACCCGGTCGTGGAGAGCGTGACGGTCGCGTAGTAGACGGAGTCGAGGAAGTCGACCGAGTCGTCCGCGTTGTCGTGGTAGCCGTCGTGGTCGGCGTAGACGAGAAAGACCGTCAGCGCGAGGACGAACAGCGCCATCAGCAGCCGTCGGCTGACCTGCCGCAGCGGCCGTACGGTCTTGCGGCGCGGCAGCTTCACCCGAGCGGTGACCAGATACTCGTCCGCGCGTCTGGCCATCGCATCCTGGCCCGGAAGTTTCACGTGAAACACCCTCCGTCGACCGTTGCCATGGCGTTCCACGGCAGGTCGAGAACTTCCAGATCGTCGCCCGGCCGCGCACCACCGGGCTTCACCACCGCGAGCCCGTCCGCGACGGCGATACCGCGCAGCATGGCCGGACCGTTGAATCGCAACGGTACGAGCCCCTCGTCCCGGTGGACGAAGGGGACCAGCCGGGTGTCGGACGGATGTCCGTGCACCGCGTCCCGTACGGGTACGTGGTACGGCGTCCGGGGTGTCCGCCCCGCCAGCGCGCAGAGCACGGGCTCGGCGAGCGTCAGCAGCCCGGAGACCGCGGCGAGCGGGTTGCCGGGCAGCCCGATGAACAGCCGTCCGGGGGCTCGCCGGGCCAGCACCATGGGATGACCGGGGCGTACGGCGACCCCGTCCACCAGCAGTTCGGCGCCCGTCCGCCGCAGCACGGTATGGACATGGTCGACCGGTCCCGCCGCCGTACCGCCCGTGGTGATGACGAGATCCGCCGTGGACGCGGAGACGGCGCGGTGCAGCGCCTCTGCGTCGTCACCGAGCCGGCGGGTGGCGGTGACCTCCGCGCCGAGGGCGCGCAGCCAGGGTGCGATCAGCGGGCCGAGGGCGTCCCGGATCAGTCCGTCGTGGGGGAGCCCTTCGGCGAGCAGTTCGTCGCCGAGGACCAGCACATCGACGCGCGGTCGCGGGATCGTGGGCAGTTCGTCGTACCCGGCCGCCGCCGCGAGCCCCAGCACGGCGGGGGTGATCACATAGCCGGCCGGCAGCAGACGCTCGCCGGAGCGGCACTCCTGGCCGCGCGGCCGGATGTCCTGGCCCTGGGTCACCGGGCGCTCGGAGTGGAGATGTCCGGCGCCGTCGGTACGGGCGTGTTCGCTGCGGATCACCGCGGTCGCGTCGGGCGGGACACGGGCGCCGGTGGCGATCCGTACCGCCGAACCGTCGGGGAGGGGCGCGGCCGTGGCGTGCCCGGCGAGCAGGCCGGGGCCGGGGCCGTCGTCGCCTCCGTCCCGGTCTCCGTCGCTGCCGGTGCCGCGGCTCCGTACGGACCAGGGGCCCGGCCCGGAGACCGCCCAGCCGTCCATGGCCGCGGTGTCGAAGGACGGCAGGTCGGTCAGCGCGGCCAGCGGCTCGGCGAGTGCCAGGCCGAGGGCCTGGTCGAGGGGGACCCGGCGGGCCCGCGTGGACGGTGTTCCGTCCGGTGCCGGGCGCCCGGAGCGGGCCGCGAGCGCGCGGGCGTCGGACCACGCCGTCGCGCCGTGCCGGCCGGACGTGGCGGGACCGGTGCCGGTGCCCCGGCCGGCGCCGTGGCCCGCGTCCGGGCCGGCCGGGCTTCGGCCGACGAGGGCCAGCACGTCGTCGATCCCGTCGATCCCGTCGATCCCTTCCGTCCCACCGCGCCCACCGCCCCCACCGGCCGTGCCGGTTCCGTTGCCCGCCGTGGTCCCGTCGGCCTTGCGGTCATGGGCGGTCATCCTGCGTCGGCCCCCTTGGCCTTCGCCTCGGCCTCCGCCTCGGCCGCCCAGCGCAGGGCCAGCGCCTCGGCCTTGCGGGCCGCTTCCGCGACGGCTTCGGGCCCGTCTCCCCCGGCCTTGCCCGCCGCATACCCGACCAGGAAGGTCGTCAGCGGCGCGGCGGGCCGGGCGACGCCGTGCGCGGCGTCGCGGGCGAGGTCGAGAAGGGCAGACGTGTCGACGTCCAGCTCGATGCCGAGTTCGTCCTTGACTGCGGTGATCCATTCGTCCAGCACGGTCCCATGCTCCCTGATCCGGGCCCGCGCCGTGGAGATGTCTTCCCAGGTGTCACAGTCGAAGGAGGCGAGGGGCTCCGCGTCGACCCGGGCGAGTTCGAGTTCCCGCACCAGCAGCCGCAGGGGCAGCCCGGCGAGGCTGCCGTACTCGGTACGGAGCAGGGCGATCTCACGGCGCAACGGCTCGGCCCGGTACGCCGCGACCAGCGGCTGGTCCCGGCCGTCGGCGTCGGTGAGCAGCGCCGCCTCGACGCCGCTCCCGACGAGCGTCCCGATCAGCCGGCGCACCGTCGGCCGGGAGAGGAAGGGCAGGTCCGCGGAGAGGACGAGCACGGTCTCCGTGTCGGTCCGCACGGACCGCACCCCGGCGTCGAGCGCGGCGAGCGGACCGCCACCGGGCGGCTCCTCCCGGGCCCAGCGCACCGGCCGGGCCGTGGGCCGCCGACCGCCCACGACCACCGTGTCGGCGGCTCCGTCGCTGGCGGCGAGCACCCGGTCGAGCAGCGCCCGGCCGCCGACCAGCACGCCGGGCTTGTCGACCCCGCCGAGCCGTCTGGCGGCGCCTCCGGCGAGCACGATGGCGTCATACGCGGTCATGGCTGCATTATGTGCCGTGCTCGCCGGTTCGCAGCACGCGAGGTCGCCCCTTCTTCGGACGCGGCCCCGTCACAGCGTGCGCAGCAGCACCGCCGGTTGCTCGACGCAGTCCGCCACATGACGCAGGAAGCCGCCCGCCGTACCGCCGTCGCAGACCCGGTGGTCGAAGGTGAGTGAGAGCTGGACGACCTGACGCACCGCCAGCTCCCCTTGGTGGACCCAGGGTTTGGGCACGATCCGGCCGATGCCGAGCATCGCGGCCTCGGGGTGGTTGATGATCGGGGTGGAGCCGTCGACGCCGAACACCCCGTAGTTGTTGAGCGTGAAGGTGCCGCCGGACAGATCCTTCGGCGTCAGGGTGCCGGCCCGGCCCGCCTCCGTGAGCCGGGCGAACTCGGCGCTCAGCGACTCCGCGGAGCGGGTGTGCGCGTCCCGTACGACGGGGACGACCAGCCCGCGGTCGGTCTGCGCGGCGAAACCGAGATGCACCGCGGGCAGCCGCACGACCTCCCGGGCCGCCGTGTCCACGGTGGAGTTCAGCTCGGGGTGCCGGGCGAGGGCCGCCGTGCAGATCCGGGCGAACAGCGCGATCAGCGAGACCTTGGGCCCTCCCCCCGCGTTCATCGCCGTACGGGCGGCCAGCAACTCCGTGGCGTCCGCGTCGACCCAGCAGGTGGCGTCCGGAATCTCGTGCCGGCTGCGGACGAGTTTGTCCGCGACCGCGCCCCGTACGCCCCGCAGCGGCACCCTCGTGGCGCCGGACGGCAGCGGGGAAGCCTGCGCACGGTCGGGCGCCTGCGGCGGCGCGGCCGGTGCATGCGCGATCGGGACCGGCACGGCCGGGGACGCCGTGACGCCGTCCCGTATCGCCCGCTCGACGTCGCACCGCAGGATCAGTCCGTCCCGGCCCGTGCCCGTGAGCGCCCGCAGATCGAGGTCGTGCTCGCGGGCGAGCCTGCGCACCAGCGGCGAGACCACCGGGACGGGCCCGGCCGTCCCGTTCGCGGTGGTACCGGCGGGAGGAACCGTACGGTCCCCGTTCCGCTGCGGCCGGACCCGGCGTCTGCGGGCCACCGGCGCGCCCGTGCCGTATCCGACGAGCACATTGCCCGACGCCCCGTCCCTGGACGGGGCCGGAGCCGAGGGCGGGGACGACGGTGCGGGCTCGGCCACCGGAGCCGCAGCGGGGCCAGGGGTCGGGGTCGCCGCGGAGTCGGGCTCCGGCCCGTCGGCCGGGGCGGACGCGCCCACCGCGACGGTCAGCAGCGGCGCCCCGACCGGCAGCTCCGTGCCCTCCTCGCCGTAGCGCGCCGTCACCACACCCCCGTAGGGGCAGGGCACCTCGACCATCGCCTTGGCCGTCTCGACCTCGACGACCGGCTGATCGACGGCGACGACATCCCCCACCGACACCAGCCAGTGGACGATCTCCGCCTCGGTCAGCCCTTCACCGAGGTCAGGCAGTTTGAATTCCAGCACCTGCGCCATCAGCTCTCCGTCTCCCACTGGAGCCGCGCGACCGCGTCCAGCACCCGGTCCACTCCCGGAAGATGGTGCCTCTCCAGCATGGGCGGCGGATACGGAATGTCGAATCCGGCCACCCGCAGCACCGGCGCCTCCAGATGGTGGAAGCAGCGCTCGGTGACCCGTGCGGCGATCTCCCCGCCCGGCCCGCCGAAGCCCGTGGACTCGTGGACGACGACCGCCCTGCCCGTACGGCGCACGGATTCCGCCACCGTCTCGTCGTCGAACGGCACCAGCGAGCGCAGGTCGACGACCTCCAGGTCCCAGCCCTCGGCGCGGGCCGCCTCCGCCGCGTCGAGACAGACCGGAAGCGAGGGGCCGTACGTGAGAAGCGTGGCGCTGGAGCCCCGCCGCCGGACGACCGCGCGCCCGATCGGCTCGACCGTGGCCGGCGCGTCCGGCGACCAGGCGGCCTTCGACCAGTAGAGCCGCTTCGGCTCCAGGAAGACCACCGGGTCGTCGGAGGCGATGGCGGCCCGCAGCAGCCCGTAGGCGTCCTCGACCGTCGCCGGCGTGACGACATGGAGGCCGGGGGTCGCCATGTAGTACGCCTCGGAGGAGTCGCTGTGGTGCTCGACGCCGCCGATCCCGCCGCCGTACGGCACCCGCACCGTGATCGGCAGGGGCAGCGCGCCGCGCGTACGGTTGCGCATCCGCGATACATGGCTGATGAGCTGTTCGAACGACGGATAGGCGAAGGCGTCGAACTGCATCTCCACGACCGGCCGCAGCCCGTACATCGCCATGCCGACGGCCGTCCCCAGGATGCCCGCCTCGGCGAGCGGGGTGTCCGTGCAGCGCTCGTCCCCGAACTCGGCCGCGAGCCCGTCGGTGATCCGGAAGACCCCGCCGAGCGTGCCCACGTCCTCCCCGAGGACATGGACCGCCGGGTCCTCGGCCATCGCGTCGTGGAGCGCGCGCTGGAGCGCCAGCGCCATCGTGGCGGGCTTCGCCGCGACGGCCTTCTCCACGATGGTGCCGGTCATCGCGGATCACCGGACCCTTCGACGGCCGACTCGGCGGAGGCCGTCGACTCTGCGGAGGCGGCCAGCTCGGCCCTGAGCTGGTCCTCCTGCTCACGCAGTTGCGGCGTCCGCTCCGCGTAGACGTGCGCGAAGAGGTCCATGGGGTCGAGCACCGGATCCGCGTTCATCCGGTCGCGCAGCCGCGCCGCCATCGTCTCGGCGGACGCGGCGGCCTTCCTGATGCCGTCCTCGTCGAGCACCCCGCGCGCCGTCAGCTCGCGCTCCAGCAGCCGCACCGGGTCGTGCGCGCGCCAGGTCTCCACCTCGCCCCCCTCGCGGTAGCGCGTCGCGTCGTCGGCGTTCGTATGGGCGTCGATGCGGTACGTGACGGCCTCGACCAGCGTGGGGCCCCCGCCGCGCCGGGCGCGGCCCAGCGCCTCGTCGAGCACCCGGTGCACCGCGACCGCGTCGTTCCCGTCGACCAGGCGCCCCGGCATGCCGTACCCGACGGCCTTGTGGGCCAGGGAGGGCGCGGCGGACTGCTTGGCGAGCGGTACGGAGATCGCGAAGCCGTTGTTCTGGACGAGGAAGACGACCGGGGCGCGCCATACGGCGGCGAAGTTCAGCGCCTCGTGGAAGTCGCCCTCGCTGGTGCCGCCGTCACCGACCAGGGCGAGCGCGACGACGTCGTCCCCCCGGAGGCGGGCCGCGTGCGCCAGCCCCACCGCGTGCGGAAGCTGGGTGGCGAGCGGCGTGGAGAGCGGGGCGATCCGGTGCTCGTGCGGGTCGTACCCGGTGTGCCAGTCGCCGCGCAGCAGCGTCAGCGCCTGGACGGGGTCGAGCCCGCGCGCCACGGTGGCGAGGGTGTCGCGGTAGCTGGGGAAGAGCCAGTCCTGGTCGCGCAGGGCGAGCGCGGCGGCGACCTGGCACGCCTCCTGGCCGGTGCTCGACGGGTAGACGGCGAGCCTGCCCTGCTTGGTCAGGGCCGTGGCCTGCGCGTTGAACCTGCGGCCGCGGACCAGCTCGGCGTAGAGCCGCAGCAGCAGCGCGGGGTCGGCCCCGGCCGCGGCGTCCGTACCCAGTACGCGGTACGGCTCGGGGTCGGGGAGCAGCGGTGCGGGGTCGGTCCGCGGCTGCCAGGCCGGGGGCGGGGCGGGTGGACGGGCCGCGGCGGCGGGCAGTTCCTGGACCGGCGTGCTGCTCTTCTTCACGCGTGCACCTCCTCGTCGGGGCGAACGGGCGGAGCACCGGATCGCGGCGCCGCCTCCCTACCGATTGTTCGGTCGTCGGGCCATTTTGGCTACACACGCCTCCAGCCTGTGGACAAACGGTTCTCCACAGCCTGGGATGGACGCAGGCCGTCCATGGCGGGGAGTCCGGGAGACAGGAGAGCTGAACAAATGGCCGACGGCACGGAACGGTCCGCCGCGCAGGAGCAGCCGCCACGCCCGCTGGACGCCATCGACCGGGACATCCTGCGCATTCTCCAGACGGACGGCCGCGCCTCGATACGGTCGGTCGCCGAGCGCGTCCATGTGTCGCGGGCCAACGCGTACGCGCGGATCAACCGGCTGATCGACGACCGGGTGATCCGCGGTTTCAGCGCCAGGGTCGACCATGAACGCGCCGGTCAGGGGGCTTCCGCGTACATCACGCTGAAGATCGTCCAGAACTCCTGGCGCACGGTGCGCGAGCAGCTCCAGGAGCTGCCGGGTGCCACCCACATCGCGCTGGTCAGCGGTGATTTCGATGTCCTGCTGCTGGTGCACACCCCGGACAACAGGACGCTGCGGGAACTGGTCCTGACCAGGCTCCAGTCGATTCCGGAGGTGCTCTCGACCCGCACGCTGCTGGTGTTCGAGGAGACGGACCTGGACCCGGGCAGTGTGCCGCCTCCCTGAGGCGTGCCCCTCAGGCAGTGCCGGACAGGAGGTGCGCGGCCGGGAAGTGCGGCCAGGAGGTGCGGGGGCCCGCCCGTCAGGAGGCGCGCAGCCCGTCGAAGGCCAGCCGTACGACGGCGTCCGCGACCTGGTCGTGGTCGTAGCCGCCGGCCGCGTGCGGCCGGTACCACTCGACCAGGGAGTTGACCATGCCGAAGAGCAGCCGGGTCGCCAGCTTGGTGTCCAGGTCGGCCCGCAGGTCCCCCTCCGCCGCGGCGGCCTTGAGGAGGCCGGCGACGCGCTGGTCGAACTCCCTGCGCCGTTCCATCGCCCAGCGCTCGGTCCCCGTGTTGCCCCTGACCCGCAGCAGCAGCGTCACATAGGGCAGCTCGGCCATCA
Source organism: Streptomyces sp. NPDC050509 (assembly GCF_044457965.1). NCBI lineage: Bacteria > Bacillati > Actinomycetota > Actinomycetes > Kitasatosporales > Streptomycetaceae > Streptomyces > Streptomyces sp. NPDC050509. Next base: position 214,982 of record NZ_JBITHL010000009.1, on the reverse strand, counting down.
GCACCTCGACCGTGCGCCGGGTGACGTACTCGACCCGGACGACGGCCCGGCCACGTGTCGCGCCGTCCTCCTCCAGGATGCCGAAGAGGCCGTCCAGGGCGCGGCTGACGGCCCGGCGCAGCAGCTCCTCCTTGCCGACGACATGGTGGTATATGGAGGACTTGGAGATCCCGGCCGCCTTGGAGAGGTGCTCCATGGAGGTGCCGTCGTAGCCGCGTTCGTTGAAGACGCGGACGGCCACGGCCAGCAGGGTCTCGGGTGTGTAGGTGTCGCGCTTGGCGGTGGTCATGAACGCCCCTGCTTCGCTTCGGTGTCGGCGCGGCGGGTCAGTGCCGTGGACGGGGCGTAACGGCCGCCGGGATACGCGCCGTCCAGGGTCGTCAGGAAGGACCTGGCCCACCACGCCGTGAGCCGGTCGCACCACTCGCCGGGTCCGCCAGGGTAGTTCACGCCGAGTTTCATGGCGGTGTCGATGTCCCGCGCGCTCGCCACCCCGCGGGCGGCGGCGTCGCAGGCGAGGTCGATCAGCAGGGCGACGGTACGGCCGACGATCATGCCGGGGACGTCGTCGACGACGCTGACCCGCTTGCCGAGCCGCTGGAAGAGGCCGATGGCCGCCCGCAGGTCCCCGGGGTCGGCGTCGGCTCCGGGCGCGAGGGCGACGCGCGTACAGGAGCGGTAGTCCAGCGCGAGGTCGAAGTGGATGCACGGCCCGAAGGGGTCGCCCGTGGCGCTCGATCCGTCGGTGAGGCGCAGCGCCGTACCACCGGGCAGGGCGAGGAAGCCCTCGGAGACATGCGGGGTGCGGTCGCGGGTGACCTTGACGCCCGCTTCCTCGATCATCTCGCGCAGGACCGCGGCGGGCCCGAGATCCGCGTGCACGCCGACCGTGTCCGGGGCCTCGCACGGCCCTTCGGTGCGCGGTAGGGGCGCGGCGGCGCCCTCTGTGTACGGGAACCACCCCTGGCCCGTCTTACGGCCGAGCCGGCCCGATTCCACCAGCCTGCGCTGGGCGAGCGAGGGGGTGAACTTCGGGTCGTGGAAGAAGGACTCCCACACGGAGCGGGTGACGGCCTCGTTGACGTCCTGGCCGATCAGATCGGTCAGCTCGAAGGGGCCCATCCGGAAGCCGCCGCACTCGCGCAGGACCGCGTCGATGGTGGCGGGGTCGGCGGCGCCCTCCTCGTACACCCGCAGCGCCTCCGCGTAGAAGGGGCGCGCGACGCGGTTGACGACGAAGCCCGGCGTATCGGCGCAGCGCACCGGGGTCTTCCCCCACGCCAGCACGGTCTCGTACGCGCGCGTCACGGCGTCCGGGGCGCTCGCGAAGCCGCTGACGACCTCCACGAGGGGCAGCAGGGGCGCCGGGTTGAAGAAGTGCGTCCCCATGAGGCGTCCCGGCAGGCGCAGCGCGCCCGCGACGGCCGTGACGGAGAGGGAGGAGGTGTTGGTGGCGAGCAGGCAGTCGTCGGCGACGACGTCCTCCAGCGCGGCGAACAGCTCCCGTTTGGCGGAGAGCTCTTCCAGGGCGGCTTCGATCACGAGCGCGGCGTCGGCCAGTTCGGCGAGGTCCACGGCCGGGAGCAGCCGGGCCACCGCGGCGTCGCGGGCCGCCGTGTCGAGCCGGCCCTTGGCGACCAGCCGGTCCAGGCGTCCGGCGATGGTGGCGGCGGCCTGTCCGGCGCGGCCCGGCACGGCGTCGTAGAGCCGTACGGGGTGGCCGGCGACCAGCGCCACCTGGGCTATGCCCTGGCCCATCGTGCCGGTGCCCGCGACCGCGACGACGCGGCCCGGCTCGATTGCTGTCATGGCCGCAATCCTCCCGTATCGGTGGGGCGCGCGGTGCCGGGGAGGCGACCGCTGTCCGCCCGGTTCGTCGTCGGTTGTCCACAGGATCGCCCGGATCCCCTTGTCCCGACCGATCGTTCGGTTACTCTAACTCTGTCCGCCGGTCCATGTCCCCCGCCCCGTCCTCAGCCCCCGTACGCCGCCTCTGTTCTCCGCCCGCGCACGTCCTCGCATGTCCCCGCACGTCCCCGCACGTCCCCGCACGTCCGATGAACTCGATGAGGAGTTGGTCCACGATGGCCGCCCAGCTCAGCCCCCAGCAGCTCGCCGAGAAGCACCGGCCCACGCTCGACCGGGCCCTTGAGACGGTCGGGTCCCGCGGCTACTGGTCCCCGCACCCCGAGCACCCCAAGGCGTACGGCGAGAGCGCGCCCGCCGACGGGCTCGCCGCCTTCCAGGCGCTGCGCGGGACCCGCTTCGAGCTGGACCAGCCGGGTACGGACGGCTGGACCGGCGGCGAGGTCTCGCCCTACGGGCCGGCCCTGGAGATCGAGTACCCGCACGCGGACCCGGACGTCCTGCTGCCCGCCCTGCGCGCGGGCATGGGCGCGTGGCGCGCGGCGGGGCCCGAGACTCGCGCCCTGGTCTGTCTGGAGATCCTGGCGCGGATCAGCGCGCGGACCCACGAGTTCGCGCACGCGGTGATGCACACGAGCGGCCAGGCGTTCACGATGGCGTTCCAGGCGGGCGGCCCGCACGCCCAGGACCGCGGTCTGGAGGCCGTGGCGTACGCGTACCAGGAGCAGACGCGTACGCCCGCGTCGGCCGAGTGGTCCAAGCCGCAGGGCAAGCGGGACCCGCTGGAGCTGCGGAAGTCCTTCACCGCCGTGCCGCGCGGGGTCGCGCTGTTGATCGGCTGCAACACCTTCCCCACGTGGAACGGCTATCCGGGGCTGTTCGCCTCCCTGGCCACCGGCAACCCGGTGCTGGTCAAGCCGCATCCGCGCGCGGTGCTGCCGCTCGCGCTCACCGTACGGGTGGCCCGGGAGGTGCTCGCCGAGACGGGCTTCGACCCGAATCTGGTGGCGCTGGCGGTGGAGCGGCCCGGCGAGGGGATCGCCAAGACCCTGGCCGTCCGCCCGGAGGTCCGGATCATCGACTACACGGGGTCGACCGCCTTCGGCGACTGGCTGGAGACCCACGCGCGCCAGGCGCAGGTGTACACGGAGAAGGCGGGCGTCAACACGGTCGTCGTGGACTCCACGGACGACTACAAGGGGATGCTCTCCAACCTCGCCTTCTCGCTGTCGCTCTACAGCGGCCAGATGTGCACGACGCCGCAGAATCTGCTGATCCCCCGGGACGGCATCACGACGGACGCGGGCGAGAAGTCGTACGACGAGGTGGTGGCCGACCTGGCGGCCTCGGTGGCCGGGCTGCTGGGCGACGACGCGCGGGCCAACGCGCTGCTGGGCGCGCTGGTCAACCCCGGGGTGAAGGCCCGTCTGGAGGCGGCCGACGGGCTCGGGGACATCGCGCTCGCCTCACGGGAGATCGCCCATCCGGACTTCCCGGACGCGGTGGTCCGTACGCCGGCGATCGTGAAGGCCGACGGCGCCCGCAAGGCCTGGGAGAAGGCGTGGGAGGGCGGCGAGGAGGTTCCGTACCTCACCGAGTGCTTCGGCCCCGTGTCCTTCGCGGTCGCCGTGGACTCGACGGAGGACGCGCTGGAGCTGCTGCGGCGCACGGTGCGCCATCAGGGCGCGATGACGGTCGGCGGGTACACGACGTCCCCGGGGACGGAGCGCGCGCTTGAGGAGGTCTGCCTGGAGGAGTCCGCGCAGCTCTCGCTCAACCTCACGGGAGGGGTGTACGTGAACCAGACGGCGGCGTTCTCGGACTTCCACGGCTCGGGGGGCAATCCGGCGGCGAACGCGGCGCTGTGCGACGCGGCGTTCGTGGCGAACCGCTTCCGCACGGTGGAGGTCCGCCGGCCGTCCTGAGCCGTTCCGTTCGGGTCGGACCGGATCAGGGCGCGAGGCCGGTCAGGGCAGGGGGCCGGTCAGGGCGCGGGCGGCGCCGGGATGTCCGCGTACCGCTGGATCCAGGCGTGCATGGCGATGGCCGCGGCGGCTCCCGCGTTGATCGAGCGCGTCGAGCCGAACTGGGCGATCGAGCAGACCATCGTGGCGTGCTCACGGGCCTCTTCGGTCAGGCCGGGACCCTCCTGGCCGAAGAGCAGCACGCAGCGGCGCGGCAGCTCCGTCCGCTCCAGTGCGACGGCGCCCGGCAGATTGTCGATGCCGATGATCGGCAGCCCCTCGGCCGCCGCCCAGGCCGTCAGCTCCTCCGTACCGGGATGGTGGCGCACATGCTGGTACCGGTCGGTGACCATGGCGCCGCGCCGGTTCCAGCGCCGCCGGCCCACGATGTGGATCTCCTTGGCGAGAAAGGCGTTGGCGGTGCGGACCACGGAGCCGATGTTGAAGTCGTGGCTCCAGTTCTCCACCGCCACGTGGAATTCGTGTCGCCGGGTGTCGAGGTCGGCGACGATCGCCTCGCGCGTCCAGTACCGGTACTGGTCGGCCACGTTGCGCCGGTCACCGGCCGCCAGCAGCTCCGGGTCGTACCGCTCGCCCTGGGGCCAGGGCTCGCGGTGCGGTCCGACACCGACCGGGGGTCCGTAGCCTTCGTCGTACTGGACCGGCTCCAGGCCCTCGTCCGATGTCTCGCTGATCACCTACACGAGGGTACGTGGCTGCTCGGAGCTCTCCCGCCGCTGCCCGGGCGGGGCCGCCTCGGCGCGGGGGCGGGTCCGGCCCGGCAGCCGGCCGAGCAGCCGGTCGCGCACTCCGGTGACCCGGCCGCCGAGCCACAGCAGGAAGACCGTCGGCAGGAACACGGCGTCGGCGGCGATCATGGCGAGCGAGAAGAACGGCAGCCCGAGCAGTACGGCGATCCCCGCGTGCTCCAGCATCATCGCGACCAGCAGGACGTTCTTGACGCGCCGGTTGAAGAGCGTGAACGGGAAGGCGACCTGCACGATGACCGTGCCGTACGTCAGCACCATCACGATGAGCGCGCTGGACGCGAAGAGGTCGGAGAGCGCGGGCCAGGGCGCGAAGTAGTCCAGCTTGAGCGGGTAGTACAGCGCGGTGCCGTCCTGCCAGCGCGACCCCTGGATCTTGTACCAGCCGGCGGTGGCGTAGACGAGACAGACCTCGGCCATGATCACGGCGAGCGTGGCGTTGTGGAGCAGATTGGCGAGCACGTCGAGGAGCGCGCGCGGCTCACCGTGGGGCGCGTGGTGGTTCACGGCCCACCAGAGCCCCTGACCCGCCCAGACCCCCCAGAACAGGGCCAGCAGCCAGCTCTCGATCTGGATCCGGTCGGTGAGCGTGCCGATGAGCAGGGCCGTACCGGTGACGGTCCAGAGGACGGGGCCGACCCGGTCCCGTACGGCCGGAGCGGCGGCGCCCGCAGCCTTCGCCGCACTCGCCACGCGGGCGGCGCGCCGGGCGTCGAGCGACCAGACCTGCCCGCAGCGCGTCAGTACGAGATAGATCGCCATGAGGTGGATGACGTTGTCGCCGCCGTCCCCCATGAAGATGCTGCGGTTCTGGAGCGACAGCACCCCGAACATGAAGAGCACGGACATGGTGCGGGTCCGCCAGCCGAGCATCAGCAGCGCGCTGGAGAGCACGGCGACGGCGAAGACGATCTCGAACCACACCACGCTGTCCGACCACATCAGCGCGGAGAAGGCGCTGTTCTTCGCGATGAGCTGCTGGGCCATGTCCCAGCTCCACGGCCCGTCGGGGCCGTACAGCTCACGGCGGTGCGGTACCTCGCGCAGCAGGAAGAGCAGCCAGGTGCCGGCGAAGCCGATCCGTATGACCGCGCTCTGGTAGGGGCCGAGCGCGGCGGCCGTGACGCGGTGGAGCGCGCCCGCCACCCGCTGGTCGAGAGGGCGCGCGGGCGCGGCGGGGCGCGGGGCGGGACGCACGGTGGGCCAGGGGTCGGGACGCGCGCCCCGGGGCGGCGCGGACGGCTGATCAACCGGCGGCGGTACGGGCTGTCGCGGCGGTACGGGCTCCACGGACCGTTCGGGCTGTTCGGGCCGCTCGGGCTCCACGGACCGCCGCGACTGCTCCGGCTGCTCCGGCTGCCGGGACTGTCCGGGCTGCTCCGGCTGCTGTGGCTGTTCGGGCTGTTCGGGCTGTTCACTCACCGGTGCGCCTCCGCACGGCCGTTCCGTACGCCGCCGGGAAGATCGGTGGCGTTCACCGTCCACCAGGGATAGACCCGGTAGGACGGGCGCGTGCTGATCTTCTCCGTGCCCCAGGGCGGCGAGGGGACGGCCGTGGTGGCCGACCTGACCTGGATGCGTACCACCGGCCCGCCCAGATCGTGGTCGGCCAGCCGCAGCATCACGATCCGGCGGATGTAGCTCTCGGAGAGCTGGCCGCGCAGCCCGTTCGGGCGGTTCTGATTGTCATGCGATCCGACGAAGAAGTCCCAGCCCCGGCGCAGCTCGTTCTGGTCGACATGGCTGGGCAGGACGTTCCGGTGGATGGCGGCGCCGTCCTCCGCGGAGAGATCGATCCATTCGCTGGTTCTGCGCGCGGGGCCGTCGGACCCGATTTCGGCGCGCACCTCGACGGCGATGTTCTGCTGGAGGGGGTTGGGCGCGAAGAGCTTCCAGTTCTGTTCGAACTCGGGGTAGACCCAGCCGTCCACGGCCTTGCCGTACTGCTTGGTGAGCGTGTTGGACGGGGCGACGTGGAGGAACACCATCGCGACATGCGCGCAGGCCAGCAGCCCGATGACCGCGAGTGACACCGCGGCCACCACCTGGTAGCGGAAGGAGAGGCCGGATATCCCGGCCCCGGGTGGCGGACCGGCTTTCCCGCCCTGGTCGTCGTACGAATCCATCCCGCCCCGATCCCCGTCGTACTCCGGTCAGTTATCCACAGGGTTGACACCCTACGGGCCGCCGACTCACCATTGAAGTCCATGAACCGAACGATCGGTCGGTAGGGGGTCCGGATGACGGCAGTGACCACGGGGACCGCGGGGACAGCCGAGGAGGCGACGATGGGAAGGACGGCGGAGTCCTTCGAGGCGGCGTTCGACGCGGCCGTGGCCGCCGACGAGCGCATCGAGCCGCGCGACTGGATGCCCGAGGCGTACCGCGCGTCGCTGGTCCGCCAGATGGCCCAGCACGCCCACTCCGAAATCATCGGAATGCAGCCGGAGGCGAACTGGATCACCCGTGCGCCCTCGCTGCGCCGCAAGGCGATCCTGATGGCCAAGGTCCAGGACGAGGCGGGACACGGCCTGTATCTCTACAGCGCGGCCGAGACGCTGGGCACGGGCCGTGACGAGCTGCTCGACAAGCTCCACAGCGGCCGCCAGAAGTACTCGTCGATCTTCAACTACCCCACGCTGACCTGGGCGGACGTCGGCGCGATCGGCTGGCTGGTGGACGGAGCGGCGATCACGAACCAGGTCCCGCTGTGCCGCTGCTCGTACGGCCCGTACGCCCGCGCGATGGTCCGGATCTGCAAGGAGGAGTCCTTCCACCAGCGGCAGGGGTACGAGCTGCTGCTCGCCCTGAGCAACGGGACGGACGCGCAGCACGCCATGGCCCAGGACGCGGTGGACCGCTGGTGGTGGCCGTCGCTGATGATGTTCGGCCCGCCGGACGACGAGTCGGCCCACTCGGCGCGGTCCATGGCCTGGAAGATCAAGCGGCACTCCAACGACGAGCTGCGGCAGCGCTTCGTCGACATCTGCGTCCCGCAGGCCGAGGCCCTCGGCCTGACCCTCCCCGACCCGGACCTCCGGTGGAACGAGGAGCGGGGACGGCACGACTTCGGGGCGATCGACTGGGCGGAGTTCCACGAGGTGCTGAAGGGCAACGGGCCGTGCAACGAGCAGCGGATCACCCAGCGCCGCCGCGCCCACGAAGAGGGCGCGTGGGTACGGGAGGCCGCCGCGGCGTACGCGGCGAAACACCGCCCCGGGGCGGCACGGATGGAGGCGACGGCATGAGCGACACGGCCGACTGGCCCCTGTGGGAGGTCTTCGTGCGCTCCCGCCGCGGGCTCTCGCACACCCACGCGGGCAGCCTGCACGCCCCGGACGCGGAGATGGCCCTGCGCAACGCCCGGGACCTCTACACCCGGCGCGGCGAGGGCGTCTCGATCTGGGTGGTGGAGTCCGCGGCGGTCACGGCCTCCTCGCCGGACGAGAAGGACCCGTTCTTCGCCCCGTCCGCCGACAAGCCCTACCGGCACCCGACCTTCTACGAGATCCCTGAAGGGGTGAAGCACCTGTGACCGGCCTACCGGCGACGACCGGCGCCCCGACGCCCCGACGGGCCCCCGGGGCGGTGAACGCGGCGGCGGCCCTCGCACTCGGCGACGATGCGCTGGTGCTCTCGCACCGGCTGGGGGAGTGGGCGGGCCACGCCCCCGTCCTCGAAGAGGATGTCGCGCTCGCCAACATCGCGCTGGACCTGCTGGGCCAGGCGCGGTTCCTGCTCTCCCTGGTCGGGGACGAGGACGAGCTCGCCTATCTGCGCGAGGAGCGTGCGTTCCGCAATCTGCACCTGGTCGAGCAGCCGAACGGCGACTTCGCGCACACCATCGCCCGCCAGCTCTACTTCTCCACCTACCAGCTCTTCCTGTACCGGCAACTCGCGGCCGGGGACAGCGAGTTCGCCCCGCTCGCTGCCAAGGCGGTCAAGGAGGTCGCCTACCACCAGGACCACGCCGAGCACTGGACCCTGCGGCTCGGGGACGGCACGCCGCAGAGCCACGAGCGGATGGAGCGCGGCTGCCAGGCGCTCTGGCGGTTCACCGGCGAGATGTTCCCGCCCACCAACGGACCCGACGGACTCGACGGATCCGACGGCCTCGCGGGGCTCGACGTCGACTGGCAGGCGCTGGAGGAGAGCTGGCTCGCGTCCGTCACCGATGTGCTGCACCGGGCGACCCTCTCCGTACCGGACGGCCCCCGGTCCGGCGCCTGGACGGCGGGCGCGGGCCGGCAGGGGCTGCACACGGAGCCGTTCGGACGGATGATCGCCGAGATGCAGCACCTCCACCGCAGCCACCCGGGGGCGTCATGGTGACGGAGCGAGGACCGGCGGCACCGGCGGCACCGGCGGGCACGACGGCGCTGGAGGAGGAGCTGCGCGCCCTCGCCGGCGCCGTGCCCGACCCCGAGCTGCCGGTGCTGACCCTGGCCGAGCTGGGCGTACTGCGCGGCCTCCACCTCGCGGGCCCCGGACGGGTCCGCGTGGAGCTGACCCCCACCTACACCGGCTGCCCGGCCATCGGGACGATGTCCTCGGACATCGAGCGCGTCCTGCACGACCACGGGGTGCCGGACGTCTCGGTCGTCACGGTCCTCTCCCCGGCCTGGTCGACGGATGACATCAGCGCCGAGGGCCGCCGCAAACTCGCCGAGTCCGGCATAGCCCCGCCCCGCCCTGGCGGGGCCCCGGGCCGTACCGGCGGTCCGGTGCCTCTGACGCTCGCCCTGCGCTGCCCGCACTGCGGCTCGACCGACACCGAACTGCTCAGCCGGTTCTCCTCCACCGCCTGCAAGGCGCTGCGCCGCTGCACGGCCTGCGGCGAACCGTTCGACCACTTCAAGGAGTTGTAGATGTTCCATCCGCTCCGGGTCAGCGAGGTCGAACCGCTCACGGACGACGCGGTGGCCGTCACCCTCGCCGTCCCTCCCGAGCTCCGCGAGGCGTTCCGGCACACCCCGGGCCAGCACATCGCCCTGCGCCGCCGTACCGAGCGCGGCGAGGAGATCAGACGTACGTACTCGATCTGCGCCCCCGCCGGCCCCGACCCCGACCTGCGGGTGGGCATCCGGCTGGTCGAGGGCGGAGAGTTCTCGACGTACGCCCTCAAGGAGCTGGCCGTGGGCGACACGGTTGACGTCATGGAGCCGACCGGCCGCTTCGTCCTGGAGCCACGTGCCGGGTATTTCGCGGCGATCGTCGGGGGCAGCGGCATCACCCCGGTGCTCTCCATCGCGGCCACCCTGCTGATACGGGAGCCCACGGCCCGGTTCTGTCTGGTGCGCAGCGACCGCACCGTGGCGTCCACGATGTTCCTGGAGGAGGTCGCCGACCTCAAGGACCGCTTTCCCGACCGCTTCCAGCTCGTCACGGTCGTCTCGCGGGAGGAGCGGCAGGCGGGGCTGCCGTCCGGCCGGCTGGACCGCGAGCGGCTGACCGGGCTGCTGCCCGCGCTGCTCCTGGTGGCCGACATCGACGGCTGGTTCCTCTGCGGCCCGCTCGGCCTGGTCTCCAGCGCGGAACGGGCGCTGCGCGGCCTCGGGGTGGAGCGCGGCCGTATCCACCAGGAGATCTTCCACGTCGACGAGGCGCCGTCGGCCGCCGTGGCACCGGCCGCGCGCGGCGCCAGGGCCGCCGCCGACAGCACCCTGACCGTGACCCTGGCCGGCCGTTCGGGCACCTGGCCGGTACGGGAGGGCGAATCCCTGCTGGAGACGGTGCTGCACAGCCGCGCGGACGCGCCCTACGCGTGCAAGGGCGGGGTCTGCGGCACCTGCCGGGCGTTCCTGGTCTCGGGCGAGGTCACCATGGACCGCAACTTCGCGCTCGAACCGGAGGAGACGGACGCGGGGTACGTACTGGCCTGCCAGTCCCACCCGGCGACCGCGGAGGTGGAGCTGGACTTCGACCGCTGAGCCGGGGCCGTCGCGTCGGTCAGAGGACGAACGCCGGGGTGCCGTTGTCGGCGACCATCGGGCGCCCGGCGCCGTCCCAGGCGAGCATGCCGCCGTCCACGTTCACCGCGTCGATCCCCTGCTGCACCAGATACTGGGTGACCTGTGCGGAACGGCCGCCCACCCGGCACATCACATACGCCTTCCGCCCGTCGGCGACCGCCTCCGTGACCTCGCCGAAGCGGGCCACGAAGTCACTCATCGGGACATGCAGCGCGCCCTCGACATGACCGGCCGCCCACTCGTCGGCCTCACGGACGTCCAGCACCAGACCGTCGGCCGGCACCGCCGCGGCGTCGACCGAGGGCAGCGGGGCGAAATTCATGGGGATTGCCTTCTCTCGTACGGAACCGGAGTGAACCGGCACGGGACCGGGCGCCGTGGCCGGCCGTCATAGCCGGACCCGGGCCCGGGAAATCTACTCCACCAGTTTGGCGAGCTCCGCCTCACGCCCCGAGACCTCCGCGAGAAGCTGCTCCGCGATCTCCTCCAGCAGCCGGTCCGGATCGTCGGGCGCCATCCTGAGCATCGCGCCGATCGCGCCCTGCTCCAGCTCATGGGCGACCAGCGTCAGCGCCTCCTTGCGCTGCGCCAGCCACTCCAGCCGGGCGTACAGCTCCTCGCTCTCGCTCAGCTCCACCGGCCGCGGCGCGGGCCCCGCCGCCCACTCGGCGGCCAGCTCCAGCAGCAGCGCCTCGTCCCCGCGCCCGTAGGCGGAGTTGACCCGCGTGAGGAATTCCTCACGGCGCGCGCGCTCCTCGTCGTCCTGCGCCAGGTCCGGGTGTGACTTGCGCACCAGATCGCGGTAGAGCTTGCGCGCCTCGTCGCTCGGCCGGACCCGCTTGGGCGGCCGTACGGGCCGATCGGTCAGCATCGCCGACGCCTCCGGCGACAGACCGTCGGAATCGAGCCAATCGTGGAACAGCTCCTCCACGCCCGGCATCGGCTGCACCATCGCCCGGGCCTCCCGCGCCTTGCGCAGATCGTCCGGATCACCCGTGCGGGCGGCGCGGGCCTCCGCGATCAGCGCGTCCAGCTCGTCGAGCCGGGCGTACATCGGGCCGAGCCGCTGATGGTGCAGGCGGGAGAAGTTGTCGACCTCGATCCGGAACGTCTCCAGGGCGATCTCGAACTCGATCAGCGCCTGCTCGGCGGCGCGCACGGCCCGCTCCAGGCGCGCCTCGGGCCGCGTGTCGGACGCTTCGGTGGCGTCGGGCACGCCTCGTACGTCCTGCTCGTCGTCGTTACGGATCGTCGGCTCCCCAGGGGCGTCGTGCATCACTCGTCCAGCCTACGGGCGGATCGAGCGGGCCCCGCCCCTTCCGGGCCCCGGGGAGCCCGTACCGGCCGCTCAGACCCCCAGTTCGGCGGAGATCCGCCCGCCGCGCACCGCCGCGACCAGCTCCGAGTGGTCCGCCTCCGTACGGTCCGCGTACACCACCGCGAACTCCGCCACGGCCTCGTCCAGCTCCTCGTTCTTACCGCAGTACCCGGCGATCAGACGCGGGTCCACGCTGTGCGCGTGGGCCCTGGCGAGCAGCGCTCCGGTCATCCGCGCGTAGTCGTCGACCTGGTCGGCGGGGAGCGCCGCCGGGTCCACGCTGCCCTTGCGGTTCCTGAACTGTCGCACCTGGTAGGGCCTGCCCAGGACCGTCGTCCAGCCCAGCAGGTTGTCGCTCACCACCTGCATCCGCTTCTGGCCGAGCACCACGCGCCGCCCCTCGTGCGCCACCTCGGGCCGCTCGAAGCCGACGGCCGGCAGATGCGGCAGCAGGGCGGAGGGCCGCGCCTCCTTCACCTGGAGTATGAGCGGCTCGCCCCGGTGGTCCAGGAGGAGCACCACGTACGACCGAGTCCCGACACTGCCGGTGCCGACGACCCGGAACGCCACGTCGTGGATCGCGTACCGCGCGAGCAGGGGCAGCCGGTCCGCCGAGAGGGTGGTCAGATACTCCTCCAGCGAGGAGGCCACGGCCGCGGCCTCCTCGTCGGGCACGCGGCGCAGCACGGGCGGCGCGTCCACGAAGCGCCGCCCGGCGGCCCCCTGCCCGCTCTCGCCGCCCTCGCCGTCCACCGCCTCGGTCGACCGGGCCGCGAACCGCGCGCTCGTGTTGTTGCGCGCCTTCTCCGACACGCGCTCCAGCGTGCCGGCGAGGTCGCGGGCGTCCGTGTGGGAGACCAGTTCCTCGTCGGCGATCGCGTTCCACGCGTCGAGCACCGGCAGCTTCGCCAGCAGCCGCATGGTGCGCCGGTAGGCCCCCACCGCGTCGTACGCCCCGCTGCGGCAGATGTCCTCGTCCGCGCCGGCCTCCCGCCCGGCCAGCACCAGCGAGGCGGCGAGCCGCTTGAGGTCCCACTCCCAGGGGCCGACCACGGTCTCGTCGAAGTCGTTGAGATCGATGACGAGCCGGCCGCGCGCGTCCCCGTACAGGCCGAAGTTGGCCGCGTGCGCGTCGCCGCAGATCTGCGCGCCGACGCCGGTGACCGGCGTGCCCGTCAGGTCATGGGCCATCAGTCCGGCGGAGCCGCGCAGAAAGGCGAAGGGGGTCGCGGCCATCCGCCCCACCCGTATCGGAGTCAGCCGCGCCACCCGGCCGCGGCTGGACTCCTCCACGGCCCGCACCGCGTCCGGCCGCCCCTCCACGGGGGCCGACGCGGCGTGCGAGGACCGCGGCACCCGCTCCCGCAGCGCGCGCCCCCGCTCCTTCGGCGTCCGCGCGCCGTCCGCCCCTCCCGAGGCCGCGCGTGGCGCGAACCCCGGCACCGGCGGAATGCGTACCACCCCGACTGCCGTCCCCGACCCGACATCGCCCATGGCGCGCCGCCTCCCCCGTACTCGTCGTGATTCATGACTCGTCGTGCGACTCGTCGTGCGAGATCAACCGCTCACGACCGTACCGCCGGATCCGAACAGGCGCCCGCCCCTGTGGAAAACTCTGGATCACCCCCGGAGCAACCCCCGGTGCACCCTCGCAGCACCCCCGGACCGGCCGCCGGCACGGCCTCCGGCCGTAACCTGCGTCACATCGACCGAGTGATCCGAAGCCCCCCGAACCCCGAAGGCTCCTGTCCGGTACTTGCACATACCTGCGCATACCTGCACCGGACACACATCGGGCATACAGAAGAACCCCCGCTCCGGAAGATCTCCGGAGCGGGGGTTCGACCAATCCGCTGTGGGTAGTCACTGACCACCCGCTGTGCGCGAGGGGGGAGTTGAACCCCCACGCCCTTTCGGGCACTGGAACCTGAATCCAGCGCGTCTGCCTATTCCGCCACCCGCGCATTGGGTGTGCCGTCCGGTGCCTCACCTGCTGTGTTCCGCTGGCGTGCGCTCCTGGCGACATCGAGAAGATTAGCACGCCGCAGGGGGTGGAATCACATCCGTTTGTTTCGACGATCCGACCCCGGAACAGGGAACGGACGACGGTCGCCACCCACTCCTCCTGAGTGCACCCGGGGTGCGGGACACTGGGCCCAGCCCGCCTCTACGATCCGTGTGAGAGGTGACACTCATCGACGGGGCAGACAAGGGGAACCAGCCGATTTCCCGACGCGTGGATACGATCAGTAAGCAGTACCAGGACGGCAACGACGGAGGAGGTGCCCCATGGGAGTCATGAAGCGTTTCGAACAGCGTCTCGAAGGTTTGGTCAATGGCACCTTCGCGAAGGTGTTCAAGTCCGAGGTCCAACCGGTCGAGATCGCGGGTGCCCTCCAGCGCGAGTGCGACAACAACGCGACGATCTGGAACCGCGAGCGGACCGTCGTCCCCAACGACTTCATCGTGGAGCTGAGCACGCCGGACTACGAGCGGCTCAGCCCGTACTCCGGCCAGCTCGGCGACGAACTGTCCGGGCTGGTGCGCGACTACGCGAAGCAGCAGCGGTACACGTTCATGGGGCCGATCAAGGTCCACCTGGAGAAGGCCGAGGACCTCGACACCGGTCTGTACCGGGTGCGCAGCCGGACCCTGGCGTCGAGTACGTCACAGGACGGCCCCGACCGCGGCCCGGCGGGCCCCGCCGGCCACCCCGGTCCCGCGGCCCCCTCCTCGCCTCCTCGGGGCGCCCCCGGCGGTTACGGCTACCCGCCCTCCGCCGTGCCCCCGATGCCCGCCTCCTCGCCGCCCGGAAGCCCCGGCGGCCACGGTGGCAGGCCCGCGGGCCCCGGCCCCGGAGCGCTGCCGCAGGGCCAGACGCGCCGCTGGATCGAGATCAACGGCACTCGCCACCAGATCTCCCGCAGCACCCTCGTCATGGGCCGCAGCACCGACGCCGACGTACGGATCGACGACCCGGGAGTCTCGCGCAGACACTGCGAGATCCGGGCCGGAACGCCCTCCACGATCCAGGACCTCGGGTCGACCAACGGCATCGTGGTGGACGGACAGCACACCACCCGCGCTACGCTCCGCGACGGCTCGCGGATCGTCGTGGGCAATACCACCATCGTTTTCAGGCAAGCCGAAGGGTGAAGCGGGGGCAATGTCAGAGCTGACCCTGACGGTCATGCGGCTAGGTTTTCTGGCCGTTCTGTGGCTGTTCGTGATCGTGGCCGTACAGGTCATCCGCAGCGACCTGTTCGGAACACGCGTCACGCAGCGCGGCTCACGCCGCAACGCAGACGCCCGTCCGCAGCAGGCCCGCCAGTCCGCGGCGCCGCCCCAGCAGCGCCAGCAGCAACAGCAGGGAGGCAGGCAGCGCAGGGGAGCCCCCACCAAGCTGGTCGTTTCCGAGGGCAGTCTCACCGGCACCACGGTGGCCCTCCAGGGACAGACGATCACGCTGGGCCGCGCCCACGACTCGACCATCGTGCTGGACGACGACTACGCGTCCAGCAGGCATGCCAGGATCTACCCGGACCGTGACGGTCAATGGATCGTCGAGGACCTCGGGTCCACCAACGGCACGTATCTCGACCGGACCCGGCTCACGACCCCGCAGCCGATCGCACTGGGCGCTCCGATCCGCATCGGAAAGACCGTCATCGAGCTGCGGAAGTAGTACGACAATGAGCGAGCGGAGCGAGCGAGCCACGACGGTCCCCACAGCGGACCGCAGCAGGCTCCCGACCGGAGGGTGGGCAGTGTGGCTCGAGACCGGCTGGCGCGACAGTCGACCGGCGAGCCGACGGGCGAGGTGCGCATGAGTCTGTCTCTGCGTTTCGCCGCCGGGTCGCACAAAGGAATGATCCGGGAGGGGAACGAGGACTCCGGTTATGCCGGTCCCCGGTTGCTGGCCATCGCCGACGGCATGGGCGGCCAGGCGGCCGGCGAGGTCGCCTCGTCCGAGGTGATCTCCACGCTCGTGCAGCTCGACGACGACGTCCCGGGCTCCGACCTCCTGACCTCGCTCGGTACGGCGGTGCAGCGCGCCAACGACCAGCTCCGCGTCATGGTCGAGGAGGACCCGCAGCTGGAGGGCATGGGCACCACGCTCACCGCCCTCCTGTGGACCGGCCAGCGGCTCGGCCTCGTACACGTCGGCGACTCGCGCGCCTACCTCCTGCGCGACGGCGTACTGACCCAGATCACCCAGGACCACACCTGGGTGCAGCGGCTGGTCGACGAGGGCCGGATCACCGAGGAAGAGGCCACCACCCATCCGCAGCGCTCCCTGCTGATGCGCGCGCTGGGCAGCGGCGACCATGTCGAGCCCGATCTCTCCATCCGGGAAGTCCGCGCCGGCGACCGCTACTTGATCTGCTCGGACGGCCTCTCCGGCGTTGTCTCGCACCAGACGATGGAAGAGACCCTCGCCAGCTACCAGGGCCCTCAGGAGACCATCCAGGCCCTGATCCAGCTCGCCCTGCGCGGCGGCGGACCCGACAACATCACCTGCATCGTCGCCGACGTCCTGGACGTCGAGTCCACCGACACCATGGCGAACCAGCTCAGCGACACCCCGGTCGTCGTCGGCGCCGTCGCCGAGAACCAGCTCCCGCTGAGCTCCGCCGAGAACGCCGCGGCGATGCAGACCCCGGCCGGCCGCGCCGCCGGCCTCGGCCGCTCCGTACCCCCGCAGGGCGCGGGCGGCTTCGGCCCGCCCGGCAGCGGCGACGACACCGACTACGGGTACGGCGCGGTGCCGCCCGGCAACGGCTCCGACGGCTTCGGCGCCTACGACGACGGTGCGGACGGCTACACCAAGGAGCGCCCGCGCCGCCGGTGGATCAAGAGATCGCTCTACTCCGTGCTCGCGCTGGCCGTCGTCGGCGGCGGTCTGTACGGCGGCTACCGCTGGACCCAGACCCAGTACTACGTCGGCGCCAGCGAGCAGCACGTCGCCCTCTACCGGGGCATCAGCCAGGACCTCGCCTGGCTCTCGCTCTCGAAGGTCGAGAAGGACCACCCCGAGATCGAACTCAAGTACCTCCCTCCGTACCAGCGCAAGCAGGTGGAGGACACCATCGCCGAAGGCAGCCTCGCCAACGGCAAGAAGAAGATCAGCGAACTCGCCACCCAGGCCTCGGCGTGCAAGAAGGAAGAGCAGCGCCGTACGGCCGACAAAGAGGCCAATGTGGCCACGGGTGAGGGGCAGGCCGGCGGTACGACCGGTACGTCCGTCGCCTTGTCCACCACCGTCCACCCGAAAGCCGCGACTCCCACTCCAGGCCCCAGCCTCTCGGAAGAGGAGCAGAAAGTGGCCTCGAACTGCGGAAAGCAGCAGTAGCCGGCCGTAGGGGGCCCTTCACCACCATGAGCGTTGTCACCAACACGACCACCATCGGCGCGATCGAAGCACCGAGCCGCCGCAACACCGAGCTCGCCCTGCTCGCCTTCGCCGTCGCCATCCCCGTGTTCGCGTATCTGAACGTGGGGCTGGCCATGGACGGCAAGATTCCCGCGGGGATGCTCGGATACGGGGCCGGACTCAGCCTGCTCGCGGGCGTCGCGCACCTCGTGGTGCGCAAGTTCGCGCCGTACGCCGATCCGCTGTTCCTGCCGCTGGCGACGCTGCTCAACGGCCTCGGACTGGTGCTGATCTGGCGCCTGGACCAGTCGCCCCGGCTGATCCGACGCGCCGAGACTCTCTACGGCGCCTACAGTCCCGACGCCCCCGGTCAGCTCCTCAACTCCGCGATCGGCGTCGCGCTCTTCGTCGGCGTGCTGGTCCTGCTCAAGGACCACCGAGTCCTGCAGCGCTACACCTACATCTCGATGGCTCTCGCGCTCTTCCTGCTGGTCCTGCCGATGTTCTTCCCCGCCATCAACGGCGCCAAGATCTGGATCACCCTCCCCGGCCTCGGCAGCATCCAGCCCGGCGAGTTCGCGAAGATCATCATCGCGGTCTTCTTCTCCGGCTACCTGATGGTCAAAAGAGACGCCCTGGCCCTCGCCAGCCGCCGTTTCATGGGCCTCTACCTGCCCCGGGGCCGCGACCTCGGGCCGATCCTCGGCATCTGGGCCATCTCGATCCTCATCCTGGTCTTCGAGACCGACCTCGGTACCTCCCTGCTCTTCTTCGGCCTCTTCGTGGTGATGCTGTACGTCGCCACCGAGCGGACGAGCTGGATCGTCTTCGGGCTGCTGATGTCGGTCGGCGGGGCCGTCGGCGTCGCCACCTTCGAGTCGCACGTCCAGTCCCGCGTCGAAGCCTGGCTCGACCCCTTCGCCTGCTACGAGACCAGTGGCGCCTGCGAGCAGATCGGGCAGGCCCTGCTCTCCTTCGGCTCCGGGGGCACCCTCGGCACCGGACTCGGCCAGGGCAACTCCGACCTCATCGGCTTCGCCGCCAACGCCGACTTCATCCTCACCACCATCGGCGAGGAACTGGGCCTGGCCGGCACCATGGCCGTCCTGATGATCTACGCGCTGATCGTGGAGCGCGGCGTACGCACCGCCCTCGCCGCCCGCGACCCCTTCGGCAAGCTCCTCGCCATCGGGCTCTCCAGCGCCTTCGCCATCCAGGTCTTCGTCGTCGCCGGCGGTGTCATGGGGCTCATCCCGCTGACCGGTATGACCATGCCGTTCGTCGCTTACGGCGGCTCCTCCGTCCTCGCCAACTGGGCCCTGGTCGGCATCCTCATCCGCATCAGCGACACCGCGCGCCGCCCCGCACCGGCCCCCGCCCCGTCCCCCGACGCCGAGATGACCCAGGTGGTCCGACCGTGAACAAGCCCCTGCGCCGTATCGCCATCTTCTGCGGGCTCCTCATGCTCGCCCTGCTGATCCGGGAGAACTGGCTCGGCTTCGTACGCTCGAACGAACTCAGCTCCCACGATTACAACCGGCGGGTGCAGATCGAGCGGTACAGCAACGAGCGGGGCAACATCATCGTCGACGGCAAGCCCATAACCGGCTCAGCCAAGACCGACGACACCGATTTCACGTACAAGCGCACCTACACCGACGGCCCCATGTGGGCGCCCGTCACCGGCTACGCCTCGCAGGCCTTCGGCGCCACCCAGATCGAGTCCATCGAGGACGGCGTCCTCACCGGCAACGACGACCGGCTCTTCTTCGACCGCACGATGTCCATGTTCACCGGCGACGAGAAGAAGGGCGGCAACGTCGTCACGACGCTCAACGGCGCCGCCCAGAAGGCCGCCTACGACGGCCTCGGCAAGAAGAAGGGCGCCGTCGCCGCGATCGACCCGGCGACCGGCAAGATCCTCGCGCTGGCCTCCACCCCCAGCTACGACCCGGCCACCTTCGCCGGCAACTCGGAGAAGGACTCCAAGGCCTGGGTCGGCTTCGACAAGAAGAAGAACCCCGACGACCCGATGCTCAACCGGGCGCTGCGCGAGACCTACCCGCCCGGCTCCACCTTCAAGGTGCTGACCGCCGCCGCCGCCCTGGAGCACGGCAAGGTCAGCGATGTCGACGCCCCCACCGAGACGCCGCTCCCCTGGATCATGCCCGGGACCACCACCCCGCTTCCGAACGAGGGCAACATTCCCTGCAAGGACGCCACCCTGCGGGTCGCGCTGCGCTACTCCTGCAACACCGTCTTCGGCAAGCTGGGCTCGGACCTCACCAAAGAGAAAATGCTGGAGACCGCGAAGAAGTTCGGCTTCAACGATGAGCAGTTCATCCCGGTCCGCGCGGCGGCCTCGCAGTTCCCCGAGGAGATGAACAGCTCGCAGACGGCGCTCTCCTCCATCGGCCAGTTCGACACCCGCGCCACCCCCCTCCAGATGGCCATGATCGCCGCCGCGGTCGCCAACGACGGCAAGCTGATGAAGCCGTACATGGTCGACCGCCTGGAGTCCCCCAGCGTCGACGTGCTGGAGAAGACCGAGCCCGAGGAGCTGAGCCGGCCCCTCTCGCAGGAGAACGCCCAGAAGCTCCAGAGCATCATGGAGACCGTCGTCGACGAGGGCACGGGAACCAATGCCAAGATCCCGAACGTCACAGTGGGCGGGAAGACCGGCACCGCGCAGCACGGCGAGAACAACAGCAAGAACCCGTACGCGTGGTTCATCTCGTACGCCAAGTCGGGTGACGGCTCCCCGGTGGCCGTCGCGGTCGTCGTCGCCGACAGCGACGCCAGCCGTGACGACATCTCCGGTGGTGGCCTCGCGGCCCCCATCGCCAAGGACGTGATGAAGGCGGTCATCGACAGCAAGAAGTGACGCCCGTCACGACGCACGTCCATACCCGCACAATGCGATACCGGTCGTATATCAGCTCACCGTTACGGGCCAACCTCATACGGCGTGCCCGGTAGCGTAGGCGCGAACAGCACACCGCCGGACCACTCGCCGGTGCGGTCGGGACTGACGGAGAGGGCTGGAACGTTATGGAAGAGGCGCGTCGCCTCGGCGGCCGGTACGAACTGGGCTCGGTGCTCGGTCGTGGTGGCATGGCAGAGGTCTACCTCGCCCATGACACCCGGCTCGGCCGTTCCGTAGCCGTCAAGACCCTGCGGGCCGACCTGGCCCGCGACCCGTCCTTCCAGGCCAGGTTCCGCAGAGAGGCCCAGTCCGCGGCCTCGCTGAACCACCCGGCGATCGTCGCGGTCTACGACACCGGCGAGGACTACGTCGACGGCGTCTCCCTCCCGTACATCGTGATGGAGCACGTCGACGGCTCCACCCTCCGCGAGCTGCTGCACTCCGGGCGCAGGCTGCTGCCCGAGCGCACGCTGGAGATGACCGTCGGGATCCTCCAGGCGCTGGAGTACTCGCACCGCAACGGGATCGTCCACCGCGACATCAAACCGGCCAACGTCATGCTGACGCGCACCGGCCAGGTCAAGGTCATGGACTTCGGCATCGCCCGCGCCATGGGCGACTCCGGCATGACGATGACCCAGACCTCCGCCGTCATCGGCACCGCCCAGTACCTCTCCCCCGAGCAGGCCAAGGGCGAACAGGTCGACGCACGCTCCGACCTCTACTCCACCGGCTGCCTGCTCTACGAGCTCCTCACCGTCCGGCCGCCGTTCATCGGCGACTCCCCGGTCGCGGTCGCCTACCAGCACGTACGGGAAGAACCGCAGACGCCCAGCGTCTTCGACCCCGAGATCACGCCCGAGATGGACGCGATCGTGCTCAAGGCCCTCGTCAAGGACCCGGACTACCGCTACCAGTCCGCCGACGAGATGCGCGCCGACATCGAGGCCTGCCTCGACGGCCAGCCCGTCGCCGCCACGGCCGCCATGGGCGCGGTCGGCTACGGCGGCGGTTACGGCGCCGACCAGCCGACCACGGCGATGCGCGCCGGCGACCCGGCCGGCCAGACCTCGATGCTCCCGCCGGTCAACCCGGACGACGGCGGCTTCGGCGGATACGACGACCGTCCCGCGCGCCGCCGCCAGCAGCCGAAGAAGTCGAACACGTCGACCATCCTGCTCGCCGTCGCGGGCGTCCTGGTCCTGGTCGGCGCGATCCTCATCGGCAAGTACATTTTCGACGGCAGCGGCGGCGAGTCGAAGGGCCAGGTTTCGGCCCCGCAACTCGTCGGCAAGCCCCTCGCCGAGGCGGAGAAACTCGCGGAGAACACCTCCGTGAAGGTCGCCCAGTCGGGCGCGGAGCGCTGCGAGTACCCCAAGGGCTCCATCTGCAGTCAGACGCCCGCGAGCGGGCAGCAGATGGACAAGGGCGAGACGATCCAGGTCGTCGTCTCCGAGGGCGCGCCGCAGATCGAGGTCCCGGACGTCACCGACAAGCAGAAGGACAAGGCGACCGTCCAACTGGAGAACAAGGGCTTCAAGGTCGACTACAAGGAGGAGGAGTCCGACCGGGACTCCGGCACCGTGCTCTCCCAGGATCCCGCGGGCAACTCCCAGGCCGAGAAGAACTCCACGGTCACCCTGACGATCGCGACGAACACCCTGATCCCCGTCCCCGACGTGACCACCCAATCCGTGGACACGGCGGAGGCGCAGCTCAAGACGCTCGAATTCGTGGTCGTACGGAACCCGGTCGACTCCGACCAGCCGGCGGGCACCGTCGTCAAGCAGAACCCGGCGGGCGAGACCAAGGCCGCCCAGGGCGCCACCGTCACCCTGGACGTCTCCAAGGGACCGCAGCAGCAGCAGCAGGAGAAGGTGACCATCCCCGCGGACATCCTCACCGGCAAGCGGCTCGGCGAGGTCAGGGGCACCCTCCAGGGCCAGGGCCTGAACGTCGCGCTCGCCAACGGCTCGTCCGGGGACGACAACGCCATCGTCATCAGCAGCGACCCGCGCCCCGGCCAGGAAGTGAACAAGGGCGACACGGTCACCCTGACCACCTTCGGCGGCCAGAACAACGGCAATGGCAACGGGAACGGCAACGGCAACAACGGCGACAACAACGACGGCGGGGACGGCGGAGGGTTCTTCGGCTTCGGCAGCCCGTCCAACGTCCCCTTCCGGCCCGAGAACCCGTAACCCCTGAACCCCCAGCCCCCGAGCCCCGGCCCGCACCGGCCGGACTCGGATCAGCTCGGCTCGGCTCGGATCAGCTCAACGGAATGCCCCGGCACCCAAGCAGTGGGTACCGGGGCATTCCCGTGACCTGGCGGCAGCCCTCCGAGGCTCCGGCCGTCAGCGCAGCTCCGGCGGGGGCGTGCGCTCCTTGTCGACCTTTTCCGTACGCTCCAGCTCGGCCCAGACGATGTAGCGGTAGTCCGACGTGTAGACGGGCGTGCAGGTCGTCAGCGTCAGGTAGCGGCCCGGCTTGATCTTCCCCGACTCCTTCGGTACCGGCATCAGCACCTCCACGTTGTACTTCGAGGTCTTCGGAAGCTCCTTGTAGACCTTATAGACGTACCAGGTGTCCCGCGTCTCGAAGACGACCGCGTCACCCGTCCTGACCTTGTGGATGTTGTGGAACCGCGCCCCGTGCCCGTCCCGGTGCGCCGCCAGCGTGAAGTTCCCCTGCTCGTCCCAGGGCAGCGCCGACTCGACCGGGTCCGTGTAGTACCCCGCGACGCCGTCGTTCAGCAGGGACGTGTTCGTCCCCTTCTTCACCAGCACCTCGCCGCTGTCCATCGCCGGGACATGCAGGAAGCCGATGCCGTCCGCCGGGTCGAAGCTCTTGGGGCCGCCGCCACCGGTCGCCTCGCGCGCCCAGTTGTGCCGTACGTCGTCGCTCTGCTTTCCCGCCGCACGGTCGGCCAGCACATTCGTCCACCACAGCGAGTAGACGACGAAGAGGCCCAGCACCACCCCTGCCGTGATGAGCAGTTCGCCGAAGACGCTGACGGCGGCGGCGATACGGCCCCGGGGCGCTCGCCCCGGGGCGGGTGCCTGGCCCGGGTCCGGGGACGACGGTGCGCCGGCCTGTTCTTCGTGCCCGGTACTCGCTGCCACGGCGCCCGTCCCCGTCCCTGTCGTGATTCCGGCCGCTCGGACCCCGCGGGCGCCGCCGGCCTCAGCCGACGAGCGCGTCGGGCTTCCCCTTGCTGCGCGGCCGCTCGTCCACCATCTTGCCCCACACGATCATGCGGTAGGTACTGGTGAACTCGGGGGTGCACGTCGTCAGGGTGATGTAGCGGCCGGGCTTCGTGAACCCGGACCCCGGCGGCACCGGAGTGATCACGCCGACGTTCGACGGCGGCGTCTGCGGCAGGATGCTGGCCATGTCGTACGTGTAGTACGCGTCCTGGGTCTCGACGATGATCTCGTCACCGGGCTGCAGCCGGTTGATGTAACGGAACGGCTCACCATGGGTGTTGCGGTGCCCCGCCACCGCGAAGTTGCCCTGCTTGTCGGAAGGCATCGCCGTCTTGAGGGAACCCTCCGCGTAGTGACCGACCATGCCGCGGTCCAGGACCTTCGGCTTGCTGATGCCCTCCGCGATCGGCACCACGACGTCCAGCTTCGGGATGTGCATGATGGCGAAGCCCTGCCCCGGCTCGAAGGCCCCGGGCTGCCGCCCGGCCGCCCAGCCGCTCTGGATCTTGTCCGCCTCCTTGCCGGCGTACTGGCCGGCCTGGATGTTCGTCCACCAGAGCTGGTACCCGACGAACAGCAGCATCAGCACACCGAAGCTGATGAACAGCTCACCGATCGCCCGGCTCGCGATCACGGCGGGGCTCTCCTTGCGGGCGCGCGCCGCGCGCCGCGCCTCGACCCGCGAGAGCGGCGCGGAGAGCGGCCGGGAGAGCGCCGCCCCGTCGGGGCCCGTGGCCGCGTGCTCCGCCTCGTTCCCGCCGCTTCCGGGGCCGTCCTCGTCCTCCGGCGCCTCGGCGCGCCTGCGGCCCCTGCCGCCGCCCTTGGCCGCCGCCTTCCGGCGCTCCGCACGGCCGCCCGTACGGGGCTCGGGCGACGGCGGTCCCGTGACGGCCGGCGGCAGCAGCCCCGGACCCTGCGCGGGCCCCGGTTCCACCGCCGGCATGGGCTGCGTCACGAACTCCGCCGCCGCGGCCGTGGATATGGGCGCCGCCGCGGGGACCGGCACCGCCTGCGGCGGCTCCGCCGCGTACTGCCGGTAGTAGTCCCCGGACCACTCGGGGCCGGGCCCGGGGCTCGCAGGAGGCGGTACGGGGCCGGGAGGAGGCGGTACGGGGCCCGGCGCCGCCGGTTCGTCGCGTCGCGGCCCCCGGTGCCGTCCCTGCCGCTGCGCCGGCGGGCGGGGCGGCTCCTGTCTCTCCGGCCGGAGAGACGACGGGGAGGGGGCCGGGGACGGGGACTCCTGCCCCGGCAGCGGATCGTTCAGCGGGTCGGCGAGACCGTCCACCGCCGCCTCGAACGCGTGGGCGTCCCCGTACACGCCCGGCTGGAACCCGTCCGGTTCATATCCGTCCGGTTCATACCTGTCCGGTTCATACCTGTCCGGGCCGTACGCGCCCCCGTAACCGGCGTCGTGTTCGGGGCGCAGTGCGGTCACGCGAGCGCCTTGCCCACCACCGGCGCCAGTCCCGTCGAGCGGTTCACCGCGCCCGGATCACCGCACTGCGCCAGCCAGTTGGCCAGCATCAGGTGGCCGTGTTCGGTGAGGACCGACTCCGGGTGGAACTGCACGCCCTCGACGGGCAGTTCACGGTGGCGTACGCCCATGATGATCCCGTCCTCCGTCCGCGCCGTGACCTCCAGCTCGGCCGGCAGCTCGGACGGCTCGGCCGCGAGCGAGTGGTAGCGGGTCGCCGTGAACGGCGAGGGCAGTCCGGCGAAGACGCCCTTGCCCTCGTGCGTGACGAGCGACGTCTTGCCGTGCAGCAGCTCGGGGGCCCGGCCGACGACCCCTCCGTACGCCACGGCCATCGACTGCATGCCGAGGCAGACGCCGAAGACGGGCAGGCCGGTCGCGGCGCAGTGGCGCACCATCTCGACGCAGACACCGGCCTGTTCGGGGGTGCCGGGGCCGGGGGAGAGCAGGACGCCGTCGAAGCCGTCGTCGGCGTGCGAGGTGGCCACCTCGTCGTTGCGCAGGACCTCGCACTCGGCGCCGAGCTGGTAGAGGTACTGGACGATGTTGAAGACGAAGCTGTCGTAGTTGTCCACGACGAGGATGCGCGCGCTCATCGGGCCGCCCCCGCTCCGTCGACCGTCACGTCGTTGAACGGCAGCAGCGGCTCCGCCCACGGGAAGACGTACTGGAACAGCACATAGACGACGGCGAGCGCCAACACGAGCGAGATCGCCGCCCGAATCAAAGCGTTGCCCGGCAGATGCCGCCAGATCCAGCCGTACATGCTGTCCCTTCCGTTCGGTACCGCACCAGGCGGTACGGCACCAGACTAAAGGGCCACGGGGGCGTGTGGGCGGTGCATGAGCGAGCTGCGGCCAGGTTCGGGCTTGGTCTTCGTCACTCGGCGGGGGTCGCGTAGTGGAGGTCCACCGTGCCCGAGTAGCCGGGGAGTGTCTCTTTGCGCAGCTCATCGACTTTCCAGCCGAGGCCGTACGCCTTCACGTACAGCTCGTAGTTCTGGATTGCGGGTGAGTTGTCGAGCGCCTTGCGGAGTTCGGTCCGGTCGCCGACGGCGGTGATCTTGTACGGGGGCGAGTAGACGCGGCCCTGGAGGATCAGGGTGTTCCCCACGCACCGGACGGCGCTGGTGGAGATCAGCCGCTGGTCCATGACGCGGATGCCCTCGGCGCCGCCCTGCCACAGCGCGTTCACCACCGCCTGGAGGTCCTGCTGGTGGATGACGAGGTCATTGGGCTGCGGCTCTGGGTAGCCGGGGTTGGCGGTGGCGTTGGGCGGGGCGTCGTCGAGGGTGACGGTGAGGCCGGGGCCCGTGACCTGCCGGGTGCCCGCCGAGGTCTCCAGGGCGCGCAGCTCGGCGTTCTCGGCCTCGCTGGTGCCGTGGTCGCGGCTGACGAGCCGGTCGTTCTCCCGCCGTATCGCGGCGGTGGTGTCGCCCAGCTCGGCGTTCTTCCGGTCGCGCTCGTGGATCAGGTCGGAGAGCTTGAGCAGCGAGGTGTCCGTACGGATGTTGGTGCCCTTGGCCGTGTTGAAACTCGTGACGAAGATCAGCCCGGCGAGGGCGAAAACGGCGGCCGTGAGGACCCGCACGGGGCGTCTTCCCGGCCCGCGGTCCGGCGTGTGTCCTGGCCGAGGGACCGGCCCTGGGGGAGAGTCGGCTGAATTGCTCAACGTACCCTTATCTCCTTAGGCGCCGCGGAAGCACTACGCTAACGGACGCCCGGGGGCGGTGGTTCCCCCTGCTCTCCGCCCCGGGACCC
The DNA here is from genome assembly GCF_044457965.1 of Streptomyces sp. NPDC050509. Lineage (NCBI taxonomy): Bacteria > Bacillati > Actinomycetota > Actinomycetes > Kitasatosporales > Streptomycetaceae > Streptomyces > Streptomyces sp. NPDC050509. The sequence goes on along the minus strand of NZ_JBITHL010000009.1, from coordinate 188,352 downwards.
GTTACAGTCCCCTGCGCGGTCACGCAGCGCATCGACAGGAGAGTCCCTCGTGCCGAAGTCACGTATCCGCAAGAAGGCCGACTTCACGCCGCCCCCGGCGGCGAAGCAGGCGACCGCCATAAGGCTCACCAACCGGAGCTGGGTGGCTCCGGTGATGCTGGCCCTGTTCCTGATCGGGCTGGCGTGGATCGTCGTCTTCTATGTGACCGAGGGCGATCTTCCGGTGAAGAGCTTCGGTAACTGGAACATCGTGGTCGGGTTCGGCTTCATCGCCGCCGGCTTCGGTGTCTCCACCCAGTGGAAGTAGCGGCCCCGACCGCTCCGCGTCAAGCTCTCCCCATGCTTGTCCACATTGTTATCCACAGGCAGGGGAAAAGGTCAGAAGATCTGTGGATAACTCCACGGGTGGTTGACGCCGGTGTGACCGCCACGGTCCCTCCGATGATGTGATCGCCCCTTGTCTCCGCTGGTCAAACCCATACCGGCGACAAGGGGCACGCATGTTCCCCACAGGATGCACAAGATCCGGCACACTCTGTGGACAACGTGGCCACAGGTCCGTCCCACGAGGCGTCCCGGACGCTCTTCAGGTGAGCTGCAGCGTCCTGGCCACGATGATCCCGATCGTCGCCAGCAGCACCAGCCCGCACGTCCCGTACTGCACCAGCGTCCGGTGCGCCCGGGGCGCGTGGACCATGCCTATGGCGATCGCGACGCCCGCCACCAGGCCGCCGACATGCGCCTGCCAGGCGATGCCGCTCCAGGTGAAGGTGAAGAGCAGGTTCAGCGCCAGCAGGGCCAGGACCGGCCGCATGTCGTAGTTGAGCCGGCGCATCAGGACGGCGGTGGCGCCGAGCAGCCCGAAGATGGCGCCGGACGCACCCAGCGAGAGCTGGTTGGGCGCGGCGATCAGATACGTGAGGGCGCTGCCGGCCAGTCCGGAGAGCAGGTAGAGCGCCAGATAGCGGCCACGGCCGAGCGCGGCTTCCAGCGGACCGCCGAGCCACCACAGGCCCAGCATGTTGAAGGCGATGTGCCACACCTCTTCGTGCAGGAACATCGAGGTGACCAGCCGGTACCACTCGCCGTTCGCGACCCCGACGAAATGGCCGTCGTCGAAGGCGGTGCCGATGAGCCCGAGGTCGATCGCGAGCCGGTCGTGGTCGCCCACGGCGAGGACGGCGACGAAGACGGCGACATTGATGCCGAGCAGGATCTTGGTGAGCAGCCGGGGGTCGGCGGCGATCGTGCCGCCCGCGAGGGTGCGCGGCTGGTTGGCGGTGGCGCCGTGCCCCGTACCGGAGCCCTGTCTGACGCAGTCGGGGCACTGGAATCCGACGGAGGCGCTGATCATGCACTCGGGGCAGATGGGCCGCTCGCAGCGCGTGCAGCTTATGCCCGTCTCCCGGCCGGGGTGGCGGTAGCAGCTCGGCGGGCCCTGGGTGACGGCGGGCTGGTCCTGGCCTCCGTGGCCTCCTGGCGGGTGGTCCATCGGGTCCCCTCGGTCTTCGTGGCGGCGGGCTTCGTTTCGGCGGGCGGTACGCAGCGCGCCGCCCCGCCCGTCCGGTAGGTAATGACCTGGTCGTAACCACTACGGACGGGCGGGGCGGGAAGGTTCCCGGATGGCGGGAACCGGTCAGCGACGGCTGTGTCCGAGGATCGAGGTCAGCGGGTCTCGACGACGACCGACTCGATCACGACGTCCTGGAGCGGGCGGTCGGTGCCCGGGTTGGTCGGAACGGTGATGATCGCGTCGACGACCTTCTTGCTCGCGGCGTTGCCGACCTCGCCGAAGATGGTGTGCTTACGGTTCAGCCAGCCGGTCGGCGAGACGGTGATGAAGAACTGCGAGCCGTTGGTGCCCGGTCCCGCGTTGGCCATGGCCAGCAGGTACGGCTTGTCGAAGGCCAGTTCGGGGTGGAACTCGTCGGCGAACTCGTACCCGGGGCCGCCGGTGCCGTTGCCCAGCGGGTCCCCGCCCTGGATCATGAAGCCCTTCATCACCCGGTGGAAGACGGTGCCGTCGTACAGCGGGTCCGTCCTCTTCCTGCCGGTCGCGGGATCGGTCCACTCGCGCTCGCCCTGGGCGAGTTCGACGAAGTTCTTGACCGTCTTGGGCGCGTGGTACGGCAGGAGCCGCAGCTCGATGTCGCCCTGGCTGGTCCTGAGGGTGGCGTAAAGCTGCTCGGCCACGATGTGCCTTCCGTGAGTCGTCGCTGACGCTCCCGATCCTCGCACGGCCAGGGGGAGGTGAGGCCGGAGGAAGGAGCGGCGGACATGCCGGAAGGACGGACGTCCGGGATGACACGGATGCCCGTAACGCATGCCGGGATCGTCACCGGCAGGCATGATCTCGAAAAGGGTGGATAGGCGAAATACGGAACGCCACCGAGGAGGATGATCCTGTGACCCGCATGGACAGCGTGCGCGCCGCTACTGGTTCGGCCAAGGAGAGCGTGCAGCACGCCGCGGAAGTGGTGGCCCCTTACGCCGACACGGCAAAGGAGCAGGCCACTCTGGCCAAGGAGCAAGCGGCCCTCTACGCCCGCGAGGCGCGGGTACGGCTCGCGCCGACGATGTCAAAGGCAGCCGAACAGGCTCGTGTTCAGTACGGCGCCCATGTGGCGCCTCGTGTACCCCCAAAGATCGATGACGCGGCTCACCGTGCCGCCGTACGCACCCGCAGGGCCGCCCGTCAGGCGGCGGACTACACGGTGCCGCGGGTCGGGCAGGCGGTGGCGACGGCACAGCCGGTGGCGGAGCAGGCAGCGGCGCGTTCGACGGCGGCGCTGGCCGCCCTGCGCGGACAGGTCACGGCGAAGGAGATCCAGAAGCTGGTGCGCAAGCACGAGCGGCGGGCCAGGGTCGGCCGGGTCGCCAAGGGCCTCGCGGTCCTCGGTGTGGTGGCCGGTGGGGCCTTCGTGGCGTGGAAGTGGTGGGACAAGCAGGCGAATCCGGACTGGCTGGTGGAGCCGCCGGCCGCTACGGAGGTCTCGGAGCGTGCTCCGCTGACGTCGGTGGACGGCAGTCCTCTGACCGGTAGCCATGTGGTCGATCCGCTCGATCCCGAGGTGCAGGCGAAGCAGGCCGAGACGGAGGCCGAGGCGGCGGAGCGGGACCGGAACCGGGGCGACCGCCCCTGAACGTGACCGCCGCAACCGTGGGAGCCGGAATCGTGACCGCCGCAACCGTGGGAGCCGCAACCGTGAGCGCCGCGAGGGGCGTGCGGGCGCCTCACGCCGCGACGAGGGCCGCGTCGGCGGCGTGAGTGCCGTCGTCGTCATCGCCCGGAAGGGTGGTGGTGAGGGCGGGCAGGTGACGGACCGACGGTGACGAGCCGTGCGCCTCGGCGCGGATGCGCTGCTTGATCGTGGGCGGCAGGGAGCGGGCCCGGGGCAGGGCCCTGGGCAGGGTCGCCCTGGGCGCCGGTAGGGCCACGGCGGCGCGGTGCGCGGCGGCGGGCGCCGGCGCCGGGCGGTCGGCGGCCCGGTCGGTGGGCTGCGCGGCGCCGGCGACGGTGGTGGCGGCGGCCGGGGTGGTGAGCCCCAGGGAGGCGAGCACCGCGAAGAACGCGGTGAGGAAGACGGTCCACAGTTTCTTGACCTTGAAGGCGGCCATGACCCCTCACTTTCGGATGAGTGCTTCGGATGGGGATTCGGGTGGGGACTCGGATGGGGGTTCGGATGTGCTTCGAGTTGCGCTTTCGGTCGGGTCGATCTACATACCTTCCTCATGATGTGTACGCATCCTGAGATTCCGAGGAGCTACGCCGCCGCTGCGCAGTTCTTCGGATGAACACCACTCGTACGGTCCAACCGGGCCCCGAAATCCCCCGGCGCAGCACAATCCCTCGGCACAACGGCGTGTAGGAGGACCAGCCATGGCCCAGCGGACCGTCGGCGCCGCCACGAGTGAGGCCACCGGCCGGGAGGAGATCAGCTCCCAGCAGTGGAGATGGTCCGTCCTTGCTGGTATGGCGTCCTACTTGGACGCGGGATCCATCGTGGCTCTCGGCGCCGGACTCGCCCTGTTCCAGTCGTATCTGCATCTGAACAGCACAGTGGTGGGCGCGCTCGCCGCGATCGGTCCGAACGCGATCGGCTGTGCGATCGGGGCATTCATCGGCGGCCGGCTGGGCGACCGTCTGGGCCGTAAGCGCATCTACAAGTACGACCTGCTGGTGTACGCGGTGGGCGTGCTCTGTGTCGCACTGTCCTTCGACTCCGTGATGCTCTTCCTCGGGGTCTTCGTCATCGGCGTCGCGGTCGGCGCGGACGTGCCCACCTCGCTGGCGCTGGTCGGCGAGTTCTCGCCGCCGAAGTCGCGCGGCAAGCTGCTCGGTTTCACCCAGGTGGCGTGGTCGGTGGGGCCCGTGGTGGTCCTGGTGCTCGCCCTGGTGCTCGCCCCGCTGGGTCTGCTGGGCATCCGGATCGTCTTCCTCCATCTGCTCGTCGTCGCCCTGGTCACCTGGGCCCTGCGCCAGGGGCTCACGGAGTCGCCGCGCTGGCAGGCCGCGTCGGCCGCCGCGGCGGCGGCCGGGACGACGGCGCGCCACGGCCTGCGGGACCTGTTCTCCGGCGCCCATCTGCGGGCGCTGGTGTGGACGGGGAGCATCTACGTCTTCTGGGGGCTGGCGGCCGGGACGGCGGGCATCTTCACGCCGTACTTCGTCAAGACGCTGCACGCCGGGGGACAGGCGGCGGGCGTGGCGCTGTCGTGCGGGGGCTTCGTGATCAGCATCGCGGTGACGGTGCTGGTGTTCATGCGGCACGCCGACGGGACGCACGCGACCCGCAGGCTTATGTGGGCGATCGGCTCCGTGGCGCAGATCGTGGCGTACGCGCTCTTCCTCTTCCTGCCCTTCACGATCCCGGTGATCGTCATCAACATCGTGCTGTTCAGCGCGGGCGGCGCGCTGGCGGGCGAGGCGTTCTACAAGGTCTTCAGCCAGGAGCTGTTCCCCACCATGCTGCGCGGCACGGCGCAGGGCTTCACCTTCGGGGTGGCGCGTATGTGCCTCGGCGTCTGGAGCTTCTTCGTACCGACGCTCGCGCAGGTCGGGCTCGGCGTCGTGGGTGGTCTGCTCTCGGTGTTCCTGCTGATCAGCGGGGTGGTCGGGTACTTCTTCATGCCCGATACCTCCGGCAAGACGCTGGAGATGATCGAGGCGGAGCGTGCCACGGCATGAGCATGGGCAGGAATGCGGACATGATCCAGGAACGGGGCAGGACCGAGGGTGCGGGCACCGGCGTGAGCGCCGGTGCGGGCGAGCTCCTGGCCCGGTTCACCGATCCCGGCGCGGAGTACACCCCGCTGCCGATCTGGTGGTGGAGCGGTGCGAAGGTCACGCGGCAGGGGCTGCGGCGGCAGATGACGGAGCTGGTCTCGCAGGGCGTGCGGCAGGCCGTGGTGATGTGTCTGGCGCCGACGGGGCCGATGTTCGGCTCGCTCGCCGACGATCCGCCCTTCCTCAGCCCGCGGTGGATCGAGCTGCTGGACGGCGCCTGCGAGGACGCGCGGGAGCTGGGCTTCCACCTGTGGATGTACGACCAGATCGGCTTCTCCGGCGCCAATTTCCAGGGCCGGCTGACCGCCGTACGCCCCGAGTTCGCCGGGCTCGCCCTGCACCGGGGGGCCGACGGGGTGATCGAGGAGCGGGTCAGCGGCTTCGACTACTTCGGCGCCGAGGCGTGCGCGGCGCTGCTCGACCAGGTGCACGGCGAGCTGGAGCGCCAGGTGGGGCGCTGGTTCGGCACGGTCATCCCCGGGTTCTTCCAGGACGAGCTGCCGCCGATGCCGACCTGGGGGCGGGACTTCGCGGCCACATTCGAGAAGGCGTACGGATACGACCTGCTGCCGCTGCGCTCCGCGCTGTTCGCGGGCGACCGGAGCGCCGGGGGCGCCCGGTATCTCGGGGCCGCGAGCCGGGACGCGGCACGGGTGCGCCGGGACTATCACGCGCACCGGGCCACGCTGGCGCGCCGGGCGTTCTTCGACCCGCTGGACGACTGGTTCGCCGAACGGGGGCTGCTCTGCGGCTTCGACCAGGCGTCCCCGGCGCGGGAGGGCGACCCGGTGGGCGGGGTGCTGCTGTACGGCGACTACCTGGGCACCCACCAGGGGTACGGGGCGCCCGGCAGCGACCACTGGGGCGACCCGAAGGCGCACAGCTCGCTGGCGCACGCGCACGGCGGTCCGCGTACCTGGATCGAGGCGTTCCACTCCTCCGGCTGGGGCGGCACCCTGGAGGAGACGTACGACTGGCTCGCGCCCTTTCTGCGCCGGGGCGCCAACCTCTACGATCCGCACGCCGTGTACTACTCGACGGCCGGCGGCTGGTGGGAGTGGGCCCCGCCGTCCACCTGCTGGCGTCAGCCGTACTGGCCCTCGTACCACCAGTTCGCCGGGGCGGTGACCCGGCTCTGCTCGGTGCTGTCGGCCGGTACGCATGTGTGCGACACGGTGCTGCTCACCCCGACCAGCACCGCGCAGGCCTATCTGACGCTGGAGGGACCGCTGCCGCCCGCGCGGCGCGCGGTCGCCGCGTACCACGAACTGAACGGGGTGAGCGCCTGGTTCGCGGAGCGCCGCGGGGTGCTGGAGCGGGCCGGGACCGACCACGACACGCTGGACGAGGCGACCGTCGCGGGCGGCACGGTCACCGCCGACGGGGGGCTGCGGATCGGCCACGAGACGTACCGCAACGTGGTGATCCCGGACGCCGCGCTCGTCGACGGGGCGACGGAGTCGGTCCTCGCGGAGTTCGCGCGGGCGGGCGGCCGGGTGGTCCGCGTCGGCCGGAGCCCGGTGGGCCCGGCGCTGGCCGGTCTCGCGGTACGGGTCGGCTCCCCGCAGGAGGTGCCGGGCGCGCTGGCGGCGGGGCCCGTACGGGTGCGGACGGATGTGCCGTATCTGCTGCGGCGGCTCGGGGACACCTGGGTGGTGATACTCGCCGCGCACGACGAGATCAGCGGTACGAAGGCGCCGATGGTGCGTCTGGAGGGGCTGGACCGGCACGACTGGGCGGACGCGGGCTTCCCCTGGGACGAGTACTGGCGCCAGTTGCGGGAGGACGGCTATGTCTTCGTGCCGCCGGGCGACCGGCGCGCGCGGATCACGGTCGAGGGCCTGCCGCCGCTGCGGGCGCAGCGCTGGGACCCGAGGACGGGGGCGCGTACGGAGCTGACGGTGGCCGACGAGGGCGACGGGGCCTTCTGGACGGTGGACACGGACTTCGCGGACGGTCCCGTGACCCTGCTCGTGCTCGGCGCGGAGCTGCCCGACGCCACCCGGGAGCCGCTGGGCGAGCCCGTGGGCCACACCACGGTCGAGGGGCCGTGGCGGGCGCGGGCCCGCTCGACGCTGGACAACACGTACGGCGATCTGGCCGCCGCCGACCGGACGGGCGTCCTGCCCGTGGAGGTCTGGCGCCTGGAACACCGGGCCGACGGCGCTCCGTACGGGGACACCTCCGGGGACGGTGCCGCGGTGGCGGCCGGCTGGCAGCCGGTGGTCGCCGGTTACGGCCCGTTCGCCGAGGTCCGCGACCCCGACTCCACGTGGCGGCCCGCCCGGTGGTCGCTCTCGCGCGGCATCCACAAGGACCCGGTGCACCAGGGCCCGCTGGGCCCCAAGGGGTACGTACCGGAGGAGTTCCTCGACTGGCGCCAGGTGCCCAGGGGCGGGACCGTCGCCGTACGCACCCGGATCGGGCTGCCCGGACCCGCCGGGGACGGGGCGGAGCGGTATCTCGCCGTGGGGTCGGGCGCCGCGCGGCGGGTACGGGTCGACGGCGCCGAACTGCCCGCGGAGGGCGCGGGGTACCAGTCCTTCAGCCTCCTGCCCGCGCACACGGCGGGGCGTACGGTCGAGCTGGAGATCGAGTTCACGGCCGAGCGCGACGGGCCGCTGCGGGCCTCCTTCGCCGTGGTCACCGACCCCGCCGCCTACCGCAGGCCGGAGTGGCTGACCGGTGCGGAACCGACCCGTACCTTCCGGCTGGCGGAGGTGCCGGACGACGCGGAGATCCTGGTCGGCTGCGAGGGCGCCTGCACGGTGCTGGTCAACGGCGTCGAGGTGGGCCGCCAGGGCGACTTCAACCCGTACCCGGGGCACCGCGAGGTCCGGGTGCACCCCTACGACCTGCGTACGGTGCTGCACCCGGGGGAGAACACGCTGACGCTGCGGCTGGGCGAGGGCGGGGCGGCGACGGTGGATTCCCGCTGCCTGGACGTGCTCAGCGGACCGGGCTGGGACGCGGCCGCGCCACGCCGGCACCACCCGCGCGACCCGCGCTTCCTCTGCGCCCGGGTCAGGCCGCATCCGCTGCCGGGCGCGAGCTGGCTGGAGCCGGGGGCGGCGCAGGACGGTGTCGTCCTGCCGCTGGTGCCCCGTTCCACGGCATCGGACCGCCCCCGGACCGAATGGCTCCGCTTCCCCGCGCCGCTGGGGACGACAGCGCTGCGCATCCCGACCGGCCTGGCCGTGGTGGTGACGGCCGCGGACGGCACCTACCACCCGGCGGCGGACGGCCGGGTCCGCTTCCCCGCCCCGCTGCCCGCCGGGACGGAGGTCCTGCTGCGGATCACGGCGACGGACGGCCGCAGCGGCGGCGCCCTCCTGGACGCGGCGATCGAGGCCGAGGTCACCGAGGCCCCGGCGGAGCTGGTGGCCTGGGAGGACCTCGGGCTGCGCGCCCTGGGCGGCGAGGTCCGCCACCGTACGGTCTTCCACGCACCGCCCGGCGGGCGGGTGGTGCTCGACCTGGGCGAGGTACGCGGCACGGCCGATGTGGTGGTCAACGGCGTGCTGGTCGACCAACTCGTCTGGGGCCCCTGGCGCACCGAGATCACCGCCGCCCTGCGCCCCGGCGAGAACGACCTGGAGATCACGGTCCGCTCCACCCTCGCGGGCTACCTGGACGACGCGTCCCCGACGAGGGCCGTCACCGCGGGCCAGGTGCGTACGGGCCTCTTCGGACCGGTACGGCTGGTGCGGTACGGCGCATGACGGGGTTCACGCTGCCGCGAGGGGTCTCACGCTGTCGCTGGTGGGTCTCACCGGGGCAGGGGGGCAGTAGCGGACGGCCCCGTGGTCGTTGGGCTCCGCGGGGCAGGTCGCGGCGCGGCGGCAACGTGCCGCGCACGCCCGAATACCGATAACCATCCGGGTTAAACCTTTCCCCGGAATGATCATCGCATCGAGTTAACGCCACCGGTTTTTCTGGACCAACCGGGTGCACCGGCCGTTACTGTTCCCTGGCATCTCGACGGATTCCCGGATGTTCACCCCTTTCCCCTTCCCTCTTTCCCGGTGCCGCGCAGCCCCGTCGGCCACCGCCTTCACGAAGGAGAGCGCGCCCGATGACTGTTGAAACCGGCCAGGAAGCACCTCTGGAACTGCCCCGGCAGTCCAGCCTGGGCACGGCGGCGGCCCGCAACCTCGCCACCACGACCAAGTCCGCCCCGCAGATGCAGGAGATCTCCTCCCGCTGGCTGCTGCGGATGCTCCCGTGGGTGGAGACCAAGGGCGGCGCCTACCGGGTGAACCGCCGGCTGAGCTACACCGTCGGCGACGGGCGCGTGGAGTTCGTCCAGGACGGCGCCGTCGTCCGGGTGATCCCCCGCGAACTCGGCGAACTGGCCCTGCTGCGGGGCTACGGGGACCTGGAGGTACTGACCGCGCTCGCCGGACGGTGCGTCCAGCGCGACTTCCGGGCCGGCGAGACGCTGGCCGAGCACGGCACGCCCGCCGAGCGGATCCATCTGATCGCCCACGGCCGCGTCAGCCAGAGCGCCCCCGGCAAGTACGGCGAGGACGTCGCCGTCGCCGTACTCGCCGACGGCGAACGGTTCGGCGAGAACGCCCTGCTGGACGCGGACGCCCGGTGGGAGTCCACCGCCACCGCCGAGACCGCCGGCACCCTGCTCACCCTGTCCCGCGCCGACTTCGCCGCCGTGATGTCCGCGGCGCCGGGCCTCCAGGCCCATGTCGAGCGGTTCAGCTCGCTCCCCCTGCAACGGCAGAATCGTCACGGCGAGGCCGAGATCGCCATGTCGGCCGGCCACACCGGGGAGCCCGCACTGCCCGGCGCGTTCGTCGACTACGAACTGAAGCCGCGCGAGTACGAACTCTCCCTCGCCCAGACCGTTCTACGGGTCCACACGAGGGTCGCCGACCTCTACAACGGGCCGATGAACCAGACCGAGGAGCAGCTCAGGCTCACCATCGAGGCGCTGCGCGAGCGCCAGGAGTACGAGCTGATCAACAACCGGGAGTTCGGTCTGCTCCACAACGCCGCCTTCAAGCAGCGCATCCAGACCCACGCCGGCCGGCCCAGCCCGGACGACCTCGACGAACTGCTCTGCCGCCGCCGCGGCTCCAAGTTCTTCCTCGCCCACCCCAAGGCGATCGCGGCGATCGGGCGCGAGTTCAACCGCCGCGGCCTCTACCCGACCCATGTCGACCTCGGCGGCCAGCAGGTCCCGGCCTGGCGAGGTGTCCCGATCCTGCCCTGCGGCAAGATCCCCATCACCAAGGAGAAGACCACCTCGATCCTCGTCATGCGCACCGGCGAGGACAACCAGGGCGTCATCGGTCTGCGCCAGACGGGGCTGCAGGAGGAGTACGAGCCGGGCCTGTCGGTGCGGTTCATGGGGATCGACGAGAAGTCGATCATCTCCTACCTGGTCACCACCTATTACTCCGCCGCCGTCCTCGTACCCGACGCGCTCGGCGTGCTGGAGAACGTGCAGATCGCCGGCAAGCACGACTAGAGCCTCTCGTTCGGGTCTCCCTCCCCGGCCCCGCCACCCGCCCCCTCCGGGGCGGGCCGGCCGAGCATGCCCGAAAAGCCCCGCCCCCTCCCCCCACACGCCCGCAGTCAAGGAGCCATGGATGCCCGACCCTGAGCTCTCCCCCGTGCGATCGAGCCTGCCCACGGCCGCTTCCCACTTCGGGGCGTACGTCCTCGCCGACGCCGCCCGCGCCCTCCAGGCCGCGGCCGACACCCAGCCCCCGGTGTCCCCCTTACCCGCCCCGCCCGCCGTGGACGTCCCCGCCGCCGACCTGCGACGGATCCTGGGCGGCCCCAGCGGCCTCGGTACGGCGAGCCTGCGCTTCGCCCCGCGCGAGGCGCCACCGGCGCCTCCACCCGCACTCTCCTCCTCCGCACTCCCCTCCTCACCGGAGGAAGGCAGCCCGATCCCGGGCCTCTACCACCACCCGGTGGCGGCGCCCGACCCCGTACGGGTGGAAGAGGTCAGCCGCCGGATCAAGGCCTGGGCCGTGGACGAGGTCGACCTGTTCCCCGAGGACTGGGAGGACCAGTTCGACGGCTTCTCCGTGGGGCGCTACATGGTCGCCTGCCACCCGGACGCCCCCACCGTCGACCATCTGATGCTCGCCACGCGCCTGATGGTCGCCGAGAACGCGGTGGACGACTGCTACTGCGAGGACCACGGAGGCTCGCCCGTCGGCCTCGGCGGACGCCTTCTGCTGGCGCACACCACCCTCGACCCCCTGCACACGACGGCGGAGTACCAGCCGCAGTGGGCGAGGTCGCTCCATTCGGACGCGCCGCGACGCGCCTACCGCTCCGCCATGGAGTACTTCCTCCAGGAGGCCGGCCCCTCCCAGGCCGACCGGTACCGGCACGACATGGCCCGGCTGCACATGGGATACCTCGCCGAGGCCGCCTGGGCCGAGCAGGACCACGTCCCCGAGGTCTGGGAGTACCTGGCGATGCGCCAGTTCAACAACTTCCGCCCCTGCCCCACCATCACGGACACCGTCGGCGGCTACGAACTCCCCGCCGACCTGCACGCCCAGCCCGCCATGCAGCGGGTCATCGCGCTGGCCTCGAACGCCACCACCATCGTGAACGACCTGTACTCATACACGAAGGAGCTCGCGTCCCCCGGCCGCCACCTGAACCTGCCGGTGGTGATCGCCGAACGCGAGAACACCTGCGACCGCGAGGCCTACCTCAAGGCCGTCGAGGTCCACAACGAGCTGATGCGCGACTTCGAGACCGCCGCCGCGGCCTTCGCCGCCGCCTGCCCCGTCCCGAGCGTGCAGCGCTTCCTGCGGGGAGTGGCCGCGTGGGTCGACGGCAACCACCACTGGCACCAGACCAACACCTACCGCTACAGCCTGCCCGACTTCTGGTAAGAAGAATGGATTCACCTGTGACCAGCACCGAACTCACCACCGCCGGCTCCTCCGTCTTCATCCCCTCCCCGGCGACGCCCTATCAGGGGGACATCGCCCGCTACTGGGACGGCGAGGCGAGGCCCGTCAACCTGCGGCTCGGCGATGTCGACGGCCTTTACCACCACCACTACGGCATCGGGGACGTCGACCACGACGCCCTCGGCGACCCCGAGAGCAGCGCGTACGAGAAGAAGCTGATCGCCGAACTCCACCGCCTGGAGTCGGCACAGGCCGAACTCCTCCTGGACCACCTCGGCACCGTCGACCGCGACGCCACCCTCGTGGACGCAGGCTGTGGCCGCGGCGGCTCGATGGTGATGGCCCATCAGCGCTTCGGCTGCACGGTCGAGGGCGTCACCCTGTCGGCCAAGCAGGCCGACTTCGCCAACCGGCGCGCCCGCGAACTCGGCATCGACGACCACGTCCGGGCCCGCGTCTGCAACATGCTCGGCACCCCCTTCGAGACCGGGCAGGCCGCGGCCTCGTGGAACAACGAGTCGTCCATGTACGTCGACCTGGACGACCTCTTCGCCGAGCACTCCCGCGTCCTCGCGACCGGCGGCCGGTACGTGACCATCACCGGCTGCTGGAACCCGCGGTACGGCCAGCCGTCGAAGTGGGTCTCCCAGATCAACGCGCACTTCGAGTGCAACATCCACTCCCGCCGGGAATACCTCCGCGCCATGGCCGACAACCGCCTCGTCCCCCAGGCCGTCGTCGACCTCACTCCCGCGACCCTGCCCTACTGGGAGCTGCGGGCGACCTCCTCACTGGTCACCGGTATCGAGGAAGCCTTCATCAACTCCTACAAGGACGGCTCCTTCCAGTACCTCCTGATCGCGGCCGACCGCGTGTAGGCCAGGTCCGGTACCACCGTTCCGGTCGGGCTGAGGCAGGAAGAGCCCTCGGCCGACACCCGGCAGCGGCACGGCAACCCTTCCGCCGGGTCCCGGTTCCCCTCCGCCAGGGGCGACCGGGGCCCGGCGGTGGCGGTGGCGGTGGCGGTGGCGGTGGCGGTGGCGTATTCATGCGTCGGTGCCGCGTCGATCGACCGGCCGCCCGGAGTCCGCGCACGGGGGTTGTGCCCACCCTCGCGAGGGGCCCAGCACCCGTGCCCTTCGTGCCCGCCGCCGGAAGGACGGAGGTCGCCGGAAGGACGGCGGTCGCCGGAAGGCCTGCGGCACCACCGTCGTCGTCATCACCCACGACCGCGAGATCGCCGCGTCGCTCCCCCGTCAAGTGCAGGTACGAGACGGTCGGATCGTCCGGGACACGGCCGCCGAAAGGGTGGCGCAGACATGCTGAGGACCGGCCGTCTGAGCCCCCGCGACGTCGTACGCACCGGTGCCGGTGGCCTGCGCGCCCGCCCGATGCGGGTGTTCCTCTCCGCGCTCGGCATCGCCATCGGCATCGCCGCCATGATCGGTGTCGTCGGTATCTCCACCTCCGGTCACACCGAACTGCGGCACACCCTCGCCTCCATCCGGTACCGCTCGCACCCGAGTTGGACTCCGCCGTCCCCGCCGTACGCGACGTTCTCGCCGCCACCGCCAACCCCCGAGGCCCCGACCGAGGTCACGGTCTCCCGCCCCTCGGACGCGCTCGCCGCGAAAGGCGCCACGGACCAGGCGTTCACCGGCCTCATGCTCGGCCTGGGCGGGGTCGCCCTGCTGGTCGGCGGCGTCGGCGTGGCCAACACCATGGTCATCTCCGTCCTGGAACGACGGGCCGAGATCGGCCTGCGCCGCGCACTGGGCGGCCGCCGGGGCCACATCCGCACCCAGTTCCTGGCCGAGTCCCAGATCCTGGCCGGCCTCTACCCCGCGTTCCGTGCTGCCCGGCTGCCCGGCTCCCCCGACGGAAGCCCTGGCCACACCGTGAGGAACCGTGGCGAGCATCAGTTCTCCGCCACCCTGAACCACTCGGTGCCGCCGAGCAGGAACTCGTAGACGGGACGGCCCCGACTGCCGCTGGTGCGGAACGGTTTTCCGTGGTCGTCGATCCGCGTGGTTCCCTGACGGCCGCCGCTGGACCACTGCAACTCCACGTACCACTTCACATCGTGGGCACGGGCATGGGCGGTGATGTACAGCACCTCGGGATCGGACTGGCTGACCTTGTAGGGAACACCGCGCTGGCCTGCCTTCGGAGCGATGGCGGGGTGGGCGGCGTCGAGATCCGTGTCGAACGACCTCGTCTCCACGCCTCCGCCGCAGCCCGACGCCCCCAGGTACGCGTTCCAGGCCGGGGGCGCGGTCGAGTCGACCACCCGGACGTGCAGGGACTCGATGACGACGGTCGCGTCCCCGGTGCCCTGGACGGTCAGCGCCACTCGCTGTGTGTCGGCGGCGATGGCGCTGTGCGCCGCCACCCAGCCCGGCACGTCCTGCCCCATCACCGGCGGCGAGACCTCACCGGGAGGCCGGTTGATCAGGTACTCCCCCTCGCACTGCGGGTCGTCCCAGGCATACGTGCGGGTGCTCACCGTCAACGGGACCGCCTCGCCGCCCCGGGCGGGGCTGTGCGCCGAGGTGTCCGTGCCGCGTGCCGACGGCTCGGCTTCGGACGTTCCGGGGGCCGGGGCCAGGGGCGAGGTGGGGGACGGGGAGAGGCTCGTACGTGTGGAGGGGCGTACGGAGGAGGACACGGACGCCGATGGGGGCGGGGCGGAGGAGGCCCCCGTGTCGGCCGGCCGGCCGGTGTCCGCCAGGTCCGTCCCCCGGTCCTTCGGGCCGACCGTGAGCGCGGTGGAGACGGCGACGGCGACGGCGGTGCCCGCCGCGATCAGGGCCCACCGCCGGCGGGCGCTCCGGAGGAACGCCGGCATGCGGCGAGCGGGGACAGCCGCCTCCGGCGACGGTTGGTCCGTGCGGGCCTGCGCGGAGGGCGGTTCCGGGTCCGAGCCGGGGGTGGACGCTCCGGGGATGGACGCTCCGGAAGTGGACGCTCCGGCCCGGTCCGCGGAGTCCGGTTCCGGGTCCGGGTCCGGGTCCGCCGCGGCCCGCCGGGCGCGTTCCCGTGCCGCGTCCGCCAGGACCCAGCGCCGGTGCAACTCGACCAGTTCCTCCGGGGTCGCCCTGCACACCCGGGCGAAGCGGGAGACGGCCGCGTTGTCGGCCGGTACTCCTTCCCCCTTGCAGTACCGGTGCAGCGTCGAGGTGCTCATGTGCGCCCGCTTCGCCACAGCCTCGTAACTCAGCCCGGACCGCTGCTTCAACTCGCGCAGCAGCGCCGCGAAATCAGCGATCTCCTCAGCCGCACCCACCGGTCCTCCATTCCGTTCGACATCCCAGGAAGGTCATGTTCGGCCTGGTCAGACCCAGTTGGCATATCCCAGCGTCCCGAAATTCCCGATGGAATGGCGGATGGGACGCCCCACGGCGCAGGCTCGGGTCATCTAAGCACGGTGCCGACACAGTGATCGGCCCGCTCAACCCCGCTTTCCCGGCCCGCGTTTCCGGCGTGCCACCCGCACGCCACGCGGCACGGCCGGGACAGGACAGGGCCGACCGAACGACACAGTTCACCACCGGAAGAAACGCCTTCCGGATGTTCAGAGAAAGCAGTCCATTCATGCGTATCGCCACTCGTTCCGCCTCCCGCGCGGCCGCCTCCTCCATGGTCGTCGCCGCGGCGCTCGCGTTCGTCGGCCTCCAGGCCGCCGGGCAGACCGCCTCCGCCGCCACGAAGGCGGCCGTCGTCACCTGCACCCCGGCGAACACCCAGTTGACCGTCAGCGAGGTGTCCCGCCCGATCAACCACCTGCTCCTCAAGGCCACCAACACCGGCACCCAGCCCTGCTACGCCTACTCCGCCCCCTACCTGAGGGCCGGCGCCGACGCCCAGGCCCCGCTGTGGTGGGCCGAGGAGACCACGCCGCAGGCCGTGGTGACGCTTGAGCCCGGCCAGTCCGCGTACGCGGGCATCACGACGTCCTCCCCTGACGGCGAGGGGGGCGGCAACGCGAAGACCCTGGGCGTGCTCTTCTCCGACAAGAAGGGCAACGCGACCG
The DNA here is from genome assembly GCF_044457965.1 of Streptomyces sp. NPDC050509. Classification (NCBI taxonomy): domain Bacteria; kingdom Bacillati; phylum Actinomycetota; class Actinomycetes; order Kitasatosporales; family Streptomycetaceae; genus Streptomyces; species Streptomyces sp. NPDC050509. The sequence goes on along the minus strand of NZ_JBITHL010000009.1, from coordinate 172,127 downwards.
GCAAGGAGAAGACCCTGACGCTGCCGAACGGCGGTGTCTTCTTCAACAGCTCCGCCCAGGTCACGTACTGGCAGGACAACCCGGCGGACGCCCTCGTCTGGTAATCGCCGCCTGGTAGTCGCCCTCGCGTCCCACGACACAGCCGGCGCCGACGGAACCGCGTCCCGCCTTCACCGGGGGCGCGGTTCCGTCGGCGGCGGTACCTACGTCAGCCAGGACGACCTGATGGCGACCGTCCGGCGGCACTTCTTGGACGGATCAACACGGAGAGGGCTCCCGACTCGCGTTTCCGCAGGTCAGAAGCCCTCTCGATACGGTGGAGCCCAGGGGAGTCGAACCCGAAACCGTTACCTCTCCGACCTGCGGGAACGCCGGAGAATCGGACATTTAACCCCGTTTTCATCCCTCTGAGTCCTGCTGAGTCCTGCTTCATCCCGTACGATCAGGCTGCCGTGCTGACGCTCTCGCTCCACCGTAGGTGACGCCCTGAACGCCCGCGCGGCTGGTAGCAGACGGCCTACGAGGGTGTCCTTGCCGTGTCCGTAGATGAACTCGCAGCCACGCTCTGCCGAGACGCAGAGGTATCCGGCGTCACGGCCGTCGACCTTGCCGGAGACTGTGGAGACGACCTTGTCGAACTTGGACTTGGTGGTCCCGAACTCGGCGTTCGCACCGTCTTCGGCGTTGTAGAAGGCCGCGATCATCTTGATCCACTCTGCCGAGGCCAGGGCGTGTTCTTCCATCCGGTTCGACACGCTCACCCCCGGCAGCCCAGCGGAGCGAGCGTTGCTGACGTCGTCAAATCCCTCGCCGAATCCAGACATGAGGATGGCCTGCGTCTGGAGGCCGAGGAGCGCTTCGCGGTCGAGGTCCGTATATTCGCCGATCGACATCGGGTTGCCCACGTCCTTGACCAATCCGGCGTACCACTCGTCGGTCTTGGCGCTGCCGAGGAGCTGTCCGCCGAGGAGGGCGGTGTCGACGTGGTCATCGGCAGCCGGCCCAGGACCGGGCGTCTTCGCGTCCACGCGTTGCCGTCTCCCCAGTTCGAACAGCCCAATCCCTGCCTGAGAAGTCGTCGGCGAGGCTCGTCGGGTTCCCGGCGACTTCGGACGGGCGCGTGCCTGAAGTCGGCCATGGAGCTGAGGGACAGGATCGCAAAGGAGCCGGCGGAGCCCAGTAATTCTTCGGGAATCCCTTTTCGGTGAATTCACGGGAGTCGTTCCAGGGAATCTCCGGCTCCCTGGAACGGAAACCTTCGGCCCCAACTCTCCGAATTCGCCATGCGTCCGGCGGAGAATGCCGACGCGACGTCAGACCCGGTCGACCGTGTCGGTCGCCTGCTCCTCCGCGGGGGCTGCGGGCTTTGCCGCACCGGCCCGGGGCCGGAGCCTGAGAACCACAGCGACGATGGCCAGGGTGAACAGCACCAGACCCGCCCAGATCACCCACTTGTGCGGCCACGGCACCAGAGAGCCGTCCTTGGGTGACCGCCCGCCGTCCACACCGGTGACGATGACCGCCACCAGCCCCAGGATCGTGGCCACCACCACGATCCTGCCGAGCAGCCGCGCGCTGATCGGCAGCGCGACGTCGCGGCGCCGGGGGCCGCGCAGCCGCAGGCGTTCGCCCGGACGGGCCGGTGCCATCAGACGGGCCAGGAGCAGGACGGCGATCGGGATCTGCAAGGCCCACACCATGGTGCGGAAGGGGCCGTCGAACCACGCCTGGCTGCTGTAGAGCAGGGTGTGCCAGGCGCTGAGGATGTAGACCACGATGACGAAGCGGTGCAGGGCCAGCCACATGCGCGAACCGGTCCGGTGCCGCAGGTAGAAGGCGAGACCCAGCGGGATGGCCAGGTACATCGCCAGCAGGCCGATGAGGATGGCGACGCGGCCGGTGCCGGTCGCGTATCCACCGGGGACGAAGACGTCGACGAACGCGGTCCACACGCTGCGTCCGAAAGACCACTGATCCTGGTTGGTCTTGACCTGGTCGGTGAAGAAGAACAGCGCGTGCATGAACATCAGACCGATGGTGGTCAGGCTCGTGGTGCGGTGCCACTTCTCCAGCCGCGCCGCGGGCAGCCAGCCCCAGCGGGGTCTCGGCCCTGAGCGCATCAGCCCGAATATCAAGGTCCCGTAGGCCCACAGCATCGCCGACCAGCCGAACGCCTGGCACATCCAGTACATCCAGTACTCGCCGGCGTCCGCCATGTCCGGCATGAGTTCGACGGTCGCCGATGTCCCGTTCTCCACGCGGACGTAGAGCAGCCAGTAGATCAACAGGGTGGCCACCAGGGCCAGTGAGGCGTCCGGTACCGCGCCTCGCAGATCGGCGCGCAGACCGGCCCAGTCGAAACGGGCACGCTCCTTCCCCTGACGCGAAGGAGGCGTCACCGATCCCGAGGACTTCGCCATCACTCAACTCCGTTTCCCGTACGGCGTGTCACGGGCACCGATGGTGAACAACCCGCGGCAACGTTGGTCTGTACCACTCTTCCTGCGGTGGAGAGTAACGACGATTTTCCCGCCGTGGAAGACAGCGATCCGGACTCCGCATTTCATGGGCATTTGAAAAAACATCACTATCTCCGGGAACTTGTCGAAGGCGCTGAACGACTGGAGTCGACCGTCGAGCCGACCACTTGGTCGCACCCAGGAACTGGACGCGGATGTGTGCCGACACCTTGTGCAGATGATGAATCCAGGGAGGTCGGTCATGGAACGACGTACGTTCTTGCGCGCTTCGGCTCTGTCCGTCGGTGCGGCAACCGGAGTGGGGACGATGAGCGAGGGCGCGTCGGCGGTTTCGGCGGCGAATCCACTGCGGGTGCGGGTGCTGATGTTCGACGGCGTGGAGGAGCAGGACTTCATCGCCCCGGTCGAGGTGCTGGGGCTCGCCGGGCGGATGAGCGGCGGAGCACTGACGACGACGATGGTGACGACCGGCCGGCCGGCCACGGTCACCTGTACGTACGGAACGAAGGTCGAGGTGGCCGAGGGCTGGTCGCCGCAGGAGGCGGACGTGCTCGTGGTGCCGGGCGGCGGGTACACGGCCAAGGACGGGCCGGGCGTGAACCAAGTCATCGCGGACCGGGGATTTCTGCGCCGGCTGGCCGCCTCGGAAGCACTGCCGGTAGGGATCTGTACCGGCGTTATGGTGCTGTCGGCCGCAGGGCAGACCAAAGGGCGTAATGCCACCACCCACGCGGGTGCGAAGGCGGATCTGGCCGCCCAGGGCGCGACGGTGATCAACGCGCGCGTGGTCGATGACGGCGACCTGGTCACCGGCGGTGGCATCACCTCCGGGCTGGACGTCGCGCTCTGGCTGGTGGAGCGTTTCGTGGGCGCGGAACTCGCGCAGCGGGTGGAGACGGTGCTGGAGTACGAGCGGCGCGGGACGGTGTGGCGGCGGGCCTGAGCTGCGGGACGTGGTGCGCCCGGTCAACTGCCGGGGCGCACCACGGTCGCCACCGCTTCGACGCTGTCACTGTGCCGGAAGTGAAGAACGAACGGGACGGCGTCACCTTCGCTCCAGCGAGTCCCCTCATTGAGCGTGACCATCACGTCCAGGCCGTACGGCGACATGGTCAGAGCCGCCCCGGCGGGAACCGTCGCCGAGTCCGCCATCCCCATGAAGTCGGCGCCCCCTCCGTTGGTCTGGTGACGGCTCAGCATGGCCTCCGAAATGGCGGGGGATGTCACGGACACGAGGTCGTCGTCGGCGCCGCCCGTGTTCGTCACCGTGAAGAACGCCGCGGTCTCCCTGTTGTCGTTGTACGGAAGGAAGACGTGCGGGTCGGTGACCTCAAGGGCAGGCGGCCTGCCCGCCTGCCCCGCCCCGACCCACTGCGTCAGACCCGCCAGCGCCACTACGCAGGCCGTCCAAGGGATGAGCCCGGCATAGAAACCGTCGCGCAGCCGCTCGCGCGTGATGTTCCATCCCGTTGAGGTCTCGTGCGAGGGGCTGTCGGTCATCGCCGCTGTGCTCCTTGTTTCGTCCGCGCTCCGTTTCTCGGGGCGCGCGAGGGCCGCCAGGCGCGCAGCCGAAGGCTGTTGCCCACCACGAGCAGGGAACTCACGGACATCGCCGCGGCGGCGACCATCGGGTTGAGCCACCCCACGGCCGCGAGCGGCACGGTGACGGCGTTGTAGCCGAAGGCCCAGATCAGGTTGGTACGGATGGTGCCGAGGGTGCGTCTGGCGAGGCCGATCGCGTCGGCGACCGACTCGATGTCGCCGCGTACCAGCGTCACGTCGGCCGCTCCGATGGCGGCGTCAGCGCCGCTCCCCATCGCGATGCCCAGGTCCGCGCCCGCGAGGGCGGCGGCGTCGTTCACGCCGTCTCCGATCACCGCGACGCGGTGGTCCTCGTCGCGCAGCCGGCGGACGAGGTCGGCCTTGCCCTCGGGGGTGCAGCGGGCGTGTACCTCGGTGATGCCGAGTTCGGCGGCGACCGCCTCGGCTGTGGCCTCGCGGTCGCCCGTCGCCAGTACGGGGTTCACTCCGAGGCGCTTGAGGCGGTCGACGGCGCGGTAGCTCCCGGGGCGCAGGACGTCCCCCAGGGCGATGAGCGCCTCGTCCACCCCGTCGACCCGGACCCGTACCACCGTGCGTGCCGCGGCTTCCGCGTTCGACAGCGCCCGTGTCAGGGACTCCGCCATGTCGTCCCCGGGGGCGCACACCTCGACGTGGTGGCCGTCGACGAGACCGGTGACGCCGATCCCGGCGGTGGCGGCGAACTCCGTCACCTCGGGCAAGAGCACGTCGGGCCACGTGCGTTGGGCGTACGAGGTGACTGCGCGCCCGAGCGGGTGCTCCGAACCTCGTTCCACCGCTCCCGCCAGCCGGAGCACGGTCCGCTCACCGAGGCCGTCGGCGACCACCGTGACGTCGGTGACGCTCATGCGGCCCGTGGTCAGCGTCCCCGTCTTGTCGAGAACTACCGTGTCGATGTGACGCAGTGTCTCCAGCGCTTGGGGACCGCTGACCAGTACGCCCAGTTGCGCGCCACGCCCGGTCGCCGCCAGCAGCGCGGTGGGGGTCGCCAGGCCGAGTGCACAGGGGCAGGCGACGACCAGGATCGCGACACACGCGGTGACCGCTGCCTGCGGATCGGCTCCGGCACCGAGCCAGAAGCCGAGCACGGTGACCGCCAGAGTCAGTACGACGGGGACGAAGCCGCCCGCCACCGAATCGGCCAGCCGCTGGGCACGGGCCTTGCCTGCCTGGGCCTCGGTGACGAGGTGGGTGATGCGGGCGAGCTGGGTGTCCGTCCCGACCGCTGTGGCGCGGACGGTCAGCAGGCCCCCGGCGTTGACCGCGGCGCCCACCACTGCCTGGCCGGGGGCGACTTCGACGGGTTCGCTCTCCCCCGTGACCAGGGACAGGTCGAGTGCGGAACTGCCCGAGACCACGACCCCGTCGGTGGCGACCCGCTCGCCCGGCCGGACGATGAACTCCTGTCCCACGCGGAGCTGTTCGATGGGGATACTGCGGTCTTCGCCGTCGACCCGCACCGTCACGTCCTTGACGGCCAGTCCGGCGAGCGCGCGCATGGCCTGACCTGTGGCCCGCCGGGCCCTCGCCCCCAGGAATCGCCCAGTCAGGACGAACAGCGGTACACCGACCGCCGCTTCAAGATAGATGTGAGGTATCGCGTCACCCGCCGAAGGCAGAAACGTGAACGGCATACGCATGCCCGGATCGCCGGCACCGCCGAGGAAGAGGGCGTAGGTCGACCAGGCGAAGGAGGCCACCACACCGAGCGACACCAGCGTGTCCATCGTGGCCGCCGAGTGCCGCACTCCCGAGAGCGCACGACGGTGAAAGGGCCAGGAGCCCCACGTCGCCACCGGAGCGGCGAGCGCGAAGCAGAGCCACTGCCAGTTACGGAACTGGAGGTCCGGAACCATGGAGAGCACCAGGACCGGTACGGAAAGGAGCGCTGTCAGCGTCAGCCGCCTGCGCGCTTCGCTCGCCTCCTCGGAGTCGGGCTCCTCGGCCTGCTCCGAGCCGTCCTGGGGCTCGGGTGGCGCAGGCAGCTGAGCGGTGTAACCGGCCCGTTCGACCGTCACCACCAGGACCTCGGGGGTGATGTCCGCAGGATGGCTGACGCGCGCGTTGCCCGTGGCCAGATTGACCGTGGCGGTGACACCTTCGAGCTTCGCCAGCCGCTTCTCAACTCGGCCCACGCACGCCGCGCAGGTCATCCCGCCGACCAGGAGATCCGTGGTGACGGCCGCAGATCCCTTGGTCTCCGTGCTCATCGCCCGCCGTCCGAGTGCATACCGCCCATGTCGCCCATGTCACCGGTGTCGCCGCCCGGTGCGGTGTCGGACGGATCCTGGGGTCCGGTGCCGGTGGATTGCATGCCGGGCGCGACCGGGCCGACCGCCGAGCCGACCGCGAACGACACTCCGAGGACCACCATCAGCAGAACCAGGAACCCGGTCAACGCCGGCGGCGGCACGCATCGCTTCAGCAGCGCCACCGCTCGCTGGAGGGAAAGCCCATACCGGTCCGCCATTACTGCTCCAGAAAAGAGATCTCCGCCGACTGCCGCACAACCGGAGGGAATTCAGGGCCGTGGCGGTCGGCCCCGCGCACGCTCGCGATGCCATGCTGACATGAGGCGGACTCACGGGCCGCAGTTCCGCGGGCTCGTAATTGTGTGAGGATAATCCCGCCAAGTCGCGGGAACTCCGAGCACCGGGTGACCGACCATCACTGGAAGCGAGTCGCGCGGGTGACCGCGTCAATCGCACGTCTCCCAGACCGCCAGGAGACTCGGTTCACATCAGCTGTTCAGCAGCGCCCACTTACCTGTCGGCTTTGACGGCAGTCCAGCCCGCGGCCACCTGATCGGCATGCTCACCGCCGCCGAGCGCTCGGCGGCCGAGAGAAAAGGCCCGTCCCACAGGCCCCCCGTGCCGGATCTCACGGAGGCGGCGGCCTGATGCGGCGAAGAGAGGGAACCACGGCGGCCACCGCCCCGACTACTCGGACAGAAAATCTGATCGGGCAGCACCAAGGAGCCAGCATGTCCAGGAAACGGCCGGTCGCCATCGCGGTCACCGCGCTCTGTCTGCTCGCGGCCGGATGCGCCGACTCCTCGACAGGGACAGTGGGCAACAAGTCGCCCAAGTCCGGTTCGGGGTCGGGCTATCCGGTGACCATCGAGAACTGCGGCGAGAAGCAGACCTTCACAAAAGCGCCCGAGCGCGTCGTCGTCATGAACGGCATGTCCGTCGCCGAGGTCTCCTCGCTCCTCGCGCTCGGCCTCGGCGATCGGATCATCGCCAACCAGCAGTCGTACGGGAGGTCCGAGGTCGAAGGACGGGCCGAGGCCATCAAGGCCCTGCCGAAAGGTGACGTCAAGCTGAACGACGCCCTCGACATCCCCCGCGAGGCGATGCTCGGGCTGCGCCCCGATCTGGCCCTGTCCGTCACCTCTTACGGGTTCGACACGAAGAACGGGTTCGCCACCCGCGAGGACCTCGGCTCGGTGAACGCGAACAGCTACATCTCGCCACAGGGCTGCGACGACGACCCCGCCAAGATGACCATGGCCGACAGCTACACACTGCTGCGCGATCTCGGCAGGATCTTCGGCGTGAGCGACCGGGCGGAGAAGCTGATTGCCGAGTCCGGGAAACGCATCGACACGATCTCCGCCGAGGTCGCGGGCGAGGACAAGCCGAACGTGATGGTGATGTTCTCGAACATGGCCATGGGCGGCAACGAATTCAGCGCGGTCCTCGCCAACGGCATCGTCAACGACATTCTCACCAAGGCCGGCGGCACCAACGCCTTCGCGAACTCCTCCAGGACCACCTTCGCCGACGTGAGCAAGGAAAAGGTGGCCGCCACCTCCGTCGACGCGCTCGTCGTCATCAGCTACAACGACCCCGACCCCGAGGCGTACGCCAAGAAACTGCTCAAGGAGTTCCCCCAGTGGCCGGCCGCCAAGAACAACACGTACACCGTACTGTCGGACTCGATGTACCTCGGGCCGAGCAACGACGTGGCCGTCGACAAGCTGGCAAGGACGTTTCACCCCGACGCGTTCTGAACCGGCTTCCCCTGCCGCTCCTCCTGACGGTGCTCCTGGCCCTGCTCGCCGCAGTGATGGTGGTGGGCGTCAGTATCGGGGCGGTCACCATCCCGGTCGGAGAGGTGTGGCGCATCATCCTCCATCACCTGACGGGCGGCGGCGCGACGGGCGATCGGGCCACGGACCAGATTGTGTGGAACTTCCGTACGCCCCGCGTCGTGCTGGCCGCTCTCGTCGGCACCGGGCTCGCGGTCGCCGGTGTGATCCTCCAGGCGGTGGTGGCCAATCCGCTCGCCGACCCCACCGTTCTGGGCTTCTCCTACGGAGCGTCGCTCGGTGCTGTCCTCGCCATCACCGCGGCCGGCGGCGCGACACTGGGCGGGCTCGGCGTCTCCTCCGCGGCCTTCGTCGGCGCACTCGCCGCCGGGGCTCTGGTCTTCGTCCTGGGGCAGAAGAGAGGACGCATGGCACCAACCCGGCTGGTCCTCTCAGGAGTCGCCGTCGGCTACCTCTTCCTGGCGGCCACCAGTTTCCTCCAGCTGCGGGCGACGCCGACCGAGTTGCGCACCGTCATGTTCTGGATGCTCGGAAGCGTCGCGGGAGCCAGATGGGATCAACTGCCCGTGGTCGCCACGGTCGTCCTCGCCAGCGCCCTCGCGCTTTCGCTGTTCGGCCGCCGACTCAACGCCCTCCTGGCCGGGGACGAATCCGCGACAGCACTCGGCGTCGACGTCCACCGACTGCGGGGCCTCCTCCTGGTGATGTCCGCCCTCCTCACGGGCACGGTGATCGCCGTCGCCGGCGGGATCGGCTTCGTCGGCCTGATAATCCCCCACCTCGTACGGCTCGCCACCGGCGCCGACCACCGCAGACTGCTCCCCCTGACCGCCGTGGCAGGAGCCATCTACCTGGTCCTCGTCGACCTGCTGTCCCGCACGCTCAACCGCCCCAACGAACTGCCCATCGGCATCCTCACTGCCCTGCTGGGCGCTCCGTTCTTCCTGTGGCTCCTGCGCCGCAACAAAGGGCTGGACACCGCATGAGACTCACCATCGAACAACTCCACATCACCCTCGACCGTCAGCCGATCCTGCGCGATGTGGAACTGGACGTACCGCCGGGCGCCGTCGTCGGCCTCGTCGGCCCGAACGGCAGCGGCAAGTCCACACTCCTGCGCGCCGTCTACCGCTCGCTGCGCCCCAGGACCGGCGTCGTCCGCGTCGGCGGCGACGACGTCTGGACGCTCTCCTCCCGGGTCGCCGCACGCCGGACCGCCGCCGTACTGCAGGACAGCGGCAACGTGTCGGGGCTGAGCGTCACCGAGATCGTCGCCCTCGGCCGCACCCCCCATCACGGCCTCATCGGCCGGGACAGCGCCGACGACCACCAGGCTGTGGACGACTCCCTCCGGAGATGCGGCGCACACCTCCTCGCCGACCGGGACTTCGCCTCCCTGTCCGGCGGCGAACGCCAGCGCGTCCTTCTCGCCCGTGCCCTGGCCCAGCGTCCCGACGTGCTCGTTCTCGACGAACTCACCAACCACCTGGACATCCGGGCTCGTTTCGAACTCCTCGAACTCATCCGGTCCACCGGCACCACGACGCTCGCCGTGCTGCACGACCTCGACCTCGCGGCCCGGCTCTGCGACCGGATCATCGTGCTCAACGAAGGGGCCGTGGTCGTCGCGGGCGAGGTCCTCGACGTTCTCACCACCCAGATCCTGGCCGACGTCTTCGGCGTGGCCGCCCGTGCGGACCGCCATCCCGACGGAGTCGTCCGCATCACGTACGCGGCCGAGCCACTCCACACGGACCGGACCACGCGCGTCTGAAGTCCGCCGGTCCTGCCGTGGCGGGTCTCCTTCCTCCATCCAGGAGGCCGTCGCGGACGTGCTGACCCGCAAGGCCGTGGCCGCCTGCCGGGAACACGGTGTCGGCACCCTCGTCCTGGTGGGCGGGGTGGCCGCCAATTCACGCGTACGCGCCCTGGGTGAGGAGCGGTGCCGGGCCGCCGGGATCACGCTGAGGGGGCCGCCGCCGGGGCTGTGCACCGACAACGGCGCGATGATCGCGGCAGTCGGCGACCTTCTGGTCCGGTCCGGTCCGGAGCCGAGCCCGCGCCGCTGGATGTGTCCGTCGACCCGTCGGCGCCGCTGGAGTACGCCGCACTACGGCGCCCGCACCGGCATCCGGGCCGCGTGATGACACCGGCGGTCCGGCCGGTGTCCGGCGCGCTGCTGCTGTCCCACGCCGCGGGGATACGCGAGGTGTACGCCGACGCGTTCGCGGAGCCTCCATGGCAGGAGAACGAGGCACGGGCCGGCCAGTACCTGGAGCGTCCGGCCGAAGACGTCCGGCGCCCGGGGTTCGTCGCGGCCCTGGCTCTCGACGGGGACAACCGTACGGGGATTCGCGACCGCCTGGACCCCGCCTCCGGTCTTTCCCTCCGACCGCTGCTATCCCTACGTCGCGGTGGCCCTCGGCCCGCGGCGCACGGCCGAGTGGCTGTGCGGAGGCCGGGAAGTGGACGAACTGGCCGTAGCCCCGGCGGCCCGCCTCTCCGGAGTGGGCGGCGCCCTGCTGGGGATGGTCACCGCCGGCGCCCCGGCGGGCCGCTGTTCCCCATCAACCCCGCCGCCGTCGACCTGTATGCGGTCGGCGTGCACTGGGCGCTCGGAGACGCGTGCACCGCCCTGGAATCAGGAAAGGACCTGCGCCCCGAGCAGTTCCCGACTGCCGAACGCAAGGCCCGGCTGAGCACCGACATGGCGCAGCCTGGTGGGCATAGCAGCGGCCGGAACAGACCGCCCAAGCATTGTTGTCCGCATACCGAGCCAGCCCCGGAGAGATCCGGGACCGCACGCCGTCCGCAGCAACACAGAGAGGCCCCCCTGACCTGCGTTTCCGAAGGTCAGACCCTCTTCCGATGTGGAGCCCAGGGGAGTCGAACCCGAAATTGTTACCCCCCTGACCTGCAGTTTCACCGGAAAACCAGGACAAAGGATCGCGCAGCTTCGAGGCATCGATTGCTGGCGCAAACCCTCCTGGCGAGAGCGGACGACGTCAACCTCTTCGGTCCATTCCGTGGCTCCGAACACCCCAGCCTTCGGGCATGACTCACAAGCCGTGGCATTCACCGAGCGCGCCGCCCTCACCGGCTACACCGAATCGGTGAGCGCGATGGCAGTGCTGGAGATCGTCAACCGCCCACACGCCGTCACGGGCACGGACAAGACGGTGCGGGTGTCGGACCTGATGTTAATCGGCGCTGTGGCGGTGCCCTGTCAGCCTTTGGCCGTCAACGCCATGGCAGTGAAGGGTGTTCACATCATCCTCGGTATGGCAAAGCGAGATCATTGCGCTCCAGCGCACCCACTTCACGACACCACGCTGATTTGAAAAGAGTCAATTCCTACGAGGCTGGTGATGCGAGTGGTGGAGCAGCACAGCTTGCGCAGGAGCCGCCAGGTCTTGAGGGTGGCCATGGCCCGTTCGACGAGGGCTCGGATCTTCGCGTGCGAGCGGTTGGCTGCCTGCTGACCTGCGGACAACGTCTCCCAACGCCCTCAGTAGGGAACGCGGACGGTGCCGTCGGCGCCCGGGTAGCCCTTGATGCTCCTGCCCAGCACTGCACGCCGGTTACTTCCAGGGCGTCGATGATGCCGTGGGTGCGCGCGGCCTTGATGTCGTGGACTGCCCCCGGGAGCGTGGGCGACGCCCGCAGCACCCGCCCCGCCGGATCGGTGATGACCTGCACGTTCGTGCCGCTGAGCGTAGGTGTGCTCGTGCCGTAGATGGGCGAGGGCGAGCAGGGCCTGGCGGCCAGTGCTCAGGCGGCGCCAGCGAGTGCCGCCGCGTTCCCTGCGGATCACCCGCAGACGCCCGGACAGGAAGCGAAGGGTCGAGGTGGACACATCGATGCCGGACGGGTAGACAAGCCCGCGGAAGCTCCTGGGCGGCAGGCGACCTTGGTCGTGAACCCATCTACCAGGAGCTTCCGTACGTCGGTGGGAAGGCGTCCAGGCGTCGGCGTGGTCAGTCGGTGGTGAAGCTGGACAGTGACGCGGCCGGGTAGCGGCTGCCCGCCGATCCGTGGGGGAGGATCTCGGTGATGCGGGCCAGGTCGGCGCTGGTGAACTGGACGCCGTCGGCGCCGGCGTTCTCCTCAAGACGCTTGGCGCTGCGGGTGCCGGGGATGGGCACGACGTCCTGGCCCTGGGCGAGGAGCCAGGCCAGCGCGAGTTGGGCGGTGGTGATGCCCTTGGCTGCGGCGAGTTCCGTGAGCTGTTCGGTGGCGCGGAGGTTGTAGGCGTAGTTCTCGCCCTGCCAGCGCTCGTCCCAGCTGCGCATGTCGTCCGCGGGGTATTCGGTCGCGGGCTTGACCGCGCCCGCCAGGAAGCCTCGGCCGAGCGGGGAGTAGGGCACCAGGCCGATGCCGAGCTCCCGCAGGACGGGGAGGATCTTCTCCTCTACCTCGCGCTCGAAGAGGGAGTACTCGTATTGGAGGGCGGAGACCGGGGTGACGGCGTGGGCGCGGCGGATGTACTGGGGGCCGACGTTGCTCAGGCCGAAGTACCTGACTTTGCCTTCGGTGATCAGTTCACCGACTACGCCCGCGACTTCCTCGGCGGGGACGTTGGGGTCGGAGATGTGCTGGTAAAAGAGGTCGATGTGGTCGGTCTGCAGGTAGCGCAGGCTGTTTTCGGCGACCTTGCGGATGTTCTCGGGGCGGCTGTTGAAGCCGGAACCGAGTGGCTGGGAGGTCATGTCGAAGCCGAATTTGGTGGCCAGGACCACCTCGTCGCGGAAGTCCCGGACCGCTTTGCCCAGCAGGATCTCGTTGCTGCCGGCGCCGGCGCCGTACAGCTCGGCGGTGTCGAAGAGGTCGATCCCGAGTTCGTGGGCGCGGCGGATGGTCGCGGTGCCCTCGTCGTCGTTCGAGGTGCCGTAGGCCATGGACATGCCCATGACGCCAAGACCGAGCGCCGAGACGCGCAGGCCCTGAGAGCCCAGATTGCGGTGCTGCATGAGTTCACTTCCTCAGTGCTTGCCGGTTCCACCCCGAACGGGCCGAACCGAACTGTTCGGTTTTAACCCTACGGGCGCGCATCCCACAACACCAAACCAAACCGTTCGGTGTCTTATCCTGGGGTTATGTCCCACTCCCCCGACTCCGGCCAGACCTCAGCGCACGCAGCCACTTCTGACAGTGGCGACACCACGCGTGAGCGGATCCTCGCCGCCGCCATGGAGGAGTTCGCCCGCCACGGCATCGCCGGCGCCCGCGTCGACCGCATCGCCAAAATCGCTCGGACCAGCAAGGAACGGGTCTACGCCTACTTCCGCGGCAAGGAAGCGCTCTACGCCCACGTCGCCGCGCGAGAGCTCTCTGTCATCGCCGACGCCACCCAGATAGACCCGTCCGACCTTCCCAGCTACGCGGGCCGCCTGTTCGACTACTTCACCGCCCGCCCCGACCATCACCGCCTGATCACCTGGGGCCGCCTCGAACTGGCTGATGCTGCCGACACCGAAGACGATCCCACCCGGGCGGTCATCACCCGCAAACTCGACAAGCTCCGCCGGGCCCAGCAGGCCGGGCAGCTCAATCCCGCCTGGGACCCGGCCGACATCCTCGCCCTGGTCAACCAGATCGCCACTACCTGGGCAGCTCAACCCGAACTCACCGAAGCCGCGGCCGAACACGCCACCGACTCCACCACCGCAGCCCGCCGCGCCGCCGTGGTCACCGCAGTCGAGCAGCTATTCCCTCGAGCGGGCTGAGAAGACCCGCTCCGGACACCTGGCCCGCGCGCAACGGGGTACGTGCACTGGTGACCAGAGTTTGGTTCAGGGTGCCAAGCCGCCCAGTCATCTCTACTCGCCTGCAGCACCACCGAATCAGGCGCTACTGAGGTCAGTCGCGGCCTCCGGGAGTCAGTCCCGGACGACGCCGCTGATCGCGGCGCGGAGGTCGTCATCTCCCGTTTCCGCGCGTGCCGGTGGGAGAGGGGACGCGCTGGCGGGGTTGAGCGAGTCGAAGAGCAGGGTCATGAAGCGTGCACGCATGGACGGTGCGGTGCCGGGGAGCGCGAGGCCTGCGATGCCCATGACGAGGAAGTGCGGTATGTCGTCCGCGGTGAGGTCGGTACGGATCTCGCCCTGCTCCTGTGCGTGCTCAAGGAGGGGGCGGAGGGACTCGCTGAGGCGCTGGAGGGCGTCCACGGCGACGTCGGCGAAGTTGGCGGCGAAGGTGACCAGTCCCCGCTCCTCGGTGATCAGGTCGAGCAGCCGGGTGGCGATGTCCAGGAGGGCCTGGCGTGGGTGGCGGGAGGCCGTGGCGTCGTTGATCAGCGAGAGGAGGTCGGTTTCGAGGATGTCGTCGAGGACGGCCCGGACGATGGCCTCCCGGTTGGGGAAGTGTCGGTAGAGCGTCGCGATGCCCACGCCCGCCTCGGCGGCGATCTGCTCCAAAGAGCCCTCCCCCGCGCCCAGGACATTGCGTCCGGCCGCGATGATGCGCTCCACGCTGGAGCGGGCGTCAACCCTGCGGAGCCGGTGTGTGCGCGGTGCGGCGTTCGGCATCTCTGACCCTCCCGTTCTGCACCGCAGACTACTCAATCGCCTGCGGGACGGTAGCACCCTACCGCTTTGATAGTTCCCTATCGTTTTGATAGTACTCTCTCACTTCGTTCGGTGTGCGTGCCCAGCAGGGTGCGCCGGAGAAGGGAGAAGGGCATGTCTGTACTGCTGTACCGGCTGGGGCATTTCGCCTACGCCAGGCCCTGGTATGTGATCGCCGGCTGGCTGGCGGTGGTGTCCGCCGTGGTGGCGCTGCTCGTGGTCAACCCCGTCAAGCTGAGCAACGAGGTCCGCATCGACGGCACCCCCGCCCAGGAGGTCATCGACGATCTGGCGAAGTGGTCCCGCTGGCCAAGCGGGCGGGAAAACGACTCCTCTTCGAGAACACCCCCTACTGCTTTGCTCCGACGATTGGGGAACTGGCGGATATCGTCGGCACGGTCAATGATGATGCACTAAAAATCGTGTACGACGTCGCGAACGCTGCTTACATCGGGGAGGATCCCGTATCGAGTCTGCGCTCACACCACGAATCGGTTGCACTCATGCATATCTCCGACACGGGTACGGAAACGTGGGGCCATGACCCCATCGGCACTGGGGTGATCGATTGGAACGGGCTGGGTAAAGCAGTCCAAGAAACAATTGGGGTAGACAACGTCGTGCTCGAAATCATCCGCGAAGAGAACACCCTTGAAGAATTCGCGAAGGCGATGCGTGACCTCATTGAAGAGGGTTGGAATCTCGGAGAGTGATTTCAGCACCTCGGGGTTCAGAGTGACTCCGAGGGTCATCGAACAGTGAGGTGACAGTTCTCGATCACCGGTGTGAGTCGAAGTGCTTCGAAACGCATTAGGTACAGCTGTCACGACTTGGGTGTCCTGCTGAGTATGCCCGCTGGAAATATGCAAGGAGAGTGTGCAATGAGAGTTCTGGTCAGTGGCGGAAGCAGCGGCATCGGCGCGTCTGCAAGCCTGAGGCTCGCAGAGGCAGCGCTTGCCCGTGGCGAACAGCCGATGATCGCGGTATCCGGCCTTACTGCGAACGCGCGACAAGACGAGGTCGTCCGATCGATCCAGTCGATGGGCGGCAAAGCCATTGCATTGACAGGAGACCTGGGTGATCCCGACGTGCCCGGTCAGCTGGTAACCGCTGTGGTCGACGAGTTCGGCGGCTTGGATGCGCTGGTGGCAAATGCCGGAATCGCCAAACCTGGCGCACTCAAGGATCTCTCCCTCGAGGACTGGGACGGCATGTTCTCCGTCAACCTCCGCGGGGCGTGGCTACTTGCCAAAGCAAGTTACCCGCACCTGAAGGATAGCCGCGGGTCCGCCTGTTTCACCTCTTCAATGTCCGGCCAGCTCCCACATGCCGGATCGGGTGCTTACAGTCCGACCAAGGCTGCGCTCACGCTGTTGGCTCAGACACTCGCACTGGAATGGGCACCTGATGGAATCCGCGTGAACGTGGTATCCCCGGGAATGACTCGCACGCAGATGACTGAACAAATGTACCTCGATCCCGAAGTCAAGAAGGCAAGGGAAAAAATCATCCCGTTGTCGAAAATCGGCGATCCGATGGATATCGCGAACGTGATCGAGTTTCTTGTCAGCCCGCTGGCAGGATATGTCACCGGCCAAGATGTCTGCGTCGATGGAGGTTTCTCCAAGTCCATTCTCAGTCACATTCCCGGTCGGCCCAGCTCCAAGTCCTGACGGGTTCTTCCCCTGGCCACCGAGGCCGATCGTGAGCGGCTCCGCCGCCCGCTCTATGACGCGGCTGAAGAGGAAGCTGCACAGATCAGCAGTTGGCCGACCGAAGAGTGGCAGCTCCACGATCGGGACACGGATCTGCCCCATGCTCGACGACCGCTTCGAGACACACAGCAGTCGCATGGTGGACCGCGAAGGCGTATGGGACCGCCACAGCAACCTGTACGCGTGGACCTCCGTACTGGGCGAGCGGCGCGGCAGCCCGGACGTCTCGCAGTACGCCGCGCCGGCCCGCGCCGAGGACCTCTGCCGGCTGCCGCGCACCTACATCGACACCGGCTCGGCGGAGGGGTTCCGCGACGAGATCCTGATCTACGCCGGCCGCTTGTCCGAGGCGGGAGTGAGCGTCGATTTCCACATGTGGGGCGGAGGCTTCCACGGGTTCGACATGTCGGTTGGTGATGCGGCTGTGTCGCGTGCTTCCAACGCGACCCGTGAGGAGTTCATCCGGCGGGCTCTCGACAGGTGAGCGGTGCGACAACGCGCAGACTGCGAAGACAGCCATTGCCTCCTGACGGGCAAGGGGCGTCAGCCGCGTTTCCGTCAAGCGTCGGACCTCGCTTCGCGGGCCGCGAAGACGGCCGGGGTGAGGACGGTGTGGTCGCGGAAGAAGCGGCCGAAGTTCGCGATGTCGGTGAAGCCGAGGTGAGCGGCCACGGCCCGGGCGCCTCACCGGGCATCTCCGAGCAGGCGCCGGGCCTCGAGGAGGCGGCACCGTCACCCGCTGTTCGATCTTCACGAGATGCGACAGAGCTCGACCACTCGCCCGAGCCCCGATCCCGCGTGGCGCCGCTTCAAGAACTCGCGGAACCTCTCAGTTCACAGTCGCGGGAAACAGGCGCTCGACGGCCGCGACGATGGCAGCCCGGCGCGCCACCAGGAACGCAGCGCGGTCATCGCCGGACGGAGGCAGCAGGTCAGGCTGTGCAGCCCAGGCGGTGGCGATCTGGTGGACGAGGACCAGGATGTCGACCGGGTCCCAGTGGGCGTCCAGCTGGCCGGCTTCCTGGGCCTGGCGGACCTGCTCGACCTTGTGAGCCACGGTTTCCCGGAAGGAGTCGTAGGGGAGGGAGTCGCCGGCGTCGAGTTCCAGTTGCCCCCAGCTGATGAGCCGGAAGCGGTCGGGGTGGTCGGTGAAGTAGTCATGGAGGCGGCCGGCGTAACCGGGCAGGTCGGTGGGGTCCATGCGGGTCGCTTCGGTCACGGCCGCGAGTTCCTGCGCGGAGACGAACCGGTAGAGGGCCACCTTGCTGGAGAAGTAGGCGTAGACGCGTTCCTTGCTGGTCCTGGCGGCCTTGGCGATCCGGTCGATCCGCGCCCCGGCGATCCCGTGCTGGGAGAACTCGGCCTTGGCGGCGCTCACGATGCGGTCGCGGACCGAGTCTGCGCGGGTGGAAGGGCTCATGCCTCCACGCTACCCGACCAAACCGTTTGGTTTGCCACAGGGAAACGATCAGCGTACGCTCCAAACAGAACCGTTTGGTTTGACATGAGGAGATTGGCATGCAGCACAGGAAACTCGGCACCCAGGGCCTGACCGTCTCGGCGATCGGCTACGGCGCGATGGGCCTGACCCAGGGCTACGGCCCCAGTGACGAGGAGGCGGGCGTTGCCGCCATCCGCCGCGCCCACGAGCTGGGCGTCACCTTCTTCGACACCGCCGAGATCTACGGCTGGGGCACGGGCAACAACGAGGTTCTGCTCGGCAAGGCGGTGAGCGACTTCCGCGACGAGGTGGTCCTGGCCACCAAGTTCGGCTTCGCGCAGACCGAGCAGGGACTGGGCCTCAACAGCCGCCCGGACAACATCCGCACCGTCACCGACAACAGCCTGCGCTACCTCGGCGTCGACCAGATCGACGTCCTCTACCAGCACCGCGTCGACCCGGACGTGCCGATCGAGGACGTCGCGGGCACCGTCAAGGAGCTCATCGACGCGGGCAAGGTCAAGTACTTCGGCCTCAGCGAGGCCGGCCCGCAGACCATCCGCAAAGCGCACGCCGTCCAGCCGGTCTCGGTCCTGCAGACCGAGTACTCGCTCTTCGAGCGCGACGTCGAGCAGCTCTTCCCGGTCCTTGAGGAGCTCGGCATCGGCTTCGTCCCCTATTCGCCCCTCGGCCGCGGCTTCATCACCGGTAGCGCGAAGCCCGCGGCAGAGTACGACGCCACCGACTTCCGCAAGACCAACCCGCGCTGGCAGCCCGGCAACTTCGAGAAGAACGTCGAAGCCGTGGAGCGACTTGGCCGGCTGGCAACGGCCCAGGGCATCACCGTCTCCCAGCTCGCCCTGGCCTGGCTGCTCGCCCAGGGCGAGCACATCGTCCCGATCCCGGGCACCCGAAGCGCCGCCCGCATGGAGGAGAACGCCCACGCCGCCGACGTCACCCTCACCGAGGCCGATCTCGCCGCGATCCACGAGATCCTCCCGACCGGCGGATTCGGCGCCCGCTACGCCGAAGAGCACATCCCCAACTGGGTCTGACCCCAGCCCGATCGGCACACCCACCCACGCGTTGCCTACCGGGCCGCGAAAGCGGCCGGGGTGAGACCGGTGCGGTCGCGGAAGAAGCGGCCGAAGTTCGAGGGATCGGTGAAGCCGAGGTGGACGGCCACGGACCGGGTGTCCCACCGGGCGTCCCACCGGGCGTCTCCCAGTAGGCGCCGGGCTTCCAGGAGGCGCCGCTCGTCGATGAGCTCACGCACCCCCTTACCGGTGGCCTCCCGGGCTGCACGGAGTACGGACCGAACAGCCGAGCAACTCGGCGTAGTCCGTGCCCGCGCGGCGTGGAACGCGTCGAACTGCGCCGCCAGTTCGAGTTGCTGTTCGGCCGTTGCCGACGGTGCGGCGGACGGAGTGACGGAGGGGTGCGTCATCGGGGCATCGCCCTTCTGATTCGTGAGCGGGTACCGGGACAGATGACCTGCAGCGCGTGGACGGGCTCGGCCGCGTCGGACAGGTCCAGAGCCACCGGCTCGTGCCCGGTGACGTGTTCGACCCGCCGCGCTACCTCCCTGGCCTGGCCGGCGAAGCCGCCGGGAACCGGCTCGAAGCGGGCCGATGTCTCCGGCCACGGAGTAAGCCCGTCCCTGCGCGCTGGGCGGAAGGGAGGGATGTCGAACGAGCCGGGATCACTCGGGAGGTCGTCGCGTGTCCGGCGATGGCCGTCAGCCGCGACTGCGCCGCCTCGGTCAGCGCCCGGGTCAACGCGATCACGGGACTGGTGTGGCACCCGCCGCCTGCGAACACCACCGGAAAATCCTCCGACCACAGGTAGGCCAGGCACACCGGCAATCCGTACGGGCCGTCCACGAGGGCCAGCTCCACCGACATTCCAGCGGCCGTCACCCGGTCGATCACCTCCCGGCCGTAGGAGTCCTCGACCGTCCCCGGGTCGATCAGCGTCCGCGCCCGGCCACCCACCGCCCCCGTCCCGGTACAGCACGTCCCTCTCAACCACCTCGAACAGGGCGTGCAGCAGCGCCTCACCGCGGGTGTTCCCACACGCCAGGCCGGTGCCGGGCGTCCACTCCCACACCATCCGAGCCAGCGTCCCTCTGTCGTACGGGACAGTCAGCGGCAGCGCGGCCAGGGGACAGTCCGGAGCGACGTCCTCGGCCGGGCCACGTGCCGCGACGGGCAGTGGCTGCTCGACGTGCCACGGTTCGATCGCCTCCATCACCGCCGACACCTTCGCCAGCACATCGGTGGCGCCCTTGCCCTGGGACGTACTCAAGGTCATGGACGCGGGCCGGACCCCAGTCCAGCCTGGCCTGGATGGCGGGCAGCGGCACCTTCGCGGCGATCAGCCACGACGCGCGTGAGTGCCGGAGGTCGTGGATCCTGGGTCGCTTGATCAGTCCGTATTTCTCCGCCGCGAGTTCGATGGCGGGCAGCCACCGAAGGCGACGAAACGTTCCTGCATCCCATCGTCCGCCTGCGGGGCCGGTGTAAAGAAGATCGTTCTGCTTGAGCCCCTTGGCTCGGCGCTGAAGCCTCTCCCACAGGCTCCACCTGATGACAACCGTCCGGCGGGACTTCTTGGACTTCGGGGCGCCCATGTACGGCTTCCCGTCCTCGTTCCGCATCCACGCGCGCTGGATCCGGATCGCGGGACGCCCGTTGCGACGTCGCATGTCCCGGGGCTGGAGTGCGGTGGCCTCGCCCCAGCGGAACCCGGTCTCCGCGATCAGTTCCGCCAGTTCTCGGGCCTCCGGGGCCGCCCCAAGGCACTCGTGGATCCACGCCCACTCGTCCCGTTCCAGGAAGACGGCTTCTTCCTCGTCCTCCTCGCCGTCCAGCCGGGGCAAGCGTGTCTTTGCGCACGGGTTAGATGCTCTGAGGGATGGCTCGGCATCGACGGCGGCCTGCAAGATGGCGGCCAGAAGCCCGTACGGCTTGAACCAGGGCGACATGTTGTCGATCACCAGCTTTTTGCACTTCGATCGCGTATCACCCTGAATGCCGGTAAGCCGGTCGATGTGGGCCAGGGCGAAGGGCTCGAACATCGTGTCCGGCCTGCGGAGTTCGGCTACGAACCCCTGACCCCGTACCCACCCGGGTGGCCACTGCCGGCCGTGGCCGTTCACCAGGTCACGGAAGCGCTCGGCGGCCGTGTCGTCCTCGAAGACCTCGGACTCCTGCTTGCCACCACGGGCTCCGCCGGCCCTCCACATGACGGTGAGGCTCGCCGTTCCGTCGCGCTTGTCCCGTTTCTTGATGTACGCCATGGAAGGCACCGCAAATCAGACCGGTGCTGACACGGTGCTGACGTTATGAACACAGAAAGGCCCCCTGACCTACGTTTCCGCAGGTCAGGGGGCCTCCAACGAAGTGGAGCCTAGGGGAGTCGAACCCCTGACATCTGCCATGCAAAGACAGCGCTCTACCAACTGAGCTAAGGCCCCGGGACGGGCGGGTACGCCGACCAGCAGAGATTGGCTCTCCCATCACCGGGCACCAGAGTACCGGGTGTACCGGGGGATCCCGCAAAACGATTGGGGCTCCCCGTGCGCGACCACGCTCCGTAAGATGCCCCACGAGGTTCGCAGCAGTGAAGCTGCCGCATTGGGGAAGCGATGGGGAGACGCGCATGGATGCCGCACAGCAGGAATCGACTGCCAGAGCCAGAGAGCTCCAGAGAAGCTGGTACGGAGAGCCTTTGGGGGCGCTCTTCCGTCGCCTCATCGATGACCTGGGTCTGAACCAGGCGCGGCTCGCGGCCGTGCTGGGACTGTCGGCGCCGATGCTCTCGCAGTTGATGAGTGGCCAGCGCGCGAAGATCGGCAACCCGGCGGTGGTCCAGCGTGTGCAGGCGTTGCAGGATCTCGCGGGGCAGGTGGCGGACGGCAGCGTCAGCGCCGGGGAGGCCACCGACCGGATGGAGGAGATCAAGAAGTCCCAGGGGGGCTCCGTCCTGACGGGTACCAGCCAGACGACGAACAGCTCGGGCGCGCCCACCGTGCGCCGGGTGGTGCGGGAGATCCAGTCCCTGCTGCGGTCGGTCGCCGCGGCCGGCGACATCATAGACGCGGCGGACTCCCTCGCCCCGACCCAGCCCGAACTGGCAGAGTTCCTCCGGGTCTACGGTGCCGGGCGCACCGCGGACGCGGTCGCCCATTACGAGGCGCACCAGAGCTAGAGCGACAAGCGTCAAGCAACAAGCGACAAGCAGCAAGCGGTACGGGCAGGGCAAGGGCGGAAGTCCGCCGGACACGACGACGGGGAGCGAGCGCGGCGCCATGGGTGAGGTCTTCGCGGGGCGGTACGAGCTGATCGATCCGATCGGCCGCGGCGGTGTGGGCGCCGTCTGGCGCGCCTGGGACCACCGGCGCCGCCGTTACGTGGCCGCGAAGGTCCTCCAGCAGAGCGACGCGCACACCCTGCTGCGGTTCGTCCGTGAGCAGGCGCTCAGGATCGATCATCCGCATGTCCTCGCCCCGGCGAGCTGGGCCGCGGACGACGACAAGGTGCTGTTCACCATGGATCTGGTGACCGGCGGGTCGCTGGCGCATGTCATCGGCGACTACGGCCCGCTGCCGCCCCGCTTCGTCTGCACCCTGCTCGATCAGTTGCTCGCCGGTCTGGCCACGGTGCACGCGGAGGGGGTCGTGCACCGCGACATCAAACCGGCCAACATCCTGCTGGACGCCACCGGAACGGCGCGGCCGCACCTGCGCCTGTCCGACTTCGGCATCTCCATGCGCAAGGGGGAGCCGCGGCTGACGGAGACCAACTACGTGGTGGGAACGCCCGGTTACTTCGCGCCCGAGCAGATGATGGGCGCGGAGCCGGACTTCCCCGCGGATCTCTTCGCGGTGGGCCTCGTCGCGCTCTACCTGTTGCAGGGCCGGAAACCCGACTCCAAGGCGCTCGTCGAGCATTTCGCGGCGCACGGCACCCCGGGGGCGCCTCAGGGCATCCCGGAGCCGCTGTGGCAGGTTCTGGCGGGGCTGGTCCAGCCCGACCCGGAGGCCAGGTTCCGTACGGCCACGGGGGCGCGCAAGGCGCTGACGACGGCCGTGGATCTCCTCCCCGAGGCCGGGGAGGACGAGGAGCCGGTCGAGATCTTCGACCAGATCGGTCCGCTGCCTCCCGGGTTCGGCCCGTCCGGCCCCGTGAAGGAGCCCGAGCCGAAGGCGGAGGCCGAGCCCGCCCCGGATCCCCGGCCCGCCCCCGTCCCCGCGCACGAAGCCGTCCCCGCCCAGGAACCGCCCGTACAACCGTCCCCCACGCCTCCCCCCACCCCCATGTCGGAGACCGGCAGCTTCCATCTCCCCCCACCGCCGGTCCGGCAGCAGGCCCCCCAGCAGCAGCCCCAGCAGCACCCCTCCGCGGCCGAGCTGGCCCACTCCCAGGCGCAGACCGCGGCCGTACGGCAGGACTACAGCCTCACGCGTCCGTACACCGCCCAGAGCCCGCAGGCGCCCCTCCCGCAGGCCTCCCTGCCACAGCAGGCCCAGCAGGACCAGCCGGCGCACCGTGCCGTCGCCCACCACGCGCCCCGCAAGCGACCGGGACCGCCCCCGAAGGTGACGGTCCCGGTCCTGCTGCTGGCGCTGGCCTGTTTCGCGGTCGGCTTCTGGGCGCTCACCCAGGTCTGACGGACCCGCCGGTCACGCCCCCTGTACGGCCCCGTCCCGGCCGCCGCCCGCCCCGCCCCGCCGCGCGAGCAGCGTCCACACGCCGAGTCCGAGCACCAGCACCGTGCCCGTGCCGATCCCGCCCGCCGCGACCAGCGCCATCGTGTCGCTCCTGGCCGCGTCCGTCGGGGCCTGGCCGGCCGAGGCCGCGTCCCGGTCGTCGTCGGTCACGCTGAACAGGCCGGCGGGCCCGTCGTATCCCGGCCCGGTCTTCGGCGTGCCCTTGACGTCGACCCGCAGCGTCAGCCCGTACGGCTTCTGGCCGAACGTCCTGCCGACCTCCGGGTTGAGGCTGATCCGCAGGTAGTACCAGCCCGCGAACCGCATGTCCTGGTCGCCGGAGCTGTATCCGAAGCGGTTCTCGTACGCCACCGGCGGCAGCGGGTCGAGGGCGGTCGTCTTCTGCTTGCCGTCGTACGAGACCGAGCTGCTGCCGTCCACGTACCCGAGCGCCGGGTTGTACAGGGACACCCCGAGGGCGCCGCCCACGAACCCGTCCCCGTCCGAGCTGCCGAGGTCGGCGCTGGCGAAGAGCTGCTGCCCCCAGTCGACGGGCACCCGGTAGAAGAGGCTCGCCCCCGGCTCGATCTTCGTCGTCCACTCGCCCGACTCCAGCCCCTTGGCGTCGGTGAAGCCGTTGCCGCCCGCCCGCTCGCGCACGGCGCCCGCGACCGGCTCGGGGGAGGCGCTCGGCCACTGCGAGGGCGCCTCGGTCGGCCCGGTCTCCTTGAGCCCCGGTTCGGTGACATGGCGGATCTCCAGCTCCCACGGCGTGGCCGAGGAGGTCTTCTCACTGGTCCGCTCGATGACGACGTAGTACGGCCCGGACTCCTGGCAGGTGGACGAGCCTTCCTTGACCACCCGGTAGGCGTAGGCGGCGAGCGGCCGGGCGAACTCGCCCTGCGTACCGAAGTTCGAGTAGTTCGAACTGCAGTCGGTACCCTCGCGGTTCTGGAACGACACCTCGATCTTGTCCCCGAAGGCGACCTTCGTACCGGGCCCGGGCACGGCGACCGCGGAGACGTAGTCGCTCGTATTCTTCGTCAGGTCCAGCCGGTAGACGCGCTTCCCGCCCGGTTTGATCGCGTCGCGGTAGACGGCGCCGGTGTCCAGCGTCTTCGCCTCGCTCGTGGTCGCCGCGCCGGTGATCTGCCGCGCGTCGGGCGCGAAGGCGTACGGAGCCGGCTCGCCCGCCGCCCACGCCTGCCCCGGCAGCGCGGCGACCGCGCTCACGGCCGCCGCCACGCACATCACCGATGTCGCGGCCGACGCCACCCGGCCCCTGCTGCGCTGCCCGTTCACGCGCTTCTCCCCCTGCCTGTGCCCGCTGCCACGTTCCGTCTGCGAGGCTCCATCCTGCCCCGGCAGCCGCGCCCCTGTCTGCCCGGACGGTACGAGGCCCAGGGCGACAGGCGGTACGAACCCCCAGGGCGACCGGCAGCGGACCACGTACGCCACCAGGCCCCGGGCAGCACGAAGCCCCGGCCGCTCAGCGACCGGGGCTCGCATCAGGACTGCTGCGACTCACACACCCGAACCTGCGGGCACGGAGTCGGTCGCCTCCGTCCACAGATCCTGCTCGGCGCGGTCCGCCTGGATCTGGCGGTACACGAGGAGCCCGCCGATGGCAGCCAGTGCGACCAAGAGAAGCTTCTTCACCGCGCGACCTCGTCTTTCCTTGACGTAGGGGACTTCTGGCGCCCGACTATACACACCGATCGATATCGATCGGTGACCTGTCCGCACCCCAACTCCCGCCTTCTTCACGGCCGGACACCGACAGTAAAAGAACGGTCGCTCAACCGGCGGACACGTACGCAATGAGCCGCGCGAAAGGCAGCCGGACCGATTGCGCCGGTCGCGCGCGACCGGCGCAATGCAATCGGCCCGTACGGAGGTGATCCGTACGGGCCGATACTCGCGGTGGGGCTAACAGGATTTGAACCTGTGGCCTCATCCTTATCAGGGATGCGCTCTAACCAACTGAGCTATAGCCCCGCGCTGCCCCTGAAGATTAGCGCACTTCAGGGCCAGCCCCAAAATCGATACCCGGTCCTCACTCGTCCTCGGCGAGCGTCAGCTCGACGCCGCCCACGAAGCCCGCGGAGAGGTTGTAGATGAAGGCCCCGAGCGTGGCCAGCGCGGTCGCCAGCACCACGTCGATCACCGCGATGACCGACGTGAAGACGAGCACCCGCGGCAGCGACAGGAACGACTGGAGATCGAACCCGTTGCTCTCGTTGGACCCCGTGGCCTCGCTGATCGTCCCGCCGACGGTCGAGAAGACGCCCATGGCGTCCATGACCATCCACAGCACCGCCGCCGCCACGATCGTGCAGACGCCGAGCGCGATGGAGAGGAGGAAGCTGACCTTCATCACCGACCACGGGTCGGCCTTGGAGACCCGCAGTCGCGCTTTGCGGGTACGGGGCGTGGTCCGCGCGCCCGTCCTCGGCAGACGCACCGCCGCGGCTGCGGCGGCCGGTCCCGTCGGTGTGGCGGATCCGCCGCCACCGGAGGACCCGGCGGTCCCGGTGGCGGAAGGGGCAGATGTCACGGAAGCTCCCTGTTGGCCCTGCTGTCCGGCCGGCATGGATCCCTTTCCGGCTTGAGTGGCTCCGCCGCCGGGAGAGGGATACGCCTGCGGCGGGTGGTACGGCTGAGCGGCCGGCTGCGGCTGCCCAGCGCCATAGGTCTCGTACGGGGGCTTGTTCCCCCGGGTGTCGGTCACCGTAACCCCCTGGGAGTCCGTGGCAGGGCCACGGGCACCGTTCGCTCCGGAAGCGGCCGATCCGGCGCCCGTGGCTCCACTCACGCTTACTCCTCGTGCTCCCCGGCCGGAGGCTTGCTGCCCCCGGCGACCTCGGCCGTACCGGCCTCATCGGTCCCCGGGTCATCGGTCCCGTCGACCTCTTCAGCCTCACGGCCCGCCTCGGCGTTACGCGCGATACCCACGACGGCATCACGCTTGCCCAGGTTGATCAGTTGGACGCCCATGGTGTCACGGCCCGTCTCCCTGACTTCGTTGACTCGCGTGCGAATCACACCACCGCCGAGGGTGATGGCAAGGATCTCATCAGTCTCCTCGACCACCAACGCGCCGACGAGCGACCCGCGGTCCTCCACGATCTTGGCGGCCTTGATGCCGAGGCCGCCACGGCCCTGGACGCGGTAGTCGTCAACAGCGGTCCGCTTCGCGTATCCGCCGTCCGTGGCAGTGAAGACGAACGTACCGGGCCGGACGACATTCATCGAGAGGAGCTCGTCGCCCTCGCGGAAACTCATCCCCTTGACCCCGGACGTGGCACGGCCCATCGGCCGCAGCGCGTCGTCCGTCGCGGTGAACCGGATCGACTGCGCCTTCCTGCTGATGAGCAGCAGATCGTCCTCCGCCGACACCAGCTCGGCGCCGATCAGCTCGTCGTCCGCGCCCGCGTCCGTCTCCCGCAGGTTGATCGCGATGACACCACCCGACCGCGGAGAGTCGTAATCCTTGAGCGGGGTCTTCTTGACCAGCCCCGCCTTTGTTGCGAGAACGAGATACGGCACGGCCTCGTAGTCGCGGATCGCGAGGATCTCGGCGATCTGCTCGTCCGGCTGGAATGCCAGCAGATTGGCCACATGCTGACCCCGCGCGTCCCGGCCGACGTCGGGGAGCTCGTACGCCTTGGCCCGGTAGACCCGGCCCTTGTTCGTGAAGAACAGCAGCCAGTGGTGGGTCGTGGAGACGAAGAAGTGGTCGACGATGTCGTCTTCCTTGAGCTTCGTCCCGCGTACGCCCTTACCGCCGCGCTTCTGCGAGCGGTAGTCGTCCGTCTTCGTACGCTTCACATAGCCGCCACGCGTGATGGTGACGACGATGTCCTCCTCCGCGATCAAGTCCTCCATGGACATGTCACCGTCGAAGGGGACCAGCTTGGAGCGTCGGTCGTCACCGAACTTGTCGACGATGACGGACAGTTCCTCGCGCACGATGGTGCGCTGCTTCTCCGGCGACGCCAGGATCGAGTTGTACTCGTTGATCTTCACCTGGAGCTCGTCGTGCTCCGCGACGATCTTCTGCCGCTCCAGGGCCGCCAGCCGGCGGAGCTGCATCTCCAGGATCGCGTTCGCCTGGATCTCGTCGATCGTGAGCAGCCCCATCAGGCCCTCACGCGCGATCTCGACCGTGTCGCTGCGCCGGATCAGCGCGATGACCTCGTCGATCGCGTCGAGCGCCTTGAGCAGACCGCGCAGGATGTGCGCCCGCTCCTCCGCCTTGCGCAGCCGGTACTTCGTACGCCGGACGATGACCTCGATCTGGTGCGTCACCCAGTGCCGGATGAACGCGTCGAGCGATAGCGTGCGCGGCACCCCGTCCACCAGCGCCAGCATGTTCGCGCTGAAGTTGGACTGGAGATCGGTGTGCTTGTACAGGTTGTTCAGCACGACCTTGGCGACCGCGTCCCGCTTCAGGACGACGACCAGGCGCTGCCCCGTACGGGAGGACGTCTCGTCACGGACATCGGCGATACCGCCGATCTTCCCGTCCTTGACCAGGTCGGCAATCTTCTGAGCGAGATTGTCCGGGTTGGTCTGGTACGGCAGCTCCGTGACCACCAGGCACTGGCGGTTCTGGATCTCCTCGACCTCGACCACCGCGCGCATCGTGATCGAGCCGCGGCCCGTACGGTACGCCTCCTCGATGCCCTTACGGCCCACGACCAGCGCGCCCGACGGGAAGTCGGGACCCTTGATCCGCTCGATCAGCGCGTCCAGCAGTTCCTCGTGCGAGGCGTCCGGGTGCTCCAGCGCCCACATCGCGCCGGCCGCGACCTCCCGCAGATTGTGCGGCGGGATGTTGGTGGCCATACCGACGGCGATACCCGCCGAACCGTTGATCAGAAGGTTCGGGAACCGCGCCGGCAGCACCGTCGGCTCCTGGTTGCGGCCGTCGTAGTTGTCCGTGAAGTCGACGGTCTCCTCGTCGATGTCCCGGAGCATCTCCATCGACAGCGGCATCAGCTTGCACTCGGTGTACCGCATGGCGGCGGCCGGGTCGTTGCCCGGCGAACCGAAGTTGCCGTTGGAGTCCACCAGCGGCATCCGCATCGACCACGGCTGCGCGAGGCGGACCAGCGCGTCGTAGATCGAGGAGTCGCCGTGCGGGTGGTACGTACCCATCACGTCACCGACGACGCGGGCGCACTTGTAGAAGCCCTTCTCGGGCCGGTAACCGCCGTCGTACATCGCGTACAGCACACGCCGGTGCACGGGCTTGAGGCCGTCCCGTACGTCCGGCAGCGCGCGCGACACGATGACGGACATCGCGTAGTCGAGGTACGAGCGCTGCATCTCCGTTTCGAGCCCCACGGGCTCTACGCGCATCGCCAGTCCCTCGACCGCCTCGACCACCTCCTGGACCACAGGGGTCCCGGGGGTGCCGGGGACGCCGGAGTTCTCGGAGCCGTCGGCGTTGTCAGGTGTTGCGGGGGTGTTCTCGTCGGCCATTGCTGGTCAGTGTTCCTTTCGGCCTTGTCGAATCCGTCAGCAGTGACCGACTAGATGTCGAGGAAGCGGACGTCCTTGGCATTGCGCTGGATGAAGGACCGCCGCGCCTCGACGTCCTCGCCCATCAGCACCGAGAACAGATCGTCGGCCTGGGCCGCGTCGTCCAGCGTGACCTGGCCGAGCACCCGGTGGTCGACGTCCATCGTGGTGATCCGCAGCTCCTCGGCGTTCATCTCGCCCAGACCCTTGAAGCGCTGGATCGAGTCCTCCTTGATCCGCTTCCCGTTCTGCTTGCCCAGCTCGACCAGCGCGTCGCGCTCCCGGTCGGAGTAGGCGTACTCGAAGTCGTCCCGGCCCCACTTGATCTTGTAGAGCGGCGGGCGGGAGAGGTAGACGTGCCCGGCCTCGACCAGGGGACGCATGAAACGGAACAGGAACGTCAGCAGCAGCGTGTTGATGTGCTGGCCGTCGACGTCGGCGTCCGCCATCAGAATGATCTTGTGATAGCGGAGCTTCTCGATGTCGAAGTCCTCGTGCACCCCCGTGCCGAACGCCGAGATCAGCGCCTGCACCTCGGTGTTCTGGAGGATCTTGTCGATCCGCGCCTTCTCGACGTTCAGGATCTTGCCGCGGATCGGCAGGATCGCCTGGTACATCGGGTTACGGCCCGACTTCGCGGAACCACCGGCGGAGTCACCCTCGACGATGAAGATCTCGCACTTCGACGGGTCGTTCGACTGGCAGTCGCTCAGCTTGCCCGGCAGGGACGCGCTCTCCAGCAGCCCCTTGCGACGGGTCAGATCCCGCGCCTTACGGGCCGCGACCCGGGCCGTGGCGGCCTGGATCGACTTGCGGATGATGTCCGCGGCCTCGTTCGGATTACGGTCGAACCAGTCCGTCAGGTGCTCGTGCACGATCTTCTGGACGAAGGTCTTCGCCTCCGTGTTGCCCAGCTTCGTCTTCGTCTGACCCTCGAACTGCGGCTCGCCCAGCTTCACCGAGATGATCGCGGTCAGACCCTCGCGGATGTCCTCGCCCGCGAGATTGTCGTCCTTCTCCCGCAGGAACTTCTTCTCGCGCGCGTAGCGGTTGACCAGACCGGTCATCGCCGCGCGGAAGCCCTCCTCGTGCGTACCGCCCTCATGCGTGTGGATCGTGTTCGCGAAGGAGTACACACCCTCGCTGTACTGCGCGTTCCACTGCATCGCGATCTCGACCGAGAGCAGCCGCTCCTTGTCCTCGGCCTCGATGCCGATGACCGTCGGGTGGATCAGCTCGCCCTTGCGCGAGTTGAGGTACTTCACGAAGTCGACGATGCCGCCCTCGTAGAAGTACGTCACCGTACGCGCCGGCGGCTCCTCGCCCGGGCTCTCCACCGCGTCCGTACCCGCGACATCCGCGCCCACGACGGCCTTCGCCGACTCGCGCTCGTCCGTCAGGGTCAGCGTCAGGCCCTTGTTGAGGAAGGCCATCTCCTGGAAGCGCCGCGACAGCGTCTCGAAGGAGTAGTCCGTCGTCTCGAAGACATCCGGGTCGGCCCAGAACGTCACCGACGTACCGGAGTCCGGCGTCTCCTCGTTACGGGCCAGCGGCGCCGTGGGCACACCGAGCTTGTAGTCCTGCGTCCAGCGGTAACCGTCCGTCTTGACCTCGACCGAGACCTTCGTCGACAGCGCGTTGACGACGGAGACGCCCACGCCGTGCAGACCGCCGGAGACGGCGTACCCGCCGCCGCCGAACTTGCCGCCCGCGTGCAGCACTGTCATCACGACCTCGACGGCCGGCTTGTTCTCGGACGGAACGATGCCCACCGGGATCCCGCGGCCGTTGTCGATCACCCGGACCCCGCCGTCGGCGAGGATCGTGACGTCGATCGTGTCCGCGTGACCGGCCATCGCCTCGTCGACGGCGTTGTCGACGACTTCCTGCACGAGGTGGTGGAGCCCGCGCTCACCGGTCGAGCCGATGTACATGCCGGGCCGCTTGCGGACCGCGTCCAGGCCCTCGAGGACGGTGATGGCACTGGCGTCGTACGCGGCGGTTACCTCGCCGTGCTCGCCAGTGGCGACGGACGGGGTCTTCTCATTGGGGTTGCCGGAATCGGCCACGAAGCGCCCTTTCTGGCACAGCACAGGCCGTCCTCCGAGCAAGCGGGAGCGGCTGCGTCGTTCGGCTTGTGTCAGCATCTGTTGACAGTCCCCCGCAAGCAGCGCGGGATTTTCCATCAGTCTACCGGTAGCGCCGACCCGAATGGGGGTTTGCCGGTACCTGAGTCCGCATGTGCCGCCCTGGATGAGCAGCCTCCGACTCCCCATATTCGGGAAGGGGCTCCAAGAGGCTCACACCGGCGTTGAGCGCTTCGGCCTGTCAACCTCCCGCTACGGTGAGGGACACCTCAATCTCCCCAGGCGCTTCCCCAGGTCACAGCGCCATCGGGACGGTACGGAACGGGACGAGCCGTCCCCCGTAAGAAGGACGGCTCGTGAGGAGGAACGGTGCCGCGTACGGGCACCGGGAAGGTACGGGGACGGAGGGACGGGGACGTACGAGGCGCGGGACACGGGAGGGGCAGGGGAGGGGGACAGGAGGGCGACGGGCTCGGTCCTCCCGGTCGCCTCGGCCCTCTCGGCCTTCCCGGCCCTCTCGGCCTTCTCAGCCGTACGTGTCGCCGGGCCCCGTGCTCCCCGGCGCCCGGAGACGGCCGTACCGCTGCGGCGGGCCCCCCGGCCCCAGCACCTTGATCATCCGCACCGTGCCGTGCCCCAGGTCCTCGTTCAGCCGGGCCACCAGGCGCGGCGCCAGCAGCCGGAGCTGCGTCGCCCACACCGTCGAATCGCACTGCACGGTCAGCACCCGCGCGTCCTCGGCGTCGTCGTAACGCTGCGGCACACAGTGCTTCGCCAGGTCCTCCCCGACGATCTGCGGCCAGCGGCCCATCACCCCGCCCACGGCGGCCGGGGTCTCCCAGCCCCGCTCCATGATCAGCCGGTTGATCGCGGCGCCCAGCGGCAGCGGATCACGCCCGTCGGCCCGCGCGCCGGACCGCAGCCCGCCGCCCCGCCTGGCCTGCTTCTTCTGCTGGACGGCATTGCCCCGGGCGCGGGCCTGCTCCTTCGCCGCACGCAGCGCGACCCGGGCCAGATCCACCCCGGACGGCTCGGGCACCGACCCCGAAGCCCCGGATGACGACGGCACCGAAGGACCGGCCCCGGAAGCGGCCCCGGGCCCGGCTCCCGGCTCCGGTGTCCCCGGGAACCCCAGCGTTCCGGACGGACTCATACGCGCTCCACCGCACCCTCGGCCACCATGAACCGCGCCCCGGCCAGCACACCCGGCACATCGTCGTCCACCGCCGCCGTCACCAGCACCTGCTCCCCCGGAGCCACCAGCTCGGCCAGCCGCTCCCGGCGCCGCGCGTCCAGCTCGGCGAACACGTCGTCCAGCACCAGCACCGGCTCATTGCCCTCGGCGCGCAGCAGATCGTACGAGGCCAGCCGCAGCGCCAGCGCGTACGACCAGGACTCGCCGTGGCTCGCGTACCCCTTCGCCGGCAGCCGGCCCAGCTTCAGCACCAGATCGTCCCGGTGCGGGCCGACCAGCGTCACACCCCGCTCGATCTCCTGTTTGCGCACCTCGGCCAGCGCCGCCAGCAGATGCGCGTACAGCTCGTCGCGCGAGGACCCGGCGGCCGGCTCACCCGGGCCCGGGGGGCCCGCGGCCTCGTCACCGCCGGGGCCACCGGCGGAGGAACGGTACTCCAGCGTCACCGGCCCGCCGCCCGGCGCCAACTGCTCGTACGCCTTGTCCGTCAGCGGCTGCAACGTGGCGATCAGATCGACCCGCTGCGCCAGCAACTCCGCCCCGGCGCGCGCGAGATGCTGGTCCCAGACGTCCAGCGTGGACAGGTCCATGCCACGCCCACCGTGCCGCCGCGCCATCGCCGCCGACTTCAGCAGCGTGTTCCGCTGACGGAGCACCCGGTCGTAGTCCGACCGCACCCCCGCCATCCGCGGCGACCGCGCGGTGATCAGCTCGTCCAGGAACCGGCGGCGCTCGCCCGGATCGCCCTTCACCAGCGCCAGATCCTCCGGCGCGAACAGCACCGTCCGTACGATCCCGACCACGTCACGCGGCTTGACCTGCGACGAACGGTTGATACGCGCCCGGTTGGCCCGGCCGGGGTTCAGTTCGAGCTCCACGAGCTGGGAGCGCTCGCCCTGCGTGACCGCCGCCCGGATCACCGCGCGCTCGGCGCCCATCCGGACCAGCGGCGCGTCCGACGAGACCCGGTGGCTGCCGAGCGTCGCCAGATAACCGACCGCCTCGACCAGATTCGTCTTGCCCTGCCCGTTCGCCCCCACGAACGCGGTGACGCCCGGGTCGAGGGGCACCTCCACCCGGGCGTACGACCGGAAGTCGGCCAGCGACAGATGCGTCACATGCATGGCTGTGCGCGGACCTCCCCCGATGTCACTACTTGTCGTCGGCCGACTCGACGGCATGGCCGCCGAACTGGTTGCGCAGCGCCGAGACCATCTTCATCTGCGGCGAGTCCTCCTGGCGGGAGGCGAACCGCGCGAAGAGCGACGCGGTGATCGCGGGCAGCGGCACCGCGTGGTTGATGGCCGCCTCGACCGTCCACCGGCCCTCGCCCGAGTCCTCCGCGTACCCCCGGAGCTGGTCCAGGTGCTCGTCCTCGTCCAGCGCATTGACCGCCAGGTCCAGCAGCCAGGAACGGATGACCGTGCCCTCCTGCCAGGAGCGGAAGACCTCACGGACGTCGGTGACCGAGTCGACCTTCTCCAGCAGCTCCCAGCCCTCGGCGTACGCCTGCATCATGGCGTACTCGATGCCGTTGTGAACCATCTTGGCGAAGTGGCCCGCGCCGACCTTGCCGGCGTGCACGGAGCCGAAGTTCCCCTCGGGCTTGAGCGCGTCGAAGATCGGCTCGACCTTCGCCACATGCTCCGGGGCACCGCCGTACATCAGCGCATAACCGTTGTCGAGGCCCCAGACGCCGCCGGAGACACCGCAGTCGAGGAAGCCGATGCCCTTGATGCCCAGCTCGACCGCGTGCTTCTCGTCGTCGGTCCAGCGGGAGTTCCCGCCGTCGACCACGACATCGCCGGGGGACAGCAGCTCGGCCAGCTCGTCGATCGTCGCCTGGGTCGCGGCTCCCGCGGGGACCATCACCCACACGACGCGCGGACCCTTGAGCCGGTCAACCAGCTCCTTGAGGCTGTGGACGTCCGCGAGGTCCGGGTTGCGGTCGTATCCGATAACGGTGTGGCCGGCACGGCGGATGCGCTCGCGCATGTTGCCGCCCATCTTGCCGAGACCCACAAGACCGAGCTCCATCAGGCGTTCCTTAAGCGTTGAGGCGATTCGTACCCGGGTCCGAGCCTACGCCCGGACCCGGCCACTCACCTGTGGGGTCAGCCGCTCAGGCGTACCGGCATGATCAGGTACTTGTACGCCTCGTCCGCCTCCGCGTCGACGGCCGGACGGCCGCTCAGCAGTGCCGGCTTCGTGGACGTCGTGAAGGAGAGCTGGGCCACCGGGGAGTCGATCGCGCTCAGACCGTCCAGCAGGAAGGTCGGGTTGAAGGCGATCGAGATGTCGTCGCCGTCGAGCTGCGCGTCGACCCGCTCCACAGCCTGTGCGTCGTCGCTGGAACCCGCCTCCAGGATGAGAACGCCCTGCTCGAAGCTGAGCCGTACGGGGGTGTTCCGCTCCGCGACCAGGGCCACGCGCTTGACGGCCTCGACGAACGGGGCGGTCTCGATCACCGCGACCGAGTTGAACTCGGTCGGGAAGAGCGTGCGGTACTTCGGCAGATCGCCCTCAAGAAGGCGGGTCGTCGTACGGCGTCCCGCGCCCTCGAAGCCGATCAGACCCTCGCCCGCGCCGGAGCCGGAGAGCGCCAGCGTGACCGTGTCGCCGTTCGTGAGCGCCTTGGCGGTGTCCAGCAGCGTCTTGGCGGGCACCAGGGCGACCGCGGAGATGTCCGGCGCCTCGGGCTTCCACAGGAACTCACGGACCGCGAAGCGGTAGCGGTCGGTCGAGGCCAGGGTGACCGTGTCGCCCTCGATCTCGATCCGTACGCCGGTGAGCACGGGCAGCGTGTCGTCGCGGCCCGCGGCGATGGCGACCTGGGAGGCGGCGGAGGCGAAGACCTCACCGGGAACGGTGCCGGTGGCCGTCGGCATCTGCGGCAGCGCCGGGTACTCCTCCACAGGGAGGGTGTGGAGCGTGAACCGCGAGGAGCCGCAGACGACGGTCGCCCGTACACCGTCTGTGGAGATCTCCACCGGACGGTTGGGGAGGGCGCGGCAGATGTCGGCGAGCAGCCGGCCGGAGACGAGGACGGTGCCGTCCTCCTCCACCTCCGCGTCCACCGAGACCCGCGCCGAGACCTCGTAGTCGAAGCTGGAGAAGCTGAGAGCGCCGTCCTCCGCCTTCAGCAGAAGGCCCGCGAGTACCGGTGCCGGCGGACGGGCCGGAAGGCTACGGGCCACCCAGGCCACCGCCTCCGCGAGTACATCGCGCTCCACCCGGATCTTCACCGGAACCGCCTCCTGCTGTTGCTCGCTCGCCCTGCTGGCCTTCGTCGTCGGCTGTGATGCCGGGGACCAGTCTGACCTACGGCACCGACACTCGGTGCTGTCGCGGGTCAAGTCGAGGCGAGACGTTCCGGATGGTCGGCCGCGAAGTTGTGCACAGGCCCTGCTTCGAAGCGGACTCCTGGCTAACTCTCAGGGGTAGTAGTAGTAGGCCCTGTGGAAACCGTGGATAACGCCTTATGCGCAGGTCAAGCCCGTTTTTTTATCCACCGCGCTTGTGGGCGGAGCCGTGGAGAACTCGGCTCTTCTGTGGACGGACGAAAGTTCTGCACACCCCATGCACAGGACACCGTGACTTCTCCCCAGCCGCGTCCCCAGTTTTACCCATGTTCCCCACAGCCCAACCGACCTCCTTGGTGTGACGCCTTTCACTCGACTCAGCGACCCCGGGGGTTTCGTTGCCGAACAGTGGACAGGGCTGTGGAGAAGCTGTGGGCGACGAACGGTTGCCTGTGGGCCGTCGGTGGACAAGATCTCGGACGCCCTGTGGACGAAATTTCCGTCCACAGCCTGTGGAGCGGCGTCAACCACAAATCCACACCCTCCTGACCTGGAGCGATGTCCGGTCGGTGGCCTCCCCTGTGGACACGATCGGGACAACTCCTGGGTCCCCAGGCTGTGGACGGAAGATTCTGCCCGAATCTGTGGAGAAGACCTCCGCACCGCCGCGTATTCGAACAGCGAGACCGTCCGGCGACACGCCGGAGGAGGCGCCGCGAGCCCTCCGGGACGGCCAAAGGGCGCCCAGGACCGTGTCGGACGGGGTCCCGGACGCCCTCGTGAGCGCTGTCAGGCCGCTCTCTCGCACCGTCCCGCGACGGGTGGGGCGGTCTCAGCCGTTCTTGATGCGGTTGGTGAGTTCCGTCACCTGGTTGTAGATGGAGCGGCGCTCGGCCATCAGCGCGCGGATCTTCCGGTCCGCGTGCATCACCGTCGTGTGGTCGCGTCCGCCGAACTGGGCGCCGATCTTCGGCAGCGAGAGATCGGTCAGCTCACGGCAGAGGTACATCGCGATCTGCCGCGCCGTCACGAGCACCCGGCTCCGTGAGGAGCCGCAGAGGTCGTCCACCGACAGCCCGAAGTAGTCGGCGGTCGCCGCCATGATGTTGGTCGCGGTGATCTCCGGGGCCGCGTCCTCGCTGCCGGGGATGAGGTCCTTCAGCACGATCTCGGTGAGCCCGAGGTCCACCGGCTGCCGGTTGAGCGAGGCGAACGCGGTGACCCGGATGAGGGCGCCCTCCAGCTCGCGGATGTTGCGCGAGATCCGCGAGGCGATGAACTCCAGCACCTCGGGCGGCGCGTTGAGCTGCTCCTGGACCGCCTTCTTACGGAGGATCGCGATACGGGTCTCCAGCTCCGGCGGCTGGACGTCCGTGGTCAGTCCCCACTCGAAGCGGTTGCGCAGCCGGTCCTCCAGCGTGATCAGTTGCTTGGGGGGCCGGTCCGAGGAGAGCACGATCTGTTTGTTGGCGTTGTGGAGCGTGTTGAACGTGTGGAAGAACTCCTCCTGCGTCGACTCCTTGGACGCCAGGAACTGGATGTCGTCGACAAGGAGGATGTCGACATCGCGGTAGCGCTTGCGGAAGGTGTCGCCCTTACCGTCCCTGATCGAGTTGATGAACTCGTTCGTGAACTCCTCGGAGCTGACGTACCGCACCCGCGTACCGGGGTAGAGGCTGCGCGCGTAATGCCCGATGGCGTGGAGCAGGTGCGTCTTGCCGAGTCCGGATTCGCCGTAGATGAAGAGCGGGTTGTACGCCTTGGCGGGCGCCTCGGCGACGGCGACCGCCGCCGCATGCGCGAAGCGGTTGGACGCGCCGATGACGAAGGTGTCGAAGAGGTACTTGGGGTTGAGCCGGGCCTGCGGCTCGCCGGGGCCCGGCGCAGGGGCGGGCTGGGCGCCCAGCGGTCCCGGCGCCCCGGCGCGCGCGCGGCCCACGCTCTGCCCGCCGCCGTGCCGCGGCGCGGGCGGCTCCTGGAGGTCGTGACGGTCGTGGCGTGAGTGGTGGTCGCGCTGGTCGTGCTGGTTGGTGGGGTGCTCGTACGGGGACCGGTCCTGGCCCTGGGGCTGCCGGTAGTCGTGTTGCTGCGGCCGGGCGGTGGCGTAGGGGTCGCGGTCCTGGTACCCGCCGAGACGGGGCTGCCAGGACAGGTCCTCCTGGGAATGCGGCCAGGCCCCGGGGGCGGGGCGCTGCTGCTGGTAGTCCGGGTAGGCGGGGCGCACGGACGGCATGCCGTCGTCGGCAGGGCGGTGCCCGTAGCCGTCGTACGCGTCGTCCTGCCGCGGTTCGTCGTGGAGCGGGCCCTGGTAGCGGTGCTGCTGGGGTACGGGCGGGGCCGGCGGGGTGGGCTCACCCGCCGAGTCGTCGACGGTGATCGCGATCCGGATGGGCCGGCCGCACTCGTGGCTCAGGGTCTCGCTGATGAGGGGGGCGAGTCGCCCCTCCAGGACGCGCTTGCCCCATTCATTGGGGACGGCGAGCAGCGCGGTGTCCGCGACCAGGGCCAGTGGCTGGCACCGTTCGATCCACTGTTTGTCCTTGGGCTCTACGCCCTGCTGGCCCTCCCTGAGGAGCTGCTCCAGCACTCGTGGCCACACTGCGGCAAGATCGGCAGGTACATCAGCCACAAGGCACGCTCTCTCGCTGGTCCCACGAATGTGTGCTTCTCGGGACGGGGTGGGAAGGCCGGCGGGGAAAGCCGG
Source organism: Streptomyces sp. NPDC050509 (assembly GCF_044457965.1). Lineage (NCBI taxonomy): Bacteria > Bacillati > Actinomycetota > Actinomycetes > Kitasatosporales > Streptomycetaceae > Streptomyces > Streptomyces sp. NPDC050509. Next base: position 133,760 of record NZ_JBITHL010000009.1, on the reverse strand, counting down.
GGTGAAGACCGACCGGCGCATAGGGAGCGGTCTCCGCCAAGGTAGTCAGGGCGACCCGCGCGGTTCAAGTTGTTGTCCACAGCCTGTGCACAATGGAGTCCGGCACCGAGCTGGTTTGACCGGATGGCGTAGCCGCGCGTACCGTGACCAGGTCGAGTTGTCGATGGCTGCTGCCGCCTGCCTCCGATGGGCAAAGATCACGATCTGTGGTTGTGAAGCGGTGCACTCGGGCGTGAACGCGAGCTTCTCAGCCTCTCGTGGGCGCACGGTGACAGCCAGGCGATGTCCCGCCATCCACACATCATTTTCTGGAGCCCCCGAGTGAGCAAGCGCACCTTCCAGCCGAACAACCGCCGTCGCGCCAAGACCCACGGGTTCCGGCTGCGGATGCGTACCCGTGCCGGCCGCGCGATTCTCGCGACTCGCCGCAGCAAGGGTCGCGCCCGTCTGTCCGCCTGATCGCCTGCTGACAAACAGGTCATGACGTGCTGCCTACCGAGAATCGGCTGAGGCGGCGCGAGGACTTCGCGACCGCGGTACGACGAGGACGCCGGGCTGGACGCCCGCTTCTTGTCGTCCATCTGAACAGCGGTTCAACGGACCCGCACGCGCCTGGGGAGAGCGCTTCCCCGGTGCGTGCGGGTTTCGTCGTAAGCAAAGCGGTGGGCGGCGCGGTCGTACGGAACCGCGTGAAGCGGCGCCTGCGCCATCTCATACGCGACCGCCTCTCCACGCTGCCCCCCGGTAGCCTGGTGGTCGTACGGGCGCTGCCCGGATCAGGCGACGCCGATCATGCACTGCTGGCCCGAGACCTGGACGCCGCTCTCCGGCGGCTGCTGGGAGGGGGCGCGCGATGAAGTACCCGCTGCTGGCTCTGATCAAGCTGTACCAGTGGACGATCAGCCCGCTCCTCGGGCCTGTCTGCCGGTACTACCCGTCGTGTTCGCACTACGGATATACGGCCATCGACCGCCATGGCGCGGTGAAGGGCACGGCGCTGACCGCCTGGCGCATTCTGCGGTGCAATCCGTGGTCGCCGGGCGGTGTGGACCATGTCCCGCCGCGTAAACGGCCGCGATGGCATGAACTGCTGCGCAACGCGTGGCGCGGCGGTAAGGGCGGGCGGCCCGCTGCTGACGTGCCTTCCGGGGGATCGGCCCCCGACACCCCCAGCCCGGCCGCAGAGACCTCGCCCAAAGCTCAAGGAGCCTGATTAGTGGACACGATTGCCAGTCTGTTCAGTTTTATCACCACACCAGTTTCCTGGGTCATCGTCCAGTTCCACTCGCTGTACGGGATGATTTTCGGCCCCGACACGGGCTGGGCCTGGGGACTGTCCATCGTGTCCCTGGTGGTGTTGATCCGTATCTGCCTGATCCCGCTCTTCGTGAAGCAGATCAAGTCGACGCGGAACATGCAGGTGCTCCAGCCGAAGATGAAGGCGATCCAGGAGCGCTACAAGAACGACAAACAGCGTCAGTCCGAAGAGATGATGAAGCTGTACAAGGAGACGGGTACGAACCCGCTCTCCTCGTGTCTGCCCATCCTGGCGCAGTCCCCGTTCTTCTTCGCGCTGTACCACGTGCTCTCCAGCATCGCGAGCGGCAAGACCATCGGCGTGATCAACCAGGAGCTGCTGGACAGCGCCCGGCAGGCGCACATCTTCGGTGCCCCGCTGGCCGCCAAGTTCCTGGACAGCAGCGAGAAGGTCGCGTCGCTCAACGCGTCGCTGACCGATGTACGGATCGTCACCGCCATTATGATCATCCTGATGTCGGCGTCGCAGTTCTACACGCAGCGCCAGCTCATGACGAAGAACGTCGACCTGACGGTCAAGACGCCGTACATGCAGCAGCAGAAGATGCTGATGTACATCTTCCCCCTGATCTTCGCCGTCACCGGCGTGAACTTCCCCGTCGGTGTGCTCGTCTACTGGCTGACCACCAACGTGTGGACCATGGGCCAGCAGATGTACGTGATCAACCAGAACCCCACCCCGGGCAGCAAGGCGCAGGACCAGTACCTGCAGCGTCTGCTGAAGAGCATCACCGCGCACGGCGAGGTGCGGTCCCGTCGCAAGCGTTCCGTCGTGCAGGCGATCGTGGCCAAGGGCCCGGACCGCAACGACAACGAGCGCAAGTTCGTCGTGGGCCTGGGCAAGTCGGGTCTGGCCGCGCAGCCCGACGGCACGGTCGACAAGAGCGACACCGCCGCCGCCGAGGCCGAGGCGGGTGCCGCGGCCAGGCGCCAGCAGCCCAAGCGCCAGACCAAGGCACAGCGGCAGGCCGCCGCGACCCAGGCCGGTACGGACAAGCCGGCGTCCGATGACGCCGAGCCGGACGAGCCGCAGCCGAAGACCTCGTTGCAGAAGAAGGACGAGCCGCAGGACACCACGTCCAAGCCGTCGGGCAAGCCCGCCGGCGGCGCCACACGCCAGAAGGCCAAGTCCGGACAGCGCAAGGGTCAGCAGCGGCCCAAGCACCCGACCAAGAAGTAAGAAGGAGTCCACCCGTGACGGAAGGCACCATCTCCGCCGCCCCTGAGGGGGGCGACACCCTGACCCGTCTGGAGCAGGAAGGGGAGATCGCGGCCGACTACCTTGAGGGCCTGCTCGACATCGCCGATCTCGACGGCGATATCGACATGGACGTCGAGGCAGACCGGGCCGCGGTCTCGATCATCAGCGATGCGGCCGGTGGGGATCTTCAGAAGCTGGTGGGGCGCGACGGCGAGGTCCTGGAGGCACTTCAGGAGCTGACGCGGCTCGCTGTCCACCGGGAGACCGGGGACCGCAGCCGGCTCATGCTGGACATCGCGGGCTTCCGGGCCAGGAAGCGTACCGAGCTGGCCGAGCTGGGTGCCAAGGCGGCGGACGAGGTGAAGAGCACCGGTGAGCCGGTGAAGCTGAGCCCGATGACGCCCTTCGAGCGGAAGGTCGTGCACGACGCGGTCGCCGCCGCCGGTCTGCGCAGCGAGTCCGAGGGCGAGGAGCCCGAGCGCTTCGTCGTGGTGCTCCCTGCCTGAGTGGTTCAACGTATTCGGCCCCGCCTGTCGCGCAGGCGGGGCCGATCTTTGTCAGCCTGATAGTCAGCCACCGGTGGGTGGTTCGGTATGGAAGGACGGTTCCCGTGACGGAGGCAGCAGAGCTTCCCCCCGCACCGGACGAGGCGCGCACTGTGTTCGGTGAGTTCTTTCCGGAGGCTGTCCGCTACGCGGAGCTGCTGGCGGACGCGGGCGTCAAGCGCGGTCTGATCGGCCCCCGCGAGGTGCCGCGTCTGTGGGAGCGGCACATGTTGAACTGTGCGGTGCTCTCCGAGGTCGTGCCCGAGAACGTGATGGTCTGCGATGTCGGCTCGGGCGCGGGTCTCCCCGGGATTCCGCTGGCGCTGGTCCGGCCGGACCTGAAGATCACGCTGCTGGAGCCGCTGCTGCGTCGGACGAACTTCCTCCAGGAAGTGGTCGAGCTGCTGGGCCTGGACCATGTGACGGTGGTACGCGGCCGTGCCGAGGAGGTCCTCGGCACGCTCCAGCCGGTCCATGTGGTGACGGCGCGGGCGGTGGCGCCGCTCGACCGGCTGGCGGGCTGGGGGGTGCCGCTGCTGCGCCCCTACGGCGAGATGCTGGCGCTGAAGGGCGACACGGCCGAGGAGGAGATCAACGGGGCCCGTGCGGCGCTGAGCAAGCTCGGCGTGGTGGAGACCTCCGTGCTTCAGGTCGGGGAGGGCATCGTCGATCCGCTCGCCACGGTGGTGCGGGTGGAGGTCGGGGAGAGCCCCGGCGGTGTGCGGTTCGCGACGAAGCGGGCCAAGGCCGCGCGGGCCGGCCGTGCACGGCGCCGCCGTTGAGCCGTACAGTCCTCTGTGGCTATCAGTGATGGTCCATACAAGCTGCCATACCTATGCATTGCGGAGTGTCGTGATGGTCTAGCCCCGCAGCGCGTGCATCGTGTTTCACGTGAAACGTCGCTCACTGCTGCAGGGCATCATCACCCGAGGTCGCGAGGCCGCCACACCACGCGGCCGAAAACCCCTCGTACGGGGGACGGGGTTGTCCACAGACGCGGATTCATCCACAGATCCACGGGCCTCGCTGGTTCACGACCCCGAAAGCATGGCAGGCTCTGTCCATTGCGAGTCTGAAGTCGAGGAGAGTGAATCCTTGCGGTCCGACGCCAACATCGCGGGACCGACGGCCGATCCGGTCCCCGGTCCCCGCACCGAGTCGCCGGGGGAGGATGTTTCACGTGAAACACCGCCCCCGATGGACGACACCCCCATCGGCCACGCCGCCCAACTGGCGGTGGAGGCACTGGGCCGGGCCGGCGAGGGTCTGCCCCGCCCCGAACAGACACGTGTCATGGTCGTCGCCAACCAGAAGGGTGGCGTAGGCAAGACCACCACCACGGTCAACCTCGCCGCGTCGCTCGCGCTCCACGGTGCGCGCGTGCTGGTGGTCGACCTCGATCCGCAGGGCAACGCCTCCACGGCGCTGGGGATCGACCATCACGCCGAAGTTCCTTCGATCTATGACGTCCTGGTGGAGAGCAAGCCGCTCTCCGAGGTGGTCCAGCCGGTCCCGGACGTCGAAGGTCTCTTCTGTGCCCCGGCCACCATCGATCTCGCCGGTGCGGAGATCGAGTTGGTGTCCCTGGTGGCACGGGAGAGCCGACTGCAGCGGGCGATCGAGGCGTACGAGCAGCCGCTGGACTACATCCTCATCGACTGCCCGCCCTCGCTCGGCCTGCTGACCGTCAACGCGATGGTCGCGGGAGCAGAGGTTCTGATCCCCATTCAGTGCGAGTACTACGCGCTGGAAGGGCTGGGTCAGTTGCTGCGGAACGTCGATCTGGTGCGGGCGCACCTCAACCCCACGCTGCATGTCTCGACGATTCTGCTCACCATGTACGACGGCCGGACACGTCTCGCCTCGCAGGTGGCGGACGAGGTCCGCAGCCACTTCGGCAAAGAGGTGCTGCGGACCAGCATTCCCCGGTCCGTCCGTATCTCGGAGGCGCCGAGCTACGGGCAGACGGTGCTGACTTATGATCCGGGTTCCAGTGGATCCCTCTCGTATCTCGAAGCCGCCCGTGAGATCGCCCTGCGGGGGGTGGGGGTGCACTATGACGCCCAGCAGGCCCATGTGAGTATCCAGAACAGCCAGCAGAGCATGTCGGAGGGGATCCAGTGAGCGAGCGACGTAGAGGATTGGGGCGTGGGCTTGGTGCACTGATCCCCGCCGCTCCGCAGGAGCAGCCGGTGACCTCCCCCGCGGTGGCCCCGGTTTCTCCGGGCGGGGCCCCGGTGATGACGGCGGAGCGCGGGGTGGCCGCCGCGAAGGTGACGTCGCTGCCGACGGCCACCGTCTCCCCGGAGTCGGAGACCGTCGTACCGGAGCGTGCGGCGGCGCCCGAGCAGGCCGTGGCCGGAGCCCACTTCGCCGAAGTACCGATCGACTCGATCACGCCGAACCCCCGGCAGCCCCGCGAGGTGTTCGACGAGGACGCGCTCGCCGAGCTGGTCACTTCCATCAAGGAAGTGGGGCTTCTCCAGCCCGTCGTCGTACGGCAGGTGGGGTCGGAGCGCTATGAGCTGATCATGGGCGAGCGGCGCTGGCGGGCCTGCCGGGAAGCCGGCCTGGAGCGCATCCCCGCGATCGTCCGCGCCACGGACGACGAGAAGCTGCTGCTGGACGCACTGCTGGAGAACCTGCACCGGGCCCAGTTGAACCCGCTGGAAGAGGCCGCGGCCTACGACCAGTTGCTCAAGGACTTCAACTGCACGCACGACCAGCTCGCCGACCGGATCGGGCGTTCGCGCCCGCAGGTCTCCAACACGTTGCGGCTGCTGCGTCTGTCCCCTCCGGTGCAGCGCAGGGTCGCGGCCGGAGTGCTCTCCGCCGGTCACGCCAGGGCGCTGCTGTCGGTGGACGACTCCGAGGAGCAGGACCGGCTGGCCCACCGCATCGTCGCCGAAGGGCTCTCCGTACGAGCGGTCGAGGAGATCGTGACCCTGATGGGGTCGCGTCCTCAGACCTCCCCCAAGTCGAAGGGGCCGCGGGCCGGTGCCCGGGTGTCGCCGGCGCTGGGCGATCTGGCGTCGCGGCTCTCCGACCGCTTCGAGACCCGGGTGAAGGTCGACCTGGGACAGAAGAAGGGGAAGATCGTCGTCGAGTTCGCCTCGATGGACGATCTCGACCGGATCCTCGGAACTCTTGCCCCCGGTGAGGGGCGCGTCCTGGACCAGGCGCTCGCCGAGAACACCGGGGACGACGAGGAGAGCTGAGGCTCCACCGCACCACTGGGGCGGGCCGTGTTCCACGCTGACCGGAACACGGCCCGCCCTTTGCGATCCCGCGGTGTCCCGGCTTGTCTCTGGGTGGATACGATGCGTTCTGGTAGGGCGCATCCACCTTGATCCACCTCAGAAGGAGAGCGAGGGCCATGCGATCGGTGAGCCGCGGCCAACTGATGTCGGCCGGAATGGCACTCGGCGTGCTCGGTGGCTTTGTCGGCGGCCTGCTCCGGGAACGGAGCGCACTGACGGGCGCTCGGGCCGCGGCAGGGGAAAGAAGTGAGGAACAGCCTCCATGGGGCGTCGGCTCGTACCGCTCACGCTGGACAACCTTTCGGACCTCCCCCATCGCTGCCGTACGTGTGTCTTCTGGGAACTTGATCCGGTCAGCGGTGAAGCCGCGGTAGGAGCGGGCCGGGCGGGTACGGAGAAAGAGGCGTGGATCTCGGCCGTTCTGCTGGAGTGGGGATCCTGCGGTCGGGTCGCCTTCATCGATGATCTGCCGGTCGGCTTCGTCCTGTACGCGCCTCCCGCCTATGTGCCGCGCTCCCTGGCCTTTCCGACGAGCCCGGTCTCCCCGGACGCCGTCCAGTTGATGACTGCCTGGGTCATGCCCGGCTATCAGGGGCAGGGGCTGGGCCGGGTGATGGTGCAGACCGTGGCGAAGGATCTGCTGCGTCGGGACTTCAAGGCCATCGAGGCGTTCGGTGACAGCCGCTGGAAGGAGCCGTCCTGTGTGCTGCCCGCCGACCATCTCACCGCGGTGGGCTTCAAGACGGTCCGCACGCACACGAGATACCCCCGGCTGCGGCTGGAGCTGCGTACCACGCTCTCCTGGAAGGAAGACGTGGAGCTGGCGCTCGACCGGCTCCTGGGAGCGGTGAAGAAGGAGCCGGCGCTACGGCCGCTCTGAGGCGGGCAGCGGCGTGTGGAACGGAGAACGGGTCCGTCCCCCGAGTGGGGGGGGGCGGACCCGTTTCACGTGAAACACCGTGCGTCTTCCGACGCCTGCCGTTCGTCAGCCGATGTAGTCGTCGAGGTCGCGGACGAGCGCGGCCTTGGGCTTGGCGCCGACGATGGTCTTGACGACCTCTCCGCCCTGGTAGACGTTCAGGGTCGGGATGGACATGACCCCGTACTTGGCGGCGGTGGCCGGGTTCTCGTCGATGTTGAGCTTGACGATCTCGATCTTGTCGCCGTGCTCGGCGGCGATGGCCTCCAGCGACGGGGCGATCTGGCGGCACGGTCCGCACCAGGCGGCCCAGAAGTCCACCAGGACGGGCTTGGCGTTCTTGAGAACGTCCTCGTCGAAGGAATCGTCGGTCACATGCTTCAGGTCGCCGGCCACGGCGGCCTCCTTACGGGTTGAGGGGTGTGGATGGGGAGTTCTGGTCAGACGGCGGGGGTCTTCTCCGGCTCGGCGTTCTCGCTGTCACTCAGCGCGGCGAGGAAGCGCTCGGCGTCGAGGGCGGCGGAGCAGCCGGTGCCCGCGGCGGTGATCGCCTGGCGGTAGGTGTGGTCCACCACATCGCCGGCGCCGAAGACACCGGAGAGGTTCGTCCGCGTCGACGGGGCGGCCACGGTCAGATAGCCCTCTCCGTCCAGGTCGAGCTGGCCCTTGAACAGCTCGGTCCGCGGGTCGTGGCCCACCGCGATGAACAGCCCGGTCACCGCGAGCGGCGAGGTCTCGCCGGTCTTCGTGTTGCGCAGGGTCAGCCCGGAGAGCTTCTGCTCGCCGTGGATCTCGGCGACCTCGCTGTCCCAGGCGAACTTGATCTTCGGGTCGGCGAAGGCACGCTCCTGCATGGCCTTGGAGGCACGCAGCGTGTCCCGGCGGTGGACGATCGTGACGGACTTGGCGAAGCGCGAGAGGAAGGTGGCTTCCTCCATCGCGGTGTCCCCGCCGCCGATCACGGCGATGTCCTGGTCCTTGAAGAAGAAGCCGTCACAGGTGGCGCACCAGGAGACACCGCGCCCGGACAGGGTGTCCTCGTTGGCCAGGCCGAGCTTGCGGTGCTGGGAGCCCGTGGTGACGATCACGGCCTTGGCCCGGTGCACGGTGCCCGCGGTGTCGGTGACCGTCTTGATGTCACCGGTGAGGTCGACCGAGATGACATCGTCCGGGACCAGCTCGGCGCCGAAGCGCTCGGCCTGGGCCCGCATGTTGTCCATCAGGTCCGGGCCCATGATGCCGTCGCGGAAGCCCGGGAAGTTCTCCACATCGGTGGTGTTCATCAGCGCACCACCGGCGGTGACGGCGCCCTCGAAGACCAGCGGCTTCAGCGATGCGCGCGCGGTGTACAGCGCGGCCGTATAGCCGGCGGGCCCGGAGCCGATGATGATCACATTACGGACGTCGCTCACGGGTTTCTTCCTCGTCTCTGCAGACTGCACTACTGGGGCCGGATCAACGACTTTCACCCCATCCAACGGATCCTACGGGTCCCGCATTCCCGAGGTCTTCCGGCTCGACGCGAGGGGGCGTCAGCGGCGGAGGTAGGAGTGCGTCAGCAGGACGGTTCCGTCGGTCGAGGGAGCGCTCTTCACGCAGGTCGCGTCGACCACATAGGCCTGGACCCGGGTGCTGTCACCGGAGTGCGGCAGGACGACGAGATATGCGTCGCTTCCCTGATAGGTACCCCGCTCGGCGGCGAGCGCCGACAGACTGCTGCCGATGCCTCGCTGGATACAGGCCGGAACGGCGGGCGCCGGTGTGAGCAGGGGAGAGTTCGAGGCTCCGCCCCGGTCGCCCTCCATGGAACGCGGCCGGCCGGCCTTGGTCTCGCTTTGCGTCCCGGCATCGGTGCCGGAGGCCAGCAGGGTGTCCACGCGGTCCTGAAGACGTGTCTCGGAGAACAGGTCGCTGTCGCCCGCAGCGGAGCTGGCGGTCTTGGACGCTTCCCCGGAGTCCGAGGAGTGGAGCGACGGGAGCAGCAGTACGCCCACCCCTACGAGGGCGGTACCGAACACGGCACCCAGGACGGCGGTACGGCGGCGCCGCAGGCGGGACGGTCCGCCGCGTCCGGGTCCGGTGGCCGCCTTCGGCCGTCCGGCGGGGCGGTCGGCCCGTACGGTGTCCGTCGTCACCGCCGACGTGGCCGCCGGGGAATGTGGCGGGGAGTGCGGCTCGGACGGGGGCGATGTTTCACGTGAAACATCGACGGAGTCCGCGGGCTCGGTCGATGGCGGGGACTCATCGAGGGTCGTGGAGTCATCGGGCGTGGTCGCGTCGAGGAGCGCTTCCGCGGCGAGGGCGGCGTCGATACGGCCCGCGACATCGGCGGGCATCCGGGGCGGCCCCGGCAGGGTGCCCAGCAGTCCTCTGATCTCTTCGAGGGAGTCATGGACATCGGCGCAGAGGACGCAGCCGTCGAGATGCTGCCGCAGATCGGCGCTGCGGGCCGGTGGCAGCAGGCCCTCGGCCAGGTCGGAGATCTCCGAGACATCCGGATGCTGAGCGGTGTCGGTCGTAGATGTCATGTGCGCCCACCTCCGCCCTTCACTCCAGCAGGATCGCTCGATCCTGAATCTTTTGGTCCCGATGCCGGTGGGACGGATGCCCGCGGCGTCCGGTTCCTTCCCCGCTCGGAACCGCTGTTATCCCTGGTGTCCCCGCGTAGATGGGTGAGCAGAGGGAGAAGTCTGGCCCGGCCGCGCGCACAGCGGCTTTTCACGGTGCCGGTGGGCACCCCCAGCACGGCGGCGGCCTCCGCCACGGGGTAACCCTGCATGTCGACGAGGATCAGGGCGGCCCGCTGGTCGACAGGGAGTGTGGCCAGTGCCGCCAGCAGCTCCCGGTGGAGGTCCTGCCGCTCGGCGGGCGCCTCGGCCGACTCGTGGGGTTCGAGGAGCTGCTCCAGCCGCTCGGTGTCGTCCATGGGCGAGGTCCTGCGCGAGGCGGCCTTGCGGGCCCGGTCGAGGCAGGCGTTGACGGTGATGCGGTGCAGCCAGGTGGTGACGGCGGACTGCCCGCGGAAGGTGTGGGCGGCCCGGAAGGCGGAGACGAGGGCGTCCTGCACGGCGTCGGCCGCCTCCTCGCGGTCCCCCAGGGTTCGGAGGGCGACGGCCCAGAGCCGGTCGCGGTGGCGCCGTACCAGCTCGCCGAAGGCCCGAGAGTGGCCCGTGACATGAGCGCTCAGCAGGTCCTGGTCGCTCAAGTCGCCCAGTGCGGCGTCGTCCAACGGTGAGCCCCCTCCCCTGTCTCCGGTCAGCCGGTGATCTGGATCTCCGAGATGCCCCCGCGGAAGCGGGTGGCGGATCCGTCCTGCGGCAGCTCAGTGATGTGGATCAATACGTACCGGGTCCGCACAGGCTTGTCGAGAGTGGTCTTCACCGTGCTTCCGACTGTTTCCAGCTTGGTGAGCCGCTGGGAGAAGTCCGAGAGCGACGCCGGATCCGACGCGTCCGCGCCGGCGGCCAGCACTTCGGTCTTCTGACCGGACCGGTACATACGTATGTCGAGACCGGAGACGTCCTTCACACTGCCGAGGTCGACGACGATTCCGCTGCCCTGCGTGTGGCCGGGGAGGTTACCGAAATTGGGGTAGTTCCAGTACTGCTTGGTGATCCAGGCCGTGCCGCTGTCGCCGTCGGTGGCGTTCGAGACCAGCTCCGGCCTTATCCCGGATCCCTCGGGCATGAACTCCGTCGCACCGTCGATCTTGAGGGGCTTGACGGGCTTGACTCCCTTGTCGCCGCCCCCGGTGGTGGTCTGCGTGGGGGTTGTGTCGGGCGTGCCGCGCTCTCCGTCGAGGAGCCGGTCGGCGACCTGCCAGCTTCCCAGGCCCAGGACGGCGATGAGGAGCGCGGCGACGGTCCACTTGAGGGCTTTGCCGGTGCGGCTCTGGAGCGGGGGCGGCGGCGGCATCACCGGGGGCGGGGACGTCACCCCGACGCCCGCCTGGGTGCGCCCGTAGGTGCCCTGCTGGTACGTGGTGCGCTGGTACTCCGGCGGGGCCGTGAACGTGGGCTCCGGCGGCCGGATACGGGGCATCTCCGCGACCGCAGCGGACAGCTCGTCCGGCGTGGTGCACGGCGGATCCTGCCGGGATGCGGTGGCGCCGTCGTTGATCAGGGCCCGCATCGCGAGCTCCGAGAGACCGCGGTGGATGCCGGCGCGCACCTGGTCGGGGGCGATCAGCCCGACACCCTTGGGCAGGCCGGAGAGGCCGTGCGCGTCACTCTCGTACGGCCAGCGCTGCGTGAGCGCGGCGTACAGGAGCGCGCCGATCGCCTCGGTGTCGGTGCGCTGGGGCCGGTCCGCGCGGATGCCGCGCAGCGCGGCGTTCACGGCGAGACCGCGGATCCGGTACTGGCCGGTGGAGGTCCGCAGGACGGCGCCGGGCGTCAGCCGCAGATGGGCCAGCCCCTCACGGTGCGCGGCGGCCATGGCCTGGGAGACCTGGCTGACGAGCTGGTACGCCTCGTGGGCCTCCAGAGGGCCCGCGGCGAGCAGCGTGGTGAGCTCGGTGGCGTCCGGCAGCCATTCGTGGACGACGTAGACGACCTCGCCCTCCTCGACGGCGTCCAGGACCTGGACGAAGCGCGGATCGCCGAGCAGTGCGGCGGACCGGGCCGCGGCCAGGACGGAACGGGCCCGCGGATGGTCGGAGGGCAGCAGGTGCACGCCGACGGCGCGGCGCAGTTTCTCGTCGACGGCACGCCAACTGCTGAAACCGTCCAGACGGGTGACGCACTCCTCCAGGCGGTAGCGTCTGGCGAGTCTGTGGCCGCTGTGGAGTTCGGGCGCCGAGCCGCCCGGCTCGGTGTCCCGCCGCTCACCGCCCGTGTCGTCGGCGGACCGCTCCGCCGTCTCCTGGGCCTTCGCCAACCCGTCGGTCGTGGCCTTGTCCGCCTTGGCGGTCAGCGGCTCATCGCCACTGTTGCCGGCCACGTCGACGGCAGCCGTGCTACGTTCCGCCACCGTCGCTCCTGCCTCCCCATCCATTGCGCCCTGTCCAACAGCCAAGCCAATTGTGCCCACAGTCGGACGCTATGCACGACACGCGGTAGCCGATGATGGTTGTACCGGGCCGGGCCGCGTCACCGTCCGAGGCGACCCCGGACCATGCCGACCATGGCGTTCATCTCCTCGATCCGCATCTTCTTCGCCGCGACGAAGAAGAGCCCCAGCAGGACGATGCCGCCGCCGATCAGGGCGACGATCGAGGAGAGGGCAGTGCTGCCCAGACCTTCCAGTACGAAGTAGGCGACCGCTCCGGCCGCGAGGGCGCCGGGCACGGAGGCGAGGCAGAGCCGGGCGTACGTCCGCAGGACGCGTCCGCCGTCCAGATCGCCGCCCAGCCGGTTCTTCAGCCTGCGCCAGGCCACGCCGACACCGACGGCGTAGGCCAGTCCGTATGCCGCGGCCATGCCGACCACGGCCCAGCGCGGGGGCAGCAGCACATAGGCGAGGGCGGAGGCCGCGGCGTTGACCGCGGCGACGATGACCGTGTTGTAGAAGGGCGTCCTGGTGTCCTCGTAGGCGTAGAAGCCGCGCAGGACGACGTACTGCACGGAGTACGGGATGAGACCGAGGGCGAACGCCATCAGGATGAAGCCCATGGACCGCGCCGATTCCAGGCCGCTGGACGAGAACATCAGGACGGAGAGCGGGACACCGAGGGCGAGGAACCCGAAGGCGATCGGGACGATCGCGACCGCGGAGTTGCGCAGCCCCTGGGAGATGTCGTCGCGGACGGCGCCCGGGTCGCCGTCGCTGGCGGCGCGGGAGATCCGGGGCAGCAGGGCGGCCATGACCGAGACGGTGATGATGGCCTGCGGCATGCCCCAGATGAGCTGGGCGTTGCTGTAGGCCAGGATGCCTGCGCCGTCCGTGCCGGACGCCTTGCCCGCGGCCGTGGCGAGCTGGGTGACGACCAGGACACCCGCCTGGTTGGCGAGGACGAACAGGACGGTCCACTTGGCGAGCTTGACCGTCTTGCCGAGGCCGTGGCCCTTCCAGTCGAACCGCGGGCGGAACCGGAACCCGGTCTCCCTGAGGTAGGGGATCATCGCGAGCGCCTGGACGATGAGCCCGAGGAGCGTACCGATGCCCAGCAGCCGTACGCCGTCCGGCGGGATCGTCGATACGGTCATACCGGAGTCGGCGGCGGTGCCGTACACCCAGATGAACAGACCGAACGTGGTGATCATGACGATGTTGTTGAGGACCGGGGTCCACATCATCGCGCCGAACTTCCCGCGCGCGTTGAGGATCTGGCCCATGACCACGTGCACACCCATGAAGAAGATCGTGGGCAGGCAGTAGCGGGCGAAGGTGACCGCCACGTTGTTGGCGGCGGCGTCGCTGGCGATCGGGTCCGACATCGCCTGGACCAGCACGGGCGCCGCGAACACAGCCAGTGCCACAATCGCGCCGAGCGCGACCATGACCAGGGTCAGCAGCCGGTTGGCGTAGGCGACGCCACCATCGTCGTCGTTCTTCATCGCCCGCACGAGCTGCGGTACGAAGACCGAGTTCAGGCCGCCGCCGACGGTGAGGATGTAGATCATCGTCGGCAGGGTGTAGGCGACGGTGAACGAGTCACCGAGGAGCGCCGCACCCAGCGCGGCCGTGATCACCAGGCTCCGTACGAAGCCGGTGAGCCGGGACACCAGCGTGCCCGCGGCCATCAGCGCGCTGGACTTGAGCAGCCCGGCGGCCTTGCCGCCCGACTTCTTGGCCGGCGGCGGCGCGGGGGCCGCCTCGGGCTCCGGCGCCGCCACGGCCTGCGCCGTGGCCTGCTGGTCCCGGTAGAGGTGCGCGAACGCGTCCGGCGCAGGACTCTCGTCCGCGGCCCGGGTGACCAGATCGTCGACGCCGGTGAACTGGGTGGTCCGCGCGTCGTCCCCGTACGGCAGAAGACGGGAGGGGCCCGAGGGCTCGGGCGGCGGGGGCTGCGCCCAGATCCGCGGATCGGGGGCGGGCTGCTGGGCGTGCGGCTGCCGGTACAGGTCCTGGCGGTCCGGATAGGTGCCCGGGGGTGGCGGCGGGTGCGAGGCGCGGTCGTACAGCGCCTCGGTCACCGGATCCTGCGCGGACAGGTCCTGCGCCCAGTAGGGGTCCTGCGCGTAGGCGTCCTGGACATACGGGTCCTGGGCAGGGGGCGGAGGCGGCGGGACCTGGCCTGCCGGATCGCCGCCCGTGCCCGGCCCACGGTCACCGTCGTACGGCGCGTTCATGGTTACCCCACCTCATCGTCCCCGGCCGACCGGCCACGACATCGCTCAACGGTCCACTTTCTCACCCGCGCCCGACGCGTCCGCGCTTTCCGGACCGGTGTCCGGTGTCGGGTCACTCGGCTGCCCGGGATCTGTGTCCTCGACGGCCTTCGTGGCGGCCGTGTTCTTCGTGCCGTGCGGGTCCCCGGTGGTGTCCGGACCGGCGGTGTCGGGTCCGGTGGTGTCGGGTCCGGCGGCGTCCGGTCCGGTGGCGTCCGGTCCGGCGGCGTCTGGACCGGTGGCGTCCGTACCCTCCAGGCCGCCCCGGTCACCGTCGCCGTTGCCGTCCTGCGGGCCGTCGTCACCGCTCCCGCCGCCGTCGCCGTTCGCGGGCCCGGCGCCCGCCTTACGGGCCACGGCCCGCTTGCGCTGGCTGTACATCTTCACCCCGGCGAGGACCAGCAGCAGCACACCGCCCGCGATGACGAGCATCACGGTGGGCGTGATCTCCGAGACCTTCACCTGGAAGGTCATCGGGCCGCCGTACAGCTTGCCGTCCACCGTGTAGAGCTGGGCGGTCACCTGCACCGGCCCGTTGGCATTGCCCGCGCCGGTGAACTTCACCGACTGGCTGTGCCCGCCGTCGATCTTGATCGGCCGTTCCGCGACGGCCAGATCACCGTCGAGCTTCAGCCGGGTCGGGTTGTCCGACTTCAGGCGCAGCACCAGGTTCTGCACACCCTGGAGCAGTTGGTTCTGGACGGTCACCGGGATCGTCGCGCTGCGCCCGGACAGGGTGAGCACGGACTTGGGGATGAGCCGCACCTCGTCGGTGAGGCTCTGCAGATAGGTGTCGACCGTTTCCCGGTACTGCTCGGCGCCGTCCGGGTCCCCGCGCCAGGATGTCGACATCGCCCGGCTGATCGCATTGCCGAAGGGGGCGGCGACCCGGTCCGGTGCGGTGAGGATGGCCTTGAACTTGTCGAAGCGGTCCTGCGTGTTCTTGATGTCGAGGAACGTCCGGGTCGGCAGTTCCTGGGCGCGCAGCTTCTTCGGGTAGTGGGAGGCGCCCGGGACCTTCGTGGTGGCGTCCGCGTCAGGGCCGACCGCGGCCGCCGCGATCAGGTCCGTCGGCTCCGTCCAGCGCTCGGGCTCCAGCGCGCGCAGCGCGCGCGCCATCGACTGCGCCTGGGCCGCCGTCGGCGTCCGCTGCGGGGCGACCACGACGTTGCGCTCGTTGTCGGGCTCCTGGAGCGTCACGGCCAGCGACTGGGCCAGGAACTTCTGGACGGCGAGGGTGGAGCTGCTCGCCGCCGACATGTCGCCCTGGAAGGCGGTCGAGAGCCGGTAGTCCGCGACGACGGCCGTCGTGCCGCCGCCGATCGGCCGTGCGGCGTTCGGGGTGTACGGGAGGTTGTCCTGGAGGCTGTCACTGCGGGTGATGACCTTGTGGGCGCCCGCGGAGGTCGCCACATCGACGATCGACGGGTCGATCGCGCCGTCCACCGGCCAGGCGAAGTCCACGGACGGCTTGACGTGGAGGACGGTCTCCACCGTGTCGTCGGCCACATCGGTGGCCGGCTGGAGATGGCTGAGCGCGCCGGAGACGCTCTTGCCGCGGTGCGCGAGCGAGGCCAGGTCCGGATCGGCGAACGGCAGCGCGACGACCTTGCCGGCCTTGACCGCCTTCTCCAGCGAGTCGAGCCACTTGACCGCCACGGCCTGGTTGCGGCCCGGGACCGTCGTGTCGCCACTTCTGACGCTGTAGTTCCTGGTCATGGCGTCGGCGGTGGCGATCAGATCGGGATCGATCACCCAGGTCACCGGGAGGCGGCTGCCGAGGGAGACCATCTGCTCCAGCCGCCCGCCGGGCGCCAGCTCCTCGGCCAGGTCGTCGTTCTCGAAGACCGGGGTCTGCTGATCGTCCCGCCCGGTCTCGGCGGAGAGATGCGTCGACGAGATCAGCGGCCACAACGCGGTGACCTGGGTCTTCTTGTCCGTCCCTTCGGGCTGCCAGGGCAGGAAGGTGCGCTGGACACCCAGCACCTGGTCGTACGGGGCGGCCGAGGTCTGCCCCGTCACCGAGACGCCGAGCTGGTAGACCCCGTCCTCGTCGAGCCCCAGCTTGCTGACAGGGACGGACAGGGCGAAGTCCTGCGGGATCCCGGCCGGGAGCTTCGGGATGACGACCTTGTACGCCCCGCCGATCGGGGCCACGTCACCCGAGAGGCCGGAGCGCGCCGCGGCGTCGTCGATGGCGGTCCGGCCGGCCATCCGCGGCCCGACCCGCAGATCCACCTGCGCGTCGTTGACGGTGTTCTTGCCCTCGTTGGTCACGGTCCCCGAGATGGTGAGCGTGTCGCCCTTCACCGGGGCGCTGGGCGCGAATGTGTCGAGCGCCACATGGACCGTACGGCCCCCGGCGGCCTGTGTCGCCCCCTGGGCGGCGGGAGCCGTCGTACCGGCCAGCAGACTCGCCATGAGCGGTACCCCGGCGAGGAGGGAGGCTGTGCGCCGCAGCCATCGGCGGGCAGCGGAATGGCCCGTCCCCTGGAAGTCTGCCGCCTCGGCCACGCGCTCGCCCGTCCCTCGTCATCGTCTGCTGCCGTTGGTGGTTGTCGGTTGCTGCGTCCACGCATGGTAACGATGTGCGCTGTGGCGAAGTGCTGGGGACTGCTCCACATGATCGGAAGAATCTCATGCGCTGCCGGAAACCCGTGAATCGGAGGGGGAGCCCGAAACGGGGACGACCGGATGAGCCACGGCACGTACCCTTTTCTGTTGTGCCGAAAGCCAATGAAGACAACCCCAGTGCACTCAGCCAGGTGCAGCACCGCGCGGTCAGCGAACTGCTGCGGGTGTCCCCCGTCGCCGACGATCTCGCCCGCCGTTTCCAGGAGGCCGGTTTCGGTCTCGCCCTGGTCGGAGGCTCGGTCAGGGACGCCCTGCTGGGCAGGCTCGGCAACGACCTGGACTTCACGACCGATGCCCGCCCCGAGGACGTACTGAAGATCGTGCGGCCCTGGGCGGACGCGGTGTGGGAGGTCGGGATCGCCTTCGGGACGGTCGGCTGCCAGAAGGACGCCCGCGTCGGGGACGCGGATCAGCGCTTCGAGATCGAGGTCACCACGTACCGCTCGGAAGCGTACGACCGTACGTCACGCAAACCCGAGGTGTCCTACGGCGACTCCATCGAGGAGGACCTCGTACGCCGGGACTTCACGGTCAACGCGATGGCCGTGGCCCTGCCGCGGAAGGAGTTCATCGATCCGCACGGTGGGCTGGAGGACCTCGCGGCCCAGGTGCTGCGCACGCCCGGCACCCCTCAGGAGTCCTTCTCCGACGATCCGCTGCGGATGCTGCGGGCCGCGCGCTTCGCCGCGCAGTTGGACTTCGAGGTGGCGCCGGAGGTCGTCGCGGCCATGAAGGACATGTCCGGACGTATCGAGATCGTCTCCGCCGAGCGGGTCCGGGACGAGCTGAACAAGCTGGTCCTCGCCGCTCACCCGCGCCAGGGGCTGGCGCTGCTCGTCGACACCGGGCTCGCCGAACGGATCCTGCCCGAGCTGCCGGCGCTGCGGCTGGAGAGCGACGAGCACCACCGTCACAAGGACGTCTACGAGCACTCGCTCACCGTTCTGGAGCAGGCCATCGACCTGGAGGAGAACGGCCCTGACCTGGTGCTGCGGCTGGCCGCGCTCCTGCACGACATCGGCAAACCCCGCACCCGGCGCTTCGAGAAGGACGGCCGGGTCTCCTTCCACCACCACGAGATGGTGGGCGCGAAGATGACCAAGAAGCGGATGACCGCGCTCAAGTACTCCAACGAGATGGTGAAGGACGTCTCCCGTCTGGTCGAGCTGCATCTGCGCTTCCACGGCTACGGGACGGGCGAATGGACCGACTCGGCGGTCCGCCGCTACGTACGCGACGCGGGCCCGCTGCTGAGCCGGCTCCACAAGCTGACCCGCTCCGACTGCACCACCCGCAACAAGCGCAAGGCGAACGCGCTCTCCCGCGCCTACGACGGCCTGGAGGAGCGCATCGCCCAGCTCCAGGAGCAGGAGCAGCTCGACGCCATCAGGCCGGACCTGGACGGCAACCAGATCATGGAGATCCTGGATGTCGGCCCCGGGCCGGTGATCGGCGCGGCGTACACCTTCCTGCTGGAGCTGCGGCTGGAGAACGGCCCCATGGAGAAGGATGCGGCCGTCGCCGCGCTCAAGGAGTGGTGGGCGGCGCAGAACTGATGACGCCCAGGCGATGTTTCACGTGAAACATCGCCTGGGCACGGTTCCCCGGGAGGCGGTGTTTCACGTGAAACACCGCCTCCCGCGTGTCAGGGCCGCCGCGACGGCCGCGTAGAGAAGCGCGACCATCACCACCAGCGGCGCGGACCGGCCGTCCGGCGGCAGCATCAGCGCGGCCACCGCGGCGGCGCCCACGAAGGCGACATTGAACAGAACGTCGTAGAGGGAGAAGACCCGGCCGCGGAAGTCGTCGTCCACCGTCGTCTGCACCACGGTGTCGGTGGCGATCTTCGCGCCCTGGGTGATCAGACCGAGGAGGAACGCGGCGGCCATCAGCGGTACGGGCGCGAAAGGCAGCCCGAGCGCCGGTTCGAGCACGGCCGCGGCCGTGGCGCAGAGCACCATCCATCCGGGCGCCCCGAGCCGGCCCACCGCCCACGGGGTGAGAAGCGCCGCCGCGAAGAACCCCGCGCCGGAGATTCCGAGGGCGAGCCCGAGCAGTGCCAGGCCGTCGGACTCCCGGTCCGTCCAGGCGTAGCGGCAGAGCATCAGCACCATCACCGTCAGTGCCCCGTAGCAGAAGCGCATTACCGTCATGGCGGCCAGCGCGCCCGCCGCCGCACCCCGCTCGGCGAGATGGCGCAGTCCGTCGGCGAGCCCGTGCGCGGTGGAGGTGAGCGCGGCCCCCAGCCGGGGCTGTGCGGGCGCGTGCTCGGGGCCGAGCAGTTCGCGGGCCAGCAGCAGTGAGGTGAGCGCCGAGCAGATGTAGAGGACGGCGCCCAGCAGCATCACGGCGGCGTCGGAGTCGGCTGCGGTCAGCCGTACGACGAGGGCGAGTCCGCCGCCCGCGGTCGCGGCGAGGGTGCCGGCGGTGGGGGAGAGCGAGTTCGCCAGGACGAGGCGCTCGTCGTCGACGACCCGGGGCAGGGCCGCCGAGAGCCCTGCGAGCACGAACCGGTTGACGGCGGTCACGGAGAGCGCCGAGGCGTAGAAGAGCCAGTCGGGTACGGACGCCAGGATCAGCAGGGCCGTGCACCCGGCCAGCAGGGCGCGCAGCAGATTCCCGTACAGGAAGACCTGGCGGCGCTGCCAGCGGTCGAGGAGTACTCCGGCGAACGGGCCGACCAGCGAGTAGGGCAGCAGCAGTACGGCCATCGCGGAGGCGATGGCGGCGGGCGAGGTCTGTTTCTCGGGGGAGAAGACGACGTACGCGGCGAGCGCGACCTGGAAGACACCGTCGGCCGCCTGGGAGAGCAGCCGGACCGCGAGCAGCCGGCGGAAGTCCCTGAGACGCAGGAGTAAGCGCAGATCCCGTACGACAGGCATGTGGGCCAGCGTCACACACGTACCGCCGGCACACGCGA
Source organism: Streptomyces sp. NPDC050509 (assembly GCF_044457965.1). Taxonomy (NCBI): domain Bacteria; kingdom Bacillati; phylum Actinomycetota; class Actinomycetes; order Kitasatosporales; family Streptomycetaceae; genus Streptomyces; species Streptomyces sp. NPDC050509. The sequence continues at coordinate 113,693 of NZ_JBITHL010000009.1, read as the reverse complement.
GAGGGGCACCGGACCCGATGGCCCGGTGCCCCTTCTCGTACGGCCGGTCGCGCGGAGCAAAAACTGCCGCAATCGCCGTGACCGCCGCGGCCAGTGTGACCGGTGCGGGGTGCGCTGCGTGTTAGCGCTCGACCTCGCCAGCGATGAACTTCTCGACGTTCTCACGCGCCTGGTCGTCGAAGTACTGCACGGGCGGCGACTTCATGAAGTACGACGACGCGGAGAGGATCGGGCCGCCGATGCCGCGGTCCTTGGCGATCTTGGCGGCGCGCACGGCGTCGATGATGACGCCCGCGGAGTTCGGGGAGTCCCAGACCTCCAGCTTGTACTCCAGGTTCAGCGGGACGTCGCCGAAGGCGCGGCCCTCAAGGCGGACGTAGGCCCACTTGCGGTCGTCGAGCCAGGCCACGTAGTCCGACGGGCCGATGTGCACGTTGTCGGCGCCCAGGTCGCGGTCGGGGATCTGGGAGGTGACGGCCTGCGTCTTGGAGATCTTCTTGGACTCCAGGCGCTCGCGCTCCAGCATGTTCTTGAAGTCCATGTTGCCGCCGACGTTGAGCTGCATCGTGCGGTCCAGGACGACGCCCCGGTCCTCGAAGAGCTTCGCCATGACGCGGTGCGTGATCGTGGCGCCGACCTGCGACTTGATGTCGTCACCGACGATCGGGACGCCGGCCTCGGTGAACTTGTCCGCCCACTCCTTCGTGCCGGCGATGAAGACCGGGAGGGCGTTGACGAAGGCGACCTTGGCGTCGATGGCGCACTGCGCGTAGTACTTCGCGGCGTCGTCGGAGCCCACGGGCAGGTAGCAGACCAGGACGTCGACCTGCTGGTCCTTGAGGGTCCGGACGATGTCCGCGGGGGCCTCGGGGGACTCCTCGATCGTCTGGCGGTAGTACTTGCCCAGACCGTCGAGGGTGTGGCCGCGCTGGACCGTGATGCCCGTGGAGGGCACGTCACAGATCTTGATGGTGTTGTTCTCGCTGGCACCGATGGCGTCCGAGAGGTCGAGACCGACCTTCTTCGCGTCCACGTCGAACGCGGCCACGAACTCGATGTCCCGTACGTGGTACTCGCCGAACTGGACGTGCATCAGACCCGGTACCTTGCCCGCCGGGTCGGCGTCCTTGTAGTACTCGACACCCTGCACCAGCGAGGCGGCGCAGTTGCCCACACCGACGATGGCTACGCGAACCGAACCCATTGCGGTTGCTCCCTGTGTGATCTCAGCGTTCGTGATGAAACCCTGCGGAGGTGCAAGGCCTCACTTGGTGGGGTCCACGGACGGATCCGGCGGTCCTGGACGTCCCGGGGGCGTACCCCCGGAAGACGCGGCGTCCCGGTGCCGGGGCAGGCCGTCCGCTTCTCCGGCTTCCTGCTCGACGGGCTCCTCGGGGCCGGACCGCATCTGATCCCGCCCCGCCCGCTCACTCTCGATCAGCTCGTTCAGCCAGCGCACCTCGCGCTCCACGGACTCCATGCCGTGGCGCTGCAGCTCAAGCGTGTAGTCGTCGAGCCGTTCACGGGTACGGGCCAGCGAGGCGCGCATCTTTTCGAGGCGCTCCTCCAGCCTGCTCCGGCGGCCCTCCAGCACCCGCATGCGCACATCGCGCTCCGTCTGCCCGAAGAAGGCGAACCGAGCAGCGAAGTGCTCGTCCTCCCAGGCGTCGGGGCCGGTGTGCGACAGCAGCTCCTCGAAGTGCTCCTTGCCGTCGGCCGTGAGCCGATAAACGATCTTGGCCCGGCGCCCCGCGAGGGAGGCGGCGAGCGCGTCCTCCGGGGCGCTGCCCGGTTCCTCGATCAACCAGCCGTTGGCAACCAGCGTCTTGAGGCAGGGGTAGAGCGTTCCGTAACTGAAGGCGCGGAAGATCCCCAGCGAGGTGTTGAGCCGTTTCCGCAGCTCATAGCCGTGCATGGGGGACTCGCGGAGCAGGCCGAGGACAGCGAACTCAAGAATGCCCGAGCGTCTGCTCACCCTCGCCTCCTCCACGGTCCAGGACACCGTTCCGGACTCTTATGCCGAACCGATGTATCGACTCGATACATCCCGACGATAGATCGGAGAGACGGTGGGAACAAGGGGGGCTTTAGTGAACGGCGTCACATCCCGGATTCTCATGATGCAACTTGCCTGATTTAGGGTGAACTTCAGCTCTCGGAGGGTTTTGACCGTGCGTAGTCTGTGCGGCATGCAGACCACCGGGAACCCAGCGACGTCCACGGACGTCAAGACTGTCGGTTCACCGGATGCATGTCGGATGAGCCCTATGCCGGGCCGGTCCGTATTCATTTCGGGGGACCGGAACCCAACTGCCGCTTCCAGGCGTACACGCCTGCCCGAGGAGTAGTCGTTCGATGAGCGAGCACCGTCGCAAAACGCCGCAGCCACCAGGTGGCGGCCGTGCCACGTCCAGGCGTGCGGCCCAGCAGCCGTCCGGTCGCCGTGCAGCCCCTTCGCGAGAGACCACGGTCTCCCACGCCGAGGGGTACGAGGAGGAGCCCGCCTACGGCGGGCGTGCCGAGGCCAGACGTGCCGCCCAGCGCGGCGGACGCCGCCGCGGGGCCGAGGGCGGTGGCGCGGGCCACGGCGGAGGCGGCGGCCGGCGCGGCGGCGGAGCCGGGGACGAGGAACCGCGCAAGAAGCGGTTCATCGACTACCCGCGGTACAACAAGTACGGCTGGCGCCGCTGGGTGCCGTCCTGGAAGCAGACCACCGGGCTCGGCATCGCCTTCGTCGGGTCCATCCTGGCCGCCGGGACCGTCGCGTACGCCATGGTCGAGGTCCCCGACGTCCAGAAGGCGTCGGAGGCCCAGAAGAACGTCTACTACTGGGACGACGACACCCAGATGGCCGCCGCCGACGGCGCGGTCAACCGGCAGATCATCAACATCAGCCAGATCCCCAAGAACATGCAGAACGCGGTGGTCTCCGCCGAGAACAAGACCTTCTGGGACGACCCCGGCGTCGACTTCAAGGGCATGGGCCGCGCCGTGTTCAACATGGCCATGGGCGGCGACACGCAGGGTGGCTCCACCATCACCCAGCAGTACGTCAAGAACGCCCGGCTGGGTGACCAGAGCCAGACCTTCAGCCGTAAGTTCAAGGAACTCTTCATCTCCATGCGGGTCGGCGCGGACATGAACAAGGGAAAGATCATGGAGGGGTACCTGAACACGTCGTACTACGGACGCAACTCCTGGGGCATCCAGGCCGCGGCCCGTACGTACTACGGCAAGAACGCCGACAAGCTCAACGCGAGCGAGTGCGCCTTCCTCGCCTCGCTGCTCAAGGGCGCGACCCTCTACGACCCGGCCGGCGCCCCCGAGCTCAACAGGAACGCCACTCCCGAGGCCAACAGGAAGCGGGCCGAGATCCGCTGGAAGTCGATCCTCGACGGAATGGTGGAGGACAAGCTCCTCGACGCGACCGAACGCGCCAAGTACACCGAGTTCCCGATGCCGGACCCGCCGAAGAAGTCCGGCGACCTCGGCGGCCAGATCGGGTACCTGGTCGACCTCGCCAAGGCGAACTTCGTCAACAACAACGACCGGGGCATCACGGCCGACGACCTCACCGCGGGCGGCTACGAGATCCACACGACCTTCAACAAGAAGAAGGTCGAAGAGCTGGAGAAGTCGGTCAAGAAGGTCTACGACGCCAACATCGACCCCAAGGAGCGTCCGGAGACCGACACCCACGTCCAGTTCGGCGGCGCCTCGGTCGAGCCCGCCAGCGGAAAGATCGTCGCCATCTACGGCGGCGAGGACGCCACCAAGCACTTCACCAACAACGCCGACCAGACCGGCGCCCAGGTCGGATCGACCTTCAAGCCGTTCGTCCTCGCCGCGGCCATGGAACACGGCAAGCGCGACCCGGAACTCCCCGAGCAGCAGACCGACGAACAGCGCACCCAGGTCTCGCCCGACAAGGCCGTCTACAACGGCGACAACAAACTGAAGATCAAGAAATACGACGGGTCGATCTGGACCAACGAAGAGGGCAAGGAGTGGCTCCAGACCAACGACGGAGGCGAGGACTTCGGCGAGATCAACCTGCGTAAGGCCATGAAGCGGTCCGCCAACTCGCCCTTCGTCCAGCTCGGCATGGACGTCGGGATTGACCAGGTGCGCCAGGCGGCCATCAACGCGGGTCTGCTCCCCGACTCCCTCAGCAAGTCCAATGTTCCCTCGTTCTCGCTCGGCATCTCCGACCCGAGTGCCATCCGGATGGCCAGTTCCTACGCCACCTTCGCCGCCAGCGGCAAGCAGCGCGACCCGTACTCCGTCGACAGGGTGCTGAAGGAGGGCCAGGTCATCTACCAGCACAAGGCGACGGCGACGAACGCCTTCCCCTCCAATGTCGCGGACAACGTCACCGACGTGCTGACGGACGTCGTGAAGGACGGCGGTACGGGAAGCAGCGCACAGCTCCCCGGCCGTGAGGTCGCCGGTAAGACCGGTACCACCGACGGCAACAAGTCGGCCTGGTTCGTGGGCTACACCCCGCAGCTCTCCACCGCCATCGACATGTACCGGATGGACGACGACGCGAAGAACACGAAGCGTCAGTTCGAGGAGATGTTCGGTACCGGCGGTCAGGACAAGATCCACGGCGCGTCGTTCCCGGCCGACATCTGGCAGGACTACATGGCGCAGGCGCTCAAGGGGAAGCCCGTCGAGAAGTTCCCCAAGCCCGAGCCCATCGGCGAGGCGGTCTACGGAGGCGGCGCAACGTCCCCGTCCCCGACCGTGACCGACAGCCCGTCGCCGACCGACACCGAGAGCCCGTCCGCGTCCCCGACGGAGAGCGAGAGCGAGCAGACGACGCCGCCGAGCCCCTCCGGCGACACGGAGACCTGCAACAACATCTTCGGATGCGCCAACCAGGGCAACAACAACCAGGGCAACAACAACCAAGGCAACAACAACCAAGGCAACGGCAACGGCGGACCTGGCGGTGACAACGGGGAGAGCACCTCGCCCTCACCATCCAGTGAGCAGTCCGAGGACGAAGGAGGCGGAGGCATCTTCGGCTGACACGCCGGACGCCCCCGGGCCCCTTCAGGCCGCCGAAGCCGGCGCACAGGCCGCCTCCACAGGCCGAGGACCACCCGCGACACCCACGAGGGCCGTCGCACCGGATACGTACAGATACCCGTACGTACGGTGCGGCGGCCCTCGCGCCGTCCACAGGCCCGCCCCGCCCACAGCGGCATACGGCAGGATGGACGCCATGCCGAGCGCAGAAGAGACAACCGTGCACCAGGACCGGCCGGACGTGGCGCCCACCCGGCGGGACGAGATCGCCGCGGCCGGCAGCGAACTGATCGGCGGCCCCGCCGGACGCTGGGCCTGGCCGGGCAGTGGCCGGCTCTCCCCCGTACGCGCCGTCGCACTGGTGGCGATCGGCATGTTCGCACTCGGCATGGTGCAGAAGATGCCCTGCTACAACTGGGCCTGGTTCCGCGGAGCCAGCTCCCAGTACACCCACGCCTGCTACTCGGACATCCCGCACCTCTTCATCGGGCGCGGCTTCGCCGACAACCTCGTGCCGTACTTCGACCGGCTCAGCGGCGACATGCAGTACCTGGAGTACCCCGTCCTGACCGGCCTCTTCATGGAGGTCGCCTCCTGGCTCACCCCCGGCGGCTCCCTCCAGTACCGCGAGCAGATGTACTGGATGGTCAACGCGGGCATGCTCATGATCTGCGCCGCCGTCATCGCCGTCTGCGTCGCCCGCACCCACCGCCGCCGCCCCTGGGACGCCCTCCTGGTCGCCCTGGCGCCCGCCTTCGCGCTCACCGCCACCATCAATTGGGACCTGCTGGCCGTCGCCCTCACCGCCGCCGCCATGCTGATGTGGTCCCGCGGCCGCACCCTGGCCTTCGGCATCCTCATCGGGCTCGCCACCGCCGCCAAGCTCTACCCCGCACTCGTCCTGGGGCCCCTGCTCGTCCTGTGCTGGCGAGCGGGCCGTTACCGCGCGTACGGCACCGCCCTCATGGGAGCCGCCACCGCCTGGCTGGCGGTGAACCTGCCCGTGATGCTGCTCGCCCCCGAGGGGTGGAAGAAGTTCTACACCTTCAGCCAGGAACGGCAGATCGACTTCGGCTCCTTCTGGCTGATCATCACCCAGCGCACCAGCCGGTCCATCGACGTCAGCACCGTCAACACGTACGCCATGGTCCTCATGGTGCTGGCCTGTGCGGGCATCGGCGCCCTCGCCCTCACCGCGCCCCGCCGGCCACGCTTCGCCCAGCTCGCCTTCCTCGTCGTCGCCGCGTTCATCCTCACCAACAAGGTCTACTCGCCGCAGTACGTCCTCTGGCTCATCCCGCTCGCCGCCCTGGCCCGCCCCCGCTGGCGCGACTTCCTCATCTGGCAGGCGTGCGAGGTCATGTACTACCTCGGCATCTGGATGTACCTCGCGTACACGACCAGCGGCGACGCCCACAAGGGACTGCCCACCGAGGGGTACCAGCTCGCCATCGCCCTGCACCTGCTCGGCACGCTCTACCTGTGCGCCCTGGTCGTACGGGACATCCTCCTGCCCGAACGGGACGGCGTACGCACCGACGGCACGGACGACCCCTCCGGAGGCGTCCTGGACGGCGCGGAGGACCGCTTCGTACTCGGCAGGGCCGCACCGGAGCCCGCCGGTACGCCCGCCACCCACTTCGGCGGGGTGAAGCTCGAATGGGGGGTCCGCAAGAGCCTGCCACCCGCCCAGGAGCGATCACCCGACTTCGGCTGATCACCTCGGGAACTCAGGAGCGCAGGAAGTCGGGAAACGGCTGAAGGCTCCCCTCACGCGTGGACGCGGGGGGAGCCTTCGGCGTTACGGGTGCCGGCGCGGGGGCGAGGGCGGGTGTCGGCGGTCAGCGGTCCACGAGCCGGTCGAACTGCGTCGTCGTATGGCGCAGATGCGCCACCAGCTCGTCCCCGACCCTCGGCTCCTGCGCGTCCGACGGCACGAACAGGATCGACACCTGCATGTGCGGCGGCTCCGCGAACCAGCGCTGCTTCCCGTCCCAGACGAACGGCGACAGATTCCTGTTCACCGTCGCCAGACCCGCCCGCGCGACCCCCTTCGCCCGCGGCATCACCCCGTGCAGCGCCTTCGGGGCCTCCAGCCCCACACCGTGCGACGTACCCCCCGCCACGACCACCAGCCAGCCGTCGGACGCGGCCTTCTGCTGCCGGTAACCGAACCGGTCGCCCTTGGCGACCCGCGTCACGTCCAGCACCGAACCCCGGTACTCGGTCGCCTCGTGGTCACCCAGCCACAGCCGCGTGCCGATCCGCGCCCGGAAACGCGTCTGCGGGAACTGCTGCTGGAGCCGCGCCAGCTCGGACGCCGCGAGATGGCTCACGAACATCGTGTGCAGCGGAAGGCGCGCCGCCCGCAGCCGGTCCATCCACGCTATGACTTCCTCGACCGCGTCGGAGCCGTCCGTACGGTCCAGCGGAAGATGCAGGGCGAAGCCCTCCAGCCGTACGTCCTCTATGGCGGCGTGGAGCTGACCCAGCTCCTCCTCCTTCACCCCGTGGCGCTTCATCGAGCTCATGCACTCGATGACCACACGGGCGCCCACCAGGGCGTACACGCCGTCCACGGACGAGACCGAGCGCACCACCCGGTCCGGCAGCGGCACCGGCTCCTCACCCCGCCGGAACGGCGTGAGCACCAGCAGATCGCCGCTGAACCAGTCCTTTATGCGCGCGGCCTCATAAATCGTGCCCACAGCCAGCGTGTCGGACCCGAAACGCGTGGTCTCGTCGGAGAGCCGTTCATGACTGAAGCCGTAGCCATTGCCCTTGCAGACCGGGACGAGCCCCGGGAACTGCTCGATGACCGACTTCTGGTGCGCCCGCCAGCGCGCGGTGTCGACGTAGAGGGAGAGCGCCATTGCCGGTCCGGAACCTTTCTCTCGGCTGCGGTGATCAGAGTGCTGCGGTGGATAAGAATATGAAAAGTCTTACGGGAATCGTCTTACGGGTCGGGGCGGCCCTACCAGCCCTACCAGAAGGATCCGCCCCGGACCGCCGCCGGAAACCTCCGGCGGCACATCAACCGGTCAGCGGCGCGACATGTACATGTCGAGCGCCTTGTGGAGCAGCTTGTTCAGCGGGAAATCCCACTCGCCGATGTACTCGACCGCCTCGCCGCCCGTACCCACCTTGAACTGAATCAGACCGAAAAGGTGATCGGTCTCGTCGAGCGAATCGGAAATACCCCGCAGGTCGTACACGGTCGCACCCATCGCATACGCGTCCCGCAGCATCCGCCACTGCATCGCGTTCGAAGGCCGCACCTCACGCTTGTGATTCGCCGAAGCACCGTACGAATACCAGACATGACCACCGACGATCAACATCGTCGCCGCCGCCACGTTCTCACCCTCATGACGCGCGAAATACAACCGCATCCGATTCGGATCCTCGGCGTTCAGCACACTCCACATACGCTCGAAGTACGACAACGGCCGCGGCCGGAAATGATCCCGCTCCGCCGTGATCTCGTACAACCGCTGCCACTCACCGAGATCCTCGTAACTCCCCTGCACCACATCGACACCGGCCTTCTCGGCCTTCTTGATGTTGCGCCGCCAGAGCTGATTGAAACCCTTCAGCACATCATCCAGCGAACGATTGGCCAAAGGCACCTGGAAGACATAACGCGGCTGGACGTCACCGAAGCCCGCGCCCCCGTCCTCCCCCTGCTGCCACCCCATCTTGCGCAGCCGGTCCGACACCTCGAAAGCACGCGGCTCGATGTGCGAAGCCTCCACATCACGCAGCCGCTTCACATCCGGATCCTGAATACCCGACTTGATCGCCGCCGCATTCCACCGCCGGATCACCACCGGAGGCCCCATCTTCACCGAGAAAGCACCCTGATGCTTCAGATGAGCCAGCATCGGCTGAAGCCACTCGTCCAGATTCGGCGCATACCAATTCAGCACCGGACCCTCGGGCAGATACGCCAGATACCGCTTGATCTTCGGCAACTGCCGGTACAGCACCAGCCCCGCACCGACCAGCTCACCGTTCTTGTCGAACCAGCCCAGATTCTCGGAGCGCCACTCCGTCTTCACATCAGCCCACGCCGGGACCTGGCAATGACTCGCCGCGGGCAGACTCTGGATATACGCCAGATGCTGCTCACGACTGATGGTCCTCAGGGTCAGACTCATACGGGGCGCTCCTCGGCAGGTGTGTCCCCATCGATACAGGGGCTCCGGCTCTCGCGCCGAAGCCTACTGCGCCGATGGAGCGCCCCGTCTGGCCGTCGGCCGAGCCGACGGAGATGTTCTGGGGGCCCGCCCCGCGGGACAGGCCCCCAGGGCCCCTCGTTCGGATCACGCGGATCACGCGGTCCGCGCCGGATCCGAACGGGAGCCCCTAACCGATCACCCCGCCGAACAGACCGCCGTGCGCCATGCCGAGGAAGAAGCCGACCGCCGAGGCGCCCAGCCCGATGATGAGCAGGAACCGCTCGCGTGTCGTCACGGAGATGAACTGCCCGTACGCACCCGTCAGGATCCCCACCAGCCCCGCCCACGAGCTGATCAGATGCAACTGGTGGAAGAACGCCGTGACGAACGCGAGGAGACCCAGCGCCAGCGTCACCACGATCAGGGTGTCCTGAAGCGGATGGGACTTCCCGTCCGTCGAGAAAAGGGACGTGGAGGGGTTCGGTCGCATTGCCTGTGCCATCTGGCACCTCCTGGCCTTGCCGGAGGCGGCGCATCGTAGCGCCGCGCACACCCGATGTGTACAGATTGCGCCCGCAGGCAGCAGGATTTCAACAGGAAGCCACCGTGCGGGTAGTCTGTACGGTCTGCACCGGTGTCTGCCCTGGCCAGAACACGATCCTCTCGTCCGACGAGCCGGATTGTCAGTGGCGGCCGATACCGTTGCTCACGCATCACGACCCTCCTGCCACGGAACGACCGTGGCCGCTGAGTCCAAAGGAGGTGGGTTCCACATGCGTCACTACGAGGTGATGGTCATCCTCGACCCCGATCTCGAGGAGCGCGCTGTCTCCCCGCTGATCGAGAACTTCCTCTCCGTCGTCCGTGAGGGCAACGGAAAGGTCGAGAAGGTCGACACCTGGGGCCGTCGTCGTCTCTCTTACGAGATCAAGAAGAAGCCCGAGGGCATCTACTCGGTCATCGACCTCCAGGCCGAGCCTGCGGTCGTCAAGGAGCTCGACCGACAGATGAACCTGAACGAGTCGGTCCTCCGGACCAAGGTCCTCCGCCCCGAGACCCACTGAGCCTCCAGCTCAGCGTCATCGGGTCCGAGTAGCAGCAAGCAGCCAGAAGCAATCCCCGCCGAGAGGTTCACCCATGGCAGGCGAGACCGTCATCACGGTCGTCGGCAATCTCGTCGACGACCCCGAGCTGCGCTTCACCCCGTCCGGTGCGGCGGTCGCGAAGTTCCGCGTCGCGTCCACTCCCCGCACCTTCGACCGGCAGACCAATGAGTGGAAGGACGGCGAAAGCCTGTTCCTCACCTGCTCGGTCTGGCGGCAGGCGGCGGAGAACGTCGCCGAATCGCTCCAGCGAGGCATGCGCGTCGTCGTGCAGGGCCGGCTGAAGCAACGGTCCTACGAGGACCGCGAGGGCGTCAAGCGCACGGTCTACGAGCTGGATGTCGAAGAAGTCGGCCCCAGCCTGAAGAACGCCACGGCCAAGGTCACCAAGACCACCGGTCGCGGTGGCCAGGGTGGTTACGGCGGCGGCCAGCAGGGCGGCGGCGGAAACTGGGGCGGCGGCTCCGGTGGTGGTGGCCAGCAGAGCGGCGGCGGTGCTCCCGCCGACGACCCGTGGGCCACCAGCGCGCCGGCCGGCGGCGGCCAGCAGCCGCAGAGCGGCGGGGGCAATGGAGGCAGCTGGGGCGGAAGCTCCGGCGGCGGCTACTCGGACGAGCCGCCCTTCTAAGGGCGGGCTCGTACCCCACTTCTTGATCACACAGGAGAAACACCATGGCGAAGCCGCCTGTGCGCAAGCCTAAGAAGAAGGTCTGCGCATTCTGCAAGGACAAGACCCAGTACGTGGACTACAAGGACACGAACATGCTGCGGAAGTTCATTTCCGACCGTGGCAAGATCCGTGCCCGCCGCGTCACCGGCAACTGCACGCAGCACCAGCGTGACGTCGCCACGGCCGTCAAGAACAGCCGTGAGATGGCGCTGCTGCCCTACACGTCCACCGCGCGATAAAGGGAGGGTGACCGAATCATGAAGATCATCCTCACTCACGAGGTCTCCGGCCTCGGCGCCGCCGGCGACGTCGTCGACGTCAAGGACGGCTACGCTCGCAACTACCTGGTCCCGCGTGGTTTCGCGATCCGCTGGACCAAGGGTGGCGAGAAGGACGTGGCGCAGATCCGCCGCGCCCGCAAGATCCACGAGATCGCGACCATCGAGCAGGCCAACGAGATCAAGGCCCGCCTCGAAGGCGTGAAGGTGCGTCTGGCCGTTCGCTCCGGCGACGCCGGCCGCCTCTTCGGCTCCGTCACCCCGGCTGACCTCGCCTCGGCGATCAAGTCCGCCGGTGGCCCGGACGTCGACAAGCGTCGCATCGAACTCGGCTCGCCGATCAAGACCCTGGGCTCGCACCAGGTGTCCGTGCGTCTGCACCCCGAGGTCGCCGCGAAGCTCGGCATCGAGGTCGTCTCCGCCTAAGCGACACGCTCGGCAGAGCAAGCAGGAAGAGGGCCGTATCCCCACCGGGATACGGCCCTCTTCTCTGTCCCTACGGCTCTGTCAACTACGGCTCTCTCGCCACGGCTCCTTCTCCGCAGCCATGTTTCACGTGAAACGGGCACACCGGGTGTTTCACGTGAAACGGCGGATCAGAACGTGTACGTCAGCGCGTAGCGCCCGTGACCAGCCACCGGCCCGAACGGCTCCGCAGCCAGAGCGTCAGCATGCGGACCGCCATCATCAGCCCCATCGCCCACCAGAGAGCCGTCAGTCCGCCCCCCAGAGCCGGTACGAGCAGAGCGACCGGCGCGAAGACCGCCAGCGTCACCACCATGGCCCCGGCGAGATACGGACCGTCCCCCGCGCCCATCAGCACACCGTCCAGTACGAACACGATCCCCGCGAGCGGCTGCGTCACCGCCACCACCAGCAGAGCCGGCAGCAGTGTCTCCCGCACCGCGGGGTCCCCGGTGAACAGCGGAATGAACAACGGGCGTGCGGCGACGATCAGAACACCCAGCAGCACACCCGACGCGATCCCCCACTGCACCATGCGACGGCACACCTCCCGGGCGCCCTTGGTGTCCCCCGCCCCGAGATAGCGGCCGATGATGGCCTGCCCCGCGATGGCGATCGCATCGAGCGCGAAAGCCATCAGACTCCACAGCGACAGAAGAATCTGATGGGCGGCGATGTCCGCGTCCCCTAGCCGCGCCGCCACCGCCGTGGCGATCATCAGAACCGCCCGCAGCGAGAGCGTACGGACCAGCAGCGGGGCCCCGGCCTGCGCGCTGGCCCGTATCCCCGTCGCGTCGGGCCGCAGCGACGCGCCGTGCCGGCGCGCTCCTCGTACGACGACGACCAGATAGACGGCGGCCATGGCGCACTGGGCGGTCACCGTGCCCCAGGCGGAGCCGGCGATGCCGAGGCCGGCGCCGTAGACGAGCGCGACATTGAGCGCCGCGTTGGCGCCGAACCCGCCGATGGCGACGTACAGCGGCGTACGCGTGTCCTGGAGTCCGCGCAGCACGCCGGTGGCGGCCAGCACCACCAGCATGGCCGGGATGCCGAGGCTGGAGATCCGCAGATAGGTGACGGCGTACGGTGCGGCGGTGTCCGAGGCGCCGAAGAGCCCGATGAGCCATGGCGCGGCGGGCAGGGCCACCACGACGACGACGGCGCCGAGCAGGATGGCCAGCCAGATGCCGTCCATACCCTGACGGATGGCGGCCGGCAGATCGCCCGAGCCGACCCGCCGGGCGACGGCCGCGGTGGTGGCGTAGGCGAGAAAGACGAATACGGAGACGGCGGTCGTCAGCAGGGCCGCCGCGATGCCCAGTCCGGCGAGTTGCGGGGTGCCGAGATGGCCGACGATCGCGCTGTCGAACATCACGAAGAGCGGCTCGGCCACGAGGGCCCCGAAGGCCGGAACTGCGAGCGCGACGATCTCACGATCGTGCTGTCGCCGTCCTGTCCTGGATGCCGAAGGGGCCGGTGTCATGCGGTCAACCTAATCTTCCACAGGTAAGTGACGCAAGGGGCTCGTGATCCTTACTTTTGGCTCCGTTGAAGGATCGGTTGTGCGCCGGTTCCACTGATCTTGGTCCAGTCGGGAAAGTTTTTCTCCCCCACAGCCGGTGGACGGAAAAAGACCAGGTCAAAGATGGTGCGGTAAGGGCGGTATGACTTTGTCCACAGCGCTGTCCCCCGGTCCGTGCACAGGTTCGCCCATGTTCTCCACAGCATCTGGTCTCTCGTCCACATGGCCTGTGGATAACAAGATTGGCTGACGTCGCCGGCGGGCCTACCGTGGACCGGCGTCCGACGCGCCGGAACCGGAGTCAGGCCTCTCGTTTTGTCAGTGTCGTGCCGTACAAAGAGTGGCACGGCGAGGTCCGCTGAGCGGACATGAGGAGGTGGCCGGTGAGCATTCCCGAGCCGTTGGACGACCCCTGGACCGATACCGGTCCCAGCGACCGTCTGCCTGTCTCCCGGCAGCGCCGTGGCGAGGGCCGGGGCGGCCGTGAGGAGCAGCACGAGCGGGGCAGCGAGAGCGGGCCCTGGGGCGGTTCCGGCGGGTTCGAGCGGGTGCCTCCGCAGGATCTCGACGCGGAGCAGTCGGTGCTCGGCGGCATGCTGCTGTCGAAGGACGCGATCGCCGATGTCGTGGAGATCATCAAGGGCCATGACTTCTACCGGCCGGCCCACGAGACGATCTTCCAGGCGATTCTCGACCTCTACGCCAAAGGCGAGCCGGCCGACCCGATCACGGTGGCCGCCGAGTTGGTCAAGCGTGGCGAGATCGGCAAGGTCGGCGGGGCCTCGTATGTGCACACCCTTGTCCAGTCGGTGCCCACGGCGGCGAACGCGTCGTACTACGCGGAGATCGTGCACGAGCAGGCGGTGCTGCGCCGGCTCGTGGAAGCGGGTACGAAGATCACACAGATGGGGTACGCCGCCGACGGGGATGTCGATGAGATCGTCAACTCCGCGCAGGCCGAGATCTACGCCGTCACGGAGCAGCGGACGAGCGAGGACTATCTGCCGCTGGGCGACATCATGGAGGGTGCGCTCGACGAGATCGAGGCGATCGGTTCGCGCAGCGGTGAGATGACCGGTGTGCCGACCGGATTCACGGACTTCGACTCGCTCACGAATGGTCTTCACCCGGGCCAGATGATTGTCATCGCGGCCCGTCCGGCCATGGGTAAGTCCACGCTGGCGCTGGACTTCGCGCGGGCGGCGTCCATCAAGAACAATCTGCCGAGCGTGATCTTCTCCCTGGAGATGGGGCGGAACGAGATCGCGATGCGTCTGCTGTCGGCGGAGGCGCGGGTGGCGCTGCACCATATGCGGTCGGGCACGATGACGGACGAGGACTGGACGCGGCTGGCCCGCCGGATGCCGGACATCTCGCAGGCGCCGCTGTACATCGACGACTCGCCGAACCTGTCGATGATGGAGATCCGGGCGAAGTGCCGTCGTCTCAAGCAGCGCAATGACATCCGGCTGGTGGTCATCGACTATCTGCAGCTCATGCAGTCGGGTGGTTCGAAGCGGGCCGAGAGCCGCCAGCAGGAGGTCTCGGACATGTCGCGAAACCTGAAGCTGCTGGCCAAGGAGTTGGAGCTGCCGGTGATCGCGCTGTCGCAGCTCAACCGTGGCCCTGAGCAGCGTACGGACAAGAAGCCGATGGTCTCCGACCTGCGTGAGTCGGGGTCGATCGAGCAGGACGCGGACATGGTGATCCTGCTGCATCGTGAGGACGCGTACGAGAAGGAGTCGCCGCGCGCGGGCGAGGCGGACCTCATCGTGGCGAAGCACCGTAACGGTCCGACGGCGACGATCACGGTGGCGTTCCAGGGGCACTACTCGCGTTTCGTGGACATGGCGCAGACCTGAGCCTCTGGTCGTAGGTTCGCCGGTGCCGCCGATGGAGTTCGCGTCGGCGGGGTGTGGGCGTTGCTATGTCGTTCTCCCGGCGTCGGCGGCCACGCGGACGAGGGTGTCGATGAGCTCGTCGGCGGTGGTGCGCAGTCTGTCCGTGTCCAAGTGGCCGCTGAGTTCCATGTCCGCGATGCCGTGGGTGCTGGTGAGCAGCAGGGCGCCGTAGTGCCGTGTGTTCCGTTCACCGGCGAGGTCGGTGACGATGGCCAGGAACTCGTCCTGGAAGTGTCCGGCCGCGCGGATGCGGTCTGCGGTCGGGTCGTCCGTGGGTCCGCAGAGCTGGCGCCGGACGCGGTCGAGTCCTTCGGTGAGGTCTTCGGGGCGGTGTCCGGAGCGCCTGAACAGCATCTGGTAGAGGTGCGGTTGGTCCCGGGCGACGGTGATGAGGGTGTGGAGAGCGCCGTGCAGCTACTCGGAGGCCGCGAGGGCCGGGTCGGTCCGCAGGCTGTCCTTGCCGGTGAAGTGCCGGTAGGGCGCGCCTCGTGACACGCCTGCTCGCGCGCCCACCTCGCGCAGGGTGACGGCTTCGGGGCCGCCGAGGTCGAGGAGTTCGGCGGCTGCGTCGAGGAGTGCGCGGCGGGTGATGGCGGCGGATTCCGCGCGGGTGACCATGATGTCCATCATGCAGTTGACGGTGTCATCCGAACTGGTAGCGCAGTTAAGGTGACAACGTCATCTGAAACTCGGAAGCTGATCGTCGTGACCGGGGCCTCCAGGGGCATGGGCGCGTCGGCCGCCCGCGAATTGGCTCGCCGGGGGTTCCATGTCCTGGCCGGCGTGCGACGCGACCGTGACGCCGACGCCATCCGATCGACCGGTATCGAGCCGGTCATCCTCGACATCACCGAGCCCGAGCATGTGGAGGCACTCTCCGCGCGGGTCACCGACGACCCGTGCGCACTGCACGCGCTCGTCAACAACGCCGGTGTCCAGGTGAACGCCCCGGTCGAAGCCCTGCCGATGGCGGAGTGGCGGCGGGTGTTCGAGGTCAACCTGTTCGGCCACATCGCCGTCACCCAGGCGCTCCTGCCCGCGCTGCTGCGCGGCAAGGGCCGCGTGGTCAACATCAGCTCGATCGGCGGCAAGTACGCCATGGCCACGTACGGTGCGTACGCCGGTGCGAAGTTCGCCCTGGAAGCGGTCAGCGACTCGCTCCGCCGGGAGGTCGCGCCGCTGGGCGTCCAGGTGGTCGTGGTCGTGCCCGGCGGCGTCCGTACGGAGATCGCCGCCCGGGTCATCGCGAAGGCGGTGACGACCCGCAGGCCACGCACCCGCTACACCGCGGGCCGGGATGCCGCCCTGATCATGCGCCTGGGCCCGATGCTGTCCGACCGTACGCTCGACCGCGTCCTCGCCGCCAACCTGCGCCGTCACCACCCGAAGGGAGCCACCGCGGTCGCACCCCGGGGTTGTCGGGTGGGACAGGCCCGGTCCTAGCGGGTCCCGTTGGGCTCCGCCCCGGACGCGAGGTCGTGCGTTTGTCTCATCGGCCCAGGTCGGCGGCTTTGACGGCGCGCTGGGCGAGGACATCCTCACGGCGCTCCGCCATGGTCCGCAGCGCGTCCTTGCGGTCCCGCCTGGAGAGCCGGTCGAGATACGTGTGGCCGAGGAGGTGGTCGGTCTCGTGCTGCAGGCAGCGTGCGAAGTAGCCCGTTCCTTCGATGACGAGGGGGTCCCCGTCCTTGTCGAGCCCGCGCACGACGGCGTGATCCGTACGAGGGACCTCCATGGTGGCGCCGGGCACGGACAGGCAGCCCTCGAAGTCGTCCAGGAGCCGGCGATTGCCCGGATCGGGGAGTTCCAGAACAGGGTTGACGATGTGGCCGACATGCCGGACCCCGTGGTCGTCCGGGCAGTCGTACACGAACAGCCGGAGGCCGACGCCCACCTGGTTGGCGGCCAGGCCGGCACCGTCGGCCACGTACATCGTCACGAACATGTCGTCGATCAGCGCCGACAGTTCGGGGGAGCCGAACTCGGTCACCTTCTGGCACGGGCGGCTCAGAATCTCCTCACCCACCACGGTGACGCGGCGCACCGAACCCCGTTCCGCCTCCGGTGACCGGGCCGGATAGGAGTCGACGGGGCGGCCCTGTACCTGGACTCGCCGGTCGAGGGGCCGGGGCCCCTCGTGACGAACAGACATCACTGTCTCCTCTTCCGCGCACGCGACGGATGCCGCGGACGTCACCGTGGCCCGGTGCCTTCGATCGAGGACCGCTTGCCAAGTTCTTTGCAAAGTAGCAGAGTTTGCAAAGTGACTGAAGATGACGTCAACACCTCCCGCGACCGGGCACGCGACGCCGGCGGCGCACTGCGTGAGCACGAGGTCCGCACAGCCCTGCTGGACCTGCTCGCCGACGTGGGCACCGTCACGGCGACCGAGGCCGCCTCCCGGCTGGGGCACAGCTCCGGTCTGTGCTCCTTTCACCTGCGGCAGCTCGCACGCCACGGTTACGTCGAGGAAGCCCCCCACAGCGGGGGCCGCGCACGCCCCTGGCGTCTGCGGCAGCGGCACTGCGCTGCCGACGCGCCGTCGGTGGAGCCGTTCGGCGACCTGGCCCGAGGGCTGGAGGACGAGAGCTGGCAGCGGTGGCTGAACCAGCGTGACCAGGCGCCGGCCGAGTGGCGTCACGACGAAGCCTTCAGTGCCGTCGCCTATCTGACGCCTGAGGAGATGAGCCGGGTCGCGGACACGATCCGACGGGCGCTCGCGCCCTACCAGGACCGCGAACAGCGCCCCTTGGCCAGGCCGTATGGCGCGCGGCCGGTGGCCCTCATCACCCGGCTGTTTCCCCTGCTTCCCGACGCGACGGAGCGCCCATGAGGGCTGCTCAGGGACGGCCTCGCCGGTGGTACCCCTCGTGTGCATGGGTATCGGGTCTTGCGCTTTCCGCAAAGAACATTGTCAGCCCGTCACGGATGGGGGACATTGCCGGCGGAGGTGGTCACGATGACCCAACGACCCCAACTCGGCACTGATGACCGGAATACGGGCAGCCCCGCCGAGCCGGCCACGGACGTGCTCGCGGACGCAGCCTCGGGCTCAGGAGCCGCAGGAGCGGTCACTGTCGAACCTGTCGCCGAGGACACGCGCCGTGCCGCGCGGGAGGCCCTGCACGAGCCCTTCTCGGCCGTGTCGGAAGCCCGTCTGTGTGAACTGGCCATGGGCAACCGGCGCCACGGCATCTGACCCCACCACCCAAGGCAAGGACAGGCGGGAACCATGGACACCCAGTCCTGGGACGAGATGTATCGCAGCCGCGACCAGGTCTTCAGCGGCGCGCCCAACGGAGTGCTCGTCACCGAGATCCTCGGTGACAACTGGACCGTTCTGATCAACGAGACCCGTCCGCGAGCCGCTCCTGCCCCCGCCGGTACCCACCACACCCGCGACACCGTCCTGCGGGCGCGGCGCCTGCGGTAGTCCGGCGCCCCACACCACCACACCGTCGGCATGGGCCGCCGCGCCTTCCGCCGAAGAGGTGTCACGTCGGTGAGCCGGGCCTGGCCGCTCGTTCGGCAGCGCTGCGCTCCACGCAGAATTCGTTGCCCTCGGGGTCCGCGAGGGTCACCCAGCCCAAGCCGTCGGGGCGGCGGTGGTCGGCCACGAGGGTGGCGCCCAGGGCGAGGACGCGTTCGACCTCCTCGTCGCGGGTGTGCTCCTGGGGCTGGAGATCGAAATGGACCCTGTTCTTGGTGGTCTTGTCCTCGGGGACGGCGATGAACAGCAGCGTGACGCCCCGGGCTTCGAGGAGGGCTTCCGAGTCTCCGGGCAGGTCGTCGTCGGCGAGGGAGGCACCGAGGACCTTGGCCCAGAAGGTGCCCAGGGCGTAGGTGTCGGCGCAGTCGATCGATATGTGGCGTACGAGAGAGGTCATGCGGGTCACTGTGGTGACTGCTGGCGGAGCTGTCCATCGAGTTTTGACGCGCGGTGTCCGGTTCCTGGCGGCGCGTGGGGGGCGGGGGTTTCGGCACAGCCCGAAATGCGGTCGACGTGGCGGTGCCGCGTGGGTAGATGTGGTTCATGACCACACCTTGGGAAGAGTTGTTGCCCGGTACACGACGGGCCCTGTTGCATCGTATTGCTGTCGCGCAGGCGGAGGCACGGGTGCCCTCGGTGGTCGCGGCGGTGGCACGTGAGGGGCGGATGGTGTGGTCGGGGGCCCGGAGTTGCGTGGACGGGCACGCCCCCGATGCCGATACGCAGTACCGGATCGGGTCGATCACGAAGACCTTCACCGCCGTACTGGTGTTGCGGCTGCGCGACGAGGGGCTGCTCGATCTCTCGGATCCGCTGGAGAAGCACCTTCCGGGGACGGGCGTCGGTGAGGTCACCGTCGCGCAGCTTCTCGCCCACAGCGCGGGGCTCGCCGCGGAGAGCCCCGCGCCGTGGTGGGAGCGGACACCGGGTGCGCTGCGCCCGGAGCTGGTGGACGTACTAGGAGAGCGGCCGGTGCTGCACCCCACCGGAAGGCGGCACCACTACTCCAACCCGGGGTTCACGCTGCTGGGTTCGCTGATCGAGGCGGTACGTGGCGCGTCCTGGGAGGAAGCGCTGCGGCGCGAGGTCCTTGAGCCGCTGTCCATGGACCGCACGACGGCGCGGCCGGTCGCGCCGGCTGCCGATGGCTGGGCCGTGCACCCGTGGGCGGATGTGATGCTGCCGGAGCCGGCCGTGGACCTGGGGCTGATGGCACCGGCGGGGCAGCTCTGGTCGACCGCCGCCGACCTCTGCCGGTTCGCGGGTTTCCTCGCGGAAGGTGACGAGAAGGTCCTGAGCGCGGCGTCCGTGGCGGAGTTGAGGACACCGGCGGCGGCGCCGGAGACAGGGGAGTGGGACGGCCTCTACGGCTTCGGAACACAGGTGATCCGCCAGGGTGGCCGGACGCTCGTGGGGCATACGGGGTCACTGCCCGGCTTTGTCGCCGGCCTGTGGGTGAGCGTGGAGGACGGGGTGGCCGCGGTGGCGCTGGCCAATTCCACGTCGGGGCTGGCGGCCGGATCGCTCGCGGCGGAGGTGGTGGGGATCGTGGCGGACGCGGAACCGCGGATCCCGGCTCCCTGGAAGCCGCTGACCGAGGTGGACCAGGAACTGCTGGCGCTCACCGGACCGTGGTACTGGGGAACACAGCCCGTCGGGCTGAAGCTGACGGCGGACGGCGGGCTGGAGCTGCGCCCGTTGCGCGGCGGTGGGCGGGGCTCGGTCTTTGTCGCGGCGGCCGACGGCGGCTGGACGGGGCTCGACGGTTACTACGCCGGGGAGACCTTGCGAGTGGTGCGGCGACCGGACGGATCCGTGAGCCACCTCGACCTCGGCTCGTTCGTCTTCACCCGGGCGCCGTACGAGCCGGGTGACGCGGTTCCCGGCGGGGTGGACGAGGCGGGCTGGCGCGGGCTCGGGGCGTAGGACCGGTGGTGATGTTTCACGTGAAACCGGGCAGAGCGACCGACGGGCGGTAGAGTGCGACCGGGCCCGAAGCCGCAAGCGTGAATTGCGGCTTCGGGCCCGGCTGTTGGGGTGGACCGGTCGTTGGGGTGGATCAGTGGCGGAACGCCCGGAGTTTCACGCCCCCGTTCCATGCCTCCAGCAGCCCGCGGTGGACCGCCGTCATGTCGTGTCGCGCGGCGAGCAGCAGGGCGTCCCGGGTGAAGGGGCAGGTGGCGACGAGCAGGGCGATGTCGGCCTTGTAGTCGAGCTTGGCCATGCCGATGAACTGCTGTACGTCGCCGCTGGTGATGGTTGCCGCAGGGGTGCGGGCCTTGCACTGGACGACGACGCGGCGCCCGTCGGGGGTGTAGGCGACGATGTCGGCTCCGGTGTCGCCGTGGCCGCCGGTCACCGTGACCGGATCGCATCCGTCACGGCGGCAGAGCCAGGCGATATGTTGCTCGAACTGGCGTGCGTTCATGGCGTCGAGTGCGCCCATCGAACCGGCGGCCTCACGCTCGCGCAGGATGCGTTTGAGGCGGGTCACCTCGTCTTCGAGGGCCTCGATCCGGGCGCGCTGGTCGCCGTCGTTCCGGATGGCGGTATTGAGGACCGGGACCACGGCCGTGCCGATGGTGGTGCGGACGATGTCCTCGGCGATGCGCGCGGTGTCCACGTCGGCGGGTGCGCCGGGGTGCTGAGTGAGGGCGTCGGTGATGCGGGTGTCGATCCATTCCTGGAGCCTGTGGATGAAGTTGTCCACAGGCTCGACGGGCTGATTCCGCTCGCTGTCGAGCAGGTGCGTACGCACCTGACGTGCGACGATGCTGTCACGGAGCAGCATCGCGGTGCACAGGACGGCGCGTCGGGAGAAGATCCCGACGGAGCGGCTGCGGGACTTGATTCCACAGACTTGCTTGAAGCACGTCAGTTCCTCGCCGCTGAGAACGCGGTATCCGTTGGACTGGAGTTCGCTCCGGTGGTCGTGGATGACAGCCCAGATGACGGTCTCGCCGACCTCGAAGTAGGCGGCGACATCCTTGGTCGTGGCGTGGAGGCCGTCGGGTGACAGGGCCAGTTCTTTGACCCTGTCGAGGACTTCGTCGCGTTCTGCGACGCGTGCGCGCAGGGAGCTGGACTCCAGCAGAACTATCTCGTCGAGCATCTGATCCGTCTCCTCCTGGACCGTGCGGCCCGTCGGAGGGGCGGAATCCCGATGGACATATGTCCCGCCCCCTTGCCGGGGGCAACGAGCCGGATCGGATAAGGATGCGGTTTTCAGATACTCAGTTTGAATCCGACGTGGGAGGCGGTGAAGCCGAGCCGTTCGTAGAAGCGGTGGGCGTCGGTGCGGGTGGTGTCGGAGGTCAGTTGGACCAGTTGGCAGCCTTCGCGGCGTGATGCGTCGATCGCCCATTCGATGAGCTGGGTGCCGAGGCCGCTGCCGCGTTCGTCGGAGTGGACCCGTACGGCTTCGACGAGGGAGCGGGTGGCGCCGCGGCGGGAGAGCCCGGGAACGATGGTGAGCTGGAGTGTTCCGACCACGCGGTGGTCGCGTACGGCCACGGCGAGGTGCTGGTTCGGGTCGGCGGCCAGGCGTTCGAAGGCCGCGGTGTAGGGGGTGAGGTCGTCGGGGGACTCGCGCTGTGCGCCGAGCGCGTCGTCCGCCAGCAGGGCCACGATGGCGGGGATGTCGTCGGGGACCGCGGGCCGTATCTCCAGGTCGTTCATGGTCGGCAGGGTACGCCGCACGGGCGACGGGTCAGCCTGTGGCCAGATTCAGCGGGGCGAACCGCCGGGCTCGGTCGCCCGGCAGGTCGGGGATGCCGTAGGTCATGAGTGTGGTCAGGGCGGTCCGTTCCGGACCGTGCTCCTTGAGCCAGCTCAGCAGTTCCCCGTGGCGTACGTCGACGGAGGTGCGCAGCGGCCGGTCCGGGCCGGGGGCGAGGGCGGTGATCAGGGCCTTCGCGGTGTCGGTGTCCCGGGCCACGACGGGGCCGATGACGTCGGATGCCGCGGTGGGCCAGGCTGCCGCGTAGCCGGTGATCGTGGAGGCTTCCTCGGCGACCTGGAGGCGGTCGGCGAAGGCGGGGAGCCGGGCGAGGAGGTGGGTGCGGTCCGCTCCGAAGACTTCGTGGTCGAGGCGGACGATGGCGGGCAGGTCGGCGGCGGTGGCGGTCCGGGTGGCCACGGGGGACACGGTGGGGCCGGGGGTCCGCAGGCGGCCGAGGACGGTCTCCGTGGAGCCGATGGCGGTGAACCCGAGCCGTTCGTAGAGCGGTTTGCCGTGGGGTGTGGCGTGGAGGACGAGCGGGGTGGTGCCGGCCTCGTGCAGGACGTGCCGCATCAGCCGCTGCCCGAGCCCCTGGCGGGCGTGCCGGCCGGCGACGAGGAGCATGCCGACGGCGGCGAGTTCTCTGCCGTACGAGGTGACGACGCAGACGCCGGCCAGGCCCTTGCCGTCCGGGTCGTCGATGCCGTATCCGGTGCTCGCCGACAGGAGCAGGCCCCATCGGTGCTCTTCGCGTGCCCAGTCGCGGTCTTCTGCGAGGTCCGCGCAGGCCGTGAGGTCTCTCATGGTCAGGCGTCGGATGGGCAGTGCGGAGAGCGGTGTCGGCATGAGGATCAGGCTGGCGGAGCCGGTGATCGTTCGTCCACCGTTTTACGGGAAGTGGCGAGAGCTCGGAGGCGTCGGCGAAGGCGGGAAGCCGGCTCACGGGAGACGGCGACGTGGCGGACGAGAACGGGCCGGCGCGTGGGCGGCTTGAGTTGTTTCACGTGAAACACAGTGCTCGCCGGGGCGGCCGGTGGGCGTCTGCCCGCGGGAGTAACCGCGGGTACTAACCTCGGCGTACATGCTGAGTATGGGGAGCACGGTGAGCGGACGCAGGCTTCATCTCTTCGACCTCGACGGCACGCTGATCCGTGGTTCGGCCGACGCGGTGGAGATCTCCCGGCAGTTGGGGCTGGGCCGTGAGATCGCGGAGCTGGAGCGCGGTTTCCTCTCGCGGGGGCTGGCGCCGGACGAGTTCGCTGTACGGGCGCGGGAGTTGTGGGCCGAGCTGACGGTGGAGCAGGTGACGGCTGCTTTCGAGGGTGCTCCGTGGCTTTCGGGAATCCGTGAGGTCTGGGCGGACATCCGGAAGAGGGGTGATTACTGCGCTGTTATCTCCCTCTCGCCTGATTTCTTTGTTTCGCGGCTGCTGGAGTGGGGTGCGCACGCCACTCATGGTTCACGGTGGCCGGCTCTGCCTTTTGTCGAGCCGGTGGACCGGTCGGGCATCCTCGATCCGGCCGCGAAGGTGAAGATCGCGAACCGGCTGTGTGCGGAGTTCGGGGTGGGGCTGGACCGCTGTGTTGCCTATGGTGATTCGATGTCCGATGCGGAGATCTTCACGGTGGTGCCCTGTGCCGTGGCCGTGAACGCTGATCATCACCTGGCGGGGCTCGCCACGCACACGTACTCGGGAGGCGATCTGCGTGAGGTCTATGAACTGGTCCGCCTCCAGCAGTAATACTCTGACCCGGAGGTGCCGTGGAAACGCGGCGGGGAGCCGGCGATTGAGCGCGGGAGCGATGCACCCTAACGGTAAATCCAGCGTGGATGCCCGAACTTCGCGCTCTTTGTCCGCTGTGGTGACATGGCCTGCCATGCTGCGACGACGGGTGGTGCGCGCTATGTCGTATTCCTGTGCCTCGTGTCCCGCAGGGGCTGTGGCGGGGTTCGGGGCGGGCTGTTGACAGTCCGAGTCAGAACGGGGAATTGCTTGCGTATTCCGGACCAGCGGAAGTGCGCAGACCGACCGAAAGATGTTCGAGGCGAGGCACATCATGGACGCTCCGACCACCACGTCCGCTGACAACGGCACTTCCGGGGACAGCGGCGGCTCCGGGGAGCGCACGGGCGGCGGCTGGTTCGCCCCTCGCCGGGCGCCGGCCGGCCAGGGCCGGCCGGACCCGGCGGCTCCGGGCGGTGCCGGGGAGGCGGCGGGCCGGGACCGAATACCCGCCCAGGGCCGCACCTTCGCCTCGATACGCCCGGTGGGTTCCGGCGGGACCCGTACAGCGCCGCCACCGCGTGAGGGAACCGCGGCCCCGGACCGGGAACCGGGCGCGGAGCAGCCGGCTCCCGTGCCGCCGCCCGCGGACGACGGGGTTCCCGACGCGTTCCGGCCGCGCGCCAAGGGGGCACGCGCGGACGAGGGCCCCGCGGCCCATCCGCAGGTCTCCGAGGGCCCCGGGACGACGGGAGGCGGGGTCGGCGGGCCCGTTTCCGCCGCAGCCGCGGAGGCGGCCGTACGGTCGGCCGCCGCGCGCCCCGGTCCCGTACCGCCGGACTCGGTGGACGCCGTACGGCACCATCCCGTTCAGCCGGAGTACGAGCGGCCCCCGGGCGCGCAGGGCGCCGACGGGCCGCCCGCCCCGGCGGAGCAGGTCACGGAGTGGTCCGGTGCTGAGCAGCCCGCGGAGGGTGCGGAGGGTGCCCCTCTGCCGCCGCAGGCGCCGGTGTCGGCCGCGCTGCCGCCCGAGGCGCCGGTCGCCGCCTCTGCGGCCCCTGCCGCCTCGGCGGCCCCCGCGGGGCAGCCGTCCGTCGTGCCGCCCCCTCCCGCGGCGCCCGATCCGAACGCCTCGCCGGACGCGATCCTCGTCCGCCGTACGCTGGCCGAGATCGCTCCGGTGTCCGATCAGGTCACCTCGTACTTCTACTCGCTGCTCTTCGTGCGCCATCCGGATCTGCGCGGGCTGTTCCCCGTGGCGATGGACGCGCAGCGCGATCGGCTGCTCAAGGCGCTGCTGACGGCCGCCGAGCACATGGACTCGCCCGCCGTTCTCACGGACTATCTGCGGCAGCTCGGCCGCGGGCACCGCAAGTACGGCACCCGGTCCGCGCATTACCCGGCTGTCGGTGAGGCCCTCATGGGGGCGCTGGCGCGTTATGCCTCGGCCAGTTGGGACGAGGACACCGAGGGTGCCTGGGTGCGGACGTACACGACCATCTCCCAGATCATGATCGACGCGGCGGCCGAGAACGAGCAGCACGCTCCGGCGTGGTGGCAGGCCGAGGTGGTCTCGCACGAGTCGCGGACCTCCGACATCGCCGTGGTCACGGTCCGTCCCGACCAGCCGTACCCCTTCCTCGCCGGGCAGTACACGAGCCTGGAGACGCCGTGGTGGCCGCGGGTCTGGCGGCACTACTCCTTCGCGTCGGCGCCCCGCCCGGACGGTCTGCTGTCCTTCCACGTCAAGGCGGTCCCGGCCGGCTGGGTGTCCAACGCGCTGGTCCACCACGCCCGTCCCGGTGACGTCCTGCGGCTGGGGCCGCCGGCCGGTTCGATGACCGTCGACCACAGCAGGGACAACGGTCTGCTCTGTCTGGGCGGGGGTACCGGTATCGCGCCGATCAAGGCGCTCATCGAGGATGTCGCCGAGCACGGGCACCGGCGTCCGGTGGAGGTGTTCTACGGCGCGCGCAGCGATCATGACCTGTACGACATGGAGAGGATGCTGGAGCTGGAGAGCGCCCACCCGTGGCTGTCGGTGCGTCCGGTGGTCGCGGAGGGCCCCACGGCGGGGCTGACGGGGCGGCTTCCCGAGGCGGTGCGCGACCACGGTCCGTGGCATGAGTTCGACGCGTTTCTGTCGGGGCCGCCCGGGATGATCCGCAGCAGCCTGGACGCGTTGCGGGGCTCCGGGATCCCCTCGGAGCGGATCCGCCACGACTCGCTGGACGAGCTGGTCGCGGCCATGTAGGGGCGGCCGGATGCACCGGCCGGGCGGCCGGTGCTCCGCCGGTCAGCCCAGGTCGGGGGCGTGCATCGCGCGTACGCCCTCGATGTTGCCGTCCAGGTAGTGGCGCAGGGACAGAGGGACGAGATGGACGGCGGCGATGCCGACGCGGCTGAACGGCACCCGGACGATCTCGTACTCCCCGGACGGTTCGTCGATCTCGGGGCCGTGGCGCAGTGAGGTGTCCATCGAGTCCAGCCGGCAGACGAAGAAGTGCTGCACCTTCACGCCGGTGACGCCGCCGTCGGCGATGTGCTCCACGGTGTCGACGAAGCACGGCACCACATCGATGATCTTCGCGCCGAGTTCCTCGTCCACTTCGCGGTGGAGGGCGTCGACGACGGTGGCGTCCGTTCTCTCGACGCCGCCACCGGGGGTGAGCCAGTACGGGTCCACCCCTGGCTTGGTCCGTTTGATCAGGATCAGGTCGTCGCCGTCCAGCAGGATGGCGCGTGCGGTGCGCTTGACCACGGGCCGTTCGGTCATGGGAAGAGGTTCGCCCGTCCCACCCCTTCTGAAACTCCCGGCGGCCCATCGGATCGCGGGCCCGTCGCCCCGGCTGTCCGCCGGTTGGTCTCCGCCGGTCACCACTCCACGGCGGCCCGTAGCAGCCACTCGTGCGCCCGCGCGACCGGCGGCAGGGCGAGTGTGCCGGTGCGTACGGCCAGGAAGTAGGTGCGCAGCGGGGGTACGGGCGGGTCGAGGAGAGCGACGACCTCGCCGCGCTCCAGGGCCGCCTCGCAGAGGTAGCGGGGCAGGACGGCGAGTCCGGCGCCCGCCGCCGTGCACTCCAGGACGGCCCGCAGGTCGGGGGCGATCACGGTGCCGGCCGCCGCGGGCCGGGTCTCGAACACGGTGGCCCAGTAGCGGGAGACGAAGGGCAGGGACTCGTGGACCTCGACCACCGGGAGCTGTTCGAGCAGCACGACGCCCTCGCGCAGCACCTCGTGGCCGAGGCGGGCCGCCCAGCGGGGGGCCGCGATCAGGACGTGTTCCTCGTCGCAGAGCGGAGTCGCGGTGAGGAGTCCGCCGCGTGGCCGGGCGGTGGTGATGGCCAGATCATGATGTCCGGCGGCCAGGCCTTCCAGGGTTTCCTCGGAGTTTCCGAAGAACGAGGTGCGCAGTGCGAGTCCCTGGGCGGTGAGCGGGGTGAGTGCGGGCAGGGCGCGCAGGGAGGTGAATTCGGGGGGCCCGGCGAGATGGAGGGTCCGTACGCCGGATTCCTCGTCGAGTCCGGTCTCGGCGATCTCGACCAGCGCGTCGAGGTGGGGCGCGGCGCGGTGCGCGAGTTCGTCGCCGATGGTGGTGGGGGTGACGCCGCGGGCCTGGCGGAGGAAGAGGGGGCGTCCGAGCTGCCGTTCCAGGGTTCTGATCTGGCCGGTCACGGCGGGTTGGGAGAGGCCGAGGAGGGCGGCGGCGCGGGTGAAGGAACCGGCGCGGTGCACGGTGACGAAGGTGCGCAGCAGAGCCAGGTCCATGTCCCGCTCTCCCGTCTTGAACCGCGCCCGCGCCCTGTCCCGACAGGGCCTCGCCCCCGCGGCACCCCCGCTACGCCAACTATAAATAAGTCGATAGGCCGCTGTCGCTACTGTGATTGGACACTGACGCAGAGTCAACTAGCCTTGGTTAAATGGTTCTCCGCGCGTGGAACGGCGTGGAACCTGGGACGGTCCGAGCCATGAGGGGGGAGGCTCGGACCGTCTCTTTCGTATACGGAGCCCGTCGGTGGCCGGGCCGCTGACGGGCTGTTGACGGGCCGGCCGCCGGCGGGTGTCAGCGCACCGTGTCGAGGGCGTGCAGGACGTCGGTGAGCAGGTCCTCGGAGTCCTCGGCGCCGACGGAGAAGCGGATGAAGCCTTCCGGTACGGCGTCGCCGCCCCAGCGTCCGCGCCGCTCGGCGGTGGACCGTACGCCGCCGAAGCTGGTCGCTTCCTCCACGAACCGCAGCTCTCGGAGGAAACGTTCCGCCTTGTCGCGGTCGGGCAGGACGAAGGAGACCACGGAGCCGAAGCGGCGCATCTGGCGGGCGGCCACGGCGTGCGAGGGGTCCTCGGGCAGCCCGGGGTGGCGCACTGCGCTCACGTCGTCGCGTTCCGCCAGCGCGCGGGCGAGGACCAGCGCGTTGGCGCACTGGCGCTCGACGCGCAGGTGGAGGGTGGCCAGCGAGCGGTGTGCGAGCCAGGCCTCCATCGGCCCGGGGATCGCCCCGACGACCTTGCGCCAGCGCCGTACGCCCGCGGCGAGTTCCGGGTCGCCGCTGGTCACATGGCCGAGGAGGAGGTCGCCGTGGCCGGTCATGCCCTTGGTGTCGCTGGCCACGGAGAAGTCCGCGCCGAGTTCCAGCGGGCGCTGGCCGAGCGGGGTGGCGAGGGTGTTGTCGACGGCGACGAGGGTGCCGCCGGCGTGCGCCTCGCGCACGAGCCGGCGAATGTCGCAGACGTCGAGTCCGGGGTTGGACGGCGACTCGATCCACAGGAGGCGGGCGCCGGCCAGGACGCGGAGCTGGGCGTCGCCGCCGGTCGGCGCGGTGCGCACCTCCACGCCGTACGCCTCCAGACGCTCGCGCAGCAGCGGAAGGGCCTGGTAGCCGTCGTCGGGCAGGACGACCGCGTCGCCGGCCCGGAGCTGGGAGAAGGCCACCGCGGAGATCGCGGCCATCCCGGAGGCGAAGGCGACGGTCTCGACGGGTCTGCCGGGCGCTTCC
This sequence comes from Streptomyces sp. NPDC050509, assembly GCF_044457965.1. Taxonomy (NCBI): domain Bacteria; kingdom Bacillati; phylum Actinomycetota; class Actinomycetes; order Kitasatosporales; family Streptomycetaceae; genus Streptomyces; species Streptomyces sp. NPDC050509. The sequence continues at coordinate 84,608 of NZ_JBITHL010000009.1, read as the reverse complement.
AGCTCGCTGATGGCCTGTTCGAGACGGGTCCAGGTCGGGTTCTCGTCCCGGCCGTAGGTGTACGGTCCGGTCGGGTCGCCCGGCAGGTGGAAGTGGGCGGCGAAGACCGGCCCGGGGAGGGTCGGTTCGTGCTTGACCGGCTCGGGAAGCCCGGCCCGCACGGCTCGTGTGCCGTCACCGATGTCCATGGAGTGGTTCACGGGGTCGTTCATGGCCGGCCTCAGTCGTTGTCGTCGGGGAGCGCGACGTTCAGCGCCCACGACACGACGGAGATGACCAGGCCGCCGAGCACAGCCGTCCAGAACCCCTCGACCTGGAAGCTCAGACTCAGCTTGTCCGCGAGCCAGGAGGTCAGCAGCAGCATCAGGGCGTTGACCACCAGGGTGAACAGCCCCAGGGTGAGGATGAACAACGGCAGGGTCAGCAGCTTCAGCACCGGCTTGACAAGGAAGTTGACCAGCCCGAAGAGCAGCGCCACCAGGACCAGTGTCAGCGCCTTCTTGCCGGTGTTCTCACCGGTCAAGGTGATGTTCTGGAGCAGCCAGATCGCCACCGCCAGGGCCGCCGCGTTGGCGATCGTCTTGACTAGGAAATTCTTCATGGTCTGATCGTGGCATGAAGGCATTCCGACTGGATGAGCTGGAGGCGGAGCGTGCCGCCAACGACGGCGCGTATCTGCAGTTTGTACGGGAACGCACCATGTCGGTGGGTCTGTACGCGCTGGACGCGGGCGCGAGCGACCCGCAGCAGCCGCACCGGCAGGACGAGGTGTACTTCGTCGTGAGCGGCCGGGCGTCGATCACGGTCGGGACGGAGACGACACAGGTCGGCCGCGGCAGTGTGGTCTACGTACCGGCCGGGGCCGCGCACAAGTTCCACCACATCACGGAGGATCTGCGGGTGATGGTCGTGTTCGCGCCGCCCGAGGGGTGACCCTCAGGCGCGTCTCAGGGTCGGATCAGGGGAGAGCGGGGGCCGCGGGGCCGCCACGGAGGCTGCCGCGCCTCTAGCATCGAAGGCGTACGACGGTCACATCAGGAACTCGGTGAAGCGAGGTAAGGACGATGGCGGTTCGGGAGATTTTCACGGGAATGCCGTGGTGGGTGAAGTGGATCGCGGTGCCCGTGATCGCCGTCGTGGTCTTCGGCGGACTGATCATGAGCCTGCTCGCGTTCGTGATCGGCGTGCTGTTCAAGGTACTGATATTCGTCGCCCTCGTCGGCGGACTGATCTACGTCGTGCGGAAGTTCACGGCGTCCTCGTCGTCCTCGCGGGGTGACTGGTAGGGCTGTCAGTCCATAGGTCTGTTAGCCCGCCAGGGGGAAAGGTGAAGGGGAAACCAACCCCGGCTGTGACCTGCCCCTAAAGTGACTCACCTCTGCCGCACCCGGCGGGCTCCGGCCCGTCCGCACGCCTGGGGGTGATCTTTGGTCACAGCTACATCCGCCGCGGCTCCCACGCTGATCGGCTCGGTGCGGCGGGCGCTGCGGTTGCTGGAATCGGTGGGGTCCCATCCTGATGGGGCCACCGCGAAGCAGCTCGCCCGCGAGACGGGGCTCGCTCTTCCCACGGCCTATCACCTGCTGCGCACCCTCACCTACGAGGGCTATCTCCGCCGCGAGAGGGGCGTCTTCGTCCTCGGGGACGCCGCCCAGCGGCTGGTGCACGCCGGAGCCGTCCGCAGCCGCCGCTCCACCCTCACCGAGGTCCTCGCCCGGCTCCGTGACGCGATGGGTGTCCCCGTGTACTTCGCGGTCTACGACGAGGGCGAGATGGACCTCGTCTCCGTGGCCGACAGCCCCGCGTGCCCCGCGGTCGTCGCACGGGCCGACTTCCGCGCGACGGCCCATGCCCACGCGATCGGCCAGTGTCTGCTGAGCCAGCTCGACGAAGCGTCCCGCCGCGACCATCTGGACCGCTACCCCGTCCGCCCGCTCACGCCGTACTCGGTGACGGACCGGAGCACCCTGCTGGAGCGCCTCGCCTCGCTGGGGCGGATGGAGCCGGTCGTCTCCCGGCAGGAGTACCGGCTCGGCACGGTCTGTGCCGCCGTACCCGTCACGGTCGGTTCCACGGCCGCTGCCGTGGCCATTTCTATACCGGTCTGTCAACAGGAACGACTGCTTCCGGCGGTCGAACGGTTACGCAGAGAGATCGGATCCCTGCTGACCTCGCAAATCCTCTCTATCAGTATCTGAAAAATTACTCCTTGTGATCTGCTAGCGCTTACAGGACGATGGCGTCAAGAGGGTCAACGGGGATCATTCCCAGCCACTGTTCCATCTACTCCGGAGTACAACGATGCGCGAGTCGGTCCAGGCCGAGGTCCTGATGAGCTTCCTCGTCTCCGAGGAGCTGTCGTTCCGTATCCCGGTGGAACTCCACTACAAGGTGGCTGATCCCTACGCGGTTCGGATGACATTCCATCTGCCCGGCGATGCGCCTGTGACCTGGACTTTCGGTCGCGAACTGCTCCTTGACGGCATCAACACACCCAGCGGGGACGGTGACGTGCACATCTCGCCGACGACGCCCGAGGACCTCTCGGACGTCCATATGCGGCTCCAGGTCGGCGACGACCACGCGCTCTTCCGTGTCAGTGCCGCGCCGCTGGTGGCCTTCCTGGACCGTACGGACCGGTTGGTCCCGCTGGGCCAGGAGCGCACGCTCAGTGACTTCGAAGGCAGCCTTGAGGAGGAGCTGGGCCGCATCCTCGCCGAGGAGAACGCCGGCTGACAGTCCGTGGAGAGGGCCGTCCGGGTGATTCTGGTGTCCCGGGCGGCTCCTCCCGGCCTACTTCTTGCGGCGGCGGCCCCGGCCGCCCGGTCCGCGCACCGGCGGGGTCGGTACCAGGACCCCCGGGGCCTCCTGGGGCTCCCAGCCCGCCTCGGCCCCGGGGCCCGCCCCCGGCGCGTCCGGGGCAGGCGGCGAGGACAGGGCCGCAGGGCTCTCCGGGGCGGACCGGTCGGCGGAGACCACCAGCGCCGCCAGCGCCGTCGTCACCGGCACCGACGCGACCAGACCGATCGACCCCACCAGCGTCCGTACGATCTCCTCCGCCACCAGCTCACTGTTGGCGACCGTCCCCACGCTCGACTGCGCGATCGAGAAGAGCAGCAGCAGCGGCAGCGCGGCACCCGCGTAAGCCAGCACGAGCGTATTGACCACCGACGCGATGTGGTCCCGGCCGATCCGGATCCCCGCCCGGTACAGCGCCCGCGGCCCCATCGTCGGGTCGGCCTGGCGCAGCTCCCACACCGCCGAGGTCTGCGTCACGGTCACATCGTCAAGCACACCGAGCGAACCGATGATCACCCCGGCCAGCAGGAGGCCGCTCATGTCGATCTCCGGGTAGAGGCCGTGGATCAGCCCCGTGTTGTCATCGGTGTTACCGGTCAGGCTCGCCCAGCCGATGAAGAGCGACCCCAGCAGGCCGATCAGCAGCAGCGAGATCAGAGTGCCGAGCACCGCCACCGAGGTACGGGCCGTCAGGCCGTGGCACAGATACAGCGCCACCAGCATGATCGCGCTCGCCCCCACCACCGCCACCACCAGCGGATTCGAGCCCTGGAGGATCGCCGGCAGGATGAACAGCGTCAGGATCGCGAACGAGACCACGAGCGCGACCAGCGCCATGACCCCCCGCATCCGCCCCACCACGATCACCGCGATCGCGAAGATCCCGGCCAGCAGCGTCAACGGGAACTGGCGGTCCACATCGGACACCGAGTACTGGAGATCCCGGGGAGCGTCCGGCGCATAGGCGACCACAACGCCCTGTTTCACGTGAAACTGCCGCGGCGCGTCCGGCTGGACGATCTCGATGAAGGTGTGACCCTTCTCCTTGCCGCTCTTCAGCTCGACCGTTGCCTTCTTGCACTCGCCGGTCTCTTCCTGCACCGCCTCGCGGCCCTGGGGCGTCGAGGTGTCACCGGTCGACGGGACCTGGGAGGCGTTCACGTCCTTGCAGGCGACCCGTTCGAGCTGGACCACCTGGCCCTCGAAGGTCTGCCGGTCGAAACCCACACCGGTCCGCTCGTGCGCGGGCGCACCGCCCGGCCAGAGCACGGCGAGTCCGACCACCACGGCGGCCGCGAACGGAATCAGCACCGCCGCGATCACCTTGCGGAGGTGCCGGGAGACCGGCACGGCGGGGCCATGACTGTGCGAGTGGCCGTGCGATTCGTGAGACTGGGTGGGTGGGGTCACCGACCGATCATCGCAAGAAGGTGGAGCAAGCGTGGGGCCCTCTGTTCAGCGCGCCCGATATGACGCTAGCGTGGAGGCACCTTTGCACACGCGGGAGCTCGGAGCACCGGGCTGAGAGGGCGCTGACGTGTAGTCCCGGGGACGGTTCCCCGGACACCTGCGCTGCGCCGACCGCTGAACCTGTTACCGGGTAATGCCGGCGTAGGGAGTAGGTCTCATGACCATTCAGGACGCACACACGCCTGCCTCCGGCTCGGAGGACACCAGCGCGGACCCGGCCCCCTCGGGCGGGACCGCGGGCGGACGGTCCATCGGCTGGCACAAGGGATACATCGAGGGCTCCCGCCCCGATCTCCGGGTGCCGGTCCGCCAGGTCCACCTCACCAACGGCACGGATGTCACGCTGTACGACACCTCGGGGCCGTACACCGACCCCACCGTCGACACCGACGTACGCCGCGGTCTCGCGCCGCTGCGGGAGAACTGGATCATCGGCCGCGGCGACACCGAGGAGTACGCGGGCCGGCCGCCCCGCCCCGAGGACGACGGGCTCAAGCACACCTCCCCACGCGGGGGACTGCTCCGGAGCGGAACGACCGATCTGCGGGGGCTCGACGCGGTCTTCCCCGGGCGGCCACGCCAGCCGCGCCGGGGCCGCCCGGGCCGGGCGGTCACCCAGCTCGCGTACGCCCGCCGGGGGGAGATCACTCCGGAGATGGAGTACGTCGCGATCCGGGAGAACGTCTCCCCGGAGGTCGTCCGCGAGGAGATCGCCGCAGGCCGCGCCGTACTGCCGGCCAATGTCAACCACCCGGAGATCGAGCCGATGATCATCGGCAAGCGGTTCCTGGTGAAGGTCAACGCCAACATCGGCAACTCCGCGGTCACCTCCTCCATCGAGGAGGAGGTGGAGAAGATGACGTGGGCGACCCGCTGGGGCGCGGACACGGTCATGGACCTCTCCACCGGCCGCAACATCCACACCACCCGCGAGTGGGTGCTGCGCAACTCGCCCGTGCCCATCGGCACCGTGCCGCTCTACCAGGCGCTCGAAAAGGTCGACGGCAAGGCCGAGGAGCTGACCTGGGAGATCTACAAGGACACGGTGATCGAACAGGCCGAGCAGGGCGTCGACTACATGACGGTCCACGCCGGTGTCCTGCTGCGGTACGTGCCGCTCACGGCCCGCCGCAAGACCGGCATCGTCTCGCGCGGCGGCTCGATCATGGCCGCCTGGTGCCTCGCGCACCACAAGGAGTCGTTCCTGTACGAGAACTTCGACGAGCTGTGCGACATCCTCGCCGCGTACGACGTGACGTACTCCCTCGGCGACGGGCTGCGGCCGGGCTCCATCGCGGACGCCAACGACGAGGCGCAGTTCGCCGAGTTGCGCACGCTGGGCGAGCTGAACTCGATCGCCAAGAGCCACCACGTACAGACGATGATCGAGGGCCCGGGCCATGTCCCGATGCACAAGATCAAGGAGAACATCGACCTCCAGCAGGAGATCTGCGAGGAGGCGCCGTTCTACACCCTCGGCCCGCTGACCACCGATGTGGCCCCGGCGTACGACCACATCACCTCCGGGATCGGCGCGGCGATGATCGCCTGGTGGGGTACGGCGATGCTCTGCTACGTCACGCCCAAGGAACATCTCGGCCTGCCTGACCGCGACGACGTGAAGACGGGCGTCATCACGTACAAGATCGCGGCTCACGCGGCGGATCTCGCCAAGGGGCATCCAGGGGCGCAGGAGTGGGACGACGCGCTGTCGGACGCCCGGTTCGAGTTCCGCTGGGAGGACCAGTTCAATCTGGCGCTCGACCCGGACACGGCACGGGAGTTCCATGACGAGACGCTGCCGGCGGAGCCGGCGAAGACGGCGCACTTCTGCTCGATGTGCGGCCCCAAGTTCTGCTCGATGAAAATCAGTAGAAGCATCACAGAGCAATTCGCTCCTGACCTGGCAACTTCTGCTTCGGCCGAGGAAGTGGAGGCAGGGATGCTGGAGAAGTCCAAGGAGTTCGCGGCGAGTGGCAACCGCGTGTACCTCCCCTTGGCCGACTGACTCGACATGGGAGTGCCCCGGTCCGATGGGCCGGGGCACTCGTTTCCCTGGAAGGCGCTACCCGGCGTTTCGGGCAGCAGCCCTACAACGTGCGCACGTGCATGGTGGCCAGGCTGAGCCTGTCAACGGATCGAGCTTGTCCTTGGCGCGAATCGTGGTCATCGAGAGTTCTGTGATCCTGCTGCCGTCGGCACGTACCCGATAGACGCGTAAGGTCATCCGGCGCGTGACCATGATGCTCATACGCGTGCTCTGATCCACACGACGAGGCGGCCGGTCAAGTCAGCTCCGGCTCCCCCGAGTTCGACGTAGCCGAGGTTGTTGACGGGAAAGCCGCCTCGCAGGGAGGGCAGGGTGAAACCGGCCTCCTTGAGTGCTGCGGCCAGGTCGTCGGCGGCCTTCCTTCCATCTCTGAGGGCGTCGTTCGTAGTGTGCCTGGTGCTTGTCATGCCGGGACGGTAGGGCGCTTCGAACTGGACTGAGGGGACAAAATGTCCCCCTGCCTCCTTGGTTTACGCGGCCACTCCGACGGCTTCGGCGAGTTCGACCGCCTCGGTCCGGAGCGGGCCGGGCACGGTGCGGGTGAGATCGGCTGCCAGCGCCCGCGCGGTCGGTACGTAGCGCACGGCCTCGGGCGAGACGTCGAAGGCGCGGCGTAGGTAGTGCAGTGATCCAGCGTGCTCTTTACGGGCGTGCTCGGATCGGGCTGCGTCGAAGAAGGGGCGCGACCGGCGCTCCGACGGAAGGGATGGACTCGGGCACGGTCTCAGAGGCGCGACGAAGTGCCGCGCCGGGAGTGCGTAGATCTACGCCGATGGTGACAGCGTGCACGGCGACGTTGCCAGCACCGAACATCGTCCAGGGGTGCGCGTATCCGGGCATCTGACGCGCGGTGGCATCGGCTTCGTCCCACCAACGCCAAGCGTCTCCGTCACGCCCTTCTTTGGCACACGTAATGGCGGCGTGGAGGCAGAGCGCGCCGAAGGTGCCCCGGAGCATGTCGGGACCGTCCTCCAGTCGGGGGCGCAGTGTGGCGGCGGCCTCCGAGACAGGTCGGAGAGCTTCCTCGGTGTGCCCGTTCCCGCGCAGCCCGTTGCCGGCGATCCAGGCGGCTGCGGCCAACAGCGTGGGGTCGTCGGACTCTTCAGCCGCCATGCGAGCACGGTCCACAGTGAGCCAGTACAGCTCGGGCTCGGTGGTGTGGGCCGCGTACTGCTGGGCGAGTGCGTACGCCTCGGCCATTACGGCGTACGCGTGGCGCCGTTCGGCTCCCTCTGCGGACTTGGCAGTGGCCTGGCACGACAGGAGCAAATCCGGTAGTACGGAACCGACTTCGCTGCGTTGATGCCGTGATGTGTGCCAGGTGACCCATGCCGCCCGGACGCGTCCTGAGAGTTGATCGATGTTGGCCGTCTCGTACGCGGCGCGGCGGAAGATCGACGCGTGTACGGCGTCACGCAGCGCGGGCACCGCCGGGTGTGAGAGCTTGCCCCAGTCGGAGACGGGGAGCGCGGTCCCCATCCCGGTGAGTACGGCGAGATCACTCAGACGCATTGCCTGAGCGAGGCGGACCAGCATCGGAAGTGAGCGGATGTCACGGTCGCCGTTCTCGTTCTTCTTGAGCCAGTCGGCGGAGCGGCCGACCAATCCAGCCAGCACGGGACGGGACATGCCGCGTCGTTCACGAGCGATGCGGATGCGCTCGCCGGTCGTCAGCTCGTCGCCACACCGGCTTGAGGAGGTCAGGGTCAAAAGCCTTGTTGCCCTTGCCGCCGGAAACCGCGATCACAGCACTGAGTACGCGCTTGATCGCTTCTCGCTTCTGGGCGAGGGTCCGTGACTCCCATGACTTGGCCACGTCCTCCTCTGCCGCTTCGGCCTCCGCCTTGAGCGCCGTGTGCTTGGCCTGGTCGGCGCGGAGTTCCTTGATCCGGCGTTCGAGGGCCGGGAGGTTACGGAAGAACGCTTCGTCGTCGATGTCCGTGTCCCTGTCGTCGTGCCAACGGCGTTCCAGCTCCTTACGGCTGGTGAGAGCGCGCTCCAGAGCTTCGGCCTTGTCCCAGTCGGGCACATCGCGGGCTGCATTCACCGCGTCGGCCTCCAGCTTGGCCACTACCAGCTTCTCCACGATCTCGTCCGTCTTGTCGCCGCGCTTGTATGTCTTGTTGCAGCCGCCGTCCACGGTCTTCTTGCACATGTACGCGTGCTGGTATCTGAGCCAGCTGTTGGCCTTGATCCCGATCATTTTGTTGTTGCAGATGGTGCCGTCGTCCAGCACGTTGCCGCAGCGCAGGATGCCGGTCAGTAGGTACTTGTGGACCAGGCCACCGCGCGGCACACCTGTCCCTCGACCGCGTTCCTTGATCGTGGCGGTGATGGCGTACCACTGCTTGGGAGTGATGATCGGCTCCCATTCGCCCACGATCGGCTGGTCGTCGCCGTCACGGACCAACTCCCCCTTGATCTCGCGGTAGCCGCAGAGCCGGGCGTTGGTGAGTACCTGCTTGACGGTCGCGTACTGGAAGAGGTTGCCCCGGCTCGTGATGAACTCGGCCTCCTTCCAGCGCAAGGTGATCTCCGAGACTGAAGCCCCCGCGATCACGTCGTGCACGGCCTTCTTGACCGCGTCGGCTTCCTTCGGCCGGAGGGTGACCTTGTCGTCATCCCAGCCGAAGGGGCGCCACGCGGACGTGGACTGGCCTCGGACGGCTCGGCTGCGATGGCTGTTCCGGCTGCGGCGCTGCTTCTTGCGTGTCTCACTGAGAGACATGGCCACGCCCACCAGCCCCTTGATCTCGAACCCCTCGGCGTAGAGATCCTGCACGCCGTTGGAGTCGTGATAGACGCGTTCCTCCTTCGACGTGAACGCCTTGAGGTAGCGCTCCCAGTCGCTGGGGCGGCGGTAGAGACGATCGTCGTTCACCGCCATGACACCGTGAATCGGGTATCCCTCGGGGGTGGCACCAGCGGCAAGATCGGCGATCAGCTGCTCGAAGTCGTCCCGGATCACGGTCTCTTTGCTGGCGCTCTTGTCGTTGTCGGTGTAGCGGTAGACGATCACCCATCCCAGACGGCGGGCGTCGTCGGTCATGTCGCGGTGCTGGTCCTCGATGCCGTGGGCGTCCTTCACCCGGCCGTCGAACGAGATGCGCGCGTAGGAGACAACGCACTTCAGGTTGGGATCGGCGGCCAGCATGGCCCGGACTTCCTCGACGGACGGCAAGCTCTCGGGTGCTCCCCGCAACTTGCTGATGGTCTCCTCACGCTTGCCCACAGTGGCCCCCTCGTCCATGGAACTGGCTTGGTGAGACGACATTAGCTTGTGTGAGCTCTGTTTATATTCTGCTCGATGAAGATCTCGCAGGACATCCGGCGCAGGCACGGCGGCGAGATGGCGGGCGGCGAGATGGCGGGCGGCGCGGGAACGGGCGGCGCGGACGGGGCCGGGGTGCCGGCGGACGAGATCGAGGCGGGCATGGCGGAGAAGTCCAAGGAGTTCGCCGCATCCGGCAACCGGGTCTATCTGCCACTGGTCGACTGACCGTTCCGGCGCCGGTCCGGTCCGAGGCCCGGGGGCCGAAGCAAGCCGGTCCGAGGCCCGGGGCACCCGGCGGGGTTAATCCGGCCGGTGCTCCGGGCCGCCGAAGTCGGGGCTGGTGAAGTCCGGGCCGCTGTAGTCCGGGCTGCTGAAGTTCGGCCGCCGTCCGGCGGTGGAACCCTCGTCGGGGCTGCTGAAGTCCGGCCTGCTGTAGCCGATCTTGGGGAGCTGCTTGACCGTACGGGGCGGGCTCGGCGCCGCCGGGTCCGCGCTCGGGTCGGCGAGGGCCGCCCGCAGGAAGGGCAGGATGCCGCGCTCCAGCAGGGCGTGGCGCCAGGCCTCGCGTGCGCGGGCGACCTCGTCGGGCAGCTCTCCGCCCGCCGTCTCGTCGGCGGGAAGCTGCGTCGAGCTGTTGCGCAGGGCCGTGACCAGCAGCCCTACCGCGGCGGCGAGGATGCCGAGCGCGGTGACGGCGGCGAAGAACCAGCCCACGGCGAGCATGCTGTCCGCGAACGCGGGCGCCGGGTCGAGCGCCTTGAGGAGAAAGCCGACCAGCAGGAAGATCGCCGCGGCGGTGCCGCCGAGGAGCGGGACCAGGACCGTGATGACGGCCGCGAGCCCGGCACCGGAGTCCGTCGCGTCGTCCTCCGCGGGCTCCAGGACCGAGTCGCGGACCGACGCGGCGGTGCCCGGCGAGCGGAACTCCCCGCGGATCTTGGCGTAGTGCTCGTACTCGGCCGCGGCGGACGCGGTGATCCGTTCCGTCGCGTTCAGCGCCATGGTGCGCAACTGCTCCGCGTTGAGCCGCTGCCCGACCGTGGCGAGGTCCGGACGTTCGTGCGCATTGCGCAGCACATCGCCAAGGATCCGCTCGAAATCCGCGCGATCCTCGCTCAGCAGGTGCGGAGCGCTTTTCATGTGCATCCCCCGATACTCCGTAGGGCCGTTGCGCCCGTGTGGAACGAGCCGCAGTCGGCGGAAACGGAGGAGAGCCTGCTACGGATAAGCCGATGGTAGAGCGGTTTTGGCGTGGCGTGACAGGGGGTTTGCGGAAAACACCTGTCCTGCATTGATTCAGTTGGCCAAAGGAAGCCGTACGACCAGCAGTTTTCCCGCCATCGTCACTCCGCCGTCCATGGCGATGGCCAGACCGTCGGCATATACGTGTGGCCCTTCCACCACCGGTCCGGTGTCGTCTTCGTCGTCGGACGCGTCTTCTGTGCCGACTTCGCCGAGCAGATAGGGAATCGGGCTGTGGCCGTGGACGACACGTCCTCCGCCGTACTGGGAGAGGAGTTCCTGGACGGCCTGCGGGCCGCCTTCGTCACGGAACGCGAAGCGTTTGGTGAGTTTGCGGAAGAGGTCCCAGCATTCGTCGGCGTCATTGCGCGTGAGGATCTGGTGGACCGTGTCGTTGACGTCGTCGATGGACGAACCGTAGTCGAGATAGGCCGTGGTGTCGGAGTGCATCAGCAGATGCCCGTCCTCCTCGACGACCGCGTCGAGCCGGGACATCCACTGGAGATGGACGTCCTGGAGGCGCTCCATGTCGGTGCGCTGGCCGCCGTTGAGGATCCAGGCGGCCTGGAAGGTGGCGGTGCCCGCACCGGAGTTGACGGGCGTGTCGCCGAACCGCTTGGCGCCGATGAGGAGCAGTTCGTGATTGCCCATCAGGGCCTTGCAGTAGCCGCCGGCCGCCGCGGCCTCCGCGGAGAGCCGCATGACGAGGTCGATGACGCCGATGCCGTCGGGGCCACGGTCGGTGAAGTCGCCGAGGAACCAGAGGCGGGCGTTCCCGGCCGACCAGCGGCCTTCGCCGTCGATGAGGCCCTGTTCGCCGAGGGCGGCGACGAGTTCGTCGAGGTAGCCGTGCACGTCACCGACGACGAAGAGCGGTCCCGGTCCGTCGGTCTCGGCCTCCTCGGCGGGGTCGACGACGGCCTGCACGGTGTCGCCCCGGTTGACCCTCGTGATGACCGGGAGGTCGCGCTCGGTCGGCGTGTACCCCTCCGGAAGTTCGTCGGCGGGGACCGCGTCGCCGGGGTGACCCGAGACGTCCGGTTGGCCCGAGACATCCGCCGCGGGGCGCTCGGGCGCGCCTGGCGGGTGTTCCGCGGTGGCGGCGAGGGGGGCCGGGCCGGCGGTCCCCTGCCCGGGGGCGGCGGGCGGCTGGTCCCGTACGGCGTCCGACCGGTCCCGTACGGCGGGCGGCTGCTCCCGTACGGCGGCCGGCTGCTCCGGTGCGCCACCGGTGGGACCCGAAGGGTCCCCCGGTGCGGGAGCGGCCGGTGCGGGCCGTCCCGGCTCTCCGGACTGCACGGGAACCTGCGCGTACGGCGGTACGCGGAAGTCGCGCAACGTCGCCGTCCGCACCACGGGTCCCTGACCGGCCCCCTGTGTCATCGACCCCTCCACCACCGTCGTGCCGCCGTACACCTCTCGGCCCCACCGCGCCGCCGGACGGGGCGAGCCCGTCGGCGGAAAAAGGGAAGGTCCATGGTGTCGTGCGCCCATCATAGGAATGACCTCGGGCCTCTGTGACGCACCAGGGGTGGTGAATCCGATCGTACCGCCGGTTCGGCGGCTGTTTTCTCGCTGATCGCCCGAAATGCGGAAGGCCCGGCCGTTCGGCAGGTTGCCGGGATCCGCGGGTCGCGTGGTGTCGTACGGCCGCGAACGCGGTTGCGTCGGCGGTCGCGTCCCGCTTTCGTACCGCCTCCGTACCGGTTCCGCACGGCGCTGGTACGGAGGCGGTACGGAGGGCGGCAGCGGCCGACCCGCAGGTTCTGTACGGCGCCGGTGCGCGGGCGTACGGAACCTGCCGTCGCGTTCGGCGCCGGTCAGTCGCCCGCCGGGGAGCGCGGGGGGCTGACCGTGGTGCGCGGCGGGCGCCGCTGCGAGGAGGTCCGGATGATCAGCTCGGTCGGTATCACCTGCTCGACCGGCCGGTCGGTCTCGATCCCCTCGATGGCGTCGATGAGGAGCTGGATGACGGCGGTGCCGATACGGCGCGGCTTCAGCGAGAGCGTGGTGACGGGCGGCTCGGTGGAGGCGTACACCGTGGACTCGCTGCAGCAGACGATCAGCAGGTCCTCCGGGACCCGCAGCCCGTACCGCCGGGCGGCGGCGAGCAGATCGGTGCCGTTGGGGTCGAAGAGGCCGTAGACGGCGTCCGGGCGGTCCGGACGGGCCAGCAGCCGGTCGGCGGCGACGGCCCCCGCACACGGGTCGTGGGCGGGGTAGGACTCGTAGACCGGATCCTGGCCGACGCGCTCGCACCAGCGCAGATACGCCGTGGTGGAGAGCCGGGTGTACGTGTCCGTGGTGGTGCCGGTGAGCAGCCCGATACGGCGGGCTCCGGCGTCGGCGAGATGGTCGAGCAGGTCGAGGACGGCCGCCTCGTGGTCGTTGTCGACCCAGGCGGTGACGGGAAGGGTGCCCGCGGGCCGGCCGTCGGAGACGACGGGAAGGCCCTGGCGGACGAGTTCGGCGACGACGGGATCGTGGTCGGAGGGGTCGATGACCACGGTGCCGTCGAGGGCGACGTTCGCCCAGACGTCGTGGCGGGAGGTGGCGGGAAGGATGACGAGGGCGTAGCCGCGGGCGAGCGCGGCGGAGGTCGCGGCCCTGGCCATCTCGGCGAAGTAGGCGAACTCGGTGAAGGTGAAAGGTTCATCCCCGTACGTGGTCACGGTCAGGCCGATGAGCCCTGACTTGCCGGTACGGAGGGTTCGGGCGGCGGCGGACGGCCGGTAGCCGAGGCGCTCCGCTACTTCTCGGACATGGCTTCTGGTGGCGTCGGGTAACCGGCCCTTGCCGTTGAGGGCGTCCGAGACAGTCGTGATGGAGACACCGGCTGCGGCGGCGACGTCCCGGATGCCCGCCCGACTCTGCCGGCTTCCCCGGCGGGTTGTGTCCGTCCGGCTCACCTGGTGTTTCCCTGCTGCTGTCATGGCGAGCCGATAGTAGGGCGCGGGCGGGCGGTGGGGCCGGTCGCATATGCACCCGGCAGCAGGCACGTTTCTGCAAGACAGATCAGGGTCAACCTCCATGGAAGCAGAGGGAGTTAATCGTTACTGCCATGGTCTCCTATGCAAGGAGCGGTCTGGACCTGTTGAGAGGCCCATGTTTCGAAGAGGTCTCAACTCACCTCTACGAGGGATGCGCGCCACGGCGCGAGCCACCGGCGCACGCCAGGTACGGAAGTGCTCCCCCCTTTTTTTCACGGCGCCCGGAGTACGCGGCGGCCGTCCATCCTCATAGGGTGAGCAGGATTGACGGAGCGGGGACGGTACGGACGGTGCCGGACCGAGCGACCGACCGACGAACGGCCGAGGAGGACCCGCGGTGAGCGAGACGAGCCCCAAGCTGCGCGCCGAGCTGGACGGCATTCCGACGTACAAGCCGGGCAGGCCGGCCGCTGCGGGCGGGCCCGTCGCGTACAAGCTGTCCTCCAACGAGAACCCCTACCCCCCGCTGCCCGGGGTGATGGAGCAGGCGGTCTCGGCGGCCGGCGTCTTCAACCGCTACCCCGACATGGCCTGCACCGGGCTGATGAACGAGCTGGCCGACCGGTTCGGGGTACCGGTCTCGCACCTGGCGACCGGCACCGGTTCCGTGGGCGTCGCCCAGCAGCTCCTTCAGGCCACCGCGGGCCCCGGCGACGAGGTCATCTATGCCTGGCGCTCCTTCGAGGCATACCCGATCATCACACAGATCTCGGGCGCGACATCCGTCCCGGTGCCGCTGACGCCGGGTGATGTGCACGATCTGGACGCGATGGCGGACGCGATCACCGACCGGACCCGGCTGATCTTCGTCTGCAACCCGAACAACCCGACCGGCACGGTGGTGCGCGGGGCCGAGCTGGAACGATTCCTCGACCGGGTGCCGAGCGATGTGCTGGTGGTGCTGGACGAGGCGTACCGCGAGTTCAACCGGGACGCGTCGGTGCCGGACGGCGTGGAGCTCTACCGCGACCGCCCGAACGTGGCCGTGCTGCGCACTTTCTCCAAGGCGTACGGGCTGGCCGGGCTGCGGATCGGGTTCGCCGTCGCGCACGAGCCCGTCGCCGCCGCGCTGCGGAAGACGGCGGTCCCCTTCGGTGTGAGCCAGATCGCGCAGGAGGCGGCGATCGCCTCGCTGCGCGCCGAGGACGAGCTGATGGGGCGCGTCGGCTCGCTGGTCGCCGAGCGCGAGCGGGTGTACGGGGGCCTGGTCGACCAGGGGTGGACCGTGCCCGTGACGCAGGCCAACTTCGTCTGGCTGCGGCTCGGGGAGCGCACGCTGGACTTCGCGGCGGCGTGCGAGGCGGCGGGCGTGGTCGTACGGCCCTTCGCGGGCGACGGGGTACGGGTCACGATCGGTGAGGACGAGGCCAACGACGTCTTCCTCCAGGCCGCGGCGGCGTTCCGCAAGGAGCTGTAGGGAACTCAGGGACCCAGGGGCTGTGACGGGCTCCAGGGAGTCGTAGGGCTCCCGGGGTTCCCGGGGCTCGCGCTCGGTGCGTACACATGTTTCAGGGGTGGCCTCGCGGGGCCACCCCTGACGCGTACCGGGCCCCCTCCTGGGTCCCCGCCCGGGCCCCCTCCCGGGCCCCGCGTCGTGGCCCGGCTGCGGGGGAGCGCCGTTGAGGGACCCCCCCCGCGAAGATCCGGATGGCTTGTGCGACATAATGCTTGTGAATGTGAACGCGTTCACAAGCTAGTCCGGTTCCAGGTGGTACGCCCCGGTCAAACCAGGCGTTCCGCCCCCGCCGCAGGGACAGGCTTGATGTAAGGAGAGAAGACGTGGATCTCGCTCTGGCGCCGGAGACCCTGGCGCGCTGGCAGTTCGGCATCACGACCGTCTACCACTTCCTCTTCGTCCCCCTGACGATCTCGCTCGCCGCGCTCACCGCCGGGTTGCAGACCGCGTGGGTCCGCACGGAGAACCCGAAGTACCTCAGGGCCACCAAGTTCTGGGGCAAGCTTTTTCTGATCAACATCGCGATGGGTGTGGTCACCGGCATCGTGCAGGAGTTCCAGTTCGGCATGAACTGGTCCGACTACTCGCGCTTCGTCGGTGATGTCTTCGGCGCTCCGCTCGCCTTCGAGGCGCTGATCGCCTTCTTCTTCGAGTCCACCTTCATCGGGCTGTGGATCTTCGGCTGGGACAAGCTGCCGAAGAGGATCCATCTGGCCTGCATCTGGATGGTCTCGATCGGCACGATCCTCTCCACGTACTTCATCCTGGCGGCCAATTCCTGGATGCAGCACCCGGTCGGCTACCGGATCAACAAGGAAGCGGGACGGGCCGAGCTCACCGACTTCTGGCGGGTTCTCACCCAGGACACCGCGGTCACCCAGTTCTTCCACACCCTGACCGCCGCCTTCCTCGTCGGTGGCGCCTTCATGGTCGGCATCGCGGCCTTCCACCTCCTGCGCAGGAAGCACATCCCCGTGATGCGCACCTCGCTGCGCCTCGGCCTGATCACCGTCGTCGTCGCGGGCCTGCTCACCGCCGTCAGCGGCGACACCCTCGGCAAGGTCATGTTCAAGCAGCAGCCGATGAAGATGGCCGCCGCCGAGGCCCTGTGGGACGGCGAGGGGCCCGCACCGTTCTCCGTGTTCGCCTACGGGGACGTCGACAAGGGCCACAACGACGTCGCCATCGAGATCCCCGGACTCCTCTCCTTCCTCGCCAACAACGACTTCACCTCGCACGTCCCCGGCATCAACGACGTGAACAAGGCCGAACAGGAGAAGTACGGCCCCGGCGACTACCGGCCCAACATCCCCGTCGCCTACTGGGCCTTCCGCTGGATGATCGGCTTCGGCATGGCGTCCTTCGGTATCGGCCTGCTCGGACTCTGGCTCACCCGCAGGAAGTTCCTGCTGCCACCCGCCCTGCGGACCGGCGAGGACGAAGTCCCCCACCTCGTCCTCTTCCGCAACAAGGCGCTCAGCCCCAAGTTCGCCAGGTGGTACTGGATCACCGCCCTCTGGACGCTGCTCTTCCCGCTGATCGCCAACTCCTGGGGCTGGATCTTCACCGAGACGGGCCGCCAGCCCTGGGTGGTGTACGGAGTGCTGCGCACCGCCGACGCCGTCTCCCCCGGTGTCTCCCAGGGCGAGGTGATCGCCTCGATGACCGTCTTCACCCTGCTGTACGCGGTCCTCGCGGTCGTCGAGGTCAAGCTGCTCGTGAAGTACGTGAAGGCCGGACCGCCGGAGCTCACCGAGGACGACCTCAACCCGCCCACCAAGATCGGCGGCGACCACACGGACGCCGACCGGCCGATGGCCTTCTCGTACTGAGGAGTTGAGGAGCTATGCACCTTCACGACGTCTGGTTCGTGCTGATCGCCGTCCTCTGGACCGGCTACTTCTTCCTCGAAGGGTTCGACTTCGGCATCGGGGTCCTGACCAAGCTGCTGGCCCGCGACCGCAAGGAGCGCCGGGTCCTCATCAACACCATCGGACCCGTCTGGGACGGCAACGAGGTCTGGCTGCTGAGCGCCGCCGGAGCCACCTTCGCGGCCTTCCCCGACTGGTACGCCACCCTCTTCTCCGGCTTCTACCTGCCGTTCCTGCTCGTCCTGGTCTGTCTGATCCTGCGCGGCGTCGCCTTCGAGTACCGGTCCAAGCGGCCCGAGGAGAGGTGGCAGCGCAACTGGGAGCACACCATCTTCTGGACCTCCCTGATCCCCTCCCTCATGTGGGGCTTCGTCTTCGGCAACCTCGTGCACGGCGTGAAGATCGACGCGGACATGGAGTACGCGGGCAGCCTCGCGGATCTGCTGAACCCGTACGCACTGCTCGGCGCGCTGGTGACGCTGGCCCTCTTCACCTTCCACGGCACGGTGTTCGCCGCGCTCAAGACGGTGGGGGACATCCGGGCCAGGGCCCGGAAGCTGGCGCTGGGCCTGGGAGCCGTCACCGCCGTGCTGGCGCTCGGCTTCCTGGCCTGGACCCAGGCGGACAGCGGCGACGGGGCGAGCCTGGTCGCGGCGATCGTCGCCGTGGTCGCGCTGGTGATCGCGATCGGGGCCGTCGCGGTGGGGCGCGAGGGCTGGTCGTTCGTCTTCTCCGGGGTGACCGTCGTCGCGGTGGTCGCGATGCTCTTCCTGACGCTGTTCCCGAACGTCATGCCGTCCTCGCTGAACGAAGCGTGGAACCTGACGGTGACGAACGCCTCCTCCACCCCGTACACCTTGACGATCATGACCTGGTGCGCGGGGATCGCGACCCCTGTCGTGCTGCTCTACCAGGGCTGGACGTACTGGGTGTTCCGCAAGCGGATCGGGACTCAGCACATCGCGTAGCGGGTCCGGACGCAGCAGTGGTCGTAGGCCGTAGCGGCAGTAAAGGGGTGTTTCACGTGAAACCAATCGATCCGCGTCTGCTCCGGTACGCCCGTGCCACCCGTCTCTTCCTGGTGGCCGTGGTGGTGCTCGGGGTGGCGGGAGCTGCGCTGGTGATCGCCCAGGCGATGCTGATCGCCGAGGTGGTGGTCGGTGCCTTCCAGCGTGGGTACGACGGCTCCGACCTGCGTACTCCCCTGCTGCTGCTCGCCGCTGTCGCCGTCGGACGCGCCCTGGTCTCCTGGCTGACCGAGCTGGCCGCCCACCGGGCGAGCGCGGCGGTCAAGTCAGAGCTGCGCGGGCGGCTGCTGGAGCGGGCGGCCGAGCTGGGGCCCGGCTGGCTCGGTGGCCGGCGCACCGGTTCGCTGGTGGCGCTGGCCACCCGGGGGATCGACGCGCTGGACGACTACTTCGCCCGTTATCTGCCGCAGCTCGGGCTCGCGGTGGTGGTGCCCGTGGCGGTGCTCGCGCGGATCGTCACCGAGGACTGGATCTCGGCCGCGGTGATCGTGGTGACCCTGCCGCTCATCCCGATGTTCATGATCCTCATCGGCTGGGCCACCCAGTCCCGGATGGACCGGCAGTGGCGGCTGCTGTCCCGGCTGTCCGGTCACTTCCTGGACGTGGTCGCCGGGCTGCCGACCCTCAAGGTCTTCGGCCGGGCCAAGGCCCAGGCCGAGTCGATCCGTACGATCACCTCCGAGTACCGCCAGGCCACCCTGCGCACTCTGCGGATCGCCTTCCTGTCGTCGTTCGCGCTGGAACTGCTCTCGACGCTGTCGGTGGCGCTCGTCGCCGTCGGCATCGGGATGCGCCTCGTCCATGGCGACCTCGATCTCTACACCGGGCTGGTGATCCTCGTGCTGGCGCCCGAGGCGTATCTGCCGATCCGGCAGGTCGGGGCGCAGTACCACGCGGCGGCCGAGGGTCTCTCCGCCGCCGAGGAGATCTTCGCGGTCCTGGAGACGGAGCCCGCGACGCGCGGTACGGGGGAGGTGCCGGGTACGCCGCGGCTGGAGCTGGACGGCGTGACGGTCCGCCACCAGGGCCGTACGGAGCCCTTGCTGGACGCGATCACCCTGACGGTCGAGCCGGGGGAGACCGTCGCCCTGGTCGGCCCGAGCGGCGTCGGGAAGACCACGCTGCTCCACACGGTGCTCGGATTCGCCGCACCGGACGAGGGGCGGATACGGGTCGACGGCCGGGACCTCGCCTCCCTCGACCCGGAGCGCTGGCACGAGACCATCGCCTGGGTCCCCCAGCAGCCGTACCTCTTCGCCGGGACGATCGCCGAGAACGTACGGCTGGCCCGTCCCGACGCGGACGACACGGCCCTGGACGCCGCGCTGCGCGAGGCGGGCGCGTACGACTTCGTGACGGCGCTCCCCCATGGCACGGACACCGCGCTCGGCGAGGACGGCGCCGGGCTCTCGGCCGGCCAGCGCCAGCGGCTCGCGCTGGCCCGCGCCTTCCTCGCCGACCGGCCGCTGCTGCTCCTGGACGAGCCGACCGCGGCGCTCGACGGCGAGACGGAGGCGGGCATCGTCGAGGCGGTACGGCGACTGGCGGCGGGCCGTACGGTCCTGCTGGTCGTCCACCGGCCGGCGCTGCTCGCGGTGGCGGACCGGGTGATCACGCTTCCGGAGCGGTCGGAGCGGTCGGAGCGGTCGGAGCGGTCGGAGCGGTCGGAGCGGCCGGAGCGGCCGGCGGGAGGGCGCCCGGATGCGGTGGAGCGCCTGGAAGCGTTGGAGCGTACGGGAACGGCGGAACGTACGGGGACGGCGGGGCCCGCGGAGGCGGAGATGGCCACCCTGGTCGCCGTCCCCGACGCGGGGAGCCCTGAGGACACCCTCGGCAGCGGCGCGGTTCCGACGCCCCGGAGCCCGCTCGCGCGGATGCGGGAGGCCGCCGGAACGCTGCGCGGACGCTTCGCCCTGGCGCTGGTCCTCGGAAGCTGCGCCCTCGGCTCGGCCGTCGGCCTCATGGCCGTCTCCGGCTGGCTGATCTCGCGCGCCTCCGAACAGCCCCCGGTGCTCTATCTGATGGTCGCGGTCACGGCGACCCGCGCCTTCGGCATCGGCCGCGCCGTGTTCCGGTACGCCGAGCGGCTCGTCTCGCACGACGCGGTGCTCAGGATGCTCGCGGACCTCAGGGTCTCCGTGTACCGGAGGCTGGAGCGCGTCGCGCCCGCCGGGCTGCGTACGACACGGCGCGGGGATCTGCTCTCGCGGCTCGTCGCGGACGTGGACGAACTCCAGGACTACTGGCTCCGATGGCTGCTCCCGGCCGGCACCGCGCTGCTCGTCTCCCTGGGCGCCGTCGGCTTCACCGCCTGGCTGCTGCCAGAGGCGGGCGCCGCCCTGGCCGTCGGACTGCTTGCCGCCGGAGTGGGCGTACCGCTGCTGAGCGGTGTGTGCGCCCGCCACGCCGAGCGGCAACTGGCCCCGGCGCGCGGGCTGCTGGCCACCCGGATCGTCGATCTGTTCAGGGGCACCGCGGAGCTGACCGTCGCGGGCGCGCTGCGCGGCCGGCTGAGCCGGGTGCGGGCGGCCGACGCGACACTGACGTCGATCGCCTCGCGCAGTGCGGGCGCCCAGGCGCTGGGCGCCGGGCTCACCGCCCTGATCTGCGGCGCGACCGTGGCCGTCGCCGCGTTCCTGGGTGTCCAGGCCGTGCACGCGGGACGGCTCGCGGGCGTCGAACTGGCCGTGATCGTGCTGACCCCGCTCGCCGCGTTCGAGGCGGTCACCGGGCTGCCGCTCGCCGTGCTCCACCGGCAGCGGGCCCGCCGCAGCGCCGAGCGGGTGTGCGAGGTGCTGGACGCGCCCGTCCCCGTACAGGAGCCGGAACGGCCCGCGCCCGCGCCCGCGTCGCCGTTCCCGCTGGAGGTGCGCGGGCTGTCCGCGCGCTACGCGGGGCAGCGCCGGGACGCGCTCGCGGGCTTCGATCTGACGCTGACCGCGGGAAAGCGCGTCGCCGTCGTCGGTCCCTCGGGCTCGGGCAAGACCACGCTCGCCCAGGTGCTGCTGCGCTTCCTGGACGCCCGCGAGGGAAGCTGCCGCATGGGCGGTACGGACGGGGGCGCGCAGGACGGTACGGACAGCGGTACGGACAGCGGTACGGACATGGCCGCGCTCGACGGCGACACCGTACGGCGTCTCGTCGGGCTCTGCGCCCAGGACGCCCACCTCTTCGACAGCTCCGTACGCGAGAACCTGCGGCTCGCCCGTACGGACGCCGACGAGGACGAACTGCGGGACGCGCTGCGCCGGGCCCGGCTGCTCGACTGGGTCGACGCGCTGCCCGACGGGCTCGACACCCTGGTCGGGGAGCACGGCGCCCGGCTCTCCGGCGGCCAGCGCCAGCGCCTCGCCCTGGCCCGCGCGCTCCTCGCGGATTTCCCCGTGCTGATCCTGGACGAGCCCGCGGAACACCTCGACCTGGCGACCGCCGACGCGCTGACCGCCGATCTGCTGGCGGCGACCGAGGGGCGGACGACGCTGCTCATCACCCATCGGCTGCGGGGACTGGACACGGTCGACGAGGTGATCGTGCTGGACGAGGGCCGCACCGTACAGCGCGGTCCCTACGGTGAACTCGCCGCCGCCGAGGGGCCGCTGCGGCGGATGCTGGAGCGGGAACGGGCCGGCGATCTGCTCGGCGCGGCAGCGACGGCACCCGCCGCCGCCCTCGCGACGCGCTGAATCCGACTTTCGGTGTGAAATGGCCCTTACTACTCTCGGATTCATGGACGAGCCCGAACCCCTGGACCCGCTGGATCCCCTCGATCCCCTGGAAGCGGCCACCCTCGCGGCCGGCAGCCTGGAAGGGCTCTCCGCCGAGACCACCGCGCGGGTCCCCCAGCTCCTGGAGGCGATGTGCTCCGTCGGCGCGGGGCGCGGGCTGCACGCCACGCTCGACCGGATCTGCGCGACCGCCGCCGAGCTCGTCGGTGCCCGGTACGCGGCGATCGGTGTCGTCGACGAACAGGGCGAGGGCCTCTCCGACTTCGTCACGTACGGAGTCGACGAGGACACGGCCCGGCGGATCGGCCACCGGCCCGACGGGCACACCGGACTCCTCGGCGCGCTGATCCGGCACCCCGAACCGATCCGGCTCGCCGATCTGACGACCGACCCGCGCGCGGCCGGATTCCCGCCGGGTCACCCCCCGATGCGTACGTTCCTCGGCGTCCCGGTCCCGGGCCAGGGCGAGATCTTCGGCAACCTCTATCTCGCAGGAAAGACCGCCGGGAGGACCGGCGGGAAGATTGCCGGGAAGACCGGCCGGAAGACCGGCGGGACGCACTCGGGAGGGGCGGAGCCCGACGGAGCGGGGGACGCGGAGTTCAGCGAGCACGACCTGCAGATGGTGCGCGTCCTGGCCACCGAGGCGGGCATCGCCATCGGCAACGCCCGGCTGTACGAGGCGGCCCGGCAGCGCGAACGGTGGATCGACGGCTCGGTCGCCGTCACCACCGCGCTCCTCTCCGGGGGCTCCACCGAGGACGCGCTCACCGTCGTCGCGGAACAGGCCCGCCGCCTCTCGGGCTCGGCGATGGCCTCGGTGATGCTCCGTACGCCCAACGGCGAACTGGAGATCGTCGCGGTCTCCGCCGACCGCCCCCGCGTCACCACCGGCTATCTCATCCCGGCCGAGAGCCCCGCCGCCGCGGCTCTGCTCGCGGGCGAGGACGTCCTCGTGGAGGACGCCCGCACCGACCCGCGCGTGATCACCGAGATGGCCTCGCTGTACGGCCCGATCATGCTGCTGCCCCTGCGGACCGACGGCCGGGTGCTCGGGGCGCTCGTCATGCCGCGCGAGCGGGGCGCACGCACCTTCGGCGACCGGGAGCGCACGCTGGCGGGCCAGTTCGCCTCGCAGGCCGCGCTGGCGCTGATGATGGCGGGCGCGCAGCACGACCGGGAGCGGCTGGCCGTCCTGGAGGACCGCGACCGGATCGCCCGCGACCTCCACGACCTGGTGATCCAGCGCCTGCACGCCACCGGGATGATGCTGGAGAGCGCCCAGCGCGGCACGGTCGCGCCCGAGGTCCACCAGGGCATCGACCAGGCCGTCGAGGCGCTGGACGTGACGATCCAGGAGATCCGGGCGGCCGTCTTCGCGCTCCAGCAGGGGCCGGCGGAGGCCCCGTCGGGGGTACGGACGCGGGTCCTGCGGGAGATCAACATGGCGGCGGTGCCGCTGGGGTTCACCCCCGCGCACCGCTTCGTCGGCCCGGTCGACGCGGCTGTGGGCGAGCCGAACGGGAAGAACCTGATCGCCGCGCTCCGGGAGGCCCTGTCCAACGCCTTCCGCCATGCGCGCGCGACCCGTATCGAGGTGGTGGTGGACGCGACCGTACGGCTCGCCGACGGGAGGAGGGCGGTGCGGCTGACCGTGGCGGACGACGGGATCGGCATCCCGGCCGGGGGTCGGCGCAGCGGGCTGCGCAACCTCCGGAGGCGGGCCGAGGCGCTGGGCGGGTCCAGCTGGTCCGAGGCGGGACTCGGCGCCGGGGAAGGAGGGGTGGGAGAGGCGGAAGGTACCCGAGGGGCGGCGGTGATCTGGGAGGTGCCGCTGTGAGCGCGGACCGCCCGGTGTGGTTGGTGTGGTTGGTGTGGTTGGTGGGGTTCTACAGGCGGGCCAGGATCTGTTCGATGACGACCGCGACGCCGTCCTCGTTGTTGGTGACGGTACGGCCGGACGCGGCGGCCAGGACGTCCGGGTGCGCGTTGCCCATCGCGTACGACGTGCCCGCCCACGTCAGCATCTCCAGGTCGTTGGGCATGTCCCCGAAGGCGACGACCTCGTCGGAGGAGATGGAGCGCTCGGCGCAGCAGAGGGCGAGTGTGCTCGCCTTGCTCACGCCCAGGCCGCTGATCTCCAGGAGCGCGGTCGGGCTGGAGCGGGTGAGGGTGGCGCGGTCGCCCGCCACCGTACGGGCGAGAGCGAGGAAGCCGTCCGGGGTCAGCTCGGGGTGGTGGGCGAGCAGCTTCAGTACGGGGGCGCCGTCGTCCGTCCCGTCGGAGCGCAGGAGCTTCTCGGCGGTGGCGATGGTCGCGCCCGGGTCCTGGACGAAGGCCGGATACGTCGGCTCGTAGTTGATGCCGGTGGTCTGCTCGACCGCGAAGGTCGTCCCGGGGGCGGCGTCGCGCAGGGCTCCCACGACGTCCAGGGCGACCGCCCGGTCCAGCGGGCGGGCCGTGAGCAGCTTGCCGCCGGAGTGCAGATCGACCACCGCGGCGCCGTTGGCGCAGATCGCCATGCCGTGGCCGTGCACATGGGCGCTGACGACATCCATCCAGCGGGCCGGCCGTCCGGTGACGAAGAAGACCTCGATGCCGGCCTCCTCGGCGCGTTCGAGCGCGGCGATCGTACGGTCCGAGACGGACTTGTCGTCGTGCAGCAGCGTGCCGTCCAGATCCGTGGCGATCAGCCGGGGCCGGGCGGGGAGCGGCGAGGTGTCGGGGGCGGGAACGGATCCACGGGTCGAGGTCACCGGGCCATTCTCACGTACGGCCGCGCACGGGCGGGCGGAGGGGCGCACGTTTGAGCCGTGCGCCGGTGTCCGCCGTTGTCCGCCCGGGAGTCCGCCCGGAGTCCGCCCGGTGTCTGCGGGGCGGACCCGGCCCGTATCGTCGCGGTCATGCGTCTGAGTACTGTGATTCTTCCCGTCCGTCGCTGGCACGACGGTGGCCGTGACGAGTGGCTGCGCGCCGAGCAGCTGGGCTTCCACACCGCGTACACCTACGATCATCTGTCCTGGCGGACCTTCCGGGACGGCCCGTGGTTCGGGGCGGTCCCGACCCTGACGGCCGCTGCCGCCGCGACCGGGCGGATCCGTCTCGGCACGCTCGTGACCTCGCCGAACTTCCGTCATCCGGTGACGCTCGCCAAGGAACTGCTCACGCTCGACGACGTGTCGGACGGCCGGATCACGCTGGGGATCGGCGCGGGCGGTACGGGGTTCGACGCCACGGCGCTGGGCCAGGAGCCGTGGTCGCCGCGGGAGCGCGCCGACCGGTTCGCCGAGTTCGTACCGCTGCTCGACCGGCTGCTGACCGAGGACTCCGTGACGTACGAGGGGACGTTCTACTCGGCGGTCGAGGCCCGGGGCATCCCGGGGTGCGTGCAGCGGCCCCGGCTGCCGTTCGCGGTGGCGGCGACCGGGCCGCGGGGGCTGAAGCTCGCCGCCCGGCACGGCCAGGCGTGGGTGACGACGGGGGATCCGAAGCTGTTCGAGACGGGTACGCCCGAGGAGTCGCGGGCTGCGATCCGCGGGCAGATCGACCGGCTCGGCGCGGCGTGCGAGGAGATCGGGCGGAAGGCGTCGGAGGTGGAGAAGGTCCTGCTGACCGGTTTCACGCCGGACGGGAACGGGCCGATGGAGTCGCTGGACGCGTTCGTGGACTTCGCGGGCCGCCACTTCGAGCTGGGGATCACCGAGATCGCGGTGCACGCGCCCATCCCCGACTCGGACTTCGCCGCCGACCAGCGGGTGTTCGAGCGGATCGGCACGGAGGCGTTGGCTCAGCTCCGTCCCTGACGCGTCAGCCGGGGAACCGCAGGTAGCGCGGGGGTACGGAGTCGGTGAGCCAGACGCCGTTCGCGCTGACGTGGAAGACCAGCCCGGCACGGTGCATCGCCCCCGCGTCCACCGACAGCACGACGGGCCGGCCGCGGCGGGCCCCGACCCGGGTCGCGGTCGCGCGGTCCGGCGAGAGATGCACATGGTGCCGGGCCATGGGACGCAGGCCCTCGGCCCGTATCGCGTCCAGGGCGCGGGGCGTGGTGCCGTGGTAGAGGTACGGCGGCGGCTCCGCCGGCGCCAGCTCCAGGTCGACGGTGACCGTGTGGCCCTGGTTGGCCCGTATCCGGTCGGCGCTGTCCCCACCGCTTCCGCTGTCGATGGTGAAACGGCGTTTGTCGTTGACGGCGACCACATGGTCGAGTTCGGCGCGGCTGATCCGGAAGCCGTGGGCGCCGGCCGCGCGGAGCAGCTCGTCGACCGTCACCCAGCCGTTGGGGTCGAGGGTGAGTCCGATCCGTTCGGGCTGGTGGCGCAGGTGCTTGGAGAGGTACTTCGACACCTTCACGGTGCGTCGCTCATCGGGGGCGCGGGGCGGGCCGGGTCGGTCCGGGGCGTTGTGCATCCGGTCAGCGTGCCGGGTGGTGGCAGAGGGACGCCACCGGATTTTCAACTCGTCATGGTTCATAGGTTTGATCCACAGTCAACTTGACTTATCCACAGGCTAATTGGCGAATCTGTGGACAAGTGCTGAGTGCTTTCAGGTCATTTGCCCAAAATGCCTTCCTTGTCTGTGGGTTGATGTGATGGCATCCAAGGGCCTTTCCTGAAGCCCCTGTTCACCGCACCGGCTTCCACGCGCCGCCGGTGAGGACGCGAGATATGCGTCGGCCATGGCCGACGAACCCTCCCGTGAGGGGTGGTACGAGCGGCGGAAGTAGCGGGGTATCGCCGCGCCCAGCTCACCCCATCGCGGCAACAGGCCTCTCGCGACGGCCCTGTTGTGCGCACGCAGGGAGTAGCGCAATCGGCCCGCGAGCCGTGGATCGTGCCGGATCAGATACGCGGCGCCCCACGCCCACATCCACAGCAGGACGGGCACGGTGACACACATCGTCCCGATCCGGCGGGCGTAGCGCAACGGGCCCGGGCCGCCGCAGTGTTCGTACAGGTCGAACGCCACGGCGCGGTGCTCGACCTCCTCCGCGCCGTGCCAGCGCAGCAGGTCGAGCATCGTCCCGTCGGCTCCCGCACGGTCCAACGCCCCCGCGCGCAGCACCCAGTCGCCGAGGACGGCCGTGAACTGCTCGATCGCGGCGACGAACGCCAGCCGGTACAGCGGCCACCGCCCGGCCGGGAAGGGTATTCCCCAGGGCGGCTTGTCGCCGAGCAGCCGCTCGAAGACGAAGTCGACATGGCGCGTGTACGCCGCCGTGTCCAGCTTCTGCTCGGCGAGATGGTTCAGCACATAGGTGTGCTGCACGCTGTGGGTGGCCTCCTGGCCCATGAACCCCTTGACGTCCTTGAGCAGTTCGGGGTCGGTGATCAGCGGCAGGGCCTCCTTGAAGACCTTGACGAACCATCGCTCTCCCGCGGGCAGCAGCAGATGCAGCACATTGATGACATGGGTGGCGATCGGCTCGTCCGGTATCCAATGAAGCGGCGTCGCACGCCAGTCGAAGGAGACCCGGCGCGGCACGATCGCGTGCTGCCCCCGCTGTTCCTGCCGGTCCGGCCGTTTCTGCTGTTCTTGCCGCTCCTCCCGCTCCTCCCGCTGCTGATAACCCTGTTGCCCCTGTTGCTTCCGCTCCTCGGTGCTCACAGCGGCGGCTCCACCCGGGCGACGGCGCGCCGCGTCCGGGGTGCGATCCGCGACAGGAACCGCGCGCCACGGGCCTCCGCGGTGACGGGCACGACGGCCTGATTGCGGACGACGGCGCGCAGCACGGCGTCGGCGACCTTCTCGGGCGGGTAGCCGCGCATCCCGTACAGCCGGGCGGTCTTCTTCCTGAGGCGGTCCTCCTCCTCGGCGGAGGCGCCGGCGAAGTGCGCGGTGGAGGTGATGCCGGTGTTGACGAAGCCGGGGCAGATCGCGGTCACCCCGATGGACTTCCCGGCCAGTTCGGCGCGCAGGCACTCGCTGAGCATCAGCACGGCCGCCTTGGACGTGCCGTACGCGCTCAGCGCGCGGGAGGGCTGATAGGCCGCGGCGGAGGCGGTGTTGACGATATGGCCGCCCTGTCCGCGCTCCACCATCTGTCTGCCGAAGAGCCGGCAACCGTGGATCACGCCCCACAGGTTGGTGTCCAGGACGTCCTTCCACTCCTCGGCGGTGGTGTCCAGGAAGGCCCCGGACAGCCCGATGCCCGCGTTGTTGACCAGGACGTCGACCGTGCCGTACCGCGCCGCGACCTTCTCGGCGAGCCGCTCCATGGCCGGTCCGTCGCCGACGTCGACGGTCTCGCTCCAGGCGTCCGGGGCGCCGATCATCCTGGCCAGCTCCGCGGTTCTGGCCGCGCCGTCCCCGTCCCGGTCCACCGCCACCACCCGGGCGCCCGCCTCGGCGAACGCGAAGGCCACCGCCCGGCCGATCCCGCCGGCCGCGCCCGTGACCAGGACGAGCTGTCCGCCGAAACGCTCGGCATACGGGCCGCTCGGCGCGGCGGCGGCGGCCCGTGGTTCGCCGTCCTCCTGGGCGAGGACGAAGTCCGCGATCCAAGTGGCCAGTTGGTCGGGGCGGGTGCGGGGCACCCAGTGCTTGGCGGGCAGCGAGCGCCGTACGAGCCGGGGCACCCACCGGTCCAGATCGTCGTAGAGCCGCTCGGAGAGGAAGACGTCGTCCGTCGGCGTGATGAGCTGGACCGGTGCGTGCGCGGTGGCGTCCGTACGCGGCCGGCGCAGCCGGGCGCGGATGTTGTCCCGGTAGAGCCAGACCCCGTGTGCCGCGTCCCGTGGCAGTGAGGAGGTCGGATAGCTGTCTCCGGGCATCTTCTCGATCCGCCGGACCATCGTGGGCCACCGTCTGCCGAGCGGTCCGCGCCAGGCCAGCTCCGGCAGGACGGGGGTGTGCAGCGCGTAGATGTACCAGGACTTGGCGCTCTGGCCGAGAAGCTGCGCCGCCCGGCGGGGGGTGGGGCGCCCCGCCCGCTCCTTGAACCAGTGGCCGAGATGGTCCAGGGACGGGCCCGACACGGAGGTGAACGAGGCGATACGGCCCGCGGTCCTGGCCACGGTGACGAACTCCCAGGACTGCACGGAACCCCAGTCGTGGCCCACGAGATGGACCGGCCGGTCCGGGCTCACCGCGTCCGCGACCGCCAGGAAGTCGTCCGTCAGCTTCTCCAGGGTGAAGCCGCCGCGGAGCGGGACCGGCGCCGTAGACCTGCCGTGGCCCCGTACGTCGTACAGCACCACGTGGAAGCGGTCCGTGAGCCGCCGGGCCACCTCCGACCAGACCTCCTTGCTGTCCGGGTAGCCGTGCACGAACAGCACCGTCGGCCGGGCCGGGTCGCCCAGCTCGGCGACGCACAGGTCGACCCCGCCGGCCCGCACCCAGCGCTCGCGCGCCCCCGCCGCCGCGGCGCGGTCCGCCGGCCCTTCGGCCCCCGCGCGTTCCCCGTCGCTTCCGGGCTCTCCGCCCGCCTCACGGTCCCGGCCCGGCCCACGGTCCCCGCTGGTCATGCGGTCGTCGTCCTTCATGCGGCCTCCGCCCAGCGCCGCACATGCGGCAGATCGTCATCCAGCCAGAACGCGCTCTCCACCGGGTCCCGGGAGTCGGTGACCACCAGAATCTCCTCGAACTTCGCGCCCGTACCCCGGAACCCGAGATGGGGCTCGACCGCCCACAGCCCCGGCCGGGGCGGGTGGTCGGAGGATCTGTACGGGCTCCACAGCGGCGACCAGCCGTCCCGGTGTCCGTGCAGCACATCGCCCGCCAGGCCCTTGACCGCCTGCGTACCGAACCCGAGCACATGCGGCGACCAGCGGCGTTCCCTCAGACGGCCGACCTTGTGCGCGATCACGCCGAAGGGATAGGCCCGGTGCCGGTTGGCGCACCCCTGGCTGGCCATCAGCCGGTCCACATCCTGGTAGATCTCCCGCAGCGAGCGCCGCTCGCGCACCTCCCGCAGGATCAGCTCGCGGTGCGCCTCCAGATCCGCGCGGAGCCTGTCCTGCAAGGGATTGGGCCCCAGGGAACCGGAGTAGCCCACATCGGCGGGGAAGCCGCGGTGCACCGGCGCCAGATCGAGGATGAACGGCATCCCCGGCTCCAGCCGCCGACCGGTGGGGAAGAACTGGAGCGGTATCCGGAAGCCGGCGAACGCCGTACGGTCCCCGAACCAGGCGAAGGGCAGATGGAACCAGTCCCGCACCCCGCGTCTGCGCAGCCACCCGCGCTGCATCCGCGCCGCCTCGCGCTCCGTCACCCCCGGCCGCAGCCGCGCGGCGACCTCCTCCGCGCACGCGTACGCCAGGCGCTGGACCTCCCTGAACCCCCGCAGCTCAGCGGCCTGTTCATGGATCGACACCCTGCCGCCCCCCGTTCTGTGTGCGCTACGTGATCGTCACGTGACACGACGAATGTGGCAACCGGCGGCGGCTGCGTCAAGCGAGCCGCTGTCCCTGTGGATAACTCGGCCCGGGGCCACGCTCCCCGGCCGCGCCGCCGCACCCCCTCGCCTCCCCTCCTCCTTGGGGCATGCCCCCTACGGGTCCGTACGACTGGAGACGGACACGGATACAGGCGCCAGGTCTGACGTCGTCTGTGGCCCGCGCCACTACCTTCGGACTGTGACGACTGTGATCGCGACCGAAAGCCTGAGCATGCGGTACCCCCGGGTGACCGCGCTCGACCGGCTCTCCCTGGACATCGGGCCCGGTGTGACCGGCCTGGTGGGTGCCAACGGAGCCGGTAAATCCACGATGATCAAGATTCTGCTCGGCCTGTCCCGTGCGACGGAGGGCCGGGCCGCCGTGCTCGGGCTCGACGTCGCCACCAGTGGCAGCGCCATCCGCGAGCGGGTCGGGTACATGCCCGAGCACGACTGCCTGCCGCCGGACGTCTCGGCCACCGAGTTCGTCGTCCACATGGCGCGCATGTCCGGGCTGCCCCCGACCGCGGCCCGTGAGCGGACCGCCGACACCCTGCGCCATGTCGGCCTCTACGAAGAGCGCTACCGCCCCATCGGCGGTTACTCCACCGGCATGAAGCAGCGCGTCAAACTCGCGCAGGCGCTGGTCCACGACCCGCAGCTCGTCCTTCTCGACGAGCCGACCAACGGTCTCGACCCGGTCGGCCGTGACGAGATGCTGGGCCTGATCCGACGTGTCCACACCGACTTCGGCATCTCCGTCCTGGTCACCTCGCACCTCCTGGGCGAACTCGAACGCACCTGTGACCATGTCGTCGTCATCGACGGCGGCCGGCTGCTGCGCTCCAGTTCCACCAGCGACTTCACGCAGATCACCACGACCCTCGCGGTCGAGGTCACCGACACGGACGCGCACCCCGACGGAACGGGGGCCCTGCGCGACTCCCTCACCGCCGCCGGGGTCATGCTCCACTCGGGCACGGAGGAGGGGCTGCCGGGCGCGGGTCACATCCTGCTGATCGAGGCCACGGGCGAGGAGACGTACGACGTCGTCCGCGACACCGTCGCCGGGCTCGGCCTCGGACTCGTACGGATGGAACAGCGCCGCCACCACATCGCGGAGGTCTTCAGTCCGCGATCGGCCGCCGAGTCGGACCAGGCCCAGGGGCCCGCCCAAGGCCAGGGCCCGGCCCAGGGCCGGAGCGCCGACCAGGGCCAGGGCGCGGACCGGGCGGCGTACGCACTGCAGAAGGGAGGCGCCCGCGATGAGCGCTGAGACCGACGCCCGTACCGGTACCCACAGCGGTATCGACCCCGGGTCCAGCCGGATCCACAACATCGGATACCGCGCGTACGAAGGGTCGCGGCTCGGCCGCGCCTACGCCCGCCGCTCCCTCTACTCGCAGACCCTGCGCGGCGCGTACGGACTCGGCCGGTCGGCCAAGTCCAAGGTCCTGCCGATGATCCTCCTCGCGGTGATGTGCCTGCCCGCGGCGATCATCGTGGCGGTCGCCGTCGCGACGGACCTCAAGAGCCTGCCCATGGACTACACGCGCTACGCGATCTTCACCCAGGCGGTCATCGGCCTCTACCTCGCCGCGCAGGCGCCCCAGTCCGTCTCCCGCGATCTGCGCTTCAAGTCCATTCCGCTCTACTTCTCGCGCCCCATCGAGCGCGGCGACTACGTCCTCGCGAAGTACGGCGCGATGGCCTCCGCCCTGCTCATCCTGACCGGCGTGCCGCTTCTCATCCTCTACGTCGGCTCGCTGCTGGCCTCGATGGACTTCGTCGAGCAGACCAAGGGGTTCGGCCAGGGGCTGGTGTCGGTGACGGTGCTCTCGCTCCTCTTCGGCGGGCTCGGCCTCGTGGTGGCCGCGCTGACGCCGCGCCGCGGGTTCGGTGTCGCCGGAGTGATCGCGATGCTGACCATCTCCTACGGGGCCGTCTCCGTCCTCCAGGCGATCGCCTCCACCACGGACCAGGGCGGCGCCGTCCAATGGATCGGCCTCTTTTCCCCTATCACGCTGATCGACGGCCTCCAGACCGCGTTCCTCGGCGCCACGTCGTCCTTCCCCGGGGGCGCGGGCCCCTCGGCCGGGGTCGGCGTGGTCTACCTGCTGGCCGTACTCGCGCTCATCTCCGGCGCGTACGCCGTCCTCATGAGCCGTTACCGGAAGGTCGGGCTGTGACCACCATCAACATCGAGCACACCTCGCGCTGGTTCGGGAACGTGGTCGCCGTCAACGACGTGACCATGTCCATCGGCCCCGGCGTGACCGGCCTGCTCGGCCCCAACGGCGCCGGCAAGTCCACCCTCATCAACATGATGGCGGGCTTCCTCGCCCCCTCCACAGGCACCGTCACCCTCGACGGCGAGAAGATCTGGCGCAACGAGTCCGTCTACCGCCAGATCGGCATCGTGCCGGAGCGGGAGGGGATGTACGACTTCCTCACCGGCCTCGAATTCGTCGTCGCCAACGCCGAACTGCACGGCCTGGGCGCCAAGGAGGCCCGTGCCGCGCTCGCCACGGTCGAGATGGAGTACGCGCAGGACCGCAGGATCGGGACGTACAGCAAGGGCATGCGCCAGCGGGTGAAGATGGCGTCCGCGCTGGTCCACGATCCGTCGGTGCTGCTGCTCGACGAGCCGTTCAACGGCATGGACCCGCGCCAGCGCATGCAGCTCATGGAACTGCTGCGGCGGATGGGCGCCGCGGGCCGCACGGTGCTGTTCTCCTCCCACATCCTGGAGGAGGTCGAGCAACTCGCCTCGCACATCGAGGTGATCGTGGCGGGCCGGCACGCCGCCTCCGGTGACTTCCGCAAGATCCGCAGGCTGATGACCGACCGGCCGCACCGCTATCTCGTACGGTCCAGCGACGACCGCGCGCTCGCCGCCGCCCTGATCGCCGACCCGTCGACGGCCGGCATCGAGGTCGACCTCGCCGAGGGCGCCCTGCGTATCCAGGCCGTCGACTTCGGCCGCTTCACCGAACTGCTTCCGAAGGTCGCCCGCGAGCACTCCATCCGGCTGCTCACGGTCTCGCCGTCGGACGAATCCCTTGAGTCGGTCTTCTCCTACCTCGTAGCGGCCTGAGCGGCCTGAAAGGAGCTGTGACGTCATGTACAACCCCACAGTCGCCCGGCTCACCTACCGGGCCCTGCTCGGCAGGCGCCGGGCCGCGATCCTCTTCGTACTGCCCGCGCTGCTGATCCTGATGGCGGTCGCCGTCCGTACGTTCAACGGGGTCGACGACCAGATCGCCTCGGAGGTGCTGGGCGGCTTCGCCCTCGCGACGATGGTCCCGCTCATCGGCGTGATCGCCGGTACGGGCGCGATCGGCCCCGAGATCGACGACGGGTCGATCGTCTATCTGCTCTCCAAGCCGGTGAAGCGGTCGGCGATCATCTTCACCAAACTGATCGTGGCGATCGCCGTCACCATGGCCTTCTCCGCGATCCCCACCTTCATCGCCGGATGGATCCTCAACGGCAACGGCCAGCAGATCGCGATCGCCTACACGGTCGCGGCGCTCGTCGCCTCGATCGCGTACAGCGCGCTCTTCCTGCTGCTCGGTACGGTCAGCCGGCACGCCGTGGTCATCGGCCTCGTCTACGCGCTGGTCTGGGAGACCCTGTTCGGCAGCCTGGTGTCCGGCGCGCGGACGCTCAGCGTCCAGCAGTGGGCGCTGGCGCTCGCCCAGAAGATCGGCGAGGGCTCCACGATCACCTCGGACGTCGGGCTGCCCCTGGCGGTGAGCCTGCTGGTGGGCGTCTCGGTGGCGGCGACCTGGTATGCGGGCCAGAAGCTGCGGACGCTGACGCTCGCGGGCGAGGAGTGAGGAACCCTGAAGGGCCCCTGAAGGCCCTGAGGGCCTGAAGGTCCCGAGGGTCCTGAGAGGCCGCGTAACTGTACGTTTATCGGCTCGTTGTTCCGTGAGCGTGGAGGCAACTGGAGTTCGTAGCGTCGAGCGTTCGTGAATCTGGGGATTGCCGGTGGCGGCTCAAGGGAGCCGCCGCACCGGTCATTGAGTGAGTAGCCACCGTGAGCCGACCTCCGCCCCTGAAGCCCGGGGAGAGGGCCGACCATCATCGGTTCACGAATGGAAGGCATGCTCATGCCACCTGAAGGTGCTCTGCTCGAATCGCGCGCGATGCGTGTTGAGTATTTGGGGCGCGTCGACGCGCTCGACAAGATCAAGGCCCTTGTCATGCTCCCGGATGGTATTCACATCCGCACAGAAGACATCTCCCGGTACTTCGAAGTATCCACAGATGTGATCAGGCAGGTGACGGCGAGGCATCGAGCCGAGCTCGCAGAAAGCGGTATGCGGGTACTCCGAGGCTCTGAACTGCGGAAATTTCATAGTGACATGGTGTCACTATGGGGCGGGCGCTATGCCGAAAGTTATCCACAGGCCGCCACTCAGCTCACCCTCCACACCCGCCGTGCCGTCCTCAACATCGCGATGCTTCTTCGCGACAGCGACATCGCGCGGTGCGTCCGTACGTACCTTCTCGACGCCGAGGAGGGCTGGCGCGAGGGGTACGCCGCACTCGACCGTCGGGTGACGGATGTCGAGTCCTGCCTCGGCGGGGTCGGGGTGGCGCTCCAGGAGCTGGGACCGGTGCTGAACCGGATGTCGTACCGGCTCGACAGCCTCGACCGGAGGCTCGACGCCACCAACCAGGTGGTCGCCGCGATCAGCAACCGGCTGTGCGAGATGTCGGACCGTATCGACCGGGTGGACGCCAAGGTGGATCACGTGGTCCAGCAGGTGGGGGAGTTGCGGCGCGGCCGTAAGCGCCGCTGATCCGTTCCCGGCGGACCGGGCCGGGCCCCTACGGATAATCAGTGGCGGGCCGTGGTGCGCCGGGAGCACAGTAGGTGGTGTCACGGCAGCCGATCTGCCGGGGCGCACCACCGACCGGGAGCGGAGCACGGCGATGACCGGCTGACGAGTCCGTCGAGATCTGTCGCGTTCCGAACAGGACGGCACCGCGCCGGTACCGGAGAAGCCATCACCCCTCCGCGCAGCCGCACGAGTGCCGCCCGGGGGCGGCCGCTTCGAGCGCGCATCCGCGCGGGCCGCCCCTCCCGTACTCCCTCGCTCCCCGCGCCGTGTCCGTCGCCACGCGGCCGGCTCAGCCGAGCAGCAGCTTCTCCAGCACCACCGCGATGCCGTCGTCCGCGTTGGAGTCCGTGATCTCGTCCGCCACGGCCTTCAGCTCCGCGTGCGCGTTCGCCATCGCCACGCCGTGCCGCGCCCAGCCGAACATCGGGATGTCGTTGGGCATGTCGCCGAACGCGATCGTGTCCGCCGCCTTCACGCCGAGCCGGCGCGCGGCCAGCGAGAGGCCCGTGGCCTTCGTCAGGCCCAGGGGAAGGATCTCCACTATCCCCTCGCCCGCCATCACCACGTCGACCAGACTGCCGACCGTCGCCCGCGCGGCCTGTGCCAGCGCGTCGTCGTCCAGCCCCGGATGCTGGATGTAGACCTTGTTCAGCGGCGCCGCCCACAGCTCCGCCGGGTCCGCGACGAGCGTGGTCCGCAGCGGGCCCTCCTGCAGTCGGAAGCCGGAGGTGACCAGGACCTCGCCGTCGAGCCCGTCCCGGCTCACGGCCAGGGCGAGCGGGCCGACCTCGCTCTCGACCTTGGCGAGCGCCAGCCCGGCGAGCTGCCGGTCCAGCGTCAGGGAGGTCAGCAGCCGGTGCTCACCGGCGTGGTAGACCTGCGAGCCCTGCCCGCACACCGCGAGGCCCTCGTACCCCAGGTCGTCCAGGACATGGCGCGTCCAGGGCACGGACCGTCCGGTGACGATGATGTGCGCCGCGCCCGCCGCGGTGGCCGCGGCGAGCGCTTCGCGGGTACGCCCGGAGACCGTGCCGTCGTCCCGCAGCAGTGTGCCGTCGAGATCGGTCGCGACCAGCTTGTACGGGAACGGCGCGGCAGCCGGGTCGGTGGTCACTTGGCGATCGGCTCCAGCACCTCACGGCCGCCCAGGTACGGACGGAGCATCTCGGGCACCCTGACCGTACCGTCGGCCTGCTGGTGGTTCTCCAGGATCGCCACGATCGTGCGCGGCACGGCGCACAGCGTGCCGTTCAGCGTCGAGAGCGGCTTGACCTGCTTGCCCTCGCGCATCCGGACCGAGAGCCTGCGGGCCTGGAAGCCGTCACAGTTGGACGCCGAGGTCAGCTCGCGGTACTTGCCCTGCGTCGGGATCCACGCCTCGCAGTCGAACTTGCGCGAGGCCGACGCGCCCAGGTCGCCCGTCGCCACATCGATCACCTGGAAGGGCAGCTCAAGGGCGGTCAGCCACTGCTTCTCCCACTCCAGGAGCCGCTGGTGCTCGGACTGGGCGTCCGCCGGGTCGACGTACGAGAACATCTCGACCTTGTCGAACTGGTGGACCCGGAAGATGCCCCGGGTGTCCTTGCCGTACGTACCGGCCTCGCGGCGGAAGCACGGCGAGTAGCCCGCGTACCGCAGGGGCAGCTTGTCGGCCTCGATGATCTCGTCCATGTGGTACGCGGCGAGGGGCACCTCCGACGTACCCACCAGGTAGTAGTCGTCCTTCTCCAGGTGGTACACGTTCTCGGACGCCTGGCCGAGGAAGCCCGTGCCCTCCATGGCGCGCGGGCGGACCAGCGCCGGGGTCAGCATCGGGATGAAGCCGGCCTCGGTGGCCTGCGCGATCGCCGCGTTGACCAGCGCCAGCTCCAGCAGGGCGCCGACCCCGGTCAGGTAGTAGAAGCGCGAGCCCGACACCTTGGCGCCGCGCTCGACGTCGATGGCGCCCAGCGACTCGCCCAGTTCGAGGTGGTCCTTCGGGGCGAAGCCCTCCGCCGCGAAGTCACGGATCGTGCCGTGCGTCTCCAGGACGACGAAGTCCTCCTCGCCGCCCACCGGGACGTCGGGGTGGACGACGTTGCCGAGCTGGAGGAGGAGCCGCTTGGCCTCCTCGTCGGCCTCGTGCTGCTCGGCGTCGGCGGCCTTGACGTCGCCCTTGAGCTGCTCGGCCTTCTTGAGCAGCTCGGCGCGCTCCTCGGCGGACGCCTTGGGGATCAGCTTGCCGAGCGCCTTCTGCTCGGAGCGCAGCTCGTCGAAGCGGACGCCGGACGACCTGCGCCGCTCGTCGGCGGAGAGCAGGGCGTCGACAAGGCCGACGTCCTCTCCACGGGCGCGCTGGGAGGCGCGAACACGGTCGGGGTCCTCACGAAGCAGGCGAAGGTCAATCACCCCACCAGGCTACCGGTGCGCACTGACAACGCCCCACTCGATTGTCGACAGGCACACCCGCCGTCCGAATTGCCGCATTTGGTAAAACTGTCGGGAAGTCCTTTGCGGGTCTCCCGCCGTTCGTCAATAAAGGGGATTGAATTCGCCGGAACGAGGCATTCGCGCGTCGTCGCCTTGACCCACTTCCCTTGTGTGGGGCGGGACTTGGGGGAGCGGTGGCGGGGTGCGGGCCGCCTGTTGTCCACAGAAAGGCGGGCTTCCCCAAAGTTATCCACAGGCTGTGCGGGAGATCTGTGGATCAGAGGAAAGGCCCCTGCGAAAGCCGGGGAGAGGATGGAAAGAGCGCCGCTCAAACCCACTTCACACACTCATTCGGGTGGGAATTGCTCGCTCCAACGAGTTGATCACGGGAATGGGGGTGACGCCGGGCCGCCGGAGGGGCTGTGGACGAAAGGGGGATGAGTGCGGAGATTTGTCGACTGAGTCGATGCGGGTTGTCGACTTGTCCCCAGGTCGAGAACCGACCCTGTGGATAACTCGGGTCTCTGTCCACAGGCCCTGTGCCATGGCACAGGGCGAGCGGATCGACCTCAGGCCCGGCCGTCCTGGCTGCGGGCCAGCCAGTCCGCCGCGTCGATGAACTCGGAGTCCGAGGTTCCGGGACGCAGCGTCCGTACGTCCGCCGCCGACACCCCGGCCCGCGGATACGAACCGAGGAACCGCACCTTGGGGCAGATCCGCTTCAGCCCCATCAGCGCTTCCCCCACCCGGCGGTCCGAGATGTGGCCCTCGGCGTCCACGGCGAAGCAGTAGTTGCCGATGCCGGCGCCGGTGGGCCGCGACTGGATCAGCATCAGGTTGACGCCGCGCACCGCGAACTCCTGAAGGAGTTCGAGCAGCGCGCCCGGGTGGTCGTCGCCCAGCCAGATGACCACCGAGGTCTTGTCCGCTCCCGTCGGCGACGCGGGGCGCGCGGGCCGGCCCACCAGGACGAAGCGCGTCTCCGCGTTCTCCGCGTCGTGGATCTCGCTGACCAGGGGTTCGAGGCCGTACGTCGCCGCCGCGAACGCGCCCGCGAAGGCCGCGTCGAAGCGGCCCTCCTGCACCAGCCGCGCCCCGTCCGCGTTCGACGCGGCCGACTCCCACAGCGCGTCCGGGAGCTGGGCCCGCAGCCAGTTGCGCACCTGCGGCTGGGCCACCGGGTGCCCGGTCACCGTCTTCACGTCGGAGAGCTTCGTACCCGGCCGTACGAGCAGGGCGAAGGCGATCGGCAGCAGCACCTCGCGGTAGATCATCAGGGGCTCGCCGGAGGCCAGTTCGTCGAGGGTCGAGGTGACCCCGCCCTCCACCGAGTTCTCGATCGGTACGAGGGCCGCCGCGGCCTCTCCGCTCCGTACGGCGTCGAGAGCCGCCGGAACCGACACCATCGGGACCAGCTCCCGCGTGGCGGCTTCGGGGAGAGTACGGAGGGCGGCTTCCGTGAAGGTGCCCTCGGGGCCGAGATACGTATAGCGCGTGGCCGACATACGGTCACCCTAATGGCCCGGCCGCACCGATGGTTCCCGTGGCAGGGCAGGGCAGGGCAGGGCAGGGCAGGGGGTAGGGGGTAGGGCAGGCTCAGGACTCCAGCAGCCGCTGGCCGACGTACTCCCCCCGGCCCGCGCCTCCCGGCACCGCGAACAGCCCGCTCGACTCGTGGCGGATGAACGCCGACAGCGCGTCCCCGCGGTCGAGCTTGCGCTGCACGGGTACGAACCCCTTGAGCGGGTCGGCCTGCCAGCAGACGAAGAGGAGCCCGGCGTCCGGTGTTCCGTCGGCGCCGATGCCGTCGTGGAAGGAGAAAGGGCGGCGCAGCATGGCGGCCCCGCCGTTCGCGTCCGGCCGGGAGATCCGGGCGTGCGCGTTGCTGGGGATCACGAGATCGCCGTCGGGCCCGCGCTTGTCGAGATCCGGCTCGGTCGTCTCCGTACCGCCGGTGAGCGGGGCTCCGTCGGCCTTGCGGCGCCCGATGACCTGCTCCTGCCCGGCGACCGTCAGCTCCTCCCAGTCGTCGAGGAGCATGCGGATGCGCCGTATGACGGCGTAGGAGCCGCCGGCCATCCACTCCGGGGTGCCCGTCGGCACCTTCGCCGGTACGAAGATCCGCTGGTCGAAGTCCGGGTCGGACGGCTTCGGGTTACGGGTGCCGTCGACCTGGCCCATCAGATTGCGGGCGGTCATGGGCTGCGCGGTCGCGCCGGGGGAGCGGTTGAACCCGTTCATCTGCCAGCGCACCCGGGCCGCGGAGCCCGCGTCCTTCTGGAGCGCGCGCAGGGCGTGGAAGGCGACCAGCGCGTCGTCGGAGCCGATCTGGATCCACAGGTCGCCGTTGCTGCGTGCGGCGTCGAGATGGTCGGAGGAGAAGGCGGGCAGGGGGTCGAGGGCGGCGGGGCGGCGGGCGGTGAGTTCCGTACGGTCGAAGAAGGTGCGGCCGAAGCCGAAGGTCACGGTGAGGGAGGACGGGCCGGCGTCCAGGGCGATCCCGGTGTCATGGCCGCCGCTCTTGAGGCTTCCGGTCCGGCCGGTGGACGGTTCGCCGGCCATCAGCGCCTGGGCCGAGGCCGACCAGCGGCGGAGCAGCGCTGCGGCCTCCTTCCGGCCCGCGCCGGGGGCCAGGTCGAAGGCGACCAGGTGGCCGCGGGCGTGCGCCGGGGTGGTGATGCCGGACTGGTGTGCGCCGTGGAAGGGGACGGTCTCGGTGCCGACGGTGGTCAGCGCGGTGACCGGTTCGGGGCGGCGGGCCGTCACATAGCCGGCTCCGCCCGCGGCGCCGAGTGCCAGCCCGGCGGCTCCGGCGGCGCCCGCGGTACCGAGCAGCCGCCGTCTGGAGACGGTGGAGGTGCCGGCCGTCCTCGCGTCGTCAGGCAGGTCCGAGGCGGCCGAGGGATCCGAGGGATCCGAGGAGGCGTTCGGGCCGGCCGGGGTGGTCGGGGTCTGTCGCGTGTCGCTCACGGTGAGTCAGCCGATCTTCACGTTCTTGTCGACGGTCGTCTGGTCGATGTCCGAGGTCCGCACGGTCACCTGGAGCTTCCAGTCACCGGGCATCGGGAGCAGGACGGGGTCCGCGGTCCATTTTCCGGCGGCGGCGCGTACGGGCACGATCGGCAGCGGTCCGATCTTCTCGGCCGTGAGGGTGAACGCGATCTTCACCTCGGGCACGTCCATGGCCTTTCCTTCGGCGTCGTCGAGGTAGATGTCCATGACGTTGACGCCGGAGCGTGCCGGGTCGAGGGCGAGCCTGACGGTGCCCTGGCCGTTCTCGCCGCCGGTGTCGAAGGGCAGGGTGACGGTGGTGGGGCCCGTTTTCTCGGGCTCGGCGGCTGCCGCGGCACCGGCCCGGCCGCTCTCCTGCTCGGCGGTGCGGGCCGGCTCGGTCGAGGTCAGCACGGTCGTGACGGCGAGGAGTACGACGGCCACGCCGGCCTCGGCGAAAACGGAGCGGCGCAGTCCGGCCCGCTCGGGATCGGCGTCGCGCAGACGTTTCTGGCGTGCGCTCGCCATCGCGGCTTTCTGGCGTGTGAGCTGGGTAGCTCTCTCAGCGTCACCAACGACGGTTGTCGCCGCGGGGGTCTCGGGTCCACTCCCAGTCTCCGGTTCCGCCGCGGCTTCGGCCTTCGCTCCTGCCCCTGTCCCTTCCGATGTCCCCTCTGTCCCTGCCTTCGTCTCTGTCTCTGCCTCCGAGCCTGTTCCCGAGTCCGTCCCTGTCCCTTCCGCGAGCCGTCCTGTCCACCGTCGTGAGAACCAGGCGATCACGACCAGGACGGCCACCAGCCCGACCTTGACCAGAAGGAGCCGCCCGTATGACGTTCCCCCGAGCGCCGACCACGATCCGACCTGCCGCCAGGACTGGTAGAGCCCGGTCGCGGCGAGGACGACGACGCTGACGAAAGCGATGCGGGAGAAGCGCCGTATCGCCGCGCTTTCCATGAAAGGCGCCTTGTAGAGAGCGATGAGCAGCGCGGTCAGACCGCCGAGCCAGGTGGCCACCGCCAGCAGGTGCAGGACGTCCACAGGCATGGCGACACCGGGCTGGATCCCGGTCGAGGCATGTTCGGCGAGAGCCCAGGTGGCGGCGATCCCGGCGGCGACGACGGTGCCGCCCATCCCCAGTCCGAAAGCGAGGTCGTTCTTCTCCGTGCCCCCCGTCCTGTCCGCCGTTCCGGTGCTCTCCCTCGTCCCCGTGCTCTCCGTCGTCCCCGTGCTCTCCTCCGTGCCTTCCCCTGGGTTCGCCTCCTCCCCCTTCTCCTCCGGCGCCTCGCGCCTGGCGTACGTGCCGAAGAGAACGGCGATGAACAGGGCGGCGGCGCCGAGCAGCAGCAGCCGGGAGACGAGGGCCGCGCCGGTCTTGGTGGTCAGGACGTCCTGGAGCCCGCCGAGGTCGAAGGCGTCGGCCAGCTTGCCCGAGCCGGTGTACGGGGTGCGCAGGAGCAGCATGACGAGGGTGGCGGCGGTCAGGGCGAGCCAGCCCTGGACGACAAGCCGTTGCAGGGGCCGTACGGACGCGCCGCGCTGCCAGCAGACGAGGATGAAGGCCGTGCCGCCGACGAGCAGGATGAAGCCGGTGTACGCGATGTAGCGGGTGATGTCGTACAGGGTGCCCACGAGCCCGCCGCCGACCTTCTCGTCGGGGACGGCTGCGGTGGTCTTGGAGGGTGCTCCGATGGAGAAGGTGAAGGCACCGGAGATGGGGTGGCTGTCGGCGGAGACGGCGCGCCACGCGACGGTGTAGGTGCCGTCGGGCAGGCCGGGTTTCAGGCCGACCCCGTATTTGACGGTGGAGCCCGTGCCCAGATCGCGGATCTTCGCGGTGTCGGCGCGCTTGTTGTCCGGATCGAGTACGCGGATCGAGTCGTCGCCCATGGCGATCTGCTCGGAGAAAGTGAGGGTGATGTCCTGAGGGGCGGTGGCGACCACCGCCCCGTCCTCGGGAGTGCTCCCGGTGAGTGCTGCGTGCGCCGATGCCGTGCCGGAGAGCACGGTGAGGACGGTGCCGAGGAGCACCGTGGTGACGAGAAGCAGCCGCACCAGGGATACGGCTCCGAAGCGCGGGGCGGTGGCTGTCATAGGTCTCTCAGTCCCTCGGTCTGGGGCGGGATCTCCGCCTCAGTGGCGGGCGGGGTTGTAGGTGGTCTCCTTCACGGGAAGCTCGACCTTGATGGGGTCGGCCTTCTCGAAGTGCAGTTCGATGCCGACCTTCTGGCCCTGCGCGGGGCGGGACTTGAGATTCATGAACATGAGATGGCTGCCGCCGCGTTCGAGATCCAGTGCGCCGCCGGCGGGGATGTCGAAGGACTTCACCTCCTGCATCTTCTGGTTCTCGGTCCGGTGGATGGTGACGTCGTCGGAGATGTCGCTGGTGACGGAGGTGAGTTTGTCGTCGGCGCCGCCGCTGTTGGTGACGGTGAGGAACCCCGCGCCGAGGTCGCTGACGGGGCGGGGCATGTAGCTGTCGCTGACCTTGAGTTCGGGGACGTTCGGAGAGGAGCAGGCGGTCAGGGTGAGCGTGGTGGTGAGGCCGATGGTGAGTACGAGGGAGGTGGTGCGCCGGTTCACGGGTTCTCGCCCTTGATGATCTTCGGGAGGTCCTTGGCGTAGTCGTCCGAGGTGGCGTCCTCGCCGTACAGGACGTATCCGGCGTCGGTCTTCGGTGAGAACGCGATGACCTGGGTGCCGTGCATGGAGACGGTGGTGCCGTCCTTCTCCTTCTTGGTGGCGTCGATGCCGATGCCGAGCTGGCGTGCGCCCGCCTGGATGGTGGGGAAGTCGCCGGTCAGTCCGACGAAGGACGGGTCGCCCGCGCTGGGCAGCCACTTGGCGAGCTCGGCGGAGGTGTCCCGCTCGGGGTCGGTGGTGACGAAGACGACCTGGAGCTTTTCCTGGTCCGCCTTGGAGAGCGACTTCCTGGCGATGGCGATGTTGCTCATCGTCAGCGGACAGACGTCCGGGCAGTTGGTGTAGCCGAAGTAGATCAGCGTCGGCTTGCCCTTGGTGGCCTCGCGGAGGTCGTACTCCTTGCCCTGGGTGTCCTTGAGGACGAGGTTCGGCTTCTTGAACGGCTGGTCGAGCACCGTCGCGGCCTGGGTCTTGGCCTGGGTGGAGACATCGGCGACCGGCTTCGCGGAGTCGTCGCCGCTGCCGCAGGCGGTGAGGGTGAGTGCTGCCACGGCCGCGAGAGCGGCGGCGGTGGTCACGGTCTTCTTGGTGCGCATAGGGCTGTTTCCTGGTGTGAGTGCGGTGGCGGCCGGACGAGCGGGCCGGGGGAGTCCCAGCCTCGCCCGCCACGGCCGCGTCGTACGTGGTGCGGTGGGTACGGCGTGTCAGGACCGCGGGTCGGGGCCGCGGGTCAGGCGGTGGTACGGCGCCGGCCGGCCAGGACGCCGAAGGCCACCCCCGCGGCGCCGACGACGATGCCGACGACGCCGAGGACACGGGCGGTCGTGTCGCTGCTGTCGGCGGAGGCCGTCTCGGTGGTGCCGTTCCGCTGGGCGCCGGTCTTGGCCGTGGCCTTGTCGGCGTCGGCGTCCGAGGCGGAGTCGTGGTCGGAGCTGGAGCCGGAGCCGTCGTGCCCGTCACCCGTGGCCGCGGTGAGCTTCAGCACCGGTGCGGGGCTCTGGGGTTCCTCCTCGCCCTCCTTGGGCTCCTCGATCCACCGGACGACTTCCTTGTTGTCGTACGTCTGGAGG
Source organism: Streptomyces sp. NPDC050509 (assembly GCF_044457965.1). Classification (NCBI taxonomy): domain Bacteria; kingdom Bacillati; phylum Actinomycetota; class Actinomycetes; order Kitasatosporales; family Streptomycetaceae; genus Streptomyces; species Streptomyces sp. NPDC050509. The sequence goes on along the minus strand of NZ_JBITHL010000009.1, from coordinate 40,360 downwards.
GCCTTGAAGACCAGTTGGTCGGTGTCCTCGGGGAGCTGCCCGACGGAGAGCGGGAACTGCTGGAACTCGCCGGGGCCGATCTTGCCGCCCGCCGAGGTCCAGGTGACCTTGGAGACGGCCTCGGTGATGGTGTTGCCGTGCATCTTCAGCGGCTTGGTGAGCTTTTCCTTGGCGACGGTGGCCTTCCAGCCGGGCACGGGCTGCGGCATCACGGAGGCCAGCGGGTGGTCGGCCGGGAAGTTCACCTCGACTTTGGTGGTGGAGGCGTCGTCCCGCTCGTTGGGCACCTTGAAGTTGATGACGGCGTAGCCGCCCTGGGCCGCCTCGCCCTGGGGCTGCACGCCGACATGCGCGGAGGCAGGTCCGGCCAGCAGGAACAGGGCGGAGGCGGCGACACCGCCGACGACGGCGAGACGGCCGACGGCGGGGGAGCCGAGGGGCAGTGAGGAGAAGGCTCGGAACACGGGACACTCCACAGGATGAGGGAAGCGGTGATCGGTCGGTGGGCGTGCCGGAAGCTCACCCGGCCCAGGACCGGCCGAGGCGCACGCAGATGCGAGCGCGACGGCACGGCGACACTCCCCCGACCACACGGAGCTCCGTCTGAAGCCGTCTGAAGCTGCCAGAAGACGTCTGAAGCCGTCGGAAACGACTGGAATCGACGGGAACGGCTCGATGGAGCGCGCGAAAGCGCGGGCCGTGCGTGGGTGCGTGGGGCGGGGTCTGTCGCGTCAGGCCGCGAGAGCGCAGACGGCCGGCGGGCCGCGCCTGATCACCGTGTGCTGGAGCGTTTCCCCGGCCGGCACCGGGTGAGCGCCGTGCGAGGAGGCGTGCGCGGCGCGGGTCTCGGGCCTGGGCACGCCGGGGAGCCCGGCGCGCAGGGCCCGTACGAGCGCGAGAGCGGCGCGCAGGGCGCGGAGCGGCGCACTGTCCGCGACCTCGCCGATGCCGTCCGCCGAGAGCTTGCCGAGCCGGAGCAGCGCCAGGTCACCGCGGCGCAGCAGCCAGCCGGCCGCGAGGGCGGCCAGCAGGTGCGCGAGCATCATCGGTACGGAGGGCAGCAGCCCCTCGCCCGAGGCGGTGAGCGGGCCGGTGGCCGCGGATCCGACCGTCGCCATGTGGTGATGGGCGCCGCCCGCCGCCGACCCTGCCGCGCCCGTCGGGCCCGGTGCGGCGACGCCCGCGTCGGCCAGGATGCGCTGCGCGTCGACGGGACTCAGCGGGCCGGAGCCCGCCCCGCAGACGAATCGCGCGGCCATCCGGATCAGTACCTCGTCGCTGCCGGCCGGGACACGGATCTGGTGCTGGCCGATGCCGAACAGAGTGTGCAGACCGAGCTGACCGCCCGCCAGGGCGATGACGACGGCCCCTGTGGAGCGGGCGCGTCCGGCCAGCGGCGCCGCGACCGCGAAGACCCCCAGGAATCCCACGAGCAGGGTCCACCAGGGGACGGGCGCACAGGCCGCCACGGCGTGTCCCGTCGCCGACAGCAGGACGCAGACCGCGGTGAACACCGCGGCCCTCAGCAGCCGCGGCGCGGCTCCGGCATGTATGCGGACGGGACTGGACATGGCCGGGTCATCATCGCACTGCGGCACCCGGCTCCGTAGGGCAGGTCCGGAAGGTCAGCGTCTGCCCCATGTCAGCCCTTTCCATGCATGGCTCGCCCTATACACGCCGTGCATCCGCCTCGCATCCGCCGAATGAGGGCTATCACGTCAATCGTGTGCTTACAGGGCGGCCGGTGGGGCAATACGTATCGGTATGTCGAGCCGCAGCAGCCTGAACAGCCGCAGCCAGGAGGCTGACACATGAGCATCTGGTGGTCTCTCCACTTGCGACGTGAAGCCGCGAGCGTTCCGCTCGCCCGGCGCCTTCTGCTCGACGCCATGCGGACCGCGGGGGTCGACCCGGACATCTCGTTCGACCTGTCGGTCGCCCTCACCGAGGCATGCGCGAACGCCGTCGAGCACGGCGGGGATGAACGTTCCTCCGGGGACGCGCCCGGCGCGTACCGGGTGACCGCGTATCTCGACGGCGAGCGTTGCCGTATCGAGGTGGCCGATTCCGGCCCCGGTTTCCCGGCCCGGCGGGTGGTGCGCCGTACCGCCGCGACAGCCGCGACCGCGGCGACCGCCGAGAACGGCCGCGGGCTCCACATGATCGAGCAGCTCGCCGACCACGTGCACGTCCGTAACCGGCCGGGGCACGGCGCCGTCGTCAGCTTCGACAAGGTCCTCAAATGGCGCGGGGACGCCCTGCTGAGCGTGGGCTGACGCCCGCGAACCGGATCCCGGCGGCGGCCCGGTCCCCGTAGGCCGCTTCCGGCCGACCGAAGAGGCCGGCCGGGAGCGGCCCACCAGGAGCGGGCCGCGGCGGGTCAGGACTGCTTGAGGGCCGCCATCCAGGCCTCGACCTCGTCCGCCCGGCGCGGCAGACCGGCCGACAGGTTCCGGTTCCCGTCCTCCGTGACGAGGATGTCGTCCTCGATCCGGACGCCGATCCCCCGGTACTCCTCCGGCACGGTCAGATCATCGGCCTGGAAGTAGAGGCCCGGCTCGACGGTCAGGCACATGCCCGGCTCCAGCGTCCCGTCCACGTACGCCTCCCGCCGCGCGGCGGCGCAGTCGTGGACGTCGAGGCCGAGCATGTGGCCGGTGCCGTGCAGGGTCCAGCGGCGCTGGAGCCCCAGTTCGAGGGCCCGCTCGACCGGGCCCTCCAGCAGCCCCCACTCGACCAGCTTCTCGGCGAGGACGCGCTGCGAGGCGTCGTGGAAGTCCCGGTACTTCGCACCGGGCCTGACCGCCGCGATGCCCGCCTCCTGGGACTCGTACACCGCGTCGTAGATCTTCCGCTGGATCTCGCTGTAGCTGCCGTTGATCGGCAGCGTGCGCGTGACGTCGGCGGTGTAGAGGGTGTGCGTCTCCACACCGGCGTCGAGCAGCAGCAGGTCGCCGGAGCGTACGTCGCCGTCGTTCCGCACCCAGTGCAGGGTGGTCGCGTGCGGGCCCGCCGCGCAGATCGAGCCGTAACCGATGTCGTTGCCCTCGACGCGGGCGCGCAGGAAGAAGGTTCCCTCGATGTAGCGCTCGCTGGTCGCCTCGGCCTTGTCGAGGGTCCGTACGACGTCCTCGAAGCCCCGGACGGTCGAGTCGACGGCCTTCTGCAGCTCGCCGATCTCGAAGGCGTCCTTCACGGCGCGCGCCTCGGAGAGATGGGCGCGCAGCTCCTCGTCGCGCTCGGCGGTGACCTTGTCGGCCAGCGCCGCCTCGATCCCCGCGTCGTGTCCACGGACGGCACGGACGGGCCCCGTGGCCGCCGTGAGCGCCGCTGGCAGCTCCCGTACGTCCTTGGCGGGCAGGCCGAGAAGCTGCTCCGCCTCGTCGAGCGAGTGGCGGCGGCCGACCCACAGCTCGCCCTGGCCGTCGAGCCAGAACTCGCCGTTCTCGCGGTTGGAGCGCGGCAGCAGGTAGACGGTCGCCCGGTGCCCTCCGTCGTGCGGCTCCAGGACGAGGACGCCGTCCTGGGTCTGGTCGCCGGTGAGGTACGCGTACTCCGTGGACGCGCGGAACGCGTACTCGGTGTCGTTCGAGCGGGTCTTCAGGTTCCCCGCGGGGACCACCAGGCGCTCGCCGGGGAAGCGCGCGGAGAGGGCGGCGCGGCGGGCGGCGGTCTCGGCCGCCTGCGGGATGGGGCGCAGGCCGTGCAGCGCGGTGTCGGCCCAGCCGGACTTCATGTTCTCTGCGAGCTCGTCGGACACGCCGGGGTACAGACCGTTCTTCCGCTGCTTGATGGGTTCTTCCGCCGATCCGGAGGTCTCCGCTTCCGGGTCGGGTGTCTCCGGGGTGAGCTCTTCAGCCACGTCTTCTCCTCGTACGAAAGCCCATTTTTTCCATCGTATGTGTGACGGGAAGAGGGGCGGGTTTCTGTGAGGAATCAGTCGAAGCGGGCAGCGAGCAGCACGACGTCCCCGTCGTCTTCTTCCCGCGGTCCTTCGTGTCGGCCTTCCCGCGGTCCTTCACGCAGTTCTTTGTGCCGGCCTTCTTGTCGGCCCTCGCGCCGGCCTTCCTGTCGGCCTTCGGGGAACAGGGTCCGCAGGATATGGTCCGCGACGTCCCCCGGATCGTTCCGCGCGGACGCGGGTACGCTCGCCGCCGCCGCGTGCAGCCGCGCGAAGGCGCGGTCCATAGGAGCTCCGGTACGGCGCAGCAGCCCATCTGTGTAAAGCAGCAACGTTTCGCCCGACGCCGCCCACAGTTCCACGCTCGGAGCCTGCCAGCAGGAGAGCATTCCGAGCGGCGCGGACAGGGTCGTCTCGACGTATTCGGTACGCCGGCCCCCGACGACCAGCGGTGGCGCGTGTCCCGCCCCGGCGAACACGATCTTGCGTGGCCCGGGCTCGGCGTAGGCGAACAGCGCGGTGGCCGTACGGGCGGGTTCGGTGAGCCGGAGGAGCAGTTCCAGGTCGGAGAGTACGGCGACGGGGTCCTCGCCCTCCATCACGGCGTACGCGCGCAGGGCGGCGCGCAGTCGCGCCGCGGCGGCCAGCGCGCCGGGCCCCGAGCCGCTGACCGAGCCGACGGACAGGCTCAGGGCGCCCTCGGGGAGCGGCAGCGCGTCGTACCAGTCGCCGCCGTATCCGCGCCCGTGATCGTGCCCGTACGCGCCGAAGCCGGCGTGGCGCGCGGCCAGCCGTACGCCGGGGATCCGGGGCAGCCGGCCGGGCCGCAACTCCTCGGCGAGGGCGGTGGCCCGGGCGCGGGTCCGTTCCAGCTCCAGCAGCCGGGCGAGGTGGGCGGCGGCGTGGCGGGCGTAGAGGCCGATGAGATGGCGGCGGCGCTCCGCCGGTTCGGCGGGCTCGTCGTACAACCAGACGGCCACGCCGAGCTGTCCTGAGCGCGCCGGGGTCGCCTCCGTGGCCGAATCCGTGCGCAGGGGTACGGCGTAACTCGCCCCGTAGCCGAGGCGGGTGGCGACCTCGCGTCGGCGCGGGTCCGTTGCCGGGTCCGCGAACAGATCGGGTTCGGCCACGCCGTCGGCCGACCGGGCGGACTCGGATCCGGCGACGGCCCCGGAGCCGGACCCGGTGGGGGCCCCGGACCCGGAGTCGGACCCGCACCCGGACCCGGAGTCGGATCCGGCGCCGTCGAGGAGCAGCCTGCCGTACGCACTCGCGTGGCGCGGCACGGTCTCCAGATGGCCGAGTTCGGCGTGCGAGAGGCCGAGGCCGACGGTGGTGACGGGGCCGAGCCCGTCGGCCGGTTCCAGTACCACCAGGCCGCGTGGGGCGCCGACCAGGGCGGCCCCGGCGCGCAGCAGTTCGTCGAGCGCGGCCTCCCGCGAACCGGTTCTGGACAGACGCTCCACGAGTTCGTGGAGCGTGGTCAGATCCGAGACCCAGCCGGCCAGCCGGTCCTGGATCAGCGCGCCCGGCGGGGCCGGAATGACGTCGCGCGGCGCGGCAGTGTGCGCGGAAGCGGTGATCGCTGAATCGATTCCAGCCACTTTCGGCAGGTTAGGGGCGCCCATGGCGGTCGCTCCCCGATGGGTGCGTTTCGCTCAATAGCATCGCAAACCCCCATGTCATTCTGCGCGGCTGGCATTGCATCCACATGTACACGCACAGCAGATGCAATGTCCAGCATTGTCCTGGCGCAGTGGTGGGTTTCTGTGGGATCCTGAAGTTGTCCAAAAAATGACCCCCCTGACCATGTTTTGCGATCGACTGAGGGTGTTCAACAGGGGGCCTGCCAGGGCTGAGTTCCACAACGACCCTGGTGGAGCGCCATGGAGCGTCATTCCGAACGTGAGCGTCATTCCGAACATGCGGGGTACGTAAACGGTGACGGACAGGGGCAGTTGGGACCGCCCCGGAACCTGGCGGCGGGCCTTGGCGTCTTAACCGCCGTAGGCCACAGCCCATCCCCCGGAGTGGCGAGAAAAGCACAGCGGGACAGCGGGAAACCAAGCGCCCTACCAAGCGCGACACGCGACAGCGGAACAGCAAGCGCCATGCGCACGCCACCCCTCGCCACACGTTCCACCCCGTTCGCACCACGCGACGAAGCGACGAACCGAAGAAGTAACGACGACCGTCCGTGATCGGTCCAGGTACGGTGCGACGCGCCGCGGACCAGGAAGGACGGTCGGCGCCTCGGGCAGGGGGCGGCCGAGCGTTGGATGTACGCACGGTGAAGTGATGCACACACATGCACACGCAGGGTGTCAGTGTCATGTGGACCTCGGCGTTCAACGGAAAGGAACGAGCGCTCATGCGCGAGATCCTCGGAAGGCGACGCAGGCTCCGGCTCCGGCGCAAGGGGAGCAAGAAGAGTCCTGCCCAGCTCGACGCGGCGCTCATCTGCGCCTCGGAGTGGGGTTGGCCGGTACTTCCCGGCGTCGGCCTCAAAGCGGCCGGCGGACGGGGGACCCGCGGCCCGGGCTGTGCCTGCCCCGACCCCGAATGCGTCGTACCCGGCGCCCACCCCTTCGATCCCGGACTGCTCGCGGCGACCACCGACGCGCGCATGGTGCGCTGGTGGTGGAACAACCGCCCCACGGCCCCGATCGTGCTGGCCACCGGTGGCGCCGCGCCGTGCGGGGTGAGCCTGCCGGCCGTCGCCGGAGCGCGGGCGCTGGTGGAGCTGGACCGGATGGGCATGCGGCTCGGCCCGGTCGTGGCGACGCCCACGCGCTGGTCGCTGCTGGTGGCCCCGTACACCCTCGAACAGCTCGGCGAGCTGCTGTACGCGAAGGACTGGGTGCCCAGTTCGCTGCGGTTCCACGGAGAGGGCGGCTATCTCGTCCTGCCGCCGTCCGAGGCGGCCGGCGGGCAGGTCCGCTGGGAGCGGGAGCCCATGGCGGGGTCCGCCGCGCCCTGGCTGCCGGATGTCGAGGCGGTCGTGGACGCGCTGGTGGAGGCGAGCACAGGAGCGCCGGACGGCGGCAGCAGGCTCGCCTACTGAGACAGGCGCCCGGCGACGCGTGGACGGCCCGGCTCCGGGAGGGCCCGGACAGACCGGATCCGGGAGGCTCGGACGGCCCGGATCCGGGAGTGCCCGGAAGGGCCGGCTCGCCCGGGTCGTCCTGTCGTGCGGCGGCTCCCGCTTCGGCGCGTACGGCAGCGGTGTCACTCGTACGGGTGTGAGCCGGGCCGAGTTGTCCGGGAAGTGGCCGCGCGGTGTCCCTGAGCGGCCTGTTCCGCCGTTATCTTCGGCCCACCATGAATCTCCGCATGATCGGGCTCTCGGCCGCCGTGGTGTGCGCCGCACTGGTGCCGCTGGTGGCCTCCGCGGGCTCCCTGGGCCCTTCCCTGGACTCCTTGGGCTCTCTGAGCTCCCTCGGCCCCGAGGCCGGCCCAGGGCCCGCCGCCCCCGAACCGGCCGCCGCGCCGGTCACCGAGGACGAACGGTCGCGTACGGGCGCCACCGACGCGACGGCCCGTACGGACACCGGGTCGGGTACGGACACCGGCTCGCGCACGGACACCGGACCGGGTGCGGACAACGAGTCGCGCACGGACACGCCGGTGCGGACCGTCGAGCTGTGCGGGCCTGAAGTCGTCTCTCCCGAAGGCGTCGAGGCGCAGACATGCGTCCTGGCCGATGGTCCCGCCGCGGGCGGCGACACCTGGGGCCGTACTTACTATCGCAATGCGACGGGCGGTGAACTGCTCGCCGTACTCAGCCTGATGGGCCCGGGCGGGCGCACCGTACAGACGCATTGCGCGATCGCGGCGGACGACGAACCGGCGACCTGTGAAACGCCGCGTGAGCCGTCCCGGGGAAAGCGTTCCGGCTATCTGGCGATGGCGGAGTTCGCGGCGCCGGGGAAGAGCGGGAGCGGGGCGCACGAGGGGCCCCTGCTGTTGCGTTCGGGAAGCAACTCCCCCGGCCCCGCGGCCGATTGACCCGACGGCCGACAGCGGCGGACGGAACCGGGAACGCGAACGCCCGGTCGCTGGCGACGGGGGATGCACCAGCGACCGGGCTTCTAGAACGGTAACAAGAGATCGGCGGTTAGCAAATTCGATCCGGCGTATTCGGACAACGAATTACTTGCCAGTACGGCAAAGTGTGACTGGTATCACCGAACTCTTGTGAACTTCTGTGGACTTCCGTGGAACCCTTTGGGATCGCAACCCCTCGGGGGTACGCGGCCTCCTTCGGGCGCTGATCGCCCCGGCGCGCATCAGCCCGCCGAACCATGGTCCGGCGGGCTCCGCTCACCTCCGCGCGGCTCCGTTCAGCTCAGCGTCACCTGGCGGTTGGTGAGGCCGCCGCGCGCCCGGCGCTCTTCGCCCGTCAGCGGCGCGTCGTCGGCGAGGGCCGCCGCCAGCCGCTCCGCGAACTCCGCCGCGGGCTTCTCGCACTCCTCCGCGCCCATCGCGCTCGGCAGGTCCCACACCGGGACGGTGAGGCCGTGCGCCCGGAAGGAGCCGACCAGCCGGGTCCCCTCGCCGAGGCTCGACGTGCCCGCCGCGTGCAGCCGCGCGAGCGCGTCCAGCAGCTTCTCCTCGGGGTGCGGCATGACCCAGCGGAGGTGGTTCTTCTCCGGCGTCTCGCACCAGTACGCGGCGTCCGTGCCGGAGAGCAGGGAGGTCGGGATGGCGGCGGCGTTGGCGCGCTCCAGGGAGGCGGTCACCTCCGCCGAGCTGTTCTCCGCGTCCGGCACCCAGAACTCGAACCCGGAGTGCACGACCGGGGTGAACGGCGCCGCGGGGTCCAGCAGGTCCTGGAGGCGGGGGCCGTCGGCGGGCACCCGGTGGGCGGCCACCGGCTGGCCCGGCTCGGAGGCCAGGGCGCGCAGCAGGGTGTCGGCGAGGTCGCGGCTCAGATCGCCGGACGACGTGTCGTTCTGGAGGGCGAGCAGGACGGAGCCGTCGTCGCGGCGCAGCGCGGGCCAGGCCATCGGCAGGACGGTCGCGAGCGTCACGGAGGGCACGCCCTCGGGCAGCCCGTCCTTGAGGGTCAGCTCGACGGTGGCGGCGGGCACCAGTTCGCGCAGCGCGACCCAGTCGCACTCACCGGCCAGGCCCTCGAAGGGGCGCTGGACCAGCTCGGTGACGGCGTGCGCGGCGGCGCGGCCGTGACACGCCTTGTAGCGGCGGCCCGAATCGCACGGGCAGGGCTCGCGGGCCCCCACCACCGGGACGGGGCCGTCCTTGAGCTGAGCCTTCGCGGCCTTCGTCTGGGGGCGCTTCTTGGCCATGGTGGCTTTCTCCCGGGAACGGCGATGCGGTGTCGCCGCGAGCCTAGCGTCCCGCTCGGACAGGGCCCGGCCGTACGGGGCTTACGGGGCTGACGGGGGGAGCGCGGGGGCGGCCCGAGCGCCGTCCGTACCCCCTCGTCCGGGCGTACGGACACGTACGGACACGTACGGACACGTACGGACGAGGGGTACGGAAGGGATACGGAAGGGATACGGAAGGGATACGGCGCCACGGACGGGGGACGGCGTCCGGGACGGTGTGTCCAGGGCCGGGGCCGGGGCCAGGGCCGGGGCGCGTCAGTCCTTCGCGGCGCGTCAGTCCTTGTCGTCGCGGGAGTCCGCGAAATCCAGCCCGCCGAGATCGTCGATCCGGCCGAGGCCGTCGAGCCCGTCCAGCCCCTCGAAGCCGTCCAGGCCGCCCATACCTTCCAGGCTCTCCAGCCCGTCGAGGTCGTCGAGATCGCCGAGCCCCGTCAGGGCGGGGGCCGTGACGCGCGTGGCGAAGTCCTCGCGGCGGTGCCCTTCGGTGACGATCACCCAGACGGTGACCTCACCGGTCGCGCTGTCCCGTACGCCCCACTCCTGTGCCAGGGCCGAGATGATGTTCAGTCCGCGGCCGCCGCGGGCCGTGACCGAGGGTGTGGCCGGAATGGGCCGGGTCGGGCCGCCGCCGTCCGTCACCTCGACCGTCAGCCGCCCCGCCTTGTCGACGCGCCACTCCGCGCGGATGTCGCCGTCGCCGATCTCCGAATGCCCCAGCGGCCTGCCGTGCCGGCACGCGTTGCTGACCAGTTCGGAAAGGATCAGTACGGCATCGTCGACGACCGACTCCGACACTCCGCTGCGGCTCAACTGCTCCCGCATACGGTGTCGCGCCTTACCCACGCCCGCAGGGCCATGGGGAACGGCCATGCAAGACGACGTGGGTACTTCCTGTGTCACCACAAACGCCACCCCCGAGACCTCCTTTGCCCCACGCCACGGTGTGAATGCCCCAACGGCCTGAGCCGGAAACCGGCCGGACGAGAGCCTTTGACGCACTCGTACCGATCGCCTTTACGACGAACGCGCCGGTGCACACCCCGTAACCGTCCGTATCCCACAGGCGGTCGCGTACGGGAGGCGTCAGACGGGCCGGCCGAGCTGGGACAGCACCTGACGGGGCCGGTTGGTGATGATCGCGTCGACTCCGAGACGTACACAGAGGTCGACGTCCTCCGGTTCGTTCACCGTCCATACGTGGACGCGGTGGCCCGCCTGCTGCAGCCGGGTGATGTAGCCGGGATGGTTACGGACGATGCGCATCCCGGGCCCGGCGATGCGCGCGCCGGCGGGCAGCCGTCCGTCGCGCAGCCTGGGCGAGACGAACTGCATCAGGTACACGGTCGGGAGCTGGGGCGCGGCGTTCGCGATCCGGTGCAGCGAGCGCGCCGAGAAGCTCATGATCCGTACGCCGGAGTCCGTGTCGCCCGGAGTGTCCAGGCCGAAGCGGCGCAGCAGGTGCAGCAGCCGGTCCTCCACCTGGCCGGCCCAGCGGGTGGGATGTTTGGTCTCGATGGCGAGCTGGAGGGGGCGGCCGGCGTCCGCGACGAGTTCGAGGAGGCGTTCCAGCGTCAGTACGGAGGTGAACTCCGGGTCCCGCCAGTCCGGGCTCTCCTCGCTGTCCTTCCAGGAGCCGAAGTCGAGCGTCGCGAGATCGGCCAGTTCCAGGGCGGAGACCGCGCCGCGTCCGTTGGAGGTGCGGTTGACGCGACGGTCGTGGACGCAGACGAGATGGCCGTCGGCGGTGAGCCGTACGTCGCACTCAAGGGCGTCCGCGCCGTCCTCGATGGCTCTCGTGTACGCGGCCAGGGTGTGCTCGGGGGCGTCCTCCGAGGCTCCGCGGTGGGCGACGACCTGGATGCTGTGCTGTCGTGCTTGGGTCACCGCGTCATGGTGTCATCGTGACGGGGTAGACGGGTGTTCGACGGGGGCCGTTCCGGGGTCTTCTCCAGAGCTGTCCGTAATGTCCGGAGTAAAGGTTGGCAGGCAGATACACAGGTCCTGCTTACAGTGGTCTGACGTGCTGTGGGAAAAGCTGACCGCAGACACTTGCACAGCGGACTCTTGCCGAAGACCGAGTGGAACCGAGGAGAAAGAGCTGTGAGCACCGAGAACGAGGGCACCGCGGGCCCCGCCGTCCCGTCCGTACCTCCCGTACCGGATGCCGCTCCCGCGGGCACACCCGCGTCCGCTCCGCGAGAGGTCGCACGAGAGGCCGCGCCCGAGCCCATGGACCAGCAGCCGGACCGGACGCCCACAGACGCGCAGCCGGGCCCGGCCCCGACGCCCCCGCACCCGACGCCCCCGCACCCGACGGCCTCCCAGCCGACGGGCGCCGCGCCGGAGCAGCCCGCGGGCGCGCCGCAGCAGCCGGGCCAGGCACCGCCGTCCCCGTACGCGGCCCCCGCCTACCCCGCGCCGCAGTACGCGGCTCCCACGCCGCCCCACGGGCCCGTCCCGGCGGGCGCGTCCGTGGGTACGCCCACCGCGGCGCAGCCCGTGGGGGCCGGCTGGCCGCCGCCCCCGCCCGTACTCCCCTCCTACGGAGGCGGCGGTGACGGCGGCTCCTGGGGCGCGCCGGTGCCGGGGCACGAGCCGCCGAAGCCGCCGCGCGGACGCGGGGGCGGGCTCATCGCCGCCGTACTGGTGGCCGCGCTCGTCGCGGGCGGGGTCGGCGGCGGGATCGGTTACTGGGCGGCGGAGAACAACGACAGCGGCGGCGCGGGTTCCACGACCGTCTCCGCGGCGGACACGCCGAAGGAAGCCAAGCGTGACGCGGGTACGGTCGCCTCGGTGGCCGCCAAGTCGCTGCCGAGCGTCGTCACGATCGACGCGAAGGGCGGCAACGGAGAGGGCGGTACGGGCACCGGCTTCGTCTACGACAAGGAAGGCCACATCCTCACCAACAACCATGTGGTGGCCTCCGCGGCCGACGGCGGTGACCTCACCGCGACCTTCTCCAACGGCAAGAAGTACAACGCCGAGGTCGTGGGCCGGGCCGAGGGGTACGACGTCGCGGTCGTGAAGCTGAAGAACGCGCCCGCCGGCCTCTCCCCCCTTCCCCTCGCCAACTCGGATCAGGTGGCGGTCGGCGACACGACGATCGCGATCGGCGCGCCCTTCGGCCTCTCCAACACGGTGACGACGGGCATCATCAGCGCCAAGAACCGTCCGGTCGCCTCCGGTGACGGCTCGGGCTCCAGCAGCTCGTACATGAGCGCCCTCCAGACCGACGCGTCGATCAACCCCGGCAACTCCGGCGGCCCGCTGCTGGACGCGCGGGGCGCGGTCATCGGCATCAACTCGGCCATCCAGTCGGCGGGAAGCGGCGGCCTGGGTCAGTCCCAGGCGGGCTCGATCGGCCTCGGCTTCGCCATCCCGGTCAACCAGGCGAAGAACGTCGCGGAGCAGCTCATCAGGACCGGCAAGCCGGTCTACCCGGTGATCGGCGCGACGGTCACGATGAGCGAGACGAGTGAGGGCGCCACGATCGCGGCGAACGGCGAGGGGGGCAGCCCCGCCGTCTCCCCGAACGGCCCTGCGGCCAAGGCCGGCCTGAAGGCGGGCGACGTCATCACGAAGTTCAACAACCTCCCGATCGACAGCGGCCCGACCCTGATCGGCCTGATCTGGACCCACAAGCCGGGCGACAAGGTCACCATCACCTACAAGCGCGCCGGCAAGGAGTCCACGGCCCAGGTCACCCTGGGCGAACGCGAGGGCGAAAGCTGAGCCGTCCGCGGCGCCAGCGGGCCGCCGCGGCCTTGCGGGGAGCTTCCCCAGCTCCCCGCAGGCTTCCCCGTAAGGCCATGTAAGAGCAGGTGAGGCGGGGCACCGGACCATTCCGGTGCCCCGCCTCCTCGCGTCCCACCACGTCCTGTCCCACCGCCGTGGCCGGTTGCGCGCAGGGCCTGGCCTGGTCTGGTCTGGCCTCATGCCTATTGCAGCCCGAAAGCCTCCATCAGCCGGCTGATGGCCTCGATCACCGGTACGCCCACTCCACCGACCAGCGCGGCGATTCCGCCGATGTTGGCCAGTGCCTGACGGAACCTCTGCCGGTCCACCGGGCCGTCATGGTTGATGACGCTCAGGGAGTCGTCGATGACCGCCTGGTCCGCTCCCTGCACCTGACCGCGAAGGGCCAGCGCCGCGTTGACCATCTGCGCGTGGGCCGTTCGCGCGTCCAGCGGTCCCTGGCTCTTGACGATGCCGATGTTGAAGTTGCCGAACTGTGTGACGCTGTCGCCGCTCACGTGGTCACCTTGCCTACGTTTTTGTCGCCGACCTGGTAGATGCTGTCGCCGTTGATGTTGTAGGTCTGCATCTGGTAATGGAACTGGACCTCAGGGTTGTCCATCGCTGCCATGACCTGCTGGAAGACGTTGTCCATCTCTTTCTTGTCGTCACTGACGAGCGCGGTCTGCGGAGTTCCCGAAGTAGTCAGTTCAAGAACGTGAAGGGTGGGAGCGGTCAGCGTCCTGTACAGCTCGTGGATGCTGCGGGCGATCAGTCCGAGAGCGAGAAGCAGGATCACGGTGCCGAAAAGCGTGGATGCCTGCATGATCCCGAACGCGATGGACATCAGGATGAGCTCACGCACGAGTCTTTTCGCGAACTGGATCTTCGCCCCACGACGATTGGGCGTCACTACCTTCATCGACGTCCGGGCGATGTTGCGCAGCGGATAGGTCTCCGCTCCCACCCAGAGGATTCCTCTGCTGACCTGGACTTCCGTTATGCCGCGTGAATACGACATGTACTTCCCCCATTTCGCCCCGACGGGGCGCTTTGTGTTGCGCGTACGACACCACGTGAGAATCGGGGAGGTCCGCAATGCCCGGCGGCGCGGAAGATGTCGGCCGGCGCGGGTTGATCGTTCTGGGGCCTGTGTGGCGAGGGGACGACTGATGCTCACATGGTGTAAGTGGTACCCAGGGATGGTATTCCCGTCGCGGGGTGAATCAATCCATTTCGTTAATTACTTCGATAATGGGCATTTTGTATCCAGGTCCTAGATTCTTATGTCTGAATCTTTTCGCCGATGACTGTTTCGGGTGGTGTGAGGGAGGGAGTTCCACGAGTCGTCAGGACCTCTTGAGGAGTCGTTCCTGGCGCCGTCGTACGAGAGGGCGGTGAGCACACATGCCCAAGGCGTACGAGCGGATCGCGGGCGACCTGCGGGAGTCCATCCCGCGAGGGTGAGCCGCGACCCGGTGACCGGCTGCCTTCAGAGACGAAGCTCGCGGAGCGCTACCGCCGGAGCGTCCCCACGATCCGTGACGCTCTCCGGGTGCTCCAGGACGAGGGGCTGGTCGAAAAGCGGCACGGACGGGGCAACTTCGTCCGCCACGCCCGTACGAAAGTGCTGCGCAGCAGCGACCGTCATCAGTGGGAGAAGGACCGGGCGCGTCGGCCGGAGGCCGAGCGGCTGGCGACGGGCTCCACCGAGCATGCCACCGGCCTCCGTGTCGACGATCTCGTCTTTCAGGCGGCCTATCGGGAGACCAAGGCGGACGAGCGGCTGGCCGAGGTGCTCGGCGTTCCTGAAGGACAGCGCCCTGGTGGAGCGTACGTACCGGACGCGGTACGCGGCCGAGACCGCGCCGTTCGCGCTGGTCACCTCGTACCTCGTCCGCGCGCTGGTCGAGTCGAACCCCGATCTCCTGGACGCGGCCAACGAACCCTGGCCGGGCGGCACGCAGAACCAGCTTCTCTCCGTCGGCATCGAACTGGACCGCATCGAGGAGCGGCTGACCGCCCGGCCGCCGACGCCCGAGGAGGCGGCGGAGCTGGAGCTGCCGCCGGGGACGTCGGTCCTGCTGCTCCGGAAGACGTCGTACGACATCGGTGGCCGTGTGGTGGAGAGGTCCGAGGTCACGTTGTCCGGTGACCGCACGGAAATGCTCTTCGTCACGCCTCTGAAAGGTGGTGAGTGCCGTGCGCCGGCGCATCATCGTCATTACCGCCGTACACGCCCCGTCCGCGCACTTCCTGCCGGACGCGTACACGTCGCTGCTCGCACAGGAGTTGCCCGAGGGGTGGGAGTGGCACTGGCTGATCCAGGAGGACGGCCGGAGCGACGAGGTCGCCCCGTACGTGCCCGACGATCCGCGGGTGACCTTCACCCAGGAGCGGCCCGGCGGCCCGGGTACGGCGCGTACGCTCGCGCTCGCGCTGGCGGACGGCGAGTACGTCAAGGTCCTGGACGCCGACGACCAGTTGACGGCGGGCACGCCCGCCCGTGACCTGGCCGCGCTGGAGGGGGACCCCACGATCGGCTGGGCGACGTCGCGGGCGCTGGATCTGCTGCCCGACGGCTCCACGGCGGGCTTCCTGGGGGACCCCGACGAGGGAGTGATCGAGCAGGGCGCCCTGTTTGATCACTGGTCGGCGAACGACTACCGGCCCCAGGTCGTCCCGGGCACCCTCTTCGCCCGCCGCCATCTCGTCCTCGCGCTCGGCGGCTGGATGGCGCTGCCGGCCTCCGTGGACACCGGACTGCTGCTCGCGCTGAACGCCGTCAGCCGGGGCTGGTTCACGTCCGATGTGGGCCTCCTGTACCGCAAGTGGCCCGGCCAGTCGACGAGCCGGCCGGCCCACACCGATCCGGCCGAACGCGACGCGCGGATGGCGGTGGTGGAGGCGCGGGCGCGGGCCCTGTCGGGCCTCCGGTGGAGCTCCCCGCCCGCCGACCGAGCACCGCGCGCGCCGGCCCCGCCCGCCGATTGAGCCCCGCCCGGACACACGGGCGGTCATTTCTCCTTGGCGTACAGCACGACGTAACTGACGGTCAGTACCACCCCGAGGATCCCCAGTCCGAGCAGTCCGGCGACTTCGAGGATCCCCATACCGTCCATCGCGCCCCGTATCGAGCCCGAGATTCCCCCGACGGCCACGCATATCCCGAGAATGAAGGTACGAGAGCCGCGCGGTGTGAACCAGCGACCCAGGCGGGGATGGCGGCGCCCGGTGGCATGCGTATCGCGTGAAGGTGTCACGTGTACCTCGTCGGTGAAGGGCCCGGAGGCTCCAGCCTCTCAGCCCTGACCGCGACGCGTCAGCCCACAACGTGTCGACCAGCGGCACCATGCCCCGGACGACGGACCTTTCGGCGCCGCCTCGACGCCCGCCAGTTTCTCCGCGAACCGCAGCGCCGGGGCAACGGCCACGTGGGCGCGGAATCACCATCCGGACCAGGCCTAATCACGCATGGACGCGCTCGGGGTGTCGCCACGTTGCGCCTGATCGGCGCGCTCCACGACCACCTGAGCCAGCCTCTCCGCATCGGCACCGGAGTCCTTGCCACTGGCGGCCCTCACCAGCACCGTCCCGCTGCGCGCGATCACCTCGCTGATCTCACCGTGCCGCCATCCACTGCGGTCGTCCCCGAAGCCGCCCACATCCATGGATGTCGCGGAGTCCTCCTCCGACACGGAGGTGCGCAACTCGGAGTAGAGATCGGAGGCAGCGCCTTCGGACGACGCGGCGTACACGACGAGTTCGGCCTCCTTCCAACTGGCTGTGGCGCCGCCGAGCAACTTCGCGCAATCGGCCTGCCCGCCACACCGCTCGGCCTTGGGCTGCTCCGTCACGGTCCAGCCCGACGGCACACTGCCCTCGTCGGGCACGACGGTCCGCACCAGGGCGGGATCGTTCAACGGCGCCGACGCTCTCTCTTCCCCGCTCGTGCGGAAGATCAGCACTGCGGCCACCGCGAAGATCAGCAGGATGGCAAGGGCTGCCGCCTGATTGGTGCGCGTGTTGTGGATCGTGAGCGGGCCGAGGGAAAGGTTCCCCTTGACCTTGTTACGGGTACCACCGATGTTGATGCCCGGCTGCCCCGCGGACACCGGCTGGTGGGTCCCCGACATGGCCTCGGCCACGGCTTCGTCCAGTCGCCGCCTGAACTCGGGATCCTCCAGCACCTCATCGAGCAACGCGCTGCTGACCGCCGCCCGCGCCGGTTCGGACGCTCTGTCATCATCCGAGGCGTCCGCCGACTCCAACTCGGCCAGGGCGCGCCGACCCTGCGGTGACTGCCCCAACCGCTGCGTGATCACCTCTCCGACACGCGTCCCCACGGCCGAGGCCGCACCACCGGCCGCGGACGACGCCACCAGCCGGACCGCCGCGGCCACTAACTCTGTCGGCTCCATACATTCCCCCCGTTGTGGACATTCCCCCTGTGGTGGGCAAGCTCATGCGTCATCGCGGAGGTCCCCAGACGGCCGCAGCAAGACACGCTCGTCCAGCAGCACTCCCAACCTGTACCCACAAGCCATATGCGCTAGTCCGCACCGGCCGGGCCGCCCCCTGCCCGCCAGGGCTTACGCGCCCGAGCCGGTCAGCCGGTAGGCTGTAGCCGCTCCGCTGCTGGTGGCTCCGCCGCTGATGGGCGGGGCGAGGGTGGGTTGCCCGAGCGGCCTAAGGGAACGGTCTTGAAAACCGTCGTGGCAGCGATGTCACCGTGGGTTCAAATCCCACACCCACCGCCCAGGTCAGCGAACGTGCTGGTCACAAGGGGTACTCCGGAAACGGGGTGCCCCTTCGTCGTGAGGCGGGGTGTCCCCGAAGCGAAGGCACGCCTCCGGTGCACGGTGGCTCTGTCCTGGGGCCCGCCCCGCCCGTCATCGACATCCGGCGCTGCGGTAGGCGTTTTCGCCGGTCCTCGGAGTGACCGGAGCGCTCCGGTCACTCCGAGGACCGGCGAAGGACCAGAGTGAGGAAGCCGAAGCTGTCGCGGTAGGAGCTCAGCCATTCCGAGCGGTGGGTGGAGGCGACGGTGAGGATCTCGGCGCTGTCGGGGTCCTCGGGGTGGTCCAGGGCCCAGGTCGCCAGGGAGCCGGTCCAGCACCATTCGAAGTCGTCGAGTTCCTGGCGTGTGCTGATGTGCCCGAAGACCGGGGTCCAGCCGTGGGCGGTGACGCGGTCCACGGTGGTCGCCAGGTCCTCGTACTCGCCCAGCATCTCGCGGGCCGCGGCGCTGGGTTCGCGCTCCCAGTAGGCGTCGCCGACCAGGACGCGGCCACCGGGGGCGAGGTGCTGGTGGGCGGCGTCGAGGGTGGGCAGGAGGCCGCCGAAGGCGTGGGTGGCGCCGACGCTGAGCACCGCGTCGAAGGGGCGCGGGGACGTGAACTCCGTGGCGTCCCGCTGGTGGAGTACGAGGCGGTCGTCAACGCCCAGAGCCGCCGCCTCCTTCCGGGCCTTGGCCAGGAGCTGGGCCGAGGTGTCGACGCCCTCGGCGGTCACCTCCGGATGGGCGGCCAGGGTCCGCAGCAGCCAGGCCGCCTCACCACAGCCGAGGTCCAGCACGCGTTCGTCGCCCCGGACCACGGTCCGGTGGAGCAGCCGGCGCACCGACTCGTCGTCGAGGGGGCTGTTGATGGGGTGATCGGCGTGCGACAGGCGGGAGATCTTTTCGCGGTCCATGGCGCGCAGCCTGGCAGCGTGGGGTCTTCGTCGCATCTCATTTGGGCGCGGTCCCCGGCCCGGCGCGTCGGACGGTGGCCACCAGCAGGTCCTCGCCGCTCGACGGGCGGAGGCCGTCGGCGCGGTCGGCGAAGTAGCGGTCGGCCAGGGCCGTTCCCGGTACGTGCTGGACGTTACGGAAGCCGGCGTCGCGGGCCAGGGCCAGCATCTCCCGCGGGGGGTAGAAGCTGACGAACGGCGTTCCGGACGCCCGCGCCCGCGGTGCGGTCGCCTCCAGGGCGGGGCGGTCGGCGGGGTCGAGGAGTTCGGCCGGCAGCAGGAAGGTCTGGGCGAGCGTCGAGCCGGGGGCGAGTCCGGCGAGTCGGCGCAGGGTGGCCGTGGTGGCTTCCTCGGTGAGGTACTGGGTGACGCCGGTGGAGACGACGACCGCCGGCCGGCCGGGGTCGAAGCCGGCGGTGGACAGGTGGCTCCACCAGTCCTCCTGCGTCTCGAAGTCGACCGGTACCAGGCGCAGCCGGTCGGGGACCCCGTAACCCAGCTCGGTCAGGCGGTGCCGCTTCCAGGCCTGGGGGCCCGGCCGGTCGATCTCGAAGACGCGCAGGCGGGCGGCGAGTTCCGGCCTGCGCTGGGCGAAGGTGTCGAGGCCGGCCCCCAGGACGACGTACTGGGTGACGCCGTGGCGGGCCTGCTCCTCGACCAGGTCCTCGATGAAGCGGGCGCGGGCCACGATGGCAGCCCGGAACCCTCTGGTGGCGTCCGGGTCCATGTCCGGGCGGCGCCGCCATCCGTCGTCGGGGGCGGCCAGGCGCAGGCCGATCTCGTCCTCGAACACGTGGGGCGGCGGGTCCACCTGTACGTGCATCGCCCGCCAGAGGGCCACCCGTACCGCCGTGCTGTCCGGTGTCGGCTGTGGGGCATAGGTCACGTGTGTTCTCCTCGCGCTCGGTCCTGGTGGAGCCTCGGTCCTGGTCGGAGCTTGGGGGCTCCTCCGGCGTGCGGCGGGCGCGTCGCCGGTCTTCGGCGGGGGTGTACGTCCGTATGGCGGAATGGATTTTCTGTTGCACCTCTGTTGTATCTATGATGCGTGCATGCCGCCCGTCCCTGCCCCTGCCGCTCCTGTGAAGCAAGCTCCGAAGCAACCCCTCAAGCAACCTCCCGCCGCCGACCGTGTCTACAGCCATGTGAAGCAAGCCGTACTCGACCGCCGTTACGAGGGCGGGACGCTGCTCACCGAAGGGGAGCTGGCCGAGGCCGTCGGGGTGTCCCGTACCCCCGTGCGCGAGGCGCTGCTCAAGCTGGAGGTCGAGGGGCTGATCAAGCTCTACCCGAAGAAGGGCGCGCTCGTGCTCGCCGTCTCCGCGCAGGAGATCGCGGATGTCGTCGAGACCCGGCTGCTGGTCGAGGAGTTCGCCGTACGGAAGGCCGTGCCCGCGTCCGCGGCGTTCCTCGCGCGGCTGGAGGAGTTGCTGGAGGAGCAGCGGCAGCGGGCCGAGGAGGGGGATCTCGGGGCGGTCGCCGTGTCCGACCGGTGCTTCCACGCCGAGATCGTGCGCAACGCGGGCAACCAGATCCTCTCCAAGCTGTACGACCAGCTCAGGGACCGGCAGTTGCGGATGGGCGTCGCCGTGCTGGAGGCGCATCCCGACCGGATCGCCAAGAACGTCACCGAGCACGCCGAGATGCTCGAAGCCATCAGGGCGGGCGACGCCGACGGCGCCGCCGCCTGCGTGCGCCGCCACGTCAGCCGCGTCCAGGTGCTGGTCCGGGGTACGGACCGGTGAGCGCCATCTCCGTCACCCTGCCCGGTGATCCACCCGGCGGTCGGCGCGCCACCTGGATGTGGGGCATCGGCGTCGCCGTCTACTTCGTCGCCGTCATCTTCCGTACGAGCCTGGGCGTGGCCGGTCTCGACGCCGTCGAGCGCTTCCACATCAACGCCTCGGCCCTGTCGACGTTCTCGATCCTCCAGGTGCTCGTGTACGCGGGCATGCAGATACCCGTCGGCCTGATGGTCGACCGGCTGGGCACGAAGAAGGTGCTCACCCTCGGCGTCGTGCTCTTCACGGTCGGGCAGCTCGGCTTCGCGCTCTCCCCCTCGTACGGCACGGCGCTCGCCGCCCGCGCGCTCCTCGGCTGCGGCGACGCGATGACCTTCATCAGCGTGCTGCGGCTCGGCACCCGCTGGTTCCCGGCCCGGCGCGTGCCGATGATCGCCCAGGTCGCCGCCCTGTTCGGGATGGCGGGCAACCTCGTCTCCACCATCTTCATCTCCCGCGCCCTCGGCTCCCTCGGCTGGGCCGCGACGTTCGCCGGCAGTGCGCTGGCCGGGGTCGTCGTCCTCGTCCTGCTGCTGCTCTTCCTCAAGGACCACCCGGAGGGGCACGAGCCGCCGCCCGCCGAGCACGCGGGCGCCGCGTACGTGCGGAAGCAGATCGCCGCGTCCTGGCGCGAGCCCGGTACCCGGCTGGGGATGTGGGTGCACTTCACCACCCAGTTCCCGGCGATGTTCTTCCTGCTGCTCTGGGGGATGCCGTTCCTCGTCGAGGCGCAGGGCCTGTCCCGCGCCGTCGCGGGGGAGCTGCTCACCCTGATCGTGCTCTCCAACATGGTCGTCGGGCTGGTGTACGGCCAGGTCATCGCCCGGCACCACGCGGCCAGGGTGCCGCTCGCCCTCGGTACGGTCGGGGCGACCGCGCTGGTCTGGGCGACGATCGTCACGTATCCCGGCGACCACGCCCCCATGTCGCTGCTGATCACGCTCTGCGCGGTCCTCGGCGCCTGCGGGCCCGCGTCGATGATCGGCTTCGACTTCGCCCGGCCCGCCAACCCGCCCGGGCGTCAGGGCACGGCCTCCGGAATCGTCAACATGGGTGGTTTCACGGCCTCGATGACGACGCTCTTCGCGGTCGGTGTCCTGCTGGACGCGACGGGCGACAACTACCGGATCGCGTTCTCGTCCGTCTTCGTCCTCCAGGCGATCGGGATCGTCCAGATCCTGCGGCTGCGCTCGCGCACCGCGCGGCGGGAGCGGGAGCGGCTGGTGGCGAGCCGGGTGGAGGCCGTGCACGTTCCTGTCTGAACGAACCTGACGGGCCGGGCCGGGGCCTACGGGGGCCCGGGGCCTACGGGGTGACGGCGAAGTTCCGCAGGATCGCCTCCGCCAGCTCCTGGTCGCCGTCCACCTTCAGCCGGTCCTCCACCGCCGCGGGCCGCACCCGTCCGCACGCCAGCCGGAAGTACGTCTCCCAGTCCGTCGCGAGCGTGACGACCGGGCCGAGCGAGGGCGAGCCGTCGACCGAACCGCGCCCCTCCGCGTTCACCCGTACCGTACGGAGGAACTCCAGCGGGCCGTTCACGTCGATGACGACCGCCGAACTCGGCGGCGCGCCCGCGTCCTTGGCGACGACCTTCGGCAGCGCGGCCAGCAGCACGTCACGGGCGACCAGGGCGCCGGGGGAGTCCAGGTTCCCGGGCCGGTTCAGCGCGGAGCGCAGGTCCTGTTCGTGCACCCAGATGTCGAACGCCCGCATCCGCATGGCGGTTTCCAGGGTCTGCTCGGCGCCGAGCGGCGCGCGGACCATGGTGTCGGGCGCGCGCGTCTCGTTCCGCAACTGCCGGTTGCGGCGGATGACCGTGTACTCCAGCTCGGCGGTCATCTCCGGCGCGGTGTGGTGGCGCCGCACATCGACCTGCATCTCCATGTAGCGGGTGTGCTCGTCCCGTACGTGATAGAGATCGCGGGGCAGTGAGTGGATCGGCCGCGGGTCCCCGAGCATCTCGCAGTCCAGACCGATGACATGCGAGACGATGTCCCGCACGGACCAGCCGGGGCACGGGGTGCGCCGGTTCCATTCGCCCTCGACGAGCGGCTGCACCAGCTCGGCTATGGCCTCGATGGAGTGGGTCCAGGCATCGGCGTAGTTCTGAAGGCTGGGATGGACGGTCACGGGACCCCTCGGCGGTTCTGCGGTACGCGGGCTGGCTTGCTGGCGGGCGGCTGCGGGCTGCGTGGGAGGTTCGGCAGCTAAGTTACGCTGCCCGATGGCACCCCGGCAGTGCTTTCGTGTGACGATCGTAGGCCCGTGTTGACGGCTCGAATGCCAGGACGGTGGTACTGTGCGCGCTTCGCTGATCCAGATCGCAGTAGACCCGGACGAATCGGCCGAATCCCGTAGGCGGCGCGTTGCCACCCTGGTACGGGAACAACGTGGCGCTGATCTCGTCGTCCTCCCGGAGCTCTGGCCGGTCGGGGCGTTCGCGTACGAGTCCTTCGCGGCGGCGGCGGAGCCGGTGGACGGGCCGACCTTCGCGGCGATATCCGGGGCGGCGCGCGACGCGGGGGTCTGGCTGCACGCCGGGTCCGTGGTGGAGGCCGCCGCCTCGGGTGAACTCTTCAACACCTCGCTCGTCCTCTCCCCCGCCGGTGAACTGGTCCGTACGTACCGCAAGATCCACCGCTTCGGCTTCGACAGGGGCGAGGCGACGCTGATGGACGCGGGCGGCGAACTCGTCACCGTACGGCTGCCGGAGACCACCCTCGGCCTCGCCACCTGTTACGACCTCCGCTTCCCCGAGCTGTTCCGCGGGCTGATCGACGCGGGCGCCGAGGTGCTCGTCGTACCGGCGGGCTGGCCCGCGCGCCGGCGTGCGCACTGGACGCTGCTCGCGCGGGCGCGCGCCGTGGAGAACCAGGCGTACGTCCTGGCCTGCGCCACCGCCGGAACGCACGCCGGGGTGGAGCAGTCGGGGCACAGCATCGTCGTGGACCCCTGGGGCGAGGTGCTGGCCGAGGCGGGCACGGGGGAGGAGGTGCTGGTCGTGGAGGTCGACCCGGCGAAGGTCGCCCGGACGCGCGAGCAGTTCCCGGCGCTGAAGGACCGGCGGCTCGGACTCGCGCCGCCGTCCCCGCCGCCGCCCCCGTCCTCGTCATCACCGCCCTCGCCGCGCCGCTGAGCGACGGCCCGTCCTCTGCTGCGGGTGGTGCGGGTGTGCGGGTCGTGCGCGCCGGTCCGGGAGTGGCACCCTTGAATCATGAACGACGCGACCCCCGCCCCCTCCCGCCGCGCGCGCGTGCGCGCCCCCGAACTGATCGGCAAGGGCGGCTGGCTCAATACCGGCGACACCTCGTACACCCTCGCCGACCTGCGGGGACGCATCGTCATTCTCGACTTCTGGACGTTCTGCTGCATCAACTGCCTGCACGTCCTGGACGAGCTGCGGGAGCTGGAGGAGAAGCACCGGGACACCGTCGTGATCATCGGCGTCCACTCGCCGAAGTTCGTGCACGAGGCCGAGCACCAGGCCGTCGTCGACGCCGTCGAGCGGTACGAGGTGCACCACCCGGTCCTGGACGACCCCGAGCTGGCCACCTGGAAGCAGTACGCCGTACGGGCCTGGCCCACGCTCGTCGTGATCGACCCCGAGGGGTACGTCGTCGCGCAGCACGCCGGTGAGGGGCACGCGCACGCCCTCGCGAAGCTCGTGGAGGAGCTGGAGGCCGAGCACGCGGCCAAGGGGACGCTGCGGCGCGGGGACGGGCCGTATGTGCCGCCGGAGCCCGTCGCGACCGATCTGCGCTTCCCGGGCAAGGCGCTGGAGCTGCCCGGCGGCCGTCTCCTCGTCTCGGACTCGACCCGGCACCAGCTCGTGGAGCTGGACGCCGACGCGGAGACGGTCGTACGGCGGATCGGCAGTGGGCAGCGCGGCTTCGGCCCCGACGCGTTCAGCGAGCCGCAGGGGCTGGCGTCGCTGCCCGACGGGCGGGTGATCGTCGCGGACACCGTGAACCACGCGCTGCGTACGTACGACCCGGTCAGCGGTGCGATCGAGACCGTCGCCGGGACCGGCCGGCAGTGGTGGCAGGGGGCGCCGACCTCGGGCCCCGCCCTGGAGGTGGCCCTCTCCTCGCCGTGGGACGTCGCCTGGTGGGCGGACCGGGTGTGGATCGCGATGGCCGGGGTGCATCAGCTCTGGACGTACGACCCGGTCACCGGGACCGTCGAGGCCGCGGCCGGCACGACCAACGAGGGGCTGGTGGACGGGGACGCCGCCGAGGCGTGGTTCGCGCAGCCGTCCGGGCTCGCGGCGGCCGGGGACCGGCTGTGGATCGCGGACTCCGAGACCAGCGCGCTGCGGTACGTCGAGCGCGGCCCTGGCGCGGACGGTAGCGGGTTCGTGATCCGTACGGCCGTCGGCAGCGGGCTCTTCGACTTCGGGCACCGCGACGGCCCCGCCGCCCAGGCCCTGCTCCAGCACCCGCTGGGGGTCACCGCGCTGCCCGACGGCTCCGTCGCCGTCTGCGACACGTACAACCACGCGCTGCGCCGCTACGACCCGGCGACCGGCGAGGTGACGACGCTCGCCACCGATCTGCGCGAGCCGAGCGACGCCGTCCTGGTGGGCGAGGACATCGTCGTCGTCGAGTCCGCGCGGCACCGGCTGACGCGGCTGCGGCTGCCCGAGGAGGCGGTGCGCGTGGAGTCCGTCGCCCACCGCACGCAGCGGGCCGCGACCGAGGTCGCGCCGGGCGCGCTGCGGCTGGACGTCGTCTTCACGGCGCCGACCGGGCAGAAGCTGGACACGCGGTACGGCCCGTCCACCCGGCTGCTGGTCTCGGCGACCCCGCCGGAGCTGCTGCTGGAGGGCGGCGGCGCCGGTACGGATCTGGGCCGCGACCTGGTGCTGGCGCCGGATGTCACCGAGGGCGTGCTGCACGTGTCCGCGATGGCCGCCTCGTGCGACGACGACCCGCTGAACGAGTACCCGGCCTGCCATGTCCACCAGCAGGACTGGGGCGTTCCGGTCGTGGTCGGTGACGCGGGGACGTCCCGGCTCGGGCTCGTGCTCGCCGGTCTCGACGCGTAGCGCCGGCCGGAGCCCGTACGGGCGCAGGCCGTTCGGGCGGGCGTCGTACGGGCGCACGTCGTCCCGTCAGAAGCGCTCGTTCCGGTCCACCACCGTCGGTGCGACCGGGGTGACGATCGCCCTGCGCCGGCGCGCGATGCTGGTCATGACGGCCGTGCCGATGATGCCGACGGCCATCATGATCACGCCGACCAGGTCGAGGTTGACGCTGTCGAGTTCCCAGTCGGTCGCGAACGTGAGGATCGCGCCGACCGCGATGAGGGTGATGCATCCGCCTATGCCCATGGGGCCCGCCTCTTCACAGGAGTCGTGTCGTGCCGGGTGTCGGTCATGCATCGGGTACCCCTGACCGGAACAGGCATGCGGGCGGCGGCGGTTCGGTCCGTGGGGCGCTCCGGTCGCGGCCTCGGCGCCGGCCTCGGCGGGGCGCTCCGGCAGATACGCCCCCTGATCGGGCCGCTGATCAGCCCGCCAGGAACGCCACCAGCGCGTTCGCCAGGTGGTACGGGTCGTCCGCGCCGCACAGCTCGCGCGCGCTGTGCATCGACAGGATGGCGACGCCGATGTCGACGGTCTGGATACCGTGCCGGGCCGCGGTGATCGGGCCGATCGTCGTACCGCACGGCATCGCGTTGTTGGAGACGAACGTCTGCCACGGCACGCCCGCCTTCTCGCAGGCCTCGGCGAACACGGCCCGGCCGCTGCCGTCCGTCGCGTACCGCATGTTCACGTTGACCTTGAGGATCGGGCCGCCGTTGGCACGCGGGTGGTGCGTCGGGTCGTGGCGCTCGCCGTAGTTGGGGTGGACGGCGTGTCCCGTGTCCGACGACAGGCAGACCGTGCCGGCGAAGGCCCGCGCGCGGTCCTCGTACGTGCCCCCGCGGGCGAGCACCGAGCGCTCCAGGACCGTACCGAGCAGGGGGCCTTCGGCGCCGGTGTCCGACTGCGAGCCGTTCTCCTCGTGGTCGAAGGCGGCGAGGACCGGGATGTACGCCAGGGGCGTGCCGGAGTCCGTCGAGACCGCGGCCAGCGCCGCCGTCCCCGCGTGCACCGACAGCAGGTTGTCCATCCGCGGTCCTGCCACCAGCTCGCGGTCCCTGCCGAGGTACGAGGGCGCCTCGATGGCGTGCGGCATCAGGTCCCAGCCGGTGATCTCGTCGGCCTCGACGCCCAGTTCCTCCGCGACGAAGCGGATCAGATCGCCCTCCTCGGGCTCCCCGAGGCCCCAGATCGGCTGCATGTGCCGCTGTCTGTCCAGCTTCAGGCCGTCCGTGTTGACCGAACGGTCGAGGTGGACGGCGAGCTGCGGGACGCGCAGCAGCGCGCGGTCGACGTTGACCAGCCGGTGCGAACCGTCGCGCAGGGTGACCCGGCCGGCGAGCCCCAGATCGCGGTCGAGCCAGGTGTTGAGCAGCGTCCCGCCGTACACCTCGACGGCGATCTGGCGCCAGCCGTACGAGCCGGTGTCCGGCAGGGGCTTCACCCGCAGGTTCGGCGAGTCGGTGTGCGCGCCGACGATCCGGAACGGGGTGTGCGGCTCGGCGCCCTCCGGCACGAACCAGGCGATGAGCGCACCGCCGCGCACGACGTACCGGCCGCCCTTCGACCCGTCCCAGGCGTCCGTCTCCCGCACCTGCCGGAAGCCGGCCTTCTCCAGGCGCGCCGCGGCGTTCGCCACCGCGTGGTACGGCGACGGGCTGGCCGCGAGGTAGGACATGAGGTCGTCGGTGAGGCCGCGGTCGAAGCGGGTGGAAGTGCTCATGGGCCCAACCCTAACGACGAGGTCCGACACCGGCCCTGGCAGTGGCCGGGAGCGCCGCGCGCAGGGCACCTCCCGCGTGGTGTGCGCGGAGGTGCCCTGTCGATGGGGGCGGGCGGCGTCGCCCGGGGCCCGTGACCCGGAGCCCAGGGCCCGTGACCCGGAGCCCAGGGCCCGTGACCCGGAGCCCAGGGCCCGTGGCCCGGAGCCCCGGGCTCAGAACGCCGCCTCGTCCAGCTCCATCAGCGTGCTGTCGACCGACTCGGCGAGCGCCCGCTCCGTCGCGACGCCCGGCAGTACGTTCGCGGCGAAGAACTTGGCCGCCGCGATCTTGCCCTGGTAGAACGCCACGTCCTTGGACGCGGCCGTCTCCAGCTTCTCCGCGGCCACGGCGGCGCCGCGCAGCAGCAGGTAGCCGACGACCACGTCGCCCGAAGCCATCAGCAGGCGAGTGGTGTTGAGGCCGACCTTGTAGATGTTCTTGACGTCCTCGCCGGTGGCCGTGAGGTCGGCCAGCATCGCGCCGACGATCGCCTCCAGGTCACCGGCGGCCTTGGCGAGCGCCTCGCGGGCCGGGGCCAGCTCCGTACCGCCCGTGCCGACCGCGAGGAAGGTCTTGATCTCCTCGGAGAGGGTGTTCAGCGCCTGGCCCTGGTCGCGGACGATCTTCCGGAAGAAGTAGTCCTGGCCCTGGATCGCCGTCGTCCCCTCGTAGAGGGTGTCGATCTTGGCGTCCCGGATGTACTGCTCGACCGGGTACTCCTGGAGGTATCCGGAGCCGCCGAAGATCTGGAGCGCCTGCGCGAGCTGCTCGTACGACCGCTCGGAGCCGTACCCCTTCACGATGGGCAGCAGCAGGTCGTTGAGGCCGTGCAGCGCCTTCGTGGGCTCGCCCTCGGCCTCCTTGAACGCGATCTCGTCCTGCACCGAAGCCGTGTACATCACCAGGGAGCGCATGCCCTCCGCGTACGCCTTCTGCGTCATCAGCGAGCGGCGTACGTCGGGGTGGTGCGTGATGGTGACCTTGGGCGCGTTCTTGTCCATGAACTGCGCCAGGTCGGGGCCCTGGACGCGCTCCTTGGCGTACTCCAGCGCGTTCAGGTAACCGGTGGAGAGGGTGGCGATCGCCTTCGTGCCGACCATCATCCGCGCGAACTCGATGATGCGGAACATCTGGCGGATGCCCTCGTGCTTGTCGCCGATCAGCCAGCCCTTGGCGGGGTGGCGGTCGCCGAAGGTCAGCTCGCAGGTGTTGGACCCCTTGAGGCCCATCTTGTGCTCGA
This sequence comes from Streptomyces sp. NPDC050509, assembly GCF_044457965.1. Lineage (NCBI taxonomy): Bacteria > Bacillati > Actinomycetota > Actinomycetes > Kitasatosporales > Streptomycetaceae > Streptomyces > Streptomyces sp. NPDC050509. The sequence goes on along the minus strand of NZ_JBITHL010000009.1, from coordinate 11,773 downwards.
CGTTCGTCGCGTAGACGCCGTTGCGCTCGCCCGGCTCGCCGGTCTCCCAGTCGAACTCGTACTTGGGCACGAGGAAGAGCGAGAGGCCCTTGGTGCCCGGTCCGGCTCCCTCGGGGCGGGCGAGGACGTAGTGGAGGATGTTCTCCGACATGTCGTGCTCACCGGAGGTGATGAAGCGCTTCACGCCCTCGATGTGCCAGGTGCCGTCCTCCTGCTCGACGGCCTTCGTGCGGCCCGCGCCGACGTCCGAGCCCGCGTCCGGCTCGGTGAGGACCATCGTGGAGCCCCACCGGCGCTCGACGGCGATCGCGGCGACCTTCTTCTGCGCGTCGTTGCCCTCGTCGTGCAGGACGCCGGCGAAGGCCGGGCCCGAGGAGTACATCCACACGGCGGGGTTGGCGCCGAGCAGCAGCTCCGCGTAGGCCCAGATCAGGGAGCGCGGGGAGGTCGTGCCGCCGATCTCCTCCGGCAGGCCCAGGCGCCAGTACTCGGAGTCCATGTAGGCCTGGTAGCTCTTCTTGAAGGCGGCCGGGACCGGCGCCGTGTTCGTCTGCGGGTCGAACACCGGCGGGGTGCGGTCGGCCTCGGCGAACGACTCGGCGAGGTCGTTCTCCGCGAGGCGGGTGACCTCTTCGAGGATGCTCCTGGCGGTCTCGACGTCCATCTCCGCGAACGGGCCCGTCCCGTACAGCTTGTCGCGCCCGAGGACCTCGAAGAGGTTGAACTCGATGTCGCGGAGATTCGACTTGTAGTGCCCCATGGCGACGACTCCGTAAGGATCGGGAAGGCGGAAAGGCAGGAGGCAGATCCCTCATGCGTATGCCAGTACCGGTTGGTAGCTACCGATGATGCTACCCATCGGTAATAAGATGCAACCCCGCGCCGGGGCCCGCGGGCGATGTGTGACGTGGTAGACGGGGATCCCAGGGGCGCCATTCCTCAGTACTCTTGCGTCCATGTACGGCTACGACCAGAACATGGGCGCTCAGCAGCAGTACGCGCACCCGCAGCAGCAGCCGATGGGTGGCGCCGGCGCGGGCGGGTACGCCGAGCAGCCGCTGTATCCGGAACCGTCGCCTCCGTCGCTCGGCGACGCCGTGCGGGCGTTCACGACGGGGTCGCTCCAGGCCGAGGACTTCCAGCAGATCTTCGCGACGTCGAAGGTCTACTGCCCGCGGGGTGACAACCCCGGGTTCCTGGCGCTGCACAACACGCAGCAGCCGGTGATCCCCATGTTCAGCACGCTCAAGGAGCTGCGGCGCTACGCGGGCAAGGAGTCGAAGTACTTCGTGATCACCGGGGCCGAGGTGATCGACCTGCTGCCGACGGGGTACGGCTTCGTGCTCGACATGGAGGGCGAGCACCGGATGGTGTTCGACGCGAAGGCGGTCGAGCAGATGGTGGACTTCGCGATGAGGCGCATGTACGGCTGAGCACGCCGTCTCCCGATCCTGACGAGGGCCCGTACCGCACCGGTACGGGCCCTTCTTCCGTCCGGAAGGCATCTGGAAGGCATCTGGAAGGCATCCGGGAATGCGGCACACCTTGCGAGATGTTCACTGTTCAACTAAATTGGTACAGGAGAGCCTGAGGAGGCCGTCATGCCCGCAGTGACCGTCGAAAACCCGCTGACCCTGCCCCGTGTGGCGGCTCCGGCCGACGCCGTGGCCCGTCCCGTGCTCGCCGTCACGACCGCGCCCGGCGGCTTCGAGGGCGAGGGATTCCCGGTGCGCCGCGCGTTCGCGGGGATCGACTACAAGCGCCTCGACCCCTTCATCATGATGGATCAGATGGGTGAGGTGGAGTACGCGCCGGGAGAGCCGAAGGGGACCCCCTGGCACCCGCACCGCGGCTTCGAGACGGTCACGTACATCATCGACGGGATATTCGACCACCAGGACAGCCAGGGCGGTGGCGGCACCATCACCAACGGCGACACCCAGTGGATGACGGCGGGCTCGGGCCTGCTGCACATCGAGGCGCCGCCGGAGTCGCTGGTCACCTCCGGCGGGCTGTTCCACGGCCTCCAGCTCTGGGTGAACCTGCCGGCCTCCGACAAGATGATGGACCCGCGCTACCAGGACATCCGCGGCGGCCAGGTCCAGCTTCTGACCTCGCCCGACGGCGGCGCGCTGCTGCGGGTCATCGCGGGCGCCCTGGACGGCCACGAGGGCCCCGGCGTCACCCACACCCCGATCACGATGATCCACGCCACGCTGCGGCCGGGCGCCGAGGTGACGCTGCCGTGGCGCGAGGACTTCAACGGTCTCGCGTACGTCCTGGCCGGGCGCGGCACGGTCGGCGCGGAGCGCCGTCCGGTCCACACCGGGCAGACGGCGGTCTTCGGCGCGGGCGGCTCGCTCACCGTACGGGCCGACGCGACGCAGGACGCGCACACGCCGGACCTGGAGGTCGTGCTCCTGGGCGGGCAGCCGATCAGGGAGCCGATGGCGCACTACGGCCCGTTCGTGATGAACAGTCACGCCGAGCTGAAGCAGGCCTTCGAGGACTTCCAGGCGGGCCGCCTCGGTACGGTCCCGGCGGAACGCGCGTAGGTTCTTCCGTTCGCCCGGGTGACGGTGCGTCACCCGGGCGGTGGGCAGCGCAGGACAAGCCCGCCCGGCCGTGGTCGGCTGGGAGCGTGCAGACGCCGCCGAACCCCCTCCTCCCCGAGAGCGCCCGGCGCCTCGCCGCGTGGTGCGGGGTCGCGCTGCTGGTCTCCGGGGTGGGGGCCGTCGCGATCTGGCTGTGTGTCACCTTCAAGACGGCCGTCACCCCCGTCCTGCTCGCCCTTCTCGGCACCGCGCTGCTCGGCCCGCTCTACCGCCGGCTGATCGCGCTGCGGCTCAACGCGTCGCTCGCCTCCGCGCTGACCTGTGTCGCCATCGTGGGCGTGGTGGGCGGCGCCGCGTACATCGTCGTCAGCGCGCTCGTCGACACCGGGGACCAGATCGTCGCCTCGCTGCGCCAGGCGGGCCAGGAGGTGAGCAAGCACTTCGGCGGGGCCGCCGGGACCTCGCTGGAGGACCTGGCGAAGAACGCCAAGGACCTCGTCGGGAAGTTCGGTGCCACCGCCGCCTCCGGGGTGCTCACCGGCATCAGCGTGGTCGGGGAGCTGATCGCCACCGCCGTCCTCGCCCTGCTGCTGGTCTTCTTCTTCCTGCGGGACTCCTCCCGGGCGGCCCGCGCGCTCCGGGTGTTCGCCCCGGGAGCGGCCGGGCGGGCCGTCGAGGCGATGGGGCGCCGCGCCTTCGGGGCCGTCGAGGGGTTCATGCGCGGGACGACCCTGATCGCGCTCATCGACGCGATCTGCATCACCGTCGGCCTGCTGATCCTGCGGGTGCCCGGCGCGGTCGGGCTGGGGGCGCTGGTCTTCGTCGGCGCGTACATCCCGTACCTCGGTGCCCTGATCTCCGGCGCCGTCGCCGTGCTGGTCGCCCTGGTCGACCGGGGGTGGGTGATCGGGCTCTGGGCGCTCGGGGTGGTGCTCGCCGTCCAGGTGCTGGAGGGGCATCTGCTCCAGCCGATGATCCAGAGCCGTACGGTGCAGATGCATCCCGCCGTGGTGATGCTGGCGATCACGGCGGGCGCGAGCGTCGCCGGGATTCTGGGCATGCTGCTGGCCGTACCGCTGACGGCCGCCGCGTTCGGGGTGCTCTCCGAGGTGCGGAAACGTTACGCCGCGGACTCCTCCACCGGATCCGACGGTCCGGACGGTACCGCCGCCCCGCCTCCGCCGTCCTCGTAGAGCTCGAACCAGGTGCACTTCCCCTCGCCCCGCGGGTCCACCCCCCACGCGTCCGCCAGGATCTCCAGCAGCACCAGCCCCCGCCCGCTGGACGCCAGCTCGCCGGGGCGCCGGCGGTGCGGCAGGTCGTCGCTGGTGTCCGCGACCTCGATCCGCAGCCGGCGCGCTCCGTGCTCGCCCCGCGCCTCCGCGACCAGCAGCGCGTCCCCGTCCGTGTGGACGAGCACGTTGGTCAGTATCTCGGAGACCATCAGCTCCGCCGAGTCGACCTGCTCGGGGTCCGCCCAGTCGTGCAGCAGATCGCGGAGCTGGCGCCGGGCGCCCGCGATCCGCTCCGGTTCGGCCTGCGCGATGGTGAGCGCGGTCCTGCGGGCGGGCGTCCTGGCGGTACGGGAGGCCGCGCCGTCCCGGTCGCGGGAGAGCAGCAGGAGCGCGATGTCGTCCTCGCGGCGGTCGGCGAGCGGCCCGGTCGTGTAGTACGAGGTGGGGCCGTGCACGGCCTGGACCAGGGCGTCCGCGAGCTTCTCCAGCGCGGCGGCGCCGTCGATGCCCGCAGGGAGAGCTTCCGGGAGCGCTTCTGCCGGGTCGCCCGCCTCCGTACGGCCCTCCCCGGTGCGGTCCTCTCCCGTACGGCCTTTTCCCGTACGGCCCTCTCCCGACGCACCGCCGTCCGACGCGCCGTCATCCGACTCGCCGTCGTCCGGTGCGCGCCGTACGCCGTCCCGCAGGGGCTCCTCCAGTACGGGGCGCAGTCGCTCCCAGCCCGTCGCGAGATCGTGTCCGCCCGTCTCGATCAGCCCGTCCGTGCAGAGCATCAGCAGCTCGCCGGGGCCGAGCTGGAGCCGGGTCGTCGGATAGTCGGAGTCGGCCTCGATCCCGAGGGGCAGCCCGCCCGCGGTCTGCCGGATGACCGCCGTGCCGTCGGCGGTACGGATCACCGGGTCCGGATGGCCGGCGCGGGCGATGTCGAGGGTGCCCGTCTCCGGGTCGACCTCCAGGTAGAGGCAGGTCGCGAAGCGGGGCCCGGCCAGGGCGTCGGGACCGCTGTCGGAGCCCGCGGTCCCCGGGAACAGCCCGGCCGGGGCGCCGGGCTCGCCGGCCGGGCTGCCGCCGGAGGCGCCGTCCTGCCCCGGGTGGTGCTGGAGTCCGGCGAGGAAGCGGGACGCGCGGGAGAGCACCGCGTCCGGGCGGTGCCCCTCGGCGGCGTACGCCCGCAGCGCGATCCTGAGCTGGCCCATCAGGCCGGCCGCGTGGACGTCATGGCCCTGCACGTCCCCGATGACCAGTGCGAAGCGTCCGCCCGACCGGTCGCCGCCCCGTCCGTCCGGCAGCGGGATCATGTCGTACCAGTCGCCGCCCACCTGGAGGCCGCCGCCGGTCGGCACGTACCGCGCCGCCACCGTCATCCCCGGGATCTCGGGCCCCAGCCGCGGCATCATCGAGCGCTGGAGGCCGATCGACAGTTCGCGTTCGGACTCGGCGACGCCCGCGCGGGCCAGGGCCTGCGCGAGCATGCGCGCGACCGTGGTCAGCACGGAGCGTTCGTCCGGGGAGAAGGCGACCCGGTGTTTGAAGGCCGCCATCCAGGTGCCGAGGGTGCGGCCCGCCACGACCAGTGGGACGAACGCCCAGGAGCTGCGGTCGAAGCGCTGGACGTACTGCCAGGTGGCGGGGTACTCCCGCTCGTACGCCTCGGGTGTCGGCAGATAGACGGCGCGGCCGGTCCTGACGACCTCGGCGGCCGGATAGTCCGTGTCGAGCGACATCTCCTCGAAGGGGCCCACGTCCCCGGCGTCGTGCCCGTGGTGCCCGATGATCCGCAGCCGCTGCCCCGAGGGGCCGCCGGTGAGGCCCCCGGAGACGCCGAAGACCGCCAGTCCGTCCGGCGAGAACCCGGGCATGGAGAGGGACGCGGCGACCCGCAGGACCTCGGCGGTGGAGCGCGCCTCGGCCAGCGCGCGCCCCGCGTCCAGCAGGAACGCCTCGCGGGAGCGGCGCCAGTCGCCGGTGATGGAGCTGCCCTCGACGGCGGTGCCGGGGCGGGGCTCGCTGACCTCCTGGACCGTACCGAACAGTTCGAATTCCTCGTCGCCGTCCGGTCTGCTGGTGACGACGGGCTTGGCGCGGCTCCGTACCGTACGGACGACCCGGCCGTCGCCGTCCATCACGCGCAGCCGGACCTCGGCGAGGGTGGACTCGGCGACGGCGAGGCGTACGACGCCCTCGATCTCGTTCCAGTCGACGGGGTGGAGCCGGGCGCGGACGGCGGCCTTCGTGGTCTCCAGGGGCTCGGCGGGCCAGCCGAAGAGCCGGGCGGCCTCGGCGTCGAGGGTGACCGATCCGGAGATCAGGTCCCAGCGCCACAGGCCGGTGCCGATCGCGGTCAGGACATCCTCGGTTCGCATTGTCCCACTTTATGAATATGTGCGGAGCGAACGCCACTGAGGGCGGTGTCGGACACGGGCGGTAGCCTGTTATGGCCAAACGAGTTTTCCCGAATTGGGTTGGCCAACAGGTGGCGCCCACTCCACTCCGACTGCCAAGACTGGATGAAACGACGATGCACCGGTACAGGTCCCACACCTGCGGCCAGCTCCGCGCCTCTGACGTCGGCGCCGACGTCCGGCTGAGCGGCTGGCTGCACAATCGCCGAGACCTGGGCGGCATCCTCTTCATCGATCTCCGTGACCACTACGGTCTGGTGCAGCTCGTCGCCCGCCCCGGCACGCCCGCCAACGAGGAGCTGTCCAAGCTCACCAAGGAGACCGTCGTCCGTATCGACGGCAAGGTCTCCGCGCGCGGTGCGGAGAACGTGAACCCGGAGCTGCCGACCGGCGAGATCGAGATCGAGGTCTCCGAGGTCGAGATCCTCGGCGCGGCCGGGCCCCTGCCGTTCACGGTCAACGCGGAGGACGGCGTCAACGAGGAGCGGCGCCTGGAGTACCGCTTCCTCGACCTGCGCCGCGAGCGCATGCACCGCAACATCCTGCTGCGTACGGCCGTGGTCTCCGCGATCCGGCACAAGATGACCGCCCTCGGCTTCAACGAGATGGCGACCCCGATCCTCACCGCGACCTCCCCCGAGGGCGCGCGCGACTTCGTCGTCCCCTCGCGGCTGAACCCGGGCAGGTTCTACGCGCTGCCGCAGGCGCCGCAGCAGTTCAAGCAGCTCCTGATGATCTCGGGCTTCGACCGTTACTTCCAGATCGCGCCCTGCTTCCGCGACGAGGACGCGCGCGCGGACCGCTCGCCGGGCGAGTTCTACCAGCTCGACGTCGAGATGAGCTTCGTCGAGCAGGAGGACGTCTTCCGGCCGATCGAGAAGCTCATGACGGAGCTGTTCGAGGAGTTCGGCGGCGGCCGGCACGTCACCTCGCCGTTCCCGCGGATCCCGTTCCGCGAGTCCATGCTGAAGTACGGCAACGACAAGCCCGACCTGCGCGCCCAGCTCGAACTGGTCGACATCTCGGACGTCTTCGAGGGCTCCGAGTTCAAGGCGTTCGCGGGCAAACACGTCCGGGCCCTGCCGGTGCCGGACACCGCCGGACAGTCCCGGAAGTTCTTCGACGGCCTCGGTGAGTACGCGGTCGAGCACGGCGCGAAGGGCCTCGCCTGGGTCCGGGTCGGCGAGGACGGGTCGCTGGCAGGCCCGATCGCCAAGTTCCTGACGGAGACGGACGTCAAGGTCCTCACGGAGCGGCTGGCGCTGGTCCCGGGACACGCGGTCTTCTTCGGCGCGGGCGCCTTCGACGAGGTCTCCAAGATCATGAGCGCGGTGCGCGTCGAGGCCGCCAAGCGCGCGGGGCACTTCGAGGAGGGCGTCTTCCGGTTCTGTTGGATCGTCGACTTCCCGATGTACGAGAAGGACGAGGAGACCGGGAAGATCGACTTCTCGCACAACCCGTTCTCGATGCCCCAGGGCGGCCTGGACGACCTGGAGTCGAAGGACCCGCTGGACATCCTGGCGTGGCAGTACGACATCGTCTGCAACGGCATCGAGCTGTCGTCCGGCGCGATCCGTAACCACGAACCGGAGCTGATGATCAAGGCGTTCGAGATCGCGGGCTACGACCGGGAGACCGTGGAGCACGAATTCGCGGGCATGCTCAAGGCCTTCCGCCTCGGCGCCCCGCCGCACGGCGGCATCGCCCCGGGCGTGGACCGGATCGTCATGCTGCTGGCGGACGAGCCGAACATCCGCGAGACGATCGCCTTCCCGCTCAACGGCAACGCGCAGGACCTGATGATGGGCGCGCCGACGGAGCTGGACGAGACGCGGCTGCGCGAGCTGAACATCGCGCTCCGCAAGCCGGTGACGAAGTCGGCGAAGCCGTCGGAGTAACGGCACCCGCTCCCCGCGTACCGCCTCGTGTCCCGCCCTTCGCACTGCCGAGGGGCGGGACGCGGTGTTTCCACCCCTGGACGTCGGCGTCGGCCGGACCGACGACCGGTCTACCGCATCCCGGGCAGGCGCCGCAGCTCGCTGATCTTCATCAACCGGGCGAGGAGGAGGTAGACCAGCGCCGTCGTGAGCGTCCCCGCTGCCAGCGCGACGGCGGTGGGCCACGTCCCGGTCCCCGACCCGGCGCACGCACGGGCGGCCAGCCAGCCCAGCCCCGCGGCCGGGACGGCGGCGCACAGCAGTTTCCCGTACGTACGGCGCAGGGCTCCGTCATCGATACGGCCGCCCACCCTCCTGCGCAGCAGAGACGCGGTGAGCGCGAGGCCGGCCACGTAGGAGAGGGTGTAGGCCCCCGCCATGCCGACCACGGCCCAGCGAGTCGGCAGCAGCAGATGGCAGGCGGTGGCCAGGGCGATGTTCACCCCGGCGATCCAGGAGGCCATGAGGAACGGGGTACGCGTGTCCTCGAAGGCGTAGAAGCCGCGCAGCAGCAGGTACTGGGCGGAGAACGGAATGAGCCCCAGCCCGAACGCCTGCAGCATGTAGCCCATCGGACGGACCGAGGCGGCATCCGCCGCTCCGTGCGCGAACACCAGAGTGGCGATCTGCGGCCCGAACGCGACGAAGAACAGGGCGGCGGGGACGATGACGACGCCGCTGGCGCGCAGGGCCCGGGAGAGGTCCGCGCGCAGATCCGTCATCCGGCCTTCGGCGGCGGCCCGGCTCATGCGGGGCAGCAGCGCCGTCACCAGGGACACGGTCACGATCGACTGCGGCAGCAGCCAGATGGTCTGCGCGTAGGTGTACGCCGAGTAGCCCGCTCCGGCGTGGGGAAGCTTCTGGTCGGCGGCGTTGGCGTAGTTCGTCACGACGGTCAGGGCGACCTGGTTGGCCAGGACGAACAACAGGGTCCACTTCGCCGCGTGGACGCTCCTGCCGAGTCCGGTGCCCCGCCAGTCGAACCGCGGCCGGAACCGGAAACCCGCCGCTCGCGCGAAGGGGATCAGCGCCAGGGCCTGCAAGGCGATGCCTGCCGTGGTTCCGATCCCCAGCAGGCGGACCTGGTCGGCCGTGATGTCCTCGACCCGGGCGGGGATCGTCATCAGCCCCAGATAGGCGGCGAACATGCCGACCAGGACGACGTTGTTCAGCACCGGCGTCCACATCATCGCGCCGAATTTCTCACGGGCGTTCAGAACCTGCCCGTAGATGCCGAACAGGCCGTAGAAGAAGATCTGCGGCAGCAGAAACCTCGCGAACGTCACCGTCAGCTCGAACGCCTCATGGCTGCCCGGGGTGTCCCGCATGTACAGCCCGACGATCCCCGGCGCCGCCCAGACCGCCAGGGCCGTACCCACCCCCAGCACGCAGACGACGAGCGTGACCAGACGCTGCTCGTAGGCCCGCCCGCCGTCGGGCTCCGTCGTGCGGGCGCGCACCAACTGCGGTACCAGTACGGCGTTGAGCGCCCCGCCGATCAACAGCGTGTACAGGCTCGTCGGCACCGTGTTCGCCGTGTTGTACGTACTGGCCAGCAGGCCCGTCCCCAGCGCTGCCGCCTGCAGCACCTGACGGATCAGGCCCGTCGCCCGCGACACCACCGTGCCGAGAGCCATCAGCAGGGACGAACGTGCCAGACCGCCCTTGTCCTTCTTCCCCCGGACGGCACGCCGCCCCTTTGTCCGCTGCTCGGGCACCACAGCGCGTAGTTCGGCCTTCGCCCCCTCAACCATGCGGCCAACCTAGCGCCCCAAGATCTCCGGCCCGAACGCCGAACGCGGCTGCCTACTTGCGCAGCAGCAGGGTGAGGCCCGCCACCAGCAGGCCCAGGGCCACCGCCGATGCGCCGTAGGCCAAGCGGTGGGACTTCAGGCCGGGGAGGAGGCGGTCGACGGCGATGCGGCCGGGGCCGGTGAGGGCCAGGGCGGCGGCGCCCGCGGTGAGCAGGATCTCGTATTCGATGCCGGTCGGGGCGAAGAAGCTGCCGGTGCCCTTGACGGCGAGGGCGTTGACCATCGTGCCGACCACGGCCGCGCCCATCAGCGGCGTGAGCAGGCCGATGGCCAGGCCGAGGCCGCCGAGGGTCTCGGTCACTCCGGCGACGACGGCGAACGCCTTGCCGGAGGGGTAGCCGCTCGCCGTGAAGAACGCGCCGGTGCCGTCCAGGCCGCCGCCGCCGAACCAGCCGAAGAGCTTCTGGCTGCCGTGCGCGGCCATCGTCAGGCCGAGGACGACGCGGAGCAGCAGGAGGCCGATGTCGTAGGCGTGGGGTGTGGAGGCGTGGGCCCGGTCTCCGGGGGCGGAGCCGGGGCGGGACAGCGGGGCGAGGGTGGGGGTGCTGGTGGGGGAGGGCATGAGTGCGTTCTCTCCTGGCGGGTGAAGGGGGTGAAGGGGGTGGGGGCCGCTTCGGTGGGGCCGTTCCGTGCCTGGCTCCGGTGAGCCCGTGAGTCGTAAGTCGTGAGCCCGTGGAGCCGTGGACCCGGAGGCATGAGCTCGACGAGTTTTTCTTGAAAGTTTAAGCAAAGGCTCGCGTTTTCGACCGTACACAGTGATTTGAATTTGAACAACCGGGGTCGCCGGAGCCTAGGATGAACGCCATGGACGAACCCCGCTGGCTGGACGAGCACGAGATGGCCGCGTGGCGCGGGTTCATCGCCGCCGGCATCCTCCTGGAGCGCCGCCTCGACCAGCAGCTCAAGGAGGACGCGGGCCTCTCCCATCCGCAGTACGAGATCCTGTCGCGCCTCGGCGACGCGCCCGGCGGCGAGCTGCGTATGAGCGGACTGGCGGATCTGCTGCTCACCTCGAAGAGCGGCCTCACCTACCAGGTCGGACAACTGGAGAAGGCCGGTCTCGTCAGCCGCCGCGCCTGCTCCTCCGACGTACGCGGTGTCGTCGCCGCCCTCACCGACGCGGGCCGCGAGCGGCTGCGCGCCTCCGCCCCCGGGCATGTCGCGCTCGTCCGCGAACTGCTCATCGACGTCCTCGACCGCGACCAGCTCGCCGCTCTCGCCGACAGCCTCGGCACGGTCAGCCGGAGGCTGACGAGAGGAACGGACGCAACCTGATCGGTGTCCCATCGCGTTCCACTGACGTGAGGGATCGAACAGGATGGCGAGGGCGGGCCGATGGATCCGGGCGACGGCGACTTCGAGGCGTTCGTCACGGCCCGGGGGCCCCGGCTGCTGCGCGTGGCGTGGCTGCTCACCGGGGACGCGCATCTCGCGGAGGACCTGCTCCAGAGCGCGCTCGCGAAGGTCTGGCAAGTGGCCCCGGATAGCGGCCGAACAGCCGGAGGCGTACGTACGCAAGGCGATGGTGCACCTGCACGCCTCCCGGTGGCGGCGGCGCTGGCGCGGGGAGCTGCCGTACGGCGAACTCCCGGACGCGGCCGGGCCGTCCGACGCGTACGCGGGGGTGGACCTGGAGCAGTCGCTGGCGGCGGCCGTACGGTCCCTGCCGGTGCGGCAGCGGGCGGTCGTCGTGCTCCGCTACCGGGACTAATCGCAGGGCACCGGGCTTTGGCCGGGTGGTGAAGTGATTCTCAGAAGTGTTCTGACTTGCAGGCTAGAGCGGGCGATTCTGCTGCTCGATGTACTGACGGACCATCGACAGCGGAGGCC
>NZ_JBITHL010000008.1:0-497732 GCF_044457965.1 Streptomyces sp. NPDC050509 | reverse complement strand
GGCCATGGGCCCGGGCGGGCTTTCCACTGTTTGGGGGGGGGGGCCCCCGGGGGGGGGGGGGGGGGCCACGCCCCCTCATGTCATGGTGTGCGGACGGGCACTAGAGAGTGGCCGCGGCCGAGGCGATCGCGGAGGCGAAGGTCGAGACCTCGGTGTAGACACCGGGGTAGCCGGGCCGGGCGCAGCCGTTGCCCCAGCTCACGATGCCGACCTGGACGAAGGCGCCGGAGTTGTCCGTACGGAACATCGGGCCGCCCGAGTCACCCTGGCAGGTGTCGGTGCCGCCGCTCGCGTAACCGGCGCAGATCTCCTCGTTGGCTATGACGTCGCCGCCGTACGAGGAGTTGCAGCTCGCGTCGGAGACGAACGGCACGGTCGCCTTGAGCAGGTAGCGCTGCTGGCCGCCGCCCTCGGTGGCCGCGCCCCAGCCGGCGACGGTGAAGTTGCCGGTGTTGTACTGCGTGGTGGTCGCGATCTTCAGCGTCGCCTGGTTGATCGGCGAGGCGAGCTTGATCAGCGCCCAGTCCTTGCCCGAGCCGTTGTAGCCGGGGGCCTGGAGGACCTTGGTGGACTTGACCTTGACGGCGCTGGTGCTCTGGAGGTCCACGACACCCGCGGTGGCGGTGATGCTCGTGTTGTTGCCCGAGCCGCTCACACAGTGCGCGGCGGTCAGCACGATGGTCGATGAGTACAGCGAGCCGCCACAGCCCATGGAGAGCCGGACCATGAAGGGGAATTCGCCCTGGGCGGCGCGGGTGCCGCCGACGACGGGCGGCGCGAGGGGCGCTGCGGCCTGAGCGGCCGGCGCCGGGGCCGGCAGCGGCGACGCGGAGGCGGAGGACGGCTGAAGGCTGATGGCGGCGAGAGCGACGGCGCCGACGGCGGCGCATCTCTTCAGGGCACCAAGAATGTTCAACGGTCTGCCTTTCGTGGGGGATGCGTGTGGGGGCACTGCACCGGGCCCGGGTCGACGCGCGTTGCGCCTCGATGACATGGGCCCGACAAGAAAGCGTGATCCGGATTATGCGGAGGGAATACGCCGCGCCACAAGAACCATGTTTCGGCCACCATGCGAGATCACTTGTAGGCCACCGCCCGCTGACCGGACGCCCCCTGACGCCTTGAAGGGACTCCGCCTGAAGATCCCCCTTGAAGGACCCCGCATGAGGGACTCCGCGTGAAGGCCCCCGCCGGCCGGACATCGGCGCGGTGCGCTCCCGCGCTCCGTCCGGGCGCCGCCGTACAGTTGACGGGTGCGGGCTCGACCGCCCCGCGAGCCAGGCACGGGCAGGCGGAGGGGGCAGGGGACGTGACAGACGGCGGCGAGGTCGTCCACGGATATCCGCATCTGGACACGGTGCGGGCCGCGATCACCGCGCTCTACCACCGGCTCTCGGCCGACGGGATCCGGGCGTACGCCCCCAGCGTGGCCCCGGCCGACGTCGCCTTCTCCGATCTGGACGATCTCCATCTGGGCACCCAGCGGGTGGCGCACGCCCTGGTGCAGCAGCTCCGGCTGCCCGACGCGCGCGTGATCGTGAGTTTCCGGGAGATGACGCACGCGGCGAACGTGGAGCTGACTGCGGGCCCCGAATACTTCGTCGAACTCAACGACCGCTTCCGTACCCACCGCAGGGACATCGGCGCCGCGCTCGCCCACGAGATCACCCATGTCCTGCTGCACCGGCTGGGGCTGAGCTTCCCCGGCACCCGGGACAACGAGATCCTCACCGACACGGCCACCACCTACCTGGGCGCGGGCTGGCTGCTGCTCGACGCGTACCGCGAGGACCGCGACTCCAGCCAGAAGCTCGGCTACCTGACACCCGAGGAGTTCGGCTACGTCCTCGCCAAGCGCGCGGAGGTCTTCGACGAGGATCCGCGGATCTGGTTCACGAGCCCGCAGGGGTACACGTCGTATACGAAAGGCAGCGCACAGGCGCGGCGCGACGAGCAGCAGCCGCCGCTGACGACCGCGGGGTGGACGGGCCGCCACCGCTACGCCAAGGACCGCCGCTACGCGCTCGACCACCCGGGCGCCGCCCCCGATCTCGCGGCGCCGTACGCGTTCGAGACCCTGCCGGACGGGCTGCGCGTCTCGTTCCCCTGCCCGACGTGTCTCCAGCGGATCCGGGTACCCGTACGCGGACGGGTCAGGGCACGGTGCGGGCTCTGCGGGACCGTGCTGCACTGCGACACGTGAGCGAATCGCGAGTAACACGGTCGGCTCGGGAAACGTAGGGTCGAAGCATGACGAAAGAGGCGGCAGCGGGCGTCACCGACCTGTTCGAGGCGGTGACCGGCGGCGAGGACGACACCGTCGTACGGCTGCTCAGGGCGGGCGTGTCGGCCGAGGCGACCGACCCGGACGGCGAGACGGTCCTGTACCGGGCGGCGGTCGGCGACGAGCCGGGGATGGTACGGCTGCTGCTCGCGGCGGGCGCCGATCCGCAGCGTGCGAGCGGCCCCGAGGGCTGGGACCTGCCGCTGTGCGCGGCGGCCTGCGGCGGCCACACCGAGGTCGTAAGGGCGCTGCTCGCGGCCGGCGCGGCGCCGGACGGCCGGGAGGCGTTCGACTACACGGCGATCGCGTGGGCGGTGGTGCAGGGGTTCGCGGACACGGCGGAGACCCTGCTGGAGTACGGCGCGGACCCGGATCTGCCGGGCCCGGGCGGGGAGGCGCCCCTGGTACTGGCGGCCCGGCGCGGCTCGACGGCGACCGTACGCGTGCTGCTGCGGTACGGCGCCGGCGCGCGCGACGGCGGATCCGCGTACGGCGGCGGTTCCGTGGACGGCGGCGGATCCCCGGCCGAGGAGGCGCACGCGGACTCCGGCACGCGCGGGGCGGCGCTCGCCGAGGCGCGGCGCTGGATGGCGCTCGACGTCGAACAGGAGCTGCGGGCGGGGTTGTTGAGCGCCTACGGCGAGGGGTACGAGACGGTGGTGCGCCGGATCCGGGAGGAGGGTTCGGAGACGGTCGTCGTCGAACTGCTGCGGGACGGGGGCGCCGTGGCCGGGCGCGAGCAGCAGACCGGGCACGCGGCCGTCGTGACGCTGCTGGAGACGGAGCTGGGGATCGCGCCGCCCTACGAGGAGCTGGCGGGGCGCGCGCTGGGCTGCGGGGATCCGGACCGGGACGACTGGATCGAGGCGGTCGCGGCGCTGTGGCGGCGCGGCGACGAGGAAACGTTCCTGACGTGCGCCGCGTGGTGCGCGAGCGACGAACCGCTGCGGCAGGCGTTCGCCGCCGACGTACTGGCCCGCCTGGGCGCGACGGGCGGCGACGGGGCGGGCGGGCCCGGTGTGACCCCGGAGGCGGCCGACGGCGGCTCCCCGTTCGCGGCGCGCGCGGTGCCCCTGCTGCGGGAGCTGTCCCGGCAGGCGGTGGAGCCGGAGCTGATCAGCTCGGTCGTGGTGGCGCTGGGCCAGCACGGCGATCCGGCCGCGCTGCCGGAGATCCTGCGCCACACGGCCCACCCGGACTCGGGGGTACGGCGCCGGGTCGCCGTCGCGCTGACCGGCCTCGTACCGGCGGACCATCAGGACGGCGTACGGGCGGAGCTGCTGCTGAGCCGGGACGCGGACGCGTCGGTCAGGGACCGGGCGGTGCTGGCCCTGGCGGCGCTGGAGGCGGACACGTACGAGATCCGTGAGGCGCTGGCGGCCCGGCTGAACGAGCCGGACGCGGGGACCGCGGCGCGCGCGGCGTGGGGGCTGGCGGTACGGCGTGACCCGCGGGCGGTGGCCGCGCTGGAGCGGATCCTGCTGGACGAGGATCCGGCGGGGCGGGCGCGCAGGACGGCGGTGGAGGCGGTGGCGTACGTACCGAAGGGCCCGGAGCGGCGGCGCCTGGAGTGCACACTCCCGCGCCGCCGCTGACGGACCGTACGTGGTTCGGAGGACGTACGTGGTTCAGAGGACGTACGTGGTTCAGAGGACGTACGTGGTTCAGAGGACGTACGTGGTTCAGAGGAGCCGCAGCGTCCCGGGGGCCTCTTCCTCGATGAGCTGGACCAGCTCGTCGTAGACCGTGGGCCCCCGGCCCGCGAGGGCGTCCTCCAGCCGGGCCCGCGCGGCGGGCCGGTTGTCCGGGTGCGTGCGCTCCAGCCGCCGCTGGAGCGTCCGCACGGTCTCCTCCTGGCCGAGTGCCCGGCGCGACAGCTCGTGCCGGTGCCATTCGATGACGAAGTCGCCGTCGTCCGGCGTTCCGTAGCCGCCGCGCAGACAGTCCGCGAGGGAGTCGAGGTTGCCCCCGAAGTACCCGTCGGGCCCGTTCACGGCGGCGCCGATCACCTGCCAGAAGCGGTCGAGGCCGGTGACCTCCGCCCCGTCGATCACATATGTCACCGTCATGGGACGGAGGTTACCTTCCGTGGAGCCGGGTTCAGCAGGAGTACTTGACGAGCGAGAACGACGCGTAGTGGTCGGCCGTGTAGTAGTCCTCGCTGGCCTTGGAGCCGGTGACGATGCGGCGCGCGCCGCGGTTCGAGGAGCCCGGCGTGATGACGGTGTACTCGTGGTAGTAGCTGGCGGACTGGCTCGGCAGGATGCCTTCCCGGTTCTGGAAGACGCCGCCGTCCTGGGAGTACGGGAACGGCCCACCGGCGTCGATCAGGTCGAGCGTGTCGTGCGCCTGGGACGGCAGGTTGGAGTAGCAGATGCTGCCGACCGCGGTGGGGGCGGCGGTGGCGGTAGCGGTGACTCCACCGACGAGCAGAGTCGAGACCAGAGCGGCGAGGCCACCAAGGGTGGCGATACGTGGGGGAATTCGCATGCCTCATGATGACGCGCGTAGACGTGCACACGTCAATAACAACCGCGCGGAATTTCCCCGAAGTTAACCGTCCGCCCCGGCCGGGCGCTCCCCGTACACCGCCCTGCGCGCGCCCCGTACGCGCCTCGTACGCGTCCCGTACGCCGCCTCACCCCGCGGCCCCTCGCGCCCCCGGAACGCTCCCCCGGAACGGGTGGGGCCCGGCGGCGTGTTCCTCCACGCCACCGGGCCCCACCTGCGGATGTTCTCGCTCAGGCGGCCGTACGCCGACCGCCCTGGGCGCCACGGCCCGAGCCGCCCGCCCCACTGGAACTGCCGGAACCGCCGGAGCCACCGCGGCGGCCACGGCTGCCGCGTGACGAACCGCCACCGGTCGCGCCCGCTCCGCCACCCGTGTTGCTCCGGGCCGGGCGGGACGTCCGCGTCCGCTGCGCCTTCGGCTTCTGCTGGACCACGGGCTGCGGCACCTCGATGGTGACGGCCACCCCGGAGGGCACCCGCGCACCGGTGAGCGTCGCCAGCTCCTCGTCCGTGGACTTGATCCGCGCGGACCTCGGCGCGATCCCCGCGTCGGACATCAGCCGGGTCATCTCACGCCGCTGCTCGGGCAGGACCAACGTGACCACACTGCCGGACTCCCCCGCCCTGGCGGTGCGCCCGCCGCGGTGGAGGTAGTCCTTGTGGTCGACGGGCGGGTCCACGTTCACGACCAGGTCGAGATCGTCGACATGGATGCCGCGCGCCGCGACATTGGTCGCGACGAGGCAGGTGACCAGGCCGTTCTTGAACTGTTCGAGCGTCCGGTTGCGCTGCGGCTGCGAACGGCCGCCGTGCAGCCCCGAGGCCCGTACACCGCTCGCCAGCAGCCGCTTGACCAGCCGGTCCACGGAGCGCTTGGTGTCCAGGAAGAGCAGCACCCGGCCGTCCCGCGCGGCGATCCGCGTGGTGACTTCCTTCTTGTCCGTCTCGTCCAGGACGTACAGCACGTGGTGCTCCATCGTGGTGACCGCGCCCTGGGACGGGTCGACGGAGTGCACGACGGGGTCGGTGAGGTACTGCCGGACGAGCCGGTCGATGTTCTTGTCCAGCGTCGCCGAGAACAGCATCCGCTGCCCGTCCGGCTCGACCTGCTTGAGCAGCGCCGTGACCTGGGGCATGAACCCCATGTCGGCCATCTGGTCGGCCTCGTCCAGCACGGTGATCGCGACCTGGTCGAGCCGGCACTCGCCGCGCTCGATGAGGTCCTTCAGCCGTCCGGGCGTGGCCACGAGCACCTCGGCGCCGCGCCGCAGCGCGCCCGCCTGCTTGCCGATGGAGAGCCCGCCGACGACCGTGGTCAGCTTCAGGTTGACGGCGGTCGCGTACGGGGTGAGCGCGTCGGTGACCTGCTGCGCCAGCTCGCGCGTGGGCACCAGTACGAGGGCGAGCGGCGCGCGCGGCTCGGCGCGGCGTCCCGCCGTACGGGCCAGCAGCGCCAGACCGAAGGCGAGCGTCTTGCCGGAACCGGTCCGTCCACGGCCGAGGATGTCCCGGCCGGCGAGGGAGTTCGGCAGGGTCGCGCCCTGGATCGGGAAGGGTTGGGTGACGCCCTGGGCAGTGAGGGTTTTCAGCAGCCCTGCGGGCATGTCCAGCTCGTCGAACGCCTCGACGGCAGGCAGTGCGGGGGTGAGAGTCTCCGGCAGCGTGAACTCCTGCGGCCGGGCGGGGGCGCGGCGGGCGGGTGCCTTCGCGGCTCCTCCCCTGGCGCGGGAGTTCACCGGGCGCTTACCGGCAGGTCGGGGTGCACGTGCCGGGCGTTCGGATCGAGTCATTCGGTACTAGGGCCTTTCGTTTGGATCAGGCTGGATCAGGGAGCGGGCCGGCCGACGGCAACGCCGCGAGGCACGGCACCAGGGCACGCGAGCCCAGCATGATCCAGATGAAAGGCCCTGACCTTCCTGGGCCTGAGGACGGCCTGGGCCTTGAGCCTGAGGACAGCGCGAGCCGGGGCCCGCACCGTGCAGGTGCGAGCCCCGGCTGCGAGGTACAACGTCCGGGAATTAGGCCGGGACGATGTTCTCCGCCTGCGGGCCCTTCTGGCCCTGCGTGACGTCGAACGAGACCTTCTGGCCCTCCTGGAGCTCACGGAAGCCCTGGGTGGCGATGTTCGAGTAGTGGGCGAAGACGTCGGCGCCGCCGCCGTCCTGCTCGATGAAGCCGAAGCCCTTTTCCGAGTTGAACCACTTCACGGTGCCAGTAGCCATGTCATTCTCCTAAAACAGGTGCAGAGCCGGAAATCCGCACTTTACGGATTCCTCGTCGCCGCATTGAGCCCCATCCGGAGAAGCCGGCAAAAACAATAATGCGCCTGAGGAACATTCCCGTCAGGCGCACATAAAGTTCATGGGTACCAAAACTGCAACGCAGTCAGCCTAGCACGCCTCGGCGGCGGAGATCGAGTGGGACACCCCACATGATCGCGCCCTTGTGCCAGCGGTCCCCGCGTGTCCCTTCTCAGACCCCTTCACGGCGATCCACACGGAGATCATCATCACCGGAGTGATCTCCGGGGTCATCACCGGGATCCTCGCGGGGAACCTCGCAGATCGGGCCGTCGCCCGGGCCGCGCCGCAGGGTGCGGACCGGACTCCCCGGCCGCCAGACCCGTACCACCAGGTCAGACCCGTCGATGGAGGTCTCCACGACCTCCTCGGGGATGACCCGGAAGAGCAGGAACGGCTCCGGCGGCGACAGCTCACCGACAAACCGCGCCCGCACCTCCTCGTCCCGCACCTCCACCGCGCGCCCGCCGATCCTGACGTCCCCGTCCGCCATTCGGTCATCCGGCCCGGGATTCGCGTGCACGGCGAATCGCGGATCACGTCCGAGATCCTGCGCCTTCCGCGAATGAGGCATCATCCCGAGCCACAACTCCCCCCACCGGAAGGTGACTTCGAGCCCGGTGACGCGCGGGGAGCCGTCTTTTCTGAGGGTGGCGAGCACATGGTGGGAGTACTTCTCGAATCGCCGCTGTACGCCCTCGGCGAAGCGCGGCTCCGCCGAGGCGAAATCGGCCCAGGTGAATGTCATGGGGACAGCCAACCGGGGATACCCGACATCCTCTGTCGCCATTTAGCGCGCGTTCAGCCGAGCACGCCCCCCTCTCCTCTCCTCCCCTCTCCTCCCCTCCCCTCTCCTCCCCTCTCTTCCCGTCCTCCCCGCCCTCCCCTCTCATCCCTCGGGCGGCGGGTCGAGGTGCGCCCAGAGCACCTTGCCGGGTCCGTTGCGTTCGCCCACACCCCAGACGTCGGCGAGCGCGTCCACGATGACGAGCCCCCGGCCATCGGTGGCGTCCAGCTCCGGGGTACGCCGCCGGGGCCGCTCGGAGGAGGCATCGTGCACCTCGATACGGAGCCCACCGCACGGCCGGCGAACGTACCGGGTCTCGATCTCCCGGCCCGGCGACACCCGGGCATGGCGGGCGGCATTCGTGAGCAGCTCGGAGAGGATCAGCACAGCCGAGTCCTCCAGCCGCCCGAGCCCCCACGAGGCGAGCGCCTTCCGCAACTCCAGCCGGGCGAGGCCGACGCAGCTCGGATGCCGGTTCCAGCGGAGCACGACAGCCCCGAAGTAGGGGGAGTTGGGGTGACTCGCATGAGGGTCCGCGCCGGGGCCCACCTCGGGGTCCGCGTCCGGGTCCGGGTCCGGACCCGGGCTGTACGGCATCAGGCCACCTCCGCCGAGCGGTAAACCGCCAGTTGAGACGGGGCGGCGGGGGCCGGATGTTGTCGGCGGGGCAACGAATGGAGGACTTGCCTCAACGAATCGAAGAGGCGGGCGATAAGCTTCATAACTGTCGACGCTCCTGTTAAGCGTTGGCCACGCCCTCGGACGTCCTGACAACGTCGCGAGGGTATTCCTTTGTGGCGAGCCGGGCATGCGGAACCGACCCCACGGCACTTATTGAATTCCCAACGGAATGGCCTCAATTGGGCGATCCCGATACCGGGAAGGGGTGGCTGTCACCCTTCCCTATCGGGCACAGTGAGTACATATCCGAGCTGTCACCGAAGCCAGGAGTAGACAGCGGCATGCACGAAAGAAGGCGCGATCACAGTGGAGTTGAACAACGAAACCAGCAAGCTCACCACGCGTATGAGGCTGGGCAGGCGACTCCGCAAGCTGCGAGAACGTGAAGGGCTGTCACTCCGTCAACTATCCGAACAGGTGGGCGGATACTCACACAGCTATCTCGGTCGGGTGGAGTTGGGGGACCAGCTCCCGTCGGAAGCACTCGTCAGCTCATTGGACGCGTACTTCAACACCGACGGCGTGCTGAGTGAACTGCTGGAACTGGTCCACGACAGTTCAATCCCCGACTACGGTCGCGTCGTCGTCAGCAGGGAGGCAGATGCCGTACGAATCCAGGTGTTCACGAGCAGCCTCATCCCCGGGCTTCTCCAGACCAAGGAGTACGCGTGGGAGCTGTTCCGCGCATCACTTCCAGGCGAGTCCGAAGACGGGTTGAACAAATTCGTGGCAGTTCGAATGAAGCGAAAGGGAATCTTCGAACGCGATGACCCGCCCTTCTACTGGGCGATCATGGACGAAGCAGCCCTACGACGCCCAATGAAGAGCGCGGCTCTCATGGCAGCACAGCTTCGCCACATCCTTGAGGTAACCGAAAGTCGCCACCTCACAGTTCAGGTACTGCCGTTCAGCGGAGGGGCGCACCCCATGCTGGGAGGGTGCCTGACCTTGCTCACCCTTCTCGACGGCGGGACGATGGCCTTCGTCGAGAGCTTCAAGTCTGGCGAAACAGTGGAGTTACCAAAGAGGGTGGTCGAGCTGACACAAGGATTCGACATCGCCCGGTCCCTCGCTCTGCCAGAGGACGAGTCTCTCGACTTGATCCGCAAGTACCTGGGAGAGTACGAAGATGAACAAGATTCCTGACGCATCCGCCCTGACCGCCTGGCGCAAGTCGAGCTACAGCAACAACGGAGACGGCGCCTGCATCGAGGTCTCCGACGGCCACCCCGCCACCGTCCCCGTCCGCGACAGCAAGAACCCCCACGGGCCCGCCATCCTCATCCCCACCACCGGCTGGACCACCTTCGTCACCGCCGTCAAGCATGGCGGCCTCGCCTGAGCAACGCCGGTCCGGCGTCGAGAAGTTCGGCCGGGGTCTGTCGGGGTGGGCCGGTGGTGTGTGGTGGCGGGCGGTCCGCCCCCTCCCTGGTCCGATGATCGCGGCTCCGGGGTGTGCGTCAAGGGCGCTCCTGCGTCGCGTCGGCTTCGCCGATGTCGCTTCGCTCCACCCTTGACCCCCACCCCTCCACCGCTGGAAAAGGCGTGGGGAGGGGGCGGGGGGGAGGGGTCCCCTGGGAAACACCGATGTCCCTGGGGCCGGACCCAGGCTGCCGGGCCGGCTCGCCCTGCGGGGCACGCGGCAGTGGAGTGGGGCGGTGACGCGTCTCGTCAAGCGGCTCCCCACCGGACGACGGCCGGGCTTCATGCCCCGCTGGTCACCCGCCGTGGGTGGGGCCGGTGGTGAATGGCCGGATGGGGAAGCGTAGTTCCGGGAAAGGCGGCATCGGGACGCCAATCGGCCTCTTCAACGTCCGCAAGGCATGAGATATGCCCCAATTGCACATGCCGGGCACGCAGTTCCAGCGTCTGCGCGCCCGGAGCGCACGTACACGGGACTACGGGTACACGGTCCCTGGATTCAGGGGCAGGGGCCGCCGGGGCGAGGGATGCCGGGGCGGGTGTTCCATGACCATAGGTGCGTGCAGCGCGGGCACTGGAGGTGGACGACCGGTCCGCTGTTTGAGATCAGGTAGCGCCAGTGCTCACCGCAGTTGCGACGGTCCGCGCAGGTCGCGCAGTGGCGGGCGTCGTCGCAGACGGGGCAGGCCACCCAGGCGCGGCGGGCGGGGTCTGCCTGGGGATCAATGGGTAGCCGCACGGCCCGGGCCCTCCCCTGGCAGGACACCGGCGGCCACCAGCATGTCGTAGGTGCGCTGCTGCTCGGCATCCAGGCCCGAGTAGAGGAGGGCGTATGCCTCGTCCTCGCCCTGGAGGGCGGCCACCGGGTCCCAGTCGGGGCCGAGCGCGGCCATGACCTCGGTCCGGCGCCGGGCTTCCTCGAAGGTCAGGTCGATCGTGAAGGGGGTGAGTTCGTTGGCGTTGTCCTGGTTCATGGCGAGACTTCCGATGTGCGGAGGGGACCTCACCATCCCTACCAGGCGCTCCCAGTAGCAGGGAAGGGTGGCCTAAGTCTCCCGCTGATCGTCCGGGCAACGCTCCGCCCAGCTTGGCGACGGGGCGCCCATGGGATCGGCGGACAGCGGTGGGCCGTTGCCTCCGCCGGGCACTGACCGGCGGACATCACTCGGCCCGCGCCGCTGTGACGCACCTCACGGCCCGCACCACAGGGTCGTCCGATACCTGAGATCCACCCCCAGTCACCCCCTGATCATGGCGGGTAACCAGCGGGGCATGAAGCCCGGCCGTCGTCCGGTGGGGAGCCGCTTGACGAGACGCGTCACCGCCCCACTCCACTGCCGCGTGCCCCGCAGGGCGAGCCGACCCGCCAGCCTGGAACGGAGCCCAGGGACATCGGTGTTTCCCAGGGGACCCCTCCCCCCCCCGCCCCCTCCCCACGCCTTTTCCAGCGGTGGAGGGGTGTGGGTCAAGGGTGGAGCGCAGCGACATCGGCGAAGCCGACGCGACAAAGGAGCGCCCTTGACGCACACCCCGGAGCCGCGATCATCGAACCAGGGAGGGGGCGGACCGCCCGCCATCACCCACCACCGGCCCACCCCGACAGGCCCCGCCCGAACTTCTCGACGCCGGACCGGCGTTGCTCAGGCGAGGCCGCCATGCTTGACGGCGCGCGGCTACCGGCTTTCCGCCAACCCGAACCGGCTTCCACAGCCACCTATAACCGCCCTATAGCGGCCCTATGGCATCGGCCAGGTGGTCGAAGCCCTGGCAAACGAGCAGCCGACAGCCGCCCAGCGCGCCGAGCGGCTGGCCGCCGATCGTGCGACGGCGCGTCGCCTGATGGGCGTCGACGTCAGCGACCAGGAGTTCGACGAAGCAGCCGACATCCTCGGCAACATCTACAAGATCGCCGCTGACAAGGCCAGGTCCGCCCGGGGTACCGCAGCGTGATCATTCTCGACACCGGCGCCCTCAAGGCCCTCGTGTCCAGGCACAAGACCCTTAACCGACTGGCGGGCAACATGGCCCTCACCTCGGGAGACGCCCTCCGGATCCCCGCTCTGTGCCTGATGCAGGCCGAAGCCGATGACGCGGATGCCGGTCGACGCGCCCTCGCCTTCTCCGCCGTGATCGTGGACCCGCTCGACACCATTTCCTCTGCCACCGTCGGCACGATGATCCGCGACGGCTACGGCGGCCCCGACACCTGCCATGCTCTCTACTGCGCGCTGCCCCGGGCGGAATTCACGGGCATGCCGATCCTGCTGACCGACCAAGAGGGCGCCTACCCGCCCGGCGTGGTCACCGTCGGCATCGATTCCCCGGGCATGATGGGCTACCACTGAAGGCCCGGGTGGGCGCCCGGCGGCGCCGGGCGCCCACTCGTCAGTGCGGGTCCGCCGAGAAGCCGGCTTTCAGGGTGTCCAGGGTCAGGGGGCTGCCCGGGAGTGTTGAGCCGGCCGGGGCGCGCAGGGAGTCGAGGACCAGGGCCATCGCGCGTTCCGAGACCTGCCAGGACGCCGCGTCGGAGACGGCGCGCATCGGGCGCAGCAGCAGGGACAGCAACGCGGCCACGTCGCCCGTCCCGACGTCCGGGCGCAGTGTGCCCTCCTCCTGGGCCGCGCGCACCACCTGGTCCAGGATCGCGAGCAGTTCGCGCCGGAATTCGGTGGCTTCCGGGTCCGCCTCGACGGCGCGGGACACCAGCGGCGAGAGGATCGTGAGCTGCACGCTCAACTGGAGTTCGCGTGACGTACGGAGCAGCCGCACCAGGGCGTTCCAGGCGCTGGACTCCTCGGCGAGGGCGGCCCGGGCGCCGGTGATGACCTGGGCGTAGCTGTCGTGCGCGACGGCCAGGATGAGCGAGGTGCGGTCGGGGAAGCGCCGGTAGAGCGTGCCGATGCCGACGCCCGCCTGCCGGGCGACCTCTTCCATCGGTACGTCGGGGCCCTCGGCGCCGAAGACTCGCTTGGCCGCCGCGAGGATCTGGTCGCGGTTGCGCCGGGCGTCCGCCCTCAGGGGTCTTGCGGGGTCCTGCCTCATGTCACCGCCTCTCCGTAAGGGATGGCTGATTCTGCCACCCCTGATATGGACGAAAAACCTCCACTTAGTTACCGTCGAGAGTGCGCACAGGTGATCCCGCTTTGGCTCCACCGCCTGGAATGGAGTGATCCGATGAGCAATCCCCCTGATGTCACCGACCGGCCCGATGTGACCGACCGGTCCGATGTGAACATGCCTCTCCCCCGCACCTGCCCCTACGCCCCGCCCGCCGAGTACAGGCGGCTGCGCGAGGAGACTCCGGTCGCGCGGGTCTCCCTGCCCACCGGCGCCACCGCCTGGGCGATCACGCGGCACGAGGACATCCGTACGGTGCTGACCGATCCCCGGTTCAGTTCGGACCGGACGGCGCCCGGTTTCCCCGCGCTCAGCCCGTCGCAGCAGAAGCTGGCCACCGAGGTCAGGCCCACGATGATCGGTATGGACGGGCAGGAGCACGGTACGGCGCGGCGTGCCGTGCTGGGCGAGTTCACCGTACGGCGGATGCGGGGACTCCAGCCGCGTATCCAGCAGATCGTGGACGAGTGCCTGGACGCCATGCTGGCCGGGCCCCGGCCGGCGGATCTGGTGACGGCGCTGTCCCTGCCGGTGCCCTCGCTGGTCATCTGCGAGCAGTTGGGGGTCCCGTACGCGGATCACGAGTTCTTCCAGCACCATTCGTCCCGGCTGATCGGCCGCACCCCGTCGTACGAGGAGAAGCTCGACGCGTTGAACTCGCTGCAGGGGTATCTGGGGACCCTGATCGCGGACAAGGAGCGGGAGCCGACCGACGATCTGCTCGGCCGGCAGATCCTCAAGCACCGCAAGGAGGGCTCGTACAACCGTGAGGACCTGATCGGTCTGGCGTTCCTGCTGCTCATCGCGGGTCACGAGACCACCGCGAACATGATCTCGCTCGGCACGCTGGCGCTGCTGGAGCATCCGGACGAGCTGGCGGCGCTGCGCGCGGACCCGGCGAGGACCCCGGCGGCCGTCGAGGAGATGCTGCGCTCGTTCACCATCGCCGACGCCGTGGTGTCCCGTGCGGCCACGGCGGACGTGGAGGTGGGCGGGGTGCTCATCCGGGCGGGTGAGGGCATCCTCGTCCTCAGCAACGCGGGCAACCACGATCCGGCGGTCTACCCGCGCCCGGACGAGCTGGACATCGAGCGTGGCGCCCGTAACCACCTCGCCTTCGGCTTCGGCGCGCACCAGTGCCTGGGGCAGAACCTGGCCAGGATGGAGCTGCAGATCGTCTTCGACACCCTGGTGCGGCGGGTCCCGGGGCTGAAGCTCGCGGCGCCCGTCGAGAAGCTGCCGTTCAAGAACGACAGCTCGGTCTACGGCATCTACGAGATGCCGGTCAGTTGGTGAAAGGGGCCATCCCATGAGTACCGCACCACGGATCGTCGCGGACCGTACGCGCTGTGTCGGCGCCGGTCAGTGCGTCCTCACCGCACCTGAGCTGTTCGACCAGACCGAGGACGACGGCACGGTGGTCGTCCTGGCCGAGGAGGTCGGGGAGGACGACCTCGACAGGGTCAGGGAGGCCGTGCACATCTGTCCGAGCGGGGCGCTCACGCTGGTGACAGATGAGGCGGGCCGGCTCAGCGCGACCGAACGGGCGGGACGGTCCGGAGCGTGACGAGCGCCGCGCGTCCCTCACCGTGGAGGGTCACCGGGCCGGAGCCGGGCGTCAGGACCGCCGCGTCGTAGCGGTCGAGCGGGGTGCCGCCCCGGGTCGCCGCCGTCTCCAGGACCATCGGTGTCTCCAGGACCACGGCCACCACCGTCCCGCCGCCGGGTACGGGGACGGGGAGGGCGCCCCGTACGACGGCGACCTCCGCGGCCGTACGGTCCCTGGCGTACATGACGTTGAAGTTGACGACCGGGCCCGACAGGAGGAGGCAGCCGGTCGGCAGGTCGCCCGGGAAGGACGCCGGAACGTAGCGCTCGTCCACCCGTCGGCGCCGCCCGCCGACCGTGAGGTCCATGCCCGCGCCCTCGACCATGGTCAGGATCCGGTCGACGCCGGGGAAGACGGAGAACGGGCCGTCCCCGGCGACCTCCGCGAGGCTGATCCGCCAGTCGAATCCGGCCGTACCGGCGCTCTCGGGCCAGGAGGCGATCTCGCGGGTGACGCCGCCGCCGTTGCGCCACGGTACGGCGGCGCGACTCCCCGCTCGCAGCACGCGGGGGGTCACGGGACGATGCCCTGTGCCCGTGCGGCCGCCAGCCAGTGCGGGAACTCGGCGAGGAGCCGGTCGTACAGCTTGTCGTCCGGGACCCCGCGCGGGTCCTGGCCCGCGTGGAAGAAGCCCGCGTTGTCGACGGCGCGTTTCTGCGGCACCGGGAGTTCGTCGAGCTTGCGGAGGAAGTCGAACTGGCTGCTGTCCGGGTCACCGAAGCCGATGAACTGCCAGAACAGCGGCAGCTTGGCGGCCTTGCACAGGTAGCGCTCGGCCGCCGCCCTGCTGATCGGGCCGCCGTCCGTCTGGAAGACGACCAGGGCCGGGGCGGTCGAACCGCTGTCCAGGTAGTGGTCGATCACGGCGTCCATCGCCAGGTGGTAGCTGGTCTTCCCCATGTGCCCCAGGGAAGCGACGATCTTGGCGATACGGTCCTCGTGACCGGCCAGCGAGATGTCCGTCTCCGCGTCGATGTCCGTCGAGAAGATGACGACCGGGACGATCCCGTCGTCGTCCAGGTTCGCCGAGAGCCCCAGCACCCGGTCCGCGAGGGCCTGGACCGTGCCGTCCCGGTAGTACTCGCGCATCGAGCCGGAGTAGTCGAGGACGAGGTAGACGGCGGCGCGCTCCCCGCCCAGCCCGTTCTTCTCCAGCGACACCTTCGCGCTCTTGTAGAGGCTGACCAGCGCGGGGGCCGTCTCCTCCATCTTCCGCAGGCTGATGCCCGCGCCGGAAGGGCCGGAAGGGGCGGAACCGGGAGCCGTGACCATGCGCGTCCTCTGCGGTCGGCGGAGCTGAACTCCCGTGATTCTCCCACTGGTCAGGACGCTGCCGGTCCCCACGCACGCCACGGCGCCTGCCATGGGTCCGGTCGGGGACTTGGAGGCAGGCGCCGCGTCTTGCGGGAGGGCCCGGGAGACGCTCCCCGGGCCAACACCGCCCGTACGCCGTTGTACGGGAGTCTTGGGTCGTGCGGTGGTGCAGAGTGGTGCAGTAGTACGGATCAGGCCATCAGGGCCCGGTCCGTCGGGCGGATCGGGGACGGGAGGTCGCTGGCCCCGGTGAGGTGGCGGTCCACGCCCGCCGCCGCCGAGCGGCCCTCGGCGATCGCCCAGACGATCAGGGACTGGCCGCGGCCCGCGTCACCCGCGACGTACACGCCGGGGACGTTGGTCGCGTACTGCGCGTCCCGCGCGATGTTGCCGCGCTCGTCCAGCTCCAGGCCGAACTGCTCGACCAGGCCGTTCTGCTGGTCGGTGCCGGTGAAGCCCATCGCGAGGGTGACGAGCTGGGCGGGGATCACGCGCTCCGTGCCCGCCTTCTGGTTCAGCTTGCCGTCCTTGAACTCCACCTCGATCAGGTGCAGGGACTGGACGTTGCCGTCCTCGTCGCCCTCGAAGTGGGTGGTGGAGACGGAGTAGAGCCGCTCGCCGCCCTCCTCGTGCGCGGAGGTGACCTTGTAGAGCATGGGGAAGGTCGGCCACGGCTGGTGCGCGGCGCGCTCGGCGCCGGGCTGCGGCATGATCTCCAACTGGGTGACGGAGGCGGCGCCCTGGCGGTGCGCCGTACCGACGCAGTCCGCGCCGGTGTCGCCGCCGCCGATGACCACGACGTGCTTGCCCTCGGCGGTGATCGGGGAGACCGTCAGGTCGCCCTCCTGCACCTTGTTGGAGAGCGGCAGGTACTCCATCGCGAAGTGGATGCCCTGGAGGTCGCGGCCCGGGACGGGCAGGTCGCGCGAGACGGTGGCGCCCGCGGCGATGACCACGGAGTCGTACCGCTTGCGCAGGGTCGACGCGGTGATGTCCCGGCCGACCTCCGTCTCCGTACGGAACTTGGTGCCCTCCGCGCGCATCTGCTCGATACGGCGGTTGATGTGCGACTTCTCCATCTTGAACTCGGGGATGCCGTAGCGCAGCAGTCCCCCGATGCGGTCGGCGCGCTCGTACACCACGACCGTGTGACCGGCCCGGGTGAGCTGCTGGGCCGCCGCGAGGCCGGCCGGGCCCGAGCCGATGACGGCGACGGTCTTGCCGGAGAGCCGCTCGGGGGGCTGCGGGGTGACGTCGCCGCTGTCCCACGCCTTGTCGATGATGGAGACTTCGACGTTCTTGATGGTGACGGCCGGCTGGTTGATCGCGAGGACGCAGGCGGACTCGCAGGGCGCCGGGCAGAGCCGTCCGGTGAACTCCGGGAAGTTGTTGGTGGCGTGCAGGCGTTCGCTCGCCGCCGTCCAGTCCTCGCGGTAGGCGTAGTCGTTCCACTCGGGGATCAGGTTCCCGAGCGGACAGCCGTTGTGACAGAACGGGATGCCGCAGTCCATGCAGCGCCCGGCCTGCTTGCTGATGATGGGGAGCAGCGAGCCCGGAACGTAGACCTCGTTCCAGTCCTTGACGCGCTCCTCGACGGGGCGGGACGTGGCGACTTCGCGCCCGGTGGTGAGGAAGCCCTTCGGGTCAGCCATTGGTCGCCGCCTCCATCATCTTCTCGGTGGTCTCGGTCTCGGAGAGACCTGCCAGCTCGGCGGCGTCCTTGGCGGCGAGCACTGCCTTGTAAGTGGTCGGGATGATCTTGCTGAAGCGGTCCGCGGCGGCGTCCCACTCGGCCAGCAGCTTCCCGGCGACGGTGGAGCCCGTCTCCTCCTGGTGGCGGCGCACCACGTCGTGCAGCCACTGCTTGTCGGAGTCGTCGAGGGGTTCGACGGCCGCCAGGTTCCCGGCGTTGACGTTGTCCGGGTCGAGGTCGATGACGTACGCGACGCCGCCGGACATGCCGGCCGCGAAGTTACGTCCGGTCTCGCCGAGGACGACGGCCTGGCCGCCGGTCATGTACTCGCAGCCGTGGTCGCCGACGCCCTCGGAGACGACCGTGGCGCCGGAGTTACGGACGCAGAAGCGCTCGCCGGTCCGGCCGCGCAGGAACAGCTCGCCGCTGGTGGCGCCGTAGCCGATGGTGTTGCCGGCGATGGTCGAGTACTCGGCGAGGTGCTCGGCGCCGCGGTCGGGACGTACGACGACCCGGCCGCCGGAGAGGCCCTTGCCGACGTAGTCGTTGGCGTCGCCCTCCAGGCGCAGGGTGACACCGTGCGGCAGGAACGCGCCGAAGGACTGGCCCGCGGAGCCGGTGAAGGTGATGTCGATGGTGTCGTCGGGCAGGCCGGCGCCACCGAACTTCTTGGTCACCCGGTGGCCGAGCATGGTGCCCACGGTCCGGTTGATGTTGCGGATGGCGACCTGGGCGCGTACGGGCTGGGCGGCCTCGGCGCTGTCGGCGCCGAGCGCGTCGGCGGCGAGCTTGATCAGCTCGTTGTCGAGGGCCTTCTCCAGGCCGTGGTCCTGCTCGATGACCTGGTGGCGCGGGGCGGTCTCGGGCAGCTCCGGTACGTAGAAGAGCGGCGCGAGGTCGAGACCCTGGGCCTTCCAGTGGTCCACGGCGCGCTCGGTGTCGAGGAGTTCGGCGTGGCCCACGGCCTCTTCGAGGCTGCGGAAGCCCAGCTCGGCGAGGAGTTCGCGGACCTCTTCGGCGATGAACTGGAAGAAGTTGACGATGTACTCGGCCTTGCCGGAGAAGCGCTCGCGCAGCACCGGGTTCTGGGTGGCGATGCCGACCGGGCAGGTGTCCAGGTGACAGACGCGCATCATGACGCAGCCGGAGACGACGAGCGGCGCGGTCGCGAAACCGTACTCCTCGGCGCCGAGCAGCGCGGCGATGACGACGTCGCGGCCGGTCTTGAGCTGGCCGTCGGTCTGGACGACGATACGGTCGCGCAGGCCGTTGAGCAGCAGCGTCTGCTGGGTCTCGGCGAGGCCGAGCTCCCAGGGGCCGCCCGCGTGCTTGAGCGAGGTGAGCGGCGAGGCGCCCGTACCGCCGTCGTGGCCCGAGATGAGCACGACGTCGGCGTGTGCCTTGGAGACACCGGCGGCGACGGTGCCGACGCCGACCTCGGAGACCAGCTTCACGTGGATGCGGGCCTGCGGGCTGGCGTTCTTCAGGTCGTGGATGAGCTGGGCGAGGTCCTCGATGGAGTAGATGTCGTGGTGCGGCGGCGGGGAGATCAGGCCGACGCCAGGGGTGGAGTGCCGTGTCTTGGCGACCCACGGGTAGACCTTGTGGCCCGGGAGCTGACCGCCCTCGCCGGGCTTGGCGCCCTGGGCCATCTTGATCTGGATGTCGTCGGCGTTGACCAGGTACTCGCTGGTGACGCCGAAGCGTCCGGAGGCGACCTGCTTGATGGAGGAGCGGCGGGCCGGGTCGTACAGCCGCTCCGCGTCCTCGCCGCCCTCGCCGGTGTTGGACTTGCCGCCGAGCTGGTTCATGGCGATGGCCATGGTCTCGTGCGCCTCTTGGGAGATCGAGCCGTACGACATGGCGCCGGTGGAGAAGCGCTTGACGATCTCGGAGGCGGGCTCGACCTCGTCCAGCGGTACGGGGGCGCGTCCGGCGGTGAAGTTGAACAGGCCGCGCAGCGTCATCAGCCGCTCGGACTGCTCGTTAACCCGGCCCGTGTACTGCTTGAAGATGTCGTAGCGGCGGGTGCGCGTGGCGTGCTGGAGGCGGAAGACCGTCTCCGGGTCGAACAGGTGCGGCTCGCCCTCGCGGCGCCACTGGTACTCGCCGCCGATCTCCAGCTTGCGGTGGCTCGCGGAGATCCCGGAGGCGGGGTAGCCCTTGGCGTGCCGGGCGGCGACCTCCTGGGCGACGACGTCGAGTCCGGCGCCGCCGATCTTGGTGGCGGTCCCGTTGAAGTACTTGTCCACGAACGCCTGGTCCAGGCCGACGGCCTCGAAGACCTGCGCGCCGCGGTAGGAGGCGACGGTGGAGATGCCCATCTTGGACATCACCTTGAGGACGCCCTTGCCGAGCGCGTAGATCAGGTTGCGGATCGCCTGCTCGGCGGTCAGGCCCTCGATGAAGGTACCGGCGCGGACCAGGTCCTCGACGGTCTCCATGGCGAGGTACGGGTTGACGGCGGCGGCGCCGAAGCCGATGAGCAGCGCGACGTGGTGCACCTCGCGTACGTCGCCGGCCTCGACCAGCAGCCCCACCTGGGTGCGCTGCTTGGTACGGATGAGGTGGTGGTGGACGGCCGCGGTGAGCAGCAGCGAGGGGATCGGGGCGTGCTCGGCGTCGGAGTGCCGGTCGGAGAGCACGATGTTCCGGGCGCCGCTCTCGATGGCGGCGTCGGTCTCGGCGCAGATCTCCTCTATACGGGCGGCGAGGGCGTCGCCGCCGCCGCTGACCCGGTAGAGGCCGGAGAGCGTGGCGGCCTTCATGCCCGGCATGTCGCCGTCGGCGTTTATGTGGACGAGCTTGGCCAGCTCGTCGTTGTCGATCACCGGGAAGGGCAGGGTCACGCTGCGGCAGGACGCGGCGGTCGGCTCCAGCAGGTTGCCCTGCGGGCCGAGCGAGGAGCGCAGCGAGGTGACCAGTTCCTCGCGGATGGCGTCCAGCGGCGGGTTGGTGACCTGCGCGAAG
Organism: Streptomyces sp. NPDC050509; assembly: GCF_044457965.1. Classification (NCBI taxonomy): domain Bacteria; kingdom Bacillati; phylum Actinomycetota; class Actinomycetes; order Kitasatosporales; family Streptomycetaceae; genus Streptomyces; species Streptomyces sp. NPDC050509. The sequence goes on along the minus strand of NZ_JBITHL010000008.1, from coordinate 477,044 downwards.
AGCTGGGTGAAGTAGTCGAAGAGCAGCCGGGGCCGGGCGGAGAGCGCGGCGATCGGGGAGTCCGTACCCATGGAGCCGATGGGCTCGGCGCCCGCGCGGGCCATCGGCGCGAGCAGGACGCGCAGCTCCTCCTCGGTGTAGCCGAAGGTCTGCTGGCGGCGGGTGACCGAGGCGTGGGTGTGCACGATGTGCTCGCGCTCGGGGAGGTCGGACAGCTCGATCTCGCCGGTCTCCAGCCACTCCTTGTAGGGCTGTTCGGCGGCGAGGGACGCCTTGATCTCGTCGTCCTCGATGATGCGGTGCTCGGCGGTGTCGACGAGGAACATCCGGCCGGGCTGGAGGCGGCCCTTGCGGACGACCTTCGCCGGGTCGATGTCGAGGACGCCGACCTCGGAGGAGAGGACGACGAGGCCTTCGTCGGTCACCCAGTAGCGGCCGGGGCGCAGTCCGTTGCGGTCGAGGACCGCGCCGACCTGGGTGCCGTCGGTGAAGGTGACACAGGCGGGGCCGTCCCACGGCTCCATCATCGTGGCGTGGAACTGGTAGAACGCGCGCCGGTCGGCGTCCATCGAGTCGTGGTTCTCCCACGCCTCGGGGACCATCATCAGCACGGAGTGCGGCAGCGACCGGCCGCCGAGGTGGATCAGCTCCAGGACCTCGTCGAAGGAGGCGGAGTCGGAGGCGTCGGGCGTACAGACGGGGAAGATCCGCTCCAGCTTCGCGGTGTTCTCGGGGGTCCCGTCGCCGAAGAGGTCGGAGGTGAGCTGGGACTCACGGGCGCGCATCCAGTTGCGGTTGCCCTTGACCGTGTTGATCTCGCCGTTGTGCGCGACGAAGCGGTACGGGTGGGCGAGCGGCCAGCTCGGGAAGGTGTTGGTGGAGAACCGCGAGTGGACCAGCGCGACGGCGGTCGCGAACCGGCGGTCCGAGAGGTCCGGGAAGAACGGTTCGAGCTGGCCGGTGGTGAGCATGCCCTTGTAGACGATGGTCCGGGCGGAGAGGGAGGGGAAGTAGACCCCGGCCTCCCGCTCGGCGCGCTTGCGCAGCAGGAATGCCTTGCGGTCCAGGGCGATGCCGGTGCTGGTGCCGTCCGCGACGAAGATCTGGCGGAAGGCCGGCATCGTCGCGCGGGCGGTGGAGCCGAGCAGCTCGGGGGCGACGGGGACCTCGCGCCAGCCGAGGACGTTCAGGCCCTCTTCGGCGGCGATCGTCTCGATGCGCGAGACGGCGTCCGTGGCGTCGTCGGCGGGCAGGAAGCCGATACCGGCGGCGTACGCGCCGGCCTCGGGCAGGTCGAGACCCGCGACCTCGCGGAAGAAGGCGTCCGGCACCTGGAGGAGGATTCCGGCGCCGTCGCCGGAGTCGGGCTCCGATCCGGTGGCGCCGCGATGTTCGAGATTGCGCAGTACGGTCAGCGCCTGCTCCACCAGCTCGTGGCTGGCAACACCGGTGAGGGTGGCCACAAAGCCGACGCCGCAGGCGTCGTGCTCGTTACGGGGGTCGTACATCCCTTGCGGGGCGGGGCGACCGTCCATGGGCGACCAGGCGTCGGAACGCATCGGCTCTCCCGTCGTCGTGTGTATCGGCTTGGCATATGCGATTACCGAGGGACGACGCTGGCCCTCCAGGAAATTTCGTGCAGGTTACATGATGGAAAGCTTCTCGGGAAGCGGATGGCACGTTCCAGCATGTGGACACCGCTCGTAGCGGTGGATGTGGGGGCGCAGACGGACAGATCGTCGTCCGTTCGGCTGTGGCGGAGCTGGCTTCGTTGCCTGCGGCGCCTACGGCTCATGCCCGGTGATGAACGACTCGAAACCGCCGGGTAACGGCTACATATGTGGCGCCAGGCATAGTGTCGCACCCGCAGGGCCGGAACGCCCAGGGACGTAGGTCACAGGGCGGACGATTTCCCCCGCCGGGCCCGGCCGGACGGGGAATCTTTTCGGCCGCGCCATGTGTCGTACGGATGTACGGAACGTACCGGGAATGTACGAGGCGTATGTACCGGGTGAGGGTTACGGGGCGGGGGTTACGGGGCCACGAGGCGGGCGCGTCAGAGGGCGGCGCCGAACAGCGCGCCGAGCCCGTACGTGAGCGCCGCCGCCGTACCGCCGAGGACGAGCTGCCGCAGCCCGCTGTACCACCAGCTCCGCGCGGTCACCCGGGCCACCAGCGCGCCGCAGGCGAAGAGCCCGACGAGCGCGAGCAGCACCGCGGGCCAGAGCACGGTGGCACCGAGCAGATACGGCAGGACGGGCAGCAGCGCGCCCAGCGCGAAGGAGCCGAACGACGACACGGCGGCGACCAGCGGCGACGGCAGATCGTCGGGGTCGATGCCCAGCTCCTCGCGGGCGTGGATCTCCAGCGCCTGCTCGGGGTCGCGCGAGAGCTGCGTGGCCACTTCGAGGGCCAGGTCCGGCTTCACGCCCCGGGAGACGTAGAGCGCGGCCAGCTCGGCCAGCTCGTCCGCCGGATGCTTGCTCAACTCCCGCCGCTCGACGTCGAGTTCAGCCTGGACCAGCTCCCGCTGAGAGGCCACGGAGGTGTACTCGCCCGCGGCCATGGAGAAGGCGCCCGCGGCGAGCCCCGCCAGCCCGGTGATCACGATCGTCTGCTGCGAGACGGCACCCCCGGCGACCCCGGTCATCAGCGCCAGGTTGGAGACCAGCCCGTCCATCGCGCCGAACACCGCGGGACGCAGCCAGCCGCCGTTCACATCGCGGTGCGTGTGATTGTCACGGTGGGCCTCGTGGAGTGTGGCCTCGGTTTCGATGATGGACATGCTTCTCCCCTTCGCGGGGGCGGATCCCGGGTCCGTCCGCGGACCGGTCCACACCCCCCAACGCTTCGAAAGTACGCACGAAAAATCGCTCCCGCCAGCAAGGAAGGCCGTACTTACCAGGCAGGAGGAGGGAAAAAGACGAGGAAGGGAAGGCGGTCAGGCGCCCGGATCGCCGAACGGCAGATCGCGGTGGAAGACAGCCATGGGCTGCCCCGGCCCGTTGTAGTCGTCGACGGTCTCCACGGCGAAGCCGAGTCGGCGGTGGAAGGCGACGGAGCCGGTTTTCCCCACCGAGGTGACCGCCTTGAGCCGATCCGCGCCCTGCCCCCGCGCGGCCTCGGCGAACGCCGCGTACAGCCGTCGCCCGAGGCCGGTGCCCCGCGCGTCGTCCCGGACGGCGACGAGATGCGTGTACCCCGTGCCCGTCGGGGTGACGAACCCGAAGAGATACCCGCGGATGCCGTCCTCGGCGCGCGCCACCAGGCAGGTCGGGCCGAACTCCTGCACCAGGGCGAGCAGGTGCAGCGACCGGAGATCGCGCTCGCCCCAGTAGCGCGGGTGGTCGGCGAGGACCTGATGGACGTCCGCCGTCCGCGCCGGTTCGATCCGTGGGCCGTTCGCCGTCGCCGTCGCCGTCATGGTCACGAGCATGGCAGGTGACGCGCGTCGCGGATGCCACCCGGGTGACAGCGAGGCGCCACCCGACTCGTCCGGCGCTCCACGTGGCAGGGATGGCGGAAGACGCCATGGGTGGAGTGGGGGCAGAGGGTGCAGAGGTCGGGGTCGAGTTGAGGGGTCACACCATGGAACAGACGGCATGCGACCCCGCCGCCGAGATCGCGGTGGTACGTGACCGGGCGCGCGGCGCGCTGCTGGGCCTGGCCGTCGGCGACGCGCTCGGCGCGCCCGCCGAGAACATGCGGCCCTCCGAGATCCGGCGCCGCTGGGGCCGGATCGAGGGCTTCGTGGCCGAGCACCCGGCCGGTACGGACGACACCGAGTACGCCATCTTCTCCGGGCTGCTGCTCGCCCGGCACGGCTCGGCGCTGACCGTCGCCCATGTCGAGAAGGCGTGGCACCACTGGCTCGCGGACCACGACGAGGGCCCGTTCCGCGGGGCCGGCTTCAGTGAACGCGGCACCCTGGAGAACCTCAGGCGCGGGCTCGCCGCGCCGATCACCGCCCAGCACCGGCACGCCTGGAGCGACGGACTCGCGATGCGCGCCGCGCCGTTCGGGGTCTTCGCGGCGGGCCGCCCCGAGGAGGCGGCGCGGCTGGTCGCCGTCGACGGCCGGGTCAGCCACGACGGCGAGGGCATCTACGGCGGCCGGGCGGTCGCGGCGGGCGTCGCCGCCGCGATGACGGGCGCGGGACCCGCCTCGGTGATCGCCGCCGCGCTCTCCGTCATCCCCATGGACTCCTGGACGGCCCGCACCCTGCGCCGCGGTGTCGTCGCCGCGCGGCACGCCTACCCCGACACCCTCACCAGGGAACGCGCGGTCCGCTCGGCGGTGGTCATCGGCGGCTACCCGTGGACGGACCTGGCCCCCGAGGCGGTCGGCCTGGCCTTCGGCGCGTTCGCCGCGGCGCGCGGCGACTTCCGTACGTCGGTACTCACCGCCGTCAACATGGGCCGCGACGCGGACACCACGGCGGCGGTCGCGGGCGCGCTGGCGGGCGCCCTGTCGGGGGCACGGGCGATCCCCACGGAGTGGTCCTCGGCCATCGGCCCGGTACGGGGAAGCTGTCTGCCGTCGATGCGCGGCTACCACGTCCTGGACATCGCCGACCTGCTCACTCCGTACGACGACGATCCGTACGGGGACGGCCCGTACGACGGCGGTCCGTACGGCGACGGTCCGTACGGCGACGGTCCGTACGGCGACGGCCCGGACGGCGACGAAGAGGCGGCCTCATGACGACGGGACGGAACGACGCGCAGGCCACGACAAGGGCAGGGGCAGGGGCAGGGGCAGGGGCGGGGGACGGGGTGGGGCTCCCCGTGGCCGGGAGCGCGGGGCGCGCCCCGGGCGGGGCCGTCGCCCAGGGGTACGGATCCGGGCTGCTGCTCGCTCCTGAGCCGGCCCGCGCCGCCCCCCGCGATCCGTTCCGGCGGATCGAGGGCCTGCTCCTCGGGCTCGCCGCCGGGGATGCCGCGGGCTGGCCCGCCGCGCGCCACCGGGCGGCCCGGATGCCCGAGTGGACCCGCCGGCTCACCCGTGAGCTGGACACCTTCGCCGAGCAGAACGCGACCACCACCCTCCCCGTCCCCATCGCCCTCAACCAGCCGCCCGAACCGCTCCGGCTCGGGCCCTCCGACGACGCCGAGTGGGCGGCCTTCGCCGCCGGGTGCGTGCTCGCCGCCGCCGGGCGGCGCTTCGACGGGTTCACCGCTGCCCGCAGGGTCCGCGTCGCCGTCGACCTCGCCTGGAACTCCCTGGCCGGCGAGATCGCCGCCGCCGCGGCACGCGCGCCCGAGGTCGAGTCGGCCGTGCCGCCCCTGCGGGCCCGGATCTCCGTACGCGCGGGCCTCGGCAATCTCGCCACCGGGCTGCGCCCGCCCGCCACCGGTCACGACAATCCGCACTACTTCGACGACGCTGCCTGTGTCCGCGCCGCCGTTCTCGCCACCGTCCACCCCGGCGACCCCTCACGCGCCGCCGCGCTCGCGGAGTTCGACGCCCGGTACACCCAGGACGGCGACGGGGTGCACGGGGCCCGGGCGATGGCCGCGGCCGTCGCCGCCGCATTGGGCGGCGCGGATCCCGAGGCCGCCGTGGACGCCGCGCTCGCCCAGCTCCCCGGCACCACGGAGATCGGCCGCAACGCCCGCCACGCCGTCAAACTGGCCCGGGACTTCGCCCATGAACCGGCCGGCGCCTTCGCCCTCGTACCGCTGCTGGAGCATCAGATCGTCGACCACGTCTACAGCTACGGCATCGCCGCCGCCGAGACCGTCCCCGTCGCCCTCGCCCTGACCCTCGCCGCCCGTGGCGAGGTCAGCGGCGCGGTCCCGGCCGCCGCCTGTCTCTCCCGGGTCGCGGACTCCGCCCCCGCGCTGGCCGGCGCGCTGACCGGCGCGCTCGGCGGCGGGGACGCCGTGCCCGTCGCCTGGCGGGACGCCTGCCGCACGCTCGCGGGGTGTGCGCTGCCCCGGCTCGCCGGTACGGATCTGGTGGAACTCGCCGGGCTTCTCACAGCCACGGAACTGACCGCTCCGGGGGGACAATTCCGACATGACGACGCTGAGCACTCCCCCGACGCCCGGCACACCTCCACCTCCCGTCACACCTGACCCTTCCGAATCTCCCGTCTCGCCGGACCTCGGCGACCGGATCGCCGGCGCGCTGATCGGCGCGGCCGTCGGCGACGCGCTCGGCGGCCCGGTCGAGGGGTACTCCCCCGAGCAGATCGTGGAGCGGCACGGCGGCCGGGTGACCGGCATCGTCGGGCCGTGGTACGAGGACTGGCGCACCGCACGCCCCCTCGCCCCGTACCACAAGGGCGACGGCCACATCACGGACGACACCCTGATGACCCACGCCCTGATCCGGGTGTACGCCCGCGTCCGCGACCACCTCGACGCGTACACGATCGCCGAGCACCTCGTCCCCGACCTGATCTCCACCCCGCGCTGGATCCCCGAGCTGGAGGCCGAGGCGCTGCTTCTCCAGCGGATCTTCCTCGCCGAGAAGTGGCTGGTCGCACGGGTGCACTACGGTCATGTCGACCCGCGCGAGGCGGGCACGGGGAACATCGTCAACTGCGGCGCCGCGATGTACATGGCGCCGGTGGGACTGGTCAACGCCGCGCATCCGCGGGCCGCGTACGCCGAGGCGATCGATGTGGCGGGCGCGCACCAGTCGTCGTACGGACGTGAGGCGGCCGGGGTCTTCGCCGCGGCCGTCGCCGCGGCCTGCGCGCCGGAGGCCACGCCCGCCACGGTGGTGGAGACCTGCCTCGCCGTCGCGAAGGACGGCACACGCGCCGCGATCGAGGCGGTGTGCGAGGTCGCCTCCCGGCACCGCTGCACGGAGTCGGCGCTGCGCGGACTGCGCGAGGCCGTCACCCCCTTCGACACGGTGGGACCGCACTACCGCGCGCCCTCCCTGGGCGCCCGCAGGCCCTCCCGGCTGCACTCCATCGAGGAACTCCCCATCGCGCTGGGCATGTTGCTGATCGGCGCGGGCGACTACCGCCGTACGGTGCTCGGTTCGGTCAACTACGGCCGGGACTGCGACTCGATCGCCACGATGAGCGGCGCGCTCGCGGGGGCGCTGGGCGGCGCGGCGGCGGTCCCGCCGGAGTGGGCGGACCGGGTGGCCGAGGCGAGCCGCCTCGATCTGCGGTCCCCGGCACGGGAGTTGACCGCGGTGGCGTACGAGATGTTCGCCCGGGACACGGAGCGGCGCCGCGCCCACGAGTCGGCCTTCGCCCGGCTGACGGTGCGTCAGTTCCAGGGGGTACGGTGACGGGCCTTCGGCTCACCTGGGTGCAGCCCGAGGACCTGGTCGGCCACGAGCTGCGTCAGGCGGCGGAGGACGGCCGCGACGCCACGGAGATCGCCGGCCGCTGGCACGCGGCGGGCGGCGCCCCCGCCCCGGACCGCGCGGGCGCCTCGCCCGAACCGGCGGCGCCCCGACTGCGGTCGCTGGCAGGGCGGTTGCTCGATGAACTGGCCGAACTGCCCGCCCCGCGCGCCGAGACGGAGCCGACGGACCTCACCGCGATCCGGGCGGCCTGCCCGTCCTGGCCCCCCGGACCGGAGGAACCACAAGGCGATTCCCAACCCGCGCTCACCCAGGGCGCGTTGCACGCGGCCTGGCTCGGCCGGGCCGCCGGCTGTCTGCTCGGCAAGCCCGTCGAGAAACTTCCCCTCGCCGGTATCCGCGCCCTCGGCCGCGCCACCGGCAACTGGCCGCCGCGCACCTGGTTCACCGCGCGCGGTGTACCGGCCGAGCTGGCCGCCGCGTACCCCTGGAACCGGCGCTCCGCGCCGACCTCGCTCGCCGAGAACATCGACGGGATGCCCGAGGACGACGATCTCAACTACCCGCTCCTCAATCTGCTGCTCCTCCAGCGCCACGGGCCGGAGTTCACCACCGCGCAGGTCGCCCGGCTGTGGCTGGACGAGCTGCCGGCCGGGCGTACCTTCACCGCCGAGCGGATCGCGTACCGCAATCTGCTCGCCGGGATCGAGCCGCCGGACACCGCCCGGTACCGCAACCCGTTCCGGGAGTGGATCGGGGCCGCCATCCGGGCCGACATCCACGGCTGGACCCACCCCGGCGACCCCGCGTCCGCCGCCGCGCAGGCCCACCGGGACGCGACGCTCACCCACACCGCCAACGGGGTGTACGGCGCGATGTTCGTCGCGGCGATCATCGCGGCGGCGGCCAGGAGCGCCGACGTGCACGCCTGTCTGCGGGCCGGGCTCCGCGTCGTACCACCGCGCTCCCGGCTGGCCGGGGCGGTGGGCCTCGGCATCGAAACGGCCCGCGCCCACCCTGACTTCGACACCGTGGCCGATGTGCTGCACGCCGAACTCGGTCACTACCACTGGGTCCACGCGGTCCCGAACGCCGCGCTGCTCGCCGCCGCGCTCACCCACGCTGACGGCGACTTCAGCGGCTCCATCTGCCGTGCCGTGTCCGGGGGTTGGGACACCGACTCGAACGGCGCGAGCGCCGGGTCGATCGCCGGACTGCTGGCCGGGCACCCGGCCAGGCTGCCCGACCGCTGGACAGCGCCGCTCAAGAACCGGCTCGCGACCTCCGTCGCCGGCTTCCACGGCACCGGCTTCGACACCCTCGCGGAGCTGACCCGCGAGGCCACCCACGCCGTACGCACCGAGATCGAGGCCCGATGACCGACGACACGGACGACCCGACGGACGACACGACGGACGAGAAGACGTACGGGAAGGCGTACGGGAAGACCGCCACCGCGCCCGAAGCCTCCGCCCGCCCCCTCGCCCTCGCCGGGGTGCGCGTCCTCGATCTCGCGACGCTCTTCGCGGGGCCGCTGGCGGCCACCCTCCTCGGTGACTTCGGCGCCGAGGTGATCAAGGTCGAGCACCCCACCCGCCCCGACCCGTCGCGCGGGCACGGCCCCGCCAAGGACGGGGTGGGCCTGTGGTGGAAGCTGCTCGGCCGCAACAAGCGGACCATGACGCTCGATCTCTCCACCCGGGGCGGCCGTGAGCTGCTGCTCGGGCTCGCCGCGCGGACGGATGTGATCATCGAGAACTTCCGGCCCGGCACCCTGGAGAAGTGGGGCCTCGGCTGGGACGAACTCTCCCTGGCCAACCCCCGGCTCGTGCTGGCCCGGGTGACCGGCTTCGGCCAGTTCGGTCCGTACGCGCATCGCCCCGGCTTCGGCACGCTCGCCGAGGCGATGAGCGGTTTCGCCGCCGCCACGGGCGAGCCGGACGGGCCGCCCACGCTCCCGCCGTTCGGCCTCGCCGACTCGATCGCCGCGCTGGCCACGGCGTACGCGGTGATGACCGCGCTCAGTGGGCGGGACGCCACGGGCCGGGGCCAGGTGGTCGATCTGGCGATCATCGAGCCGATCCTGACCGTGCTGGGGCCACAGCCGCTCTGGTACGACCAGCTCGGCTACGTCCAGCCCCGTACGGGCAACCGCTCCCGCAACAACGCGCCCCGCAACACCTACCGCACCGCCGACGGCTCCTGGCTGGCGGTCTCCACCTCGGCCCAGTCCGTCGCGGAACGGGTGATGCGGCTGGTCGGCCGCCCTGAGCTGATCGACGAGCCGTGGTTCACGACGGGCGGCGGGCGCGCCGGCCACGCGGACACCCTGGACGACGCGGTCGGCTCCTGGATGGCCCGCCACACCCGCGACGAGGCGCTGGCCGCGTTCGAGAAGGCCGAGGCGGCGATCGCGCCCGTCTACGACATCCGCGACGTGATGACCGATCCGCAGTACCGGGCGCTGGAGACGATCACCGAGGTCCAGGACCCCGAGCTGGGGCCGCTGCGGATGCAGAACGTGCTCTTCCGGCTCTCCGAGACCCCCGGCGCGATCCGCTGGGCGGGCCGGCCGCACGGCGCGGACACGGACGCCGTCCTCACCGAGCTGGGCCTGTCGGCGGGGGAGATCGCCGCGCGGCGTGCGGAGGGTGCGCTGTGAGCACCGTACCCACCCCGCTGACCTGGCTGTACGTCCCCGGGGACCGGCCGGAGATGATGGTGAAGGCGCTGTCCTCGGGCGCGGATGTGGTGATCGTGGACCTGGAGGATGCGGTCGCGCCGGAGCGCAAGGCGTACGCGCGGGCCGCCACCGCCGAGTTCCTGACCGGGCCGCACCCGCTCCCCGTCCATGTCCGGGTCGCGGACGAGACGGATGTGCCCGCCGTGGCCGCACTGCCGGGGCTCGACGGGCTCCGGCTGCCGAAGGTCACCCACGCCTCCGACATCCACCGCGCGGCGGCGCGCGCCCCCGGCGTCCCGCTGTACGCCCTGCTCGAATCGGCCCTCGCCGTGGAACACGCCCACGCCATCGCCTCCGCGCACCCGGCGGTCCGTGGCATCGCCCTGGGCGAGGCGGATCTCCGCGCCGATCTGGGGGTACGGGACGACAGGGGCCTGGACTGGTCGCGCGGCCGGGCCGTGGTGGCGGCCCGCGCGGCGGGGCTGGCGCCCCCGGCGCAGTCGGTGTTCCCCGACGTACGGGACCTGGACGGGCTGGCGGCATCCTGCCGCCACGGCCGGGCGCTGGGCCTGCTGGGCAGGGCGGCGATCCACCCGCGCCAGCTCCCGGTGATCGAGCGCGCCTACCGGCCGTCCCCGCAGGAGATCGCGTCGGCGGAGGAGATCGTCGAGGCGGCGGCCGAGGAGGCGGGCGCGCAGGCGCTGGTCGACGGGCGTTTTGTGGACGCGGCGATCGTGGCGGCGGCGCGGCGCACACTCGCCCTGGCGGTGCGGGGGTCGCAGACGGTCACCTGACGCGACCGCCGCACCGCTTCCCCTCCCGGCACAGCGTGCCGGGAGGGGTACTGGGTACTACAAGGTACGGGTACTAGCTCTGGCCAGGCTTCCCGGCGGGGGTCTTCCCCTCGTCCGTGGAGTCCGTGTCGGCCTTCGCGTCGGCCTGGGTGGCGCCCTTCGCGACCTTCGTGGCCTTCGCGTCCACCTTGCCGTCGGAACCGGAACCGGTCTCGCCGTCCGCCGTCGCGTCGGCCTTCGCGTCGAGGTCCGGCTCCACGATCTCCTCACGCCCCGGCCGCAGCCGCGACGAGATCACGATGTAGGTGACCGCGAGCAGGAAGACGAGGACCGCCGTCCAGACGTTCAGCCGGACGCCCAGGATGTGGTGCGCCTCGTCGACGCGCATGTACTCGATCCAGGCACGTCCCACGCAGTACGCGGCGACGTACAGGGCGAAGACCCGGCCATGGCCCAGCTTGAAGCGGCGGTCGGCCCAGACGACCAGGGCCGCGACGGCCACGCACCACAGCGACTCGTAGAGGAAGGTCGGGTGGTAGAGACCGGCTTCCCGGTTCGGGCCCGCCGAGATCTCCAGCGCCCACGGCAGGTCCGTCGGCTTGCCGTACAGCTCCTGGTTGAACCAGTTGCCCCAGCGGCCGATGGCCTGCGCGAGGACGATCCCGGGCGCGATGGCGTCCGCGTACGCCGGGAGCGGGATGCCCCGGCGACGGCAGCCGATCCAGGCGCCGACCGCGCCCAGCGCGATCGCACCCCAGATACCGAGGCCGCCCTCCCAGATCTTGAAGGCGTCGACCCAGTTCTCGCCCTCGCTGAAGTAGAGCTGGTAGTCGGTGATCACGTGGTAGAGACGGCCACCGACCAGTCCGAAGGGCACCGCCCAGACGGCGACGTCGGCCACCGTGCCGACTTTTCCGCCCCGGGCGACCCAGCGCTTGCCGCCGTACCAGACGCCGACGAAGACACCGATGATGATGCAGAACGCATAGCCGCGCAGCGGTAGTGGTCCGAGGTGGAGCACTCCGGTCGACGGGCTGGGAATGTAGGCAAGGTCCATATCAGACCCGACGGTACAGTGCCGGGCGGGAGCTGCGGCAACCCGCCCGGCATTTTTTTCTCCGTAACCGCCGTCCCTGACGAGCGGGGCCGCGCCGGGGTCCCACCGGCCTCCCGGCGCCCCGGCGCCTCCTGCTCAGGCGGCGGGCAGCGTGCCCGGCTGGGCCTGGGGCTCCGTCGCCGATCCGCTCGCGGACTCCCCGGCGGGTGCCTCGTCGGGGCCACGCTGGCCCCGCTGTAGGGCGCCCGCCGGGATCGAGGCGGGCGCGGTGGGCGTGGCGGTGCCCGGCTTCTTGCCCTTGTTGGCCTCCTGGACCCACTTCTTCAGATTCGCCGGGGTGATGTCCTCGCCGCCCTTCTTCGGGAAGACTGCCTCCCCGTTGAGCAGCACGGTCGGCGTCCCGGAGAAGCCGCCCGTGCGGAACGCCTCGGCGGCCTTCTCCACCCACCGGTCGTGCTCGCCCTTCTCCACGCACTGGCGGAAGCCGGGCGCCGACTCCAGGCCGTTCACCTTGCCCGCCAGCTCCAGCAGCTTGCTGTTCTGCGCGAAGGCGTCGTCCGTCTCCGCCGGCTGGTTCGCGTACAGCAGGTCGTGGTACGGGGCGAACTTCCCGGCGTCCTGCGCGCACGCGGCGGCGTTGGCCGCGCGCAGCGAGCCCGTACCGCCCATGTTGCCGTCGATGATCGTCGCGAGGTGGTACTCGACCTTCAGCTCGCCCGACCGCTCCAGATCGTGGATCACACCGCGGAAGCCGTTCTCGAACTGGGAGCAGGCCGGGCAGCGGAAGTCCTCGTACACCGCGAGGGTGGACGGCGCGTCCGCCGCCCCCACGGGGATCGCCAGATCGTCCTTGCCGTTCACACCGGACGGCGCGCTCACCGCGCCCGCCGCCTCCGATCCTCTGTTCTTCTTCACGTTCGCCGCGATCACCCCGACGACACCGACCAGGCCGAGCACCCCGGCCACGGTCGCCGCCATGATCAGGGTGCGCCTGCGCTTCTCGCGCGCCGCGTCCGCCACGCGTTCCTGCTGGAGCCGCTCTCTCGCGCTCCTCTTTACCTCACGGTTCTTCTCGCTCACGCCCCGCAAACGAACCGGGGAGGTGCCTGCGCACCTCCCCGGTCCCACTTCCACCCGTACGGGTGACACGGCCACCCGACGCCCCGAGGGGCGGGCCGTCAGCGCTTGCGTACGCCCTCGGCCAGCTCAGCGGCGAGTTCGCGCACCGCGACCAGCCCCGCGGCCTCGTCGGGCGCGTCCAGCATCCGCTTGACGAACGCGGAGCCGACGATGACCCCGTCCGCGAACCCCGCGACCTCGGCGGCGTGCTCGGCGTTGGACACCCCGAGCCCGACGCAGACCGGCAGATCCGTGGTGGCGCGGGTCCGCGCCACCAGGTTCTGGGCCTCCAGGCCCACGGAGGTCCGCGTCCCGGTGACGCCCATCAGCGACGCCGCGTAGACGAAGCCGCTGCCGGCCTCGGTGATCGTGGCCAGCCGGGCGTCCCTGCTGCTGGGCGCCACGACGAAGACGGTCGCCAGACCCTGCTTCTCGGCGTGCTCGCGCCAGACGGCGGACTCCTGGACGGGCAGGTCGGGCAGGATGCACCCGGCGCCGCCCGCCTCGGCCAGCTCGGCGGTGAACCGCTCGACGCCGTACCGGTCGATCGGGTTCCAGTACGTCATCACGAGCACCGGCTTGCCGGTCGCCTCGTACGCCTCACGGACCGTGCGCATCACGTCGGCGATCTTCACGCCGCCCCGCAGCGCGATGTCGTCGGCGGTCTGGATGACGGGGCCGTCGAGCACCGGGTCGCTGTGCGGCAGCCCGACCTCGACGATGTCAGCGCCACCCTCGAAGACGGCCTTCACGGCCGCGATGCCGCCGTCCACGGTGGGGAAGCCCGCCGGGAGGTAGGCGATCAGCGCGGCCCGGTTCTCGGCCTTGGCAGCGGCGAGCGTGTCGCTCAGCAGCCCGATGTTCCCGCTCACTTGGCGTCCTCCCCGTTCTCCCCGTTACCGGTTCCGCTGCCGTCGTACAGTCCGAAGTACGTGGCGGCGGTGTCCATGTCCTTGTCTCCACGCCCGGAGAGGTTGACGACGATCAGGCCGTCCTTCCCCAGCTCACGCCCCAGCTCCAGCGCCCCGGCCAGCGCGTGCGCGCTCTCGATCGCCGGGATGATGCCCTCGGTGCGCGAGAGCAGCAGCAGCGCCTGCATCGCGTCGTCGTCGGTCACGGCCCGGTACTCGCCGCGTCCGCTGTCCTTGAGGTACGCGTGCTCCGGGCCGATGCCCGGGTAGTCGAGCCCCGCGGAGATCGAGTACGGCTCGGTGATCTGGCCCTCCTCGTCCTGGAGGACGTACGAGCGCGAGCCGTGCAGGATGCCGGGCTCGCCCGCCGTCAGGGTGGCGGCGTGCTCGCCGGTCGCGATGCCGTGTCCTGCGGGCTCGCACCCCACCAGACGGACGTCCGCGTCGGGGATGAACGCGTGGAAGAGCCCGATCGCGTTCGAACCGCCGCCCACGCACGCCACGGCGGCGTCGGGCAGCCGTCCGGCGCGCTCCAGGATCTGGCGGCGGGCCTCGACGCCGATGACGCGGTGGAAGTCGCGGACCATGGCGGGGAAGGGGTGCGGGCCCGCGACCGTACCGAACAGGTAGTGCGTACGGTCGACGTTGGCGACCCAGTCGCGGAACGCCTCGTTGATGGCGTCCTTCAGCGTCCGGCTGCCGGACTTCACGGGGACGACCTCGGCGCCGAGCATCCGCATCCTGGCCACGTTGAGGGCCTGGCGCTGGGTGTCGATCTCGCCCATGTAGATGGTGCATTCGAGCCCGAACAGCGCGCACGCGGTCGCGGTCGCGACCCCGTGCTGTCCCGCGCCGGTCTCGGCGATGACCCGGGTCTTGCCCATCCGCTTCGTCAGCAGGGCCTGGCCGAGCACGTTGTTGATCTTGTGCGAACCGGTGTGGTTCAGGTCCTCCCGCTTGAGGAAGATCCGGGCGCCGCCCGCGTGCTCCGCGAACCGGGGGACCTCGGTCAGCGCGCTGGGCCGGCCGGTGTAGTGGACCAGGAGGTCGTCGAGCTCGGCGGCGAAGGCGGGGTCGCTCTTCGCCTTGTCGTACTCGACGGCGACCTCGTCGACGGCGGCGACGAGCGCCTCGGGAATGAACTTGCCGCCGAAGGCACCGAAGTACCCCTCGGCGCTCGGGACATGACCTTCGGGGTCGGGAATGAAGAACTCGGACACGCGGGAACTCCTCAGAAGCAACGGACGGAGAGCACCGTAGTGCGCCGGGCGGGCGCCATCGCGCACCTCGTGGCGATCACCTGCTCCGGCGCGCACCGCGCCGGGGCCCCCGGGATCTAACGGTCCGCAGGGGCCTGGGGCGCGGTTACACGGGCCATCGCATTCCGTTGACCTGGCCGGGCTCGTCCCCGATCACGTACCGCACCCGCCGTCCGTGCACCCGCCGGGCCGGCGCGCGGCAGCCACGCGGGCGGCACCCGCGCGCGAGCGGCGCGTGGGTGTCCGGCGTGACGGCGGCTGCGGAGCGGGTGGCGGCGGGCATGGCGGGGTCAGTCCCTCCCGTGCCGCAGCGCGGGGTGCGCGCCGGCGGCGACGAGGTCCGCGACGGCGGACTTCGGGTCACGGCCGGTGACCAGGGACTCGCCGACGAGTACGGCGTCGGCCCCGGCGTTGGCGTACGCGATCAGGTCGTGCGGCCCGCGCACACCCGACTCGGCGATCTTCAGGACGCCGGCGGGGATCTCCGGGGCGACCCGCTCGAACGTGGAGCGGTCGACCTTGAGGGTCTTCAGATCGCGCGCGTTGACACCGATGATCTTCGCTCCGGCGTCCGCAGCGCGCTCGGTCTCGTCCTCGTCGTGGACCTCCACGATCGGGGTGAGCCCGATGGACTCGGCCCGCTCGATCAGCGAGACGAGCGCCGGCTGTTCGAGCGCGGCGACGATCAGCAGCACCAGGTCGGCGCCGTGCGCGCGCGCCTCCCAGAGCTGGTACGACGTGACGATGAAGTCCTTGCGCAGGACCGGGATGTCGACCCGGGCACGGACGGCCTCCAGGTCGGCCAGCGAACCGCCGAAGCGGCGCTGCTCGGTCAGTACGGAGATGACTGCGGCGCCGCCCGCCTCGTAGTCGGCCGCGAGGGCGGCGGGGTCGGCGATCGCGGCGAGCGCGCCCTTGGACGGGCTGGAGCGCTTCACCTCGCAGATCACCTGGACGCCCTCGCCGCTCAGCGCGGCGACGCCGTCCTTGGCCTGGGGCGCCTTGGCCGCGCGCTCCTTGAGCTCGTCAAGGCCGACGCGCGCCTGCCGCTCTGCGAGGTCGGCGCGTACGCCGTCGATGATCTCGTCGAGCACACTCACGCGAGCGGCCCCCTTCCGGGACGGGTGCGGTTCAGTTACGGATCGTACCGATGGCGGCCGGGGCCGCCATCGGGCCCTGTTCGGCCATGTCGTCGTGTCCGGCCCTCCCGATGCTAGCCGGAAGTGGCCGAAGGGCTCGCATCCGGTCGGCCGCGCGTGCCACCGCGGCGGCCCGTCAGGGCGCGAGCCATGCCCCGAAGGGCAGGTTCCTGAGGACGCTGAAGACCACGAGGACGGTGCCGAGGGTCCACCACCACAGGGGGCGCTGGGTGATGCGCAGGGGGAGCCCTTTTCCGGCTCTCACCACCCAGATCACCCACACGACGGCGAAGACGGCGTAGCCCGCGAAGGCCAGCGCGTTGTCGCCGAGCGCGGTGAGCGGGTCGCCGTGGGCGAGGGCGTGGGCGCCGCGCAGGCCGCCGCAGCCGGGGCAGTAGAGACCGGTGAGGCTGTAGAGCGGGCAGGGCGGGTAGTGGCCGGATTCGTTCGGGTCGACCAGGCCGACGTAGGTGAACGCGGCGGCGATCCCGGCGAGGGTGGCGAGCGGGGTCAGCAGCCGCCTGACCCGGGACGCGGACTGCGGCACCTCGTACGGCGCGCGCGGCCCGTAGGACCCGGCCGACGCGTACGGCCCGTAGGACCCGCCCGGCTCGTACGGCGGCGTGGTCGGCGGCGGTACGGCGGGCGGGTGCGGGGCGTTCGGCGCGTGGTCCACCCGGTGATTGTCGCCGCTCCCACGGAAAGACGCAGCCCGGCCTCGCCGGACTGCGTCATGTGCAGCGGACTGCGCTGTGTGCAGGAGACCGCTTCAGCTCTGGAGCTACGGGGTCAGACGGTCTGGGCCTGGGCCGTGAGCGGCGCGGCGGCCTCGTGGTGCTGCTCGTGGGACGCGGTCTGCGCCAGGATCTGGGCCCTGATGTCCTCTGAGCGCAGGTTGACCTGCTTGTTCGCCGCGGCGTTCCTGGCCGCGGCCACCTCCGGCGACTCCTTGGGCATGCCCATGCCCGCGGCGCTCATCGCCATGCTCACGATCCCACCGAGCACGACGACGGCGAGGCCGCCGTAGAACGCGAGGAAGTTGACCGCCACCATGCCGACCCCCGACACGCAGAAGCCGATGAAGGCGATGGTGACGCCGGTCCAGGCCGCCGGGGTGTGTCCGTGGCTGCTGCCCGCCATGAGTTGCTCCTCGTTGCTGTTGCGCCGGTTGCGCCGGGTGAGTCGGACGCTCACGCCATATTGTCCCGCACGCGCGGGGCGGAAGGTTCCCGGGGGTGGCCCGGTGTGAGTCAGCTCTCGCGGGTCGGATCCTCGCCGCGGTCCAGAGCCTTCCACAGGTCCTCGGGCCGGTCGGGGTCCACCACGGGCGCCTTGCGCGCACCGCGGCCACGTCCCGGGGCGCCGCCCGTCCCGGCCCCGGCGGCCTGGCCCGGCCGCTCGTACCGGCCGGACATCGCGGGCCAGCGGCTGCCGTACACGAGGGCGAGCGCCCCCGCGAGCAGGATCAGCGCGCCGCCCGCCGTGGTCACGTAGGGCCACGCGGTGTGGCTGAGCCCGGAGACCGTGGCGGCGGTGTCGCCGGTGGTCTGCGCGGCCTTGTCGTCGAGCGCCGCGCTGTCGGAGGCGCCGAGGAACGCGGCGACGGCCGCGCCCGTACCGCTCAGGGCGAGCAGCGCGGAGACGAGCAGCCGTCCGGCCCTGCGGACGGCGAAGACGGCGACGAGCGCGGCGAGGCCGACGATGGCGAGGGCGGCCGGGACGCCGGTGATGTCCCGGCCGTCGGCCTTGAGCGGCAGGGAGCCGCCTCCGACGGCCGCCGCGCCCTCCGCCCAGGTCTGGCCGGAGGCGATCAGAACCACGGCGGCGCCGAGGGCGCCGAGGAGCAGGGCCGCGGCGAGACTGCGGCGGCTGCCGCGCGTGTCGGTGGCCGCGGGGGCCGCGGCGGTACGGGGCTGGGGTACGGGTACGGCACTCACGTACCCCACTATCCCCTACCGCCGCAAACCCCCCGGAGCCCGGGGCACCGCGCGGGGGTCAGGCGCCGCCCATCCGGTTCGCGGTGTGGACGGCCCGGAGCACCGCCGCCGCCTTGTTGCGGCACTCGGTGTCCTCGGAGACCGGGTCGGAGTCGGCGACGACGCCCGCGCCCGCCTGGACGTAGGCCGTGCCGTCGCGCAGCAGCGCCGTACGGATGGCGATGGCCGTGTCGGAGTCCCCGGCGAAGTCGAGATAGCCGACGCAGCCGCCGTACAGACCGCGCCGGGTGGGCTCCAGCTCGTCGATGATCTGGAGGGCGCGCGGTTTGGGCGCGCCGGAGAGGGTGCCCGCCGGGAAGCAGGCGGTCAGCACGTCGAAGGCGGTACGGCCCTTGGCGACCTGTCCCGTCACGGTGGACACGATGTGCATGACGTGCGAGTACCGCTCGACCGACATGAAGTCGACGACCTCGACGCTGCCCGGCTCGCAGACCCGGCCGAGGTCGTTGCGGCCGAGGTCGACGAGCATCAGGTGCTCGGCGCGCTCCTTGGGGTCGGCGAGGAGTTCGTCGGCGAGCGCCTGGTCCTCCTGCGGGGTGGCGCCGCGCGGCCGGGTGCCGGCGATGGGGTGGACCATCGCGTGGCCGTCCTCGACCTTGACGAGCGCTTCGGGGCTGGAGCCGACGACGTCGAAGGCGGCCCCGCCGTCCTCGGTGGCGGGGAAGCGGAAGAGGTACATGTACGGGCTCGGGTTGGTGGCCCGCAGTACCCGGTAGACGTCGAGCGCGCTCGCGGTGACGGGCGTCTCGAACCGCTGCGAGGGCACGACCTGGAAGGCCTCGCCCGCCCTGATCCGCTCCTTGATGTCCTCGACGGCGTCCTGGTAGGCGGCGCCGCCCCACAGCGCGGTGAACTCGGGCAGCTCGGAGGCGGGCAGTTCGGCGGGCGGCGAGTGGAACGGCCGGTCGAGGTCGGCGGCCATCGCGTCGAGCCGGGCGACGGCGTCCGCGTACGCCTCGTCCACGCCGGTGTCGAGATCGTTGTGGTTGATCGCGTTGGCGATCAGCAGGACGGAGCCGTCCCAGTGGTCGAGGACGGCGAGGTCGGAGGTGAGCAGCATGGTCAGCTCGGGGATGCGCAGGTCGTCGCGGGCGTGGTCGCCGACCTTCTCCAGCCGGCGGACGATGTCGTACCCGAGGTAGCCGACCATGCCGCCGGTGAAGGGCGGCATGCCGGAGGCCAGGTCGCGGGGGGTGTGCAGGGTCTCCACCGTGGCGCGCAGGGCGCCCAGCGGATCGCCGTCTACGGGGACGCCGACGGGCGGGGTGCCCAGCCAGTGCGTCCGCCCGCCGCGCTCGGTGAGGGTGGCGGCCGACCGTACGCCGATGAACGAGTAGCGGGACCAGGAGCGGCCGTTCTCCGCGGACTCCAGCAGGAACGTGCCGGGGCGTTCGGCGGCGAGCTTGCGGTACAGGCCGACCGGGGTGTCCCCGTCCGCGAGGAGGCGCCGGCTCACGGGGATGACACGGCGGTCCACCGCCAGCTTGCGGAAGGTCTCAAGGTCCATGGCGGCTGACCCTACTCGTTGCGCGTACGGGGAAGGGAGGCGTGCGGGCGGGCTGTCCAGCCCTACCCGAGGGGCAGGACGTCGGCGTCGAAGCAGGTGCGCGCGCCGGTGTGGCAGGCGGCGCCCACCTGGTCGACCTGGACGAGGACGGTGTCCGCGTCGCAGTCCAGGGCGACGGACTTCACGTGCTGGACGTGGCCGGACGTGTCCCCCTTCACCCAGTACGCGCGGCGGCTGCGGGACCAATAGGTGCAGCGGCCGGTGGTCAGCGTGCGGTGCAGGGCCTCGTCGTCCATCCAGCCCAGCATCAGCACCTCGCCGGTGTCGTACTGCTGGGCGATCGCCGGGACCAGGCCGTCGGCGCTGCGCTTGAGACGGTCGGCGATGGCGGGGTCGAGCCCTCCGGTCGGGGACGGCGCCCCGCTCGTGCTGGTCATACGGCCATTGTGCCGCGCCCGTGCGGTTCCCCGGCGCGACGTCCACTGGGCGGACGGGTTCCGGCCGCCGTACGCTGGAGGCATGTCGACCCATGCCAAGCGTGAACGACTTCTGCTCGCCGACCTGTTGGAGGCGGCGGGCCCCGAGGCACCGACGCTCTGCGACGGCTGGCTGACCCGGGATCTCGCGGCCCATGTGGTGGTCCGCGAACGCCGCCCCGACGCGGCGGGCGGGATGATGCTGGCCGCGCTCAGGAACCGGCTGGAGCGGGTGCAGGCCGAGTATGTCGCGAAGCCGTACGAGGAGCTGATCCAGCTCATCCGGTCGGGTCCGCCGCGGATGTCGCCGCTCGGCATCAAGCAGCTCGACGAGGTGGCGAACACGGTGGAGTTCTACATCCACACCGAGGACGTGCGCCGGGCGCAGCCCGACTGGACGCCCCGGGAGGTGGACCGCGTCTTCGCCGACACGCTGTGGTCGCGCCTGGAGAAGGGCGGCCGGATGATGGGCCGCAAGTCCCCGGTCGGCCTGGTCCTGCGCCGCCCGGACGGCCAGACGGCGGTGGCGCACCGGGGCGCCCCGGTGGTGACGGCGACGGGTGAGCCGAGCGAGCTGCTGCTGTTCGTGTCGGGCCGCCAGGAGGCGGCGAGGGTGGAGCTGGCGGGCGACAAGGACGCGATCGAGCGGGTCAGGGACGCGAAGCTGGGCATCGCGTAGTACGTACGCAGGTAGGTAGGTACGGGGGCGTGCGGATGCGGACTCCTGGCGCCGGGCGGTCTCATTTCGGCAGCTCGGCCCTGCGCAGCGTCTTCGGGCCGAGTCCGATGACGCCCCCGGCCGCGCAGACCGCCGCACAGGCGAGGAAGACCGGGCCAGCGCCCCACAGGCCGACCGCCGCGCCGACGAGCGGGTAGCAGAGGGGCGCGATCCCGAGGGTGACGAGCGTCGAGACGGAGGTGACGCGGCCCAGATAGGCCGGGTCGCAGGCCGTCTGGAGGATCGCCCAGGCCAGCGCGCCGCTCAGGCCGGCGAGCAGCCCGATGAGGGCGCCCGCGGCCACGGCGTACGGGATCGACGGCACGTACCCCATGGCGGCGACGCAGACGGCGCCGCCGCACAGGAAGAGGGGCATGACGAGCCCGGCGCGTGGTATGCGCCCCCGTACGGTCAGCAGCAGCGCGCTGAGGCCCGCGCCGGTGCCGAAGGACGCGAGGATCCACCCCATGCCGTCGGCGCCCCAGCCGCGTTCCTGGACGAGGAGCGTGAGCCCGATGTTGAGCGGGCCGACGAAGCCCAGCTCTCCGACGGCGACGGTGGCCATCAGCGGGGCGAGCACCCGGTGGCGGCGCAAGTAGCGCAGCCCGTCCCGCAGTTCGCCCCAGGCCCCGAGGTCCGCGTGACCGTCCGCCGGGTCCTTGGCCGGCCCAGGACGCATCCGTACGGCGAGGAGCAGCGGCAGCGATACGGCGAACAGCGCCCCGGCGACGGCGAACGCGGCCGGCGACCCGCCGAGCGCCACCGCGAACCCGCCGAGCGGCGCCCCGGTCACCCCGGCGACGCGCTGGGCGAGGCCGCGCATCCCCTGGACGCGGGCGAGCTGGCCGGGGGCGGTGATCCGGGGCGGCAGGGCGCCGACGGCGGGCAGGAAGAGCGCGTCGACGGCGCCGAAGACCAGGGCGACCGCGAGGAGCATCCAGAGCGCGGGGGTGGTGAACAGCAGCGCGAGGGCGACGCCCAGGATGACGGCGCAGCGTACGGCGTCACCGCCGATGACGACCCGTCGGGGCCCGAACCGGTCGGCGATCACTCCCCCGCCGAGCATGAGCAGGGCGCGGGGTACGGAAGCCGCGGCGAGGACGAACCCGGCCTGCGCGGGGCTGCCGCTGCGGACCGCGGCCCAGGACAGCGCCATGTAGTAGACGCTGTCGCCGACCATCGAGGCGGTGTAGGCACCGAGCCAGCGCAGCACGTTGGCGTCCCGGTGGGCGGGCCGCTCGGGAGCGGGAGTGGGGGCGGGGACGGGGCGGGTGGGGGTGGCGGAGGGGGCGGGCGTGGGTCCGGGGGGCGCGCTCACAAGCGGTGCCGTCCTCTCTCAGGAGGCTCAGGACTCCCAGGGATCTCAGGGGTCTCCGGGGCGGAAGGGGTCTCAGGGGCGGAAGGGGTCTCAGGGGCGGAAGGGGAAGCCGTACAGATGCAGCGCGACGGTCTCGCGCCCCTCGGTGTCGCCCGTGTCCTCGGCGGCGCGCCCGGCGTTCTGGTACTTCAGCGCCAGTTCGTGCAGCTCACGGCTGAAAGCCTCCAGCTCCGCCGCGGTGAGCGCTGCCATGTATTCACCGCTGAAGGCTGCGGTGCGCCACTCGGACGGCCAGGCGTTCTGGCTGTCGAGGAAGGCCCGGTACTGGCTGACGCGCTGCTCGAAGACGAGCCGGCCGATCGCGCTGTACGCGGCGACCTCCTCGGGCGCGTCGCTGAAGTCCTCGTGCCCCCAGCTCACCCCCTCGGAGGCGACCCGCCACCACCGCTCCCGCCCGTCCGTCCCCTGCGGCTCGGCCTCCGTGATGAGCCCGTGCTCGGCGAGCTTGCGCAGGTGGTAGCTGACGAGCGAGACGGCCTCGTCGACCTGGTCGGCGAGGTGTGAGGCGGTGGCCTGACGGGCGATGAAGAGCGCCCGGTAGAGCCGCAGCCGCAGGGGGTGGCCGAGGGCCTTGAGGGTGGCGATGTCGGTGATCCGGCGCTGGTCCCGCTGTTCCTGGTCTGCCATGGACCGACCGTAATAAGAAAAGAAAAATTGCACAACATTTGTTGCGCAATAAATCCTGTGGACTTTCCCGGGCCGGTCGGCCGCCGACCAGCGGCTATACATCGGATGAGTCCGGGGTGTGAGCCCGAGCGGGACCACCAGGGGCAGGAGGCTCGAATCCGCAGACTGCCGGGCAGAAGTGGCCTGATTCCGCCGACTCCCCGTCATTGACAGGTGCACGCAACGTACCTAGGTTCACCGACACACCCGATGTATCCGATGCATTCGATGATCCGTCAGGTCTGGAGGACGACGATGACCTCACCGTCAGGAAAGCCCTCGCCCGTGGACCGCAGGGCCTTACTCGGCACCGCGCTGGGCGGCGCGGCAGCGGCGGCGCTGCCCGCAGCGGCCCACGCGGCACCCCCCGCACCTCCCGCGCACCCCGAGGTCCCCGAGCACCCCGCCCGCACCGCACGTCCCTGGAAACTCCGCGACGCGATGTCCACCGACGGCGCCTGGGCGAGCTTCCTGCGCGGCCAGGACCTGCTGTGGACCCGGCTGCCCACGTCCTGGTACGAGGGCCCGTTCCTCGGCGACGGGCAGCTCGGCACCATGGTCTACCAGGAGCCGGACAGCAACCGGATCCGCTTCACCGTCCAGCACGGACGCGTACAGGACCACCGGCCCGAGTTCGGCAGCGCCTGGGGCACCTGCCGGCTCCCGGTCGGGCACCTCACGCTGGACCCGGTCGGCACGATCACCGCCGTCGACTGGCGGCTGAGCCTGTGGAACGCGGAACTCACCGGCACCGTCACCACCACCCGCGGCACGCTCACCCTCGCCGCCCTCATCCACGACGAGGTCCTCGCCGTCCGCACCACGGCCACCGGCGGTGAACGGGCCGTCTGGACCTTCCACCCCGAGGAGGCCGTCAGCCCCCGGAGGATCAGCGAGGAGCCGCCCGCCGGCTACACCGCCCACCCGCCCTGGACCACCCGGACCACCGCCGACGGCACCGAGCAGGTGCTCCAGCCCCTGACCGGCGTCGGACAGACCGCCACCGCCTGTCGCCGTACCCGCGACGAGCTGCTGCTCAGCGTCGGGCACAGCGCGCCCTCCCTCACCGCCGCCGCTGCGGACTCGCTGCGCAACCTGCGGCGCGCGGCGTCCTGGGGCGCCCTGCGCCAACGGCATCTGCGCTGGTGGCACGCGTTCTACCGGAAGAGCTTCGTCTCCTTCCCGGACCAGCGGATGCAGTCCTTCCACTGGATCCAGCTCTACAAGATCGCCTCCGCCAGCCGGGCGGACGGCCCCGTCATGGCCACCTCGGGCCCCTGGCTGGAGCCCACCCCCTGGCCCGCGGTCTGGTGGAACCTCAACGTCCAGTTGGAGTACTGGCTCATCCACGGCTCCAACCACCTGGAACTGGACTCGCTCGCCACCACCCTGCGGCAGAACCAGGAACAGCTCATCGCCAATGTGCCCGCCGCCTACCGCGCGGACAGTTCGGGCGTCGGCCGCAGCTCCGACATGTTCGCCAACCGCGGCGTGGGCAGACCGGGGACCGGCGCCGAGACCGGCGACCTCACCTGGGCGCTGCACAACGTATGGCTCTCCTACCGTCACTCCATGGACGAGAGCCTGCTGCGCGACACCGTCTTCCCCGTGCTGCGCCGGGCCATCGCCTACTACCTGCACTTCCTCACCCCGGGCAGTGACGGCCGCCTCCACCTGCCGAGCACGCTCTCGCCCGAGTACCCGGTCGTACCGCCGCAGGACACCAACTACGACCTGGCACTGATCCGCTGGGGCTGCCGGACCCTGCTGGAATCCGCCGAACTGCTCGGTGTCGAGGACGAGTCGGCGCCACGCTGGCGGGAGGTGCTGGCCCGGCTCACGCCGTACCCGGTCGACGGGAACGGCTTCATGATCGGCGCGGACACCCCGTACGCGCAGTCCCACCGCCACTACTCGCACCTGCTCATGGTGTACCCGCTGTACCTGGTCAACTGGGACCAGCCGGGCTCCCGCGAGCTGATCGCGACGTCGCTGACGCACTGGCACGCGCTGACCGGCGCCCACCGGGGGTACAGCTACACCGGGGCCGCCTCCATGTACGCGATGATGCGCGACGGGGACACCGCGCTCACGTATCTGCGGAAGTTCTTCGACCCGGGCAGCCGCTTCCCGTGCCGGGCCAACACCCACTACACCGAGGCCGGTCCGGTCATCGAGACGCCGCTGTCCGCCTCGCAGTCGCTGCACGACATGTTCTGCCAGAGCTGGGGCGGCGTGATCCGCGTCTTCCCCGCCGTCCCGGCCGACTGGGCGGACGTCACGCTGCACGACTTCCGTACCCAGGGCGCCTTCCTGGTCAGCGCCGTACGGAAGGCCGGGGCCACCCGGTTCATCCGGATCAGGAGCCTGGCGGGCGAGCCGCTCAGGCTCCGGCACGGGCTGGCCGGGGCGCTCACCGTACTGCTGGACGACGGGACCCCGGCCAGGACCGAGGACCTCGGCGACGGCACCCTCGCCATCGATCTGCCCCGGGGCCGCGAGGTGCTGGTCCACTCCGGCCGCCGCCCCGACCTGGTCATCGCGCCCGTCCCGGTCGGCGAACCGGGGCCGGCCTGGGGCCTGCCGTAAGCCCCGGGCGTGCCCGTAGCCCTCAGGCGTGCCCGTAGCCCCGGGCGTCCGCGCGACCACAGGACATCGCCCCGTACGGGGCGGGCACACCGGCCCCCGACCCCACCACCCCGGGAGGTTCCCATGGCGGTTCCGCTCAGGACCGCGATCACCCCGCTCCGCGCGCTGCTCCGCGCCGCACTGGCGGCCACACTCCTCACGGCCACCCTCCTCACAGCCGGCCCCGCGCGGGCCGGCCAGGACACCGGCTCGCCCCAGCACCTCTGGGACGTGTCCGCCCCCGCACCCGCCGCCGGCCCCGGCCGCGCCGCCGTGGCGCGCGTACCGCACGCCCGGGTCTCCCTGGACCCCGCCACCGGCGCCCTGAGCCTCACGGTGTCGCGCGGCGGCCGGACGGTCCTCGCGCCCTCGCCCGTCGGCCTCGTCACCGAACGCGCCGACCTCTCCCAGGGGTTGCGCTTCCTGCGCCGTACGGACCGGCCGGTCCGCGACCGCTACCGGGCCACGTCCGGCAAGCGGCTGGAGCGCAGGGTCGAGATGACCGAGACCCGCCTGTCGTTCGCCACGGCCGCCGGCGCCCGGCTCGACCTCGTCGTGCGCGCCGCCGCCGACGGGGTCGCCTACCGGTACGACCTGCCCGCCGGGTCCGGGGACGTCCTGCGCGAGACCTCCGCCTTCACCCTGGCGCCGGACGCCCGTGCGTGGCTCGGCGCCTACCGGGCCGACAACGAGGGCCAGTTCGCCCCGTACACCGCAGCGACCGCCCCCACCGGGGCGTACTCGTACCAGGCGCTCTTCGCGACCGACGGCGGCTACACCCTGCTCGCGGAATCCAATTTGACCGGCACGTACTCCGGTGCCCGGCTCGCCCACGACCAGGGCACCGGCACCTACCGGGTCGCGCTCGCCGACGAGCGGGTCGATGCCGACGGGCCGCTCACCACCCCCTGGCGGGCGCTGGTCACCGGCGATCTCGCCACCGTCACCCGGTCCACCTTCACCGACGACCTCGCGCCCGCCTCCCGGGTCGCCGACCGCTCGTGGATCCGGCCCGGCACCGTGCTGTGGACCTGGCTGGCGGGCGGCCGGGAGGCCGGTCAGAGCCTCGCGGCGCAGAAGAAGTACGTCGATTACGCCGCCGAGCGGAACTGGCCCTACGAGGCCGTCGACGCGGGCTGGTACTACAAGCCCGGCGAGTGGAACACCACCGACCCCGACTGGGCGACCAACAGTTGGCTGCCCGAACTCGTCCGCTACGCCCGCGCCAAGGGCGTCGGGATCATCGTCTGGGTCCACCGGACGAACCTGGACACCCCCGAGGAGCGCGCCCTCTGGCTGCCCACCCTGGAGCGCTGGGGCGTCAAGGGCGTCAAGATCGACTTCATGGACTCCGAGGCGCAGCCGATGCTCCGCTGGTACGACACCATCCTCCCGGAGACCGCCGCCCACCACCTGATGGTCGACTTCCACGGCTCGACCATCCCCAAGGGCATCCAGCGCACCTGGCCGCATGTCATGACCCTGGAGGGGGTCGGCGGCGAGGAGAAGCGGACCAACACCGCGGCCCATCTCACCACCCTGCCGTTCACCCGCAACGTCATCGGCTCCATGGACTTCACCCCGGGCGCCTTCCACCGCGTCGGTCTGCGCCCCAACTCCGACGCGGCGGAGACCGGGCTCGCCGTGCTGTACGAGTCGGGGCTCCAGATGTTCGCGGGCACCCCGGAGTCGTACGACGACCGGCCGCTCGCCCGGGAGTTCTTCGACCAGGCCCCCGCCGTCTGGGACGACACCCGGCTGCTCGCCGGAGACCCCGGCCGGGAGGCCGTACTGGCCCGCCGGGACGGCGACCGCTGGTTCCTGGGCGGGGTGTACGCCGGCGCCGCCCGTACGGCCGAGGTGCCGCTGGCCCTCGGTTCTGGACGGTGGCTGGTGGAGACCGTGCAGGACGGCCCCGACGGGCTGGTACAGGACCGGCGGGTGGTGCGCGGCGGCGACACGATCGACGTCGGGGTCGTCGACAACGGCGGCTTCGCCGGGATCGCCTGCCCCTGGCGCCCCGGCGTCACCACCTGCTACCGCTGACCCCGAAACCGAAGGCCCCCGCCGACGCCTGGAAGGCGCGGCGGGGGCCCTGGACGGACGAGGCAAGCTGGGTCAGCGCACCGGGTGCCCCGCCTGCCGCAGCGCGTCCTTGACCTCGCCGATGCGCAGGTCGCCGAAGTGGAAGACCGAGGCCGCCAGTACGGCGTCGGCGCCCGCCTCGATCGCCGGGGCGAAGTGGGCCAGTCGCCCGGCGCCGCCCGAGGCGATGACCGGGACCGTGACGTGCTTGCGCACGGCCTCGATCATCTCGGTGTCGTAGCCGTCCTTCGTGCCGTCGGCGTCCATCGAGTTGAGCAGGATCTCGCCCGCGCCGAGCTCCGCCGCCTCGTGGGCCCACTCGACGGCGTCGCGGCCCGCGCCCTGGCGACCGCCGTGGGTGGTGACCTCGAAGGAGCCCGAGGGGGTCCGGCGCGCGTCGACCGACAGCACCAGGACCTGGCGTCCGAAGCGCTCGGCGATCTCGCGGATCAGCTCGGGGCGCGCGATGGCCGCCGTGTTGACGCCGACCTTGTCCGCGCCCGCCCGCAGCAGCTTGTCGACGTCCTCGGCGGTCCGTACCCCGCCGCCGACCGTGAGCGGGATGAAAACCTGCTCCGCGGTGCGGCGCACCACGTCGTAGGTCGTCTCGCGGTCGCCGGACGAGGCGGTGATGTCGAGGAAGGTCAGCTCGTCGGCGCCCTCGGCGTCGTACAGCTTGGCCATCTCGACCGGGTCACCGGCGTCGCGCAGGTTCTGGAAGTTGACGCCCTTGACGACCCGGCCCCGGTCGACGTCCAGGCAGGGGATCACCCGTACGGCCAGCGTCATGCGGTGCCTCCCCGCGGGTTCCCGGTGCCCCGGTACGCCTCCACCTCGACCTCCACCACGAGGCTCGGGTCGATGAGACCCGCCACCACGATCATGGAGGCGGCGGGGCGTGCCGCGTCGAAGAGTTCCTTGTGGGCGCGGCCGACCTCGTCCGCGTCCCGTACGTGCGTGAGGTACATCCGCGTCCGTACGACGTGCTCCGCGCCGAGACCCAGCTCCTCCAGCGCCTTGAGCGCCACGCCGAACGCGGTGACGGCCTGCTCGTACGGGCCGCCCTCGGCGATCCGGCCGTCGACCACCGACGTACAGCCGGAGACCAGGACGAGCCCGTTCGGCAGTTCCACCGCGCGGGAGTAGCCGAAGGACTCCTCCCAGGGGCCGCCGGACGAGATCTTCCGTACGGCCACGGCGTCGGCCCCGGTCGCTGCCTCGGTGTCGCCGCTCATCCGGACACCGCCGCGAGCGCCTCTTCCAGCGTGAACGCCTCGGCGTACAGCGCCTTGCCGACGATCGCGCCCTCGACGCCCTCGGGCACCAGGCCGGCGATGGCCCGCAGGTCGTCCAGCGAGGAGACCCCGCCGGAGGCGACGACGGGCTTGTCGGTCGCGGCGCAGACGTTCCTCAGCAGCTCCAGGTTCGGACCCTGGAGGGTGCCGTCCTTGGCGATGTCGGTGACGACGTACCGCGCGCACCCCTCGGAGTCCAGCCGGGCCAGCGTCTCGTAGAGGTCGCCCCCGTCGCGGGTCCAGCCCCGGCCGCGCAGGGTCGTGCCGCGTACGTCGAGACCGACCGCGATCTTGTCGCCGTGCTGGGTGATGACCCGGGCGACCCAGTCCGGGGTCTCCAGCGCGGCCGTACCGAGGTTGACGCGGGTGCAGCCGGTGGCGAGGGCCGCGGCGAGCGAGGCGTCGTCGCGGATGCCGCCCGACAGCTCGACCTTGAGGTCCATGGCGTCGGCGACCTCGGCGATCAGCTTCCGGTTGTCACCGGTGCCGAAGGCCGCGTCGAGGTCGACGAGGTGCAGCCACTCGGCGCCCGCGCGCTGCCAGGCGAGGGCGGCTTCGAGGGGGGAGCCGTACGAGGTCTCCGAGCCGGACTCGCCGTGGACGAGGCGTACGGCCTGGCCGTCACGGACGTCGACGGCGGGGAGGAGCTCCAGCTTCGGCACAGCGCGCTCCGGCACGTCGGACTTCGGCACATCGGACTTCGGCACGGAAGGCATTCCAGAATCCATTCAGAGGGTTCCGATCCAGTTGGTCAGCAGCTCGGCGCCGGCGTCGCCGGACTTCTCGGGGTGGAACTGGGTGGCCCACAGTGCACCGTTCTCCACGGCCGCCACGAACGGCTCGCCGTGGGTGGCCCAGGTGACCCGGGGCGCGCGGATCTTGGCGTTGGTGACCTCCAGGTTCCACTCCCGCACGGCGTACGAGTGCACGAAGTAGAACCGGGCGTCGGGGTCGAGCCCGGCGAACAGTTGGCTGTCCTCCGGTGCTTCGACGGTGTTCCACCCCATGTGCGGGACGACGGGGGCCTGGAGCGGTCCGACCGTCCCCGGCCACTCGTCGAGCCCCTCGGTCTCCACGCCGTGCTCGATGCCCCGCTCGAAGAGGACCTGCATGCCGACGCAGATGCCCATGACGGGACGGCCGCCGGCAAGCCTGCGGCCGATGATCCACTCGCCGCGCGCTGCGGTGAGCCCCTTCATGCAGGCGGAGAAGGCGCCGACGCCGGGGACGAGCAGCCCGTCGGCGTTCATGGCCTTGTCGAAGTCGCGGGTGATCTCGACGTCGGCCCCGGCGCGGGCGAGGGCGCGCTCGGCGGAGCGGACGTTCCCGAACCCGTAGTCGAAGACGACCACGTTCCTCGCGGTCTTGGTCATCCCCAGATCCCCTGGATCCGCAGGACGCCCGCCACCAGGCAGAGCACGGAGCAGAGCCCGAGCAGCACGATCACACCCAGGGGCAGTTTCTGCTTGTGGAAGGAGTACACACCGCCGGCGAGGAAGAGCCCCACGACGATCAGGATGGTCGACAGACCGGTCACAGGGCGCCCTTGGTCGAAGGAAGGATTCCGGCGGCGCGCGGGTCGCGCTCGGAGGCGTACCGCAGGGCACGGGCGAGCGCCTTGAACTGGCACTCCACGATGTGGTGCGCGTTGCGCCCGTACGGGACGTGGACGTGCAGCGCGATCTGGGCCTGGGCGACGAAGGACTCCAGGATGTGCCGGGTCATCGTCGTGTCGTACTCCCCGATCATCGGCGCCATCTTCTCGGGCTCGGTGTGTACGAGGTACGGGCGGCCCGAGAGGTCGACGGTGACCTGGGCGAGCGACTCGTCCAGCGGCACCGTGCAGTTGCCGAAGCGGTAGATGCCGACCTTGTCGCCGAGGGCCTGCTTGAAGGCGGCGCCGAGCGCGAGGGCGGTGTCCTCGATGGTGTGGTGCGAGTCGATGTGGAGGTCGCCCTCGGTCTTCACCGTGAGGTCGAACAGGCCGTGCCGGCCGAGCTGGTCGAGCATGTGGTCGTAGAAGCCGACCCCAGTCGACACATCGACCTTGCCGGTGCCGTCGAGATCGATCTCGACGACGACGGAGGTCTCCTTCGTCGTACGTTCCACGCGGCCGATGCGGCTCATGCGCTCTGCTCCTTCTTGAGATCACGTACCGCGTCGAGGAACGCGTCGTTCTCGGACGGGGTGCCCGCGGTCACCCGCAGCCGGCCCGGTACGCCGTTGTCACGGATGAGGACACCCCGGTCGAGGATCCGCTGCCAGGCGGTGTGGGAGTCCTCGAAGCGGCCGAACTGGACGAAGTTCGCGTCCGAGTCGGTGACGTCGAACCCGATGGCCCGCAGCTCGGTGACGAGGCGGTCCCGCTCGGCCTTGAGCGTCTCGACGTACCCGAGCAGCGTATCGGTGTGCTCCAGCGCGGCGAGCGCGGTGGCCTGGGTGACGGCGGAGAGGTGGTACGGCAGGCGCACCAACTGGACGGCGTCGACCACGGCGGGGTGCGCGGCGAGGTAGCCGAGGCGCAGCCCGGCCGCGCCGAACGCCTTGGACATCGTGCGCGAGACGACGAGGAGCGGGCGGCCCTCGACGAGGGGCAGCAGGGAGGGGCGGTGGCTGAACTCGACGTACGCCTCGTCCACGACGACCAGCGTCGGGCGGACCGCCTGGGCGGCCTCGTACAGCGCGAGGACGGCGTCGGCGGCGACCGCCGTACCCGTGGGGTTGTTGGGCGAGGTGATGAAGACGACGTCGGGGCGGTGCGCGGCGATCGCCTCGCGCGCCGCGGCCACGTCGATGGTGAAGTCCTCGTTGCGCGGCCCGGAGATCCAGCCGGTGCCGGTGCCGCGCGCGATGAGGCCGTGCATCGAGTACGAGGGCTCGAAGCCGATGGCGGTGCGGCCGGGGCCGCCGAAGGTCTGGAGGAGCTGCTGGATGACCTCGTTGGAGCCGTTGGCGGCCCAGACGTTCGCGGCGGTCAGCGGCTGCGCCCCGGCGTCCGTGAGCCCCGTACGGGTGAGATAGGCGGCGAGCTGGGTGCGCAGCTCGACCGCGTCCCGGTCGGGGTAGCGGTTGAGCCCGCGGGCCGCCTCGCGGACGCGCTCGGCGATCCGCTCGACCAGCGGTTCGGGCAGCGGGTAGGGGTTCTCGTTGGTGTTGAGCTGTACGGGGACGTCGAGCTGGGGCGCGCCGTACGGGGACTTGCCGCGCAGCTCGTCCCGTACGGGCAGGTCGTCGATCCCGAGGGGCTGCGCGGACGCGTCGGTGGTGCTCACTTGCCGGGTACCTTCCATCCGAACCTTGCTTTCAGCGCCGCGCCGTGCGCTGGCAGATCCTCAGCCTCCGCCAGCGTCACCACATGGTGGGCGACCTCGGCGAGGGCGTCCTCGCTGTAGTCGACGATGTGGATGCCGCGCAGGAAGGACTGGACGGACAGGCCCGAGGAGTGGCAGGCGCAGCCGCCGGTCGGCAGGACGTGGTTGGAGCCGGCGCAGTAGTCGCCGAGCGAGACGGGGGCGTACGGGCCGACGAAGATCGCGCCCGCGTTGCGGACCCGCTCGGCCACGGCGGCGGCGTCGGCGGTCTGGATCTCCAGGTGCTCGGCGCCGTACGCGTCGACGACGCGCAGGCCGTCCTCGACGGAGTCGACGAGGACGATGGCCGACTGGCGTCCGGTGAGCGCGGGCCGTACCCGGTCCTCGATGTGCTTGGTGGCCGCGACCTGCGGTTCCAGCTCCTTGGCGACGGCGTCGGCCAGCTCCGTCGAGTCGGTGACGAGGACGGCGGCGGCCAGCGGGTCGTGCTCGGCCTGGCTGATCAGGTCGGCGGCGACGTGCACCGGGTCGGCGGTCTCGTCCGCGAGGACCGCGATCTCGGTGGGTCCGGCCTCGGCGTCGATACCGATCCGGCCGGTGAAGTAGCGCTTGGCGGCGGCGACCCAGATGTTGCCGGGTCCTGTGACCATGTTGGCGGGCGGGCAGCCGTCGGGGCCCGTGGTGCCGTACGCGAACATCGCGACGGCGGAGGCGCCGCCCGCCGCGTACACCTCGTCGACGCCGAGCAGCGCGCAGGCCGCCAGGATCGTCGGGTGGGGCAGGCCGCCGAACTCTTTCTGCGCGGGGGAGGCCAGCGCGATGGACGGGACGCCCGCCTCCTGGGCCGGCACCACGTTCATGATCACGGAGGACGGGTAGACGGACCGGCCGCCGGGCGCGTAGAGCCCCACGCGCTCCACCGGCACCCACTTCTCGGTGACGGTGCCGCCGGGCACGACCTGGGTGGTGTGCGCGGTACGGCGCTGCGCGCGGTGGACCAGCCGGGCGCGCCTGATCGACTCCTCCAGCGCGGCCCGGACGGCGGGGTCGAGCCCCGCGA
The DNA here is from genome assembly GCF_044457965.1 of Streptomyces sp. NPDC050509. NCBI lineage: Bacteria > Bacillati > Actinomycetota > Actinomycetes > Kitasatosporales > Streptomycetaceae > Streptomyces > Streptomyces sp. NPDC050509. Next base: position 443,686 of record NZ_JBITHL010000008.1, on the reverse strand, counting down.
GGGCGTCGGCGAGGGCGTCGGCGGGTACCCGTACGCGCTCCAGCCTGACCCCGTCGAACTTCTCCGCGGCATCGATCAGCGCCGCCGTGCCCCGATGATGGACGTCCTCGCAGAGGGGCCGCACCTTCTCCAGGGCGGCCGACACGTCGAACTCGGCTCGGGGCAGCAGGTCACGCAGAGCGACGCCCTCGGGGAGGGCGGCGCCGCGCAGATCGATTCGTGAGATCACGGGGTCAATTCTCGCAGACCGGATCAGGCCGCCGGACGCCTGTATCACTGGCTGATACATGTCCCGGAGGTCACTCCTCACTACTAGTGTTCAGTTCGTCACCGAGCGGGCACAACGAGGGTAAGGACCGTTTCGCCCATCTGGTCTGTACACCCCTCTGTACATCGCTCCACACCCCTCTGTTCATCGCTCCACACATCCATGATCAGCACTCACACCCTGTACGCACACGGGGAAGCGGAGGAGCGGCCGTGACCGAGCCGCAGTACGACGAATGTCCCGACTGGCTCAGCGCCGCGGAAGTCGGCATGTGGCAGTCGTTCCGCAACGGCAGCGTGTACGACCTGAGCACGTCGGACCCGCTCCTGAACGATCCCTTCTCACCCCGCCCCTGGGGCACGGAACGCAGCGTGCGCGCCCGGGTGATGGCCCTGCTGCTGCTCAGCGGGCCCGCCGCGCTGCCGGGCCGGGTCGCGGCGCTCAAACTGCGCGGCCTCCAGATCACCGGGACGCTCAACCTCGCGGGCGGTGAGATCGCACCGTACGTGGAGCTGGACCAGTGCCGGTTCGAGAACGAGGTGATCCTGCCCGAGTCGCACTTCACCACGCTGCGGATGGTGGCCTGCGCGATCCCCCGGCTGGAGGCCGCCCGGCTGCGCACCCAGGGCGATCTGCATCTGCCGCGCTGCCGGGTGGAGCGGGGGATCCGGCTGACCGACGCGCAGATCGGTACGGATCTGCTGATCAGCCAGATCGACGTGGGGCCCGACCGGCACGGCCGGGCGATCGCCGCCGACGGGCTGTCCGTCGCGCAGGACTTCACCGCAGATCAGATCGAGACGTTCGGCGAGGTCAGCCTGCGCGGCGCGAAGGTCGGCGTGTCGCTGAGCCTGCGCGGCAGCCGGCTGCGCGCCGCGGAGGAGCGGCGGGCGCTCAACGCCCCCCAGCTCACGGTGGAGCGCTCGCTGTACATGGCGGGCGCGTGGATCGGCGACACCGCCGACCTCCTCGGCACCCCCGACATCACGGCGGTGACTCCCCCGTACGGCGTCGGGCAGGTCGCCGCGCCGCTGCTGGGCACGCGATTACAGCGGTTCGAGTGCCGGGGCGGGGTCCGGCTGGACGACGGCCGGTTCGGTGACGCGCTCGACGTGGACGGGGCGCGGTTCTTCCTCGCGCCGACGGAGGAGCTGTCGCTGCGCCGGATCAGCACGCCGGAGCTGCGGTTCAAGTGCGAGCGCGTGGAGGAGGGCCGGGTCGTGCTGAGCGGCGCGCGGATCGTGACGCTCATCGACATGTCGACGAGCTGGCCGGGGCCCGGTGGGCTCGCCATGGGCGGCTTCGTCTACGAGAACATCGTCCCGTTCGGGCACTTCCCGCTGCTGCGGCGGCTGGAGTGGCTGGCGGCGGCGACCCCGGAGTACTCCCCCGAACCGTACGAACGGCTCGCGCAGGTGCTGCGGAACAGCGGCGAGGACTCGGACGCGCGCGAGGTGCTGCTGGCGAAGCAGCGGCGCCGCCGCGAGACGCTGCCGCTGGCGGCGAAGCTGTGGGGCTACCTCCAGGACTGGACGGTCGCGTACGGCTACCGCCCCGGCCGGGCGGCGCTGTGGATGGCGCTGCTGTGGGGCGCGGGCACGATCGCGTTCGCCCGCCACCCGCCGCCCCCGCTGCGGGCGGACGAACACCCGATATGGAATCCGGCGCTCTACGCTCTGGATCTGCTGATCCCGGTGATCGACCTGGGCCAGGACGGGTTCTGGCTCCCGGAGGGCACCTGGCAGTGGACGGCGGCGGGCCTGGTGGTGCTGGGCTGGATCCTGGCGACCACGGTGGCCACGGGAGCGACACGGGTGCTGCGACGGGGGTGACGCGCGACCCTGGGGGCGACGGTCCGGCGTGAGGCGTCGCCCCGGGGGATGTGTCACCCCCGCAGCCGCACCGGTCGCGCGCCCACCGGGGGACACACCGGTCGCGCACCACCGGGGGACGCCACCCGCGTTTCTTTACTTTCCCTTGACCTCCGCCAGGACAACCTTTCCCCCGCCACCAAAGCTTCACAGCAACCCTCTGGCGCCCCCGCCACCTGCGGTTTTCAATGGTCCGCACCATGTCATTGCTTCGCGCCCTGATCAGCACCGCGCGCATGGTCCGGCACACCCCGCTGCTCGCCGCCGGGCTGCCACCGGACCACGAGGTGCTGCTCGACGCCCCCGACGACCGGCTCGCGCCCGCCCTGGTCTCCGCCGCGCTCGGCGAGTACGAGCAGGCCGCGAAGGTCCTCGCGGCGACGCGGGAGGCCGCCGCGTGGGAGGACCGGGACCGCTACGTCATGCGGCTGGCCGCGTTCGCGCACGGCCGGGACGGCTGGCTCGCCGCCTGGCTGCACGCCGCGCCGCACGACCCCGACGCCCTGCTCGTCCGGGCCGAACTGGCCGTCCGCAGGGCCTGGGAGTCCCCGGCCCGCGCCGAGTTGCTGCGCGAGACAGGACCGCTGATCGACGCCGCCGCGGACGGCGACCCGCGCGACCCGGTGCCCTGGCGCGTGGCGCTGGACCACGCGCGGGGTACACACGCCCCGCACACCGCGTTCGAGTCGCTGTGGGCGCAGGCCGTACGCCGTTCCTCGCACCACTACGGCTGCCATGTCGCGGCCCTCCAGTACCTCTCCGCCCACTGGTACGGCTCGCACCAGGAGTGCTTCGACTTCGCCGAGGACGCCGCGCGCGACGCGCTGCCCGGTTCGCTCGTACGGGCGCTTCCGGTGCGCGCGGCCTTCAGCCGGCTGCTGAGCGGCACACCGGGCGCGGTCCACGGCGACCGTATCGACGCCGCCGCCGATCTCGCCGTCACGGTCTCCGCCCGGTACGAGGCGGGCGACCCCTGGCCGGCCGAGGTGCGCAACCTCCTCGCGTACGTGCTGGTGGAGCGGGGGCGCTGGGCCGACGCACTGGAGCAGTTCCGGCTGATCGGGCCGTACGCGACGTCCTTCCCGTGGACCAGTTTCACCGACGATCCGCTCGGCCGGTTCCTCGAAACGCGTGACGGCGTACGGATCCAGGTGGCCTCGTCCATGCCTTTGCGCAACAGGACCGACCGGGGAGGGCCCGACGGCCATTACGCTTGACCGTTGTGACCACCGCACGCCTCCCTCTCTTCCCGCTGAACGCGGTGCTGTTCCCGGGCCTCGTCCTGCCCCTGAACGTCTTCGAGGAGCGTTATCGCGCGATCATGCGTGAGCTGCTGAAGACGGACGAGTCCGAACCGCGCCTCTTCGCCGTGGTCGCCATCCGCGACGGGCACGAAGTGGCGGTGACCGCCCCGGGAATGCCGGAGGGCACGTCGCCGCCCGAGCGCCGGCCCGCCGACGGCTTCGGCCCCGATCCGCTCGAAGCGTTCCACCCGGTCGGCTGCGTCGCGGACGCGGCGACGATCCGCGAACGCCCCGACGGCACCTTCGAGGTGGTCGCCACGGGCACCACCCGGGTCCGGCTGCTCTCCGTCGAGGCCAACGGGCCGTATCTGACGGCGGAGCTGGAGGAGCTGCCCGAGGAGCCCGGCGAGGGCGCGGCCACGCTCGCCGCCGGCGTCCTGCGCGCCTTCCAGAACTACCAGAAGCGGCTGGCCGGGGCGCGCGAGCGCTCGCTCTCCCGGATCGAGGACCTGCCGGACGAGCCCTCGGTGGTGTCGTACCTGGTGGCCGCCGCGGCCGTACTGGACGTCCCGACGAAACAGTTGCTGCTGGAGGCGCCGGACATCGCGGCCCGGCTGCGCGCGGAGCTGAAGCTGCTGCGCGCGGAGACCGCGGTGATCCGCCATCTCCCCTCGCTGCCCGCCGTGACGCTGACGCAGGCGCCGACCACCCTCAACTGACCGAGTGGCCGCACCGTTCCAGGGGGATCCGTACCGTGGCGAAGAAGTCCAGGAAGCAGCAGGCAGGCGGGACCCCGGCGACGGTCGCGCTGACCGCGGCGGGCACGGCGTACACCCTGCACGCGTACGCGCACGATCCAGCGTCCCCGTCCTACGGCGAGGAGGCCGCGCAGGCGCTGGGCGTCTCCCCCGACCGGGTCTTCAAGACGCTCGTCGCGGACGTGGACGGTGAACTCACCGTCGCCGTCGTCCCCGTCGCCGGCTCGCTGGACCTCAAGGCCCTCGCGGCGGCGGTCGGCGGCAAACGCGCCGCCATGGCCGACCCGGCGGCGGCCGAGCGGACGACCGGGTACGTACGGGGCGGGATCTCCCCGCTGGGCCAGCGCAAGCGGCTCCGTACGGTCCTGGACGCCTCGGCCGAGGCCCATCCGACCGTGTGCGTCTCGGCGGGCCGGCGCGGTCTGGAGGTCGAGCTGGCCCCGCGGGACCTGGCGGCGCTCACCGCGGCGGTCGTGGCCCCCATCGGCCGCGCCTGAGACGCGCCCGTACACCCACCCGTACACCCGTATGGGTGGCGCTCGGCGCCGTCACGTACCGCGGGTCACTTCTCCGGGGAACCCCAGGACGGGTTCTCCCCACCCGGCTGGGGCGCGCTCCCGTACGCCGTGTTCCACTCCCACTCCGGTTCCGGATCGCGCGGGCCGAACAGGGCCGTCAGCGCGAGATGCACCACCATCGCGGCCACCGGCCACGCCAGCAGCGCGCCCTTCGCGTGGAGTTCGAGCGGCGCGTCGAAGGTGACGCCCTTGCCGGCCTGCTTGGCGTGCGCCACGACGTCCGACGTCGGGCCCAGCTCCACACCGAACTTCCAGGCCAGCACCGCGCCCAGCAGCCCGCCCGCCGCCAGACCGACGACCAGGGCGATCCCGCCGCGCCGGTGGAAGAGGAAGACCAGGCCCGCGCTGACCGCGCCGAAGGCGAGCGCCAGCAGCAGGAACGTACCGTCGGCGGCGATGGCCTCCTCGCCCTCCGTGTCCTTCAGGAAGACGGCCGTGGCGTCGGAGACCAGCGGGACGCTCGGCGCCAGCGACATCCACAGCAGCCCGAGGAGCAGCCCCGACACCGTGACGGCCACCAGGACCACCACCGCCTGCCGCACCTCGGTCTTCATGTCGGGCCACTTCTCCGCGTCGGCCGCGGGACGGGGCGACTCCCCGGCCGGCGGTGTCTGCCAGGGGTCGTCGTGCTGCGGCTGGTGGGGAGGCGTCAGAGGTGCGGTCACGGTGCCATCGTGCCAGGCCCCGGCGGTGGGCGCCGCATCGGACCGGCACGGGGGCCGGGGACCGGACACCGTACGCCGCCGCCTCAGCGGACCGCGGCCCGCCGGTACGCCCAGGTCGCCACGGCCAGCGAGACGACCCCGACGACGGCGCAGACCCCCAGGTCGAACGCGACGGCCGTCCAGTCCGGGTGCGCGTCGAACGTACGGGCCAGCGCCTCCACCCCGTACGTGGACGGCAGAAGATCACGCGCGTACCCGATCGGCCCCGGCAGCCGGTCCGCGGGCAGCACCCCGAGCAGCAGCGCCGCGGACATCCCGAGCTGGCCCAGCAGGGTGGCCAGTTCCTGACGCGGCGCGAGCAGGCCGAGCGCCGCGCCGAGCCCCGCGAGGGCCGCGCCGGAGAGCGGGATGACCGCGGCGAGCACCCAGAGATGGGTGAGCGGAAGCTGGAAGAGCACACTGCCGGTGACGGCCGTGACCGCCGTACCGGGCACGGTGAACGAGGCGTACGCGCCCGCCGCGCCCAGCACCACCGCGGCGGGCGGCACGGGCAGGGTGGCGTAGTGGTCCAGGCCGCCGCTCGCCCGCAACTGGCCGAAGTACTGGGCGAGCAGATTGAGCGCGACGAACGCCACGACGAGCACGCTCGAACCGGCGACGACGGCCCGCGCCTCGTCACCGCCCTCCACGACGCCCCGCATCAGGATCATGATCCCGACGGACTGGAACGTCGCCACGAAGAGCAGCGGGATCCGGGCCACCCGCGCCCGGGAGAGCTGGGCACGGTAGACCGCGGCGAGCGAGGGCAGCAGCCGCGCCCGGGGCGCGAGAGGTGCGGGCGCGCCCCCGGCCGCCTCGGTGGGGGTGTCCTTCGCCGTCCGGATCCTCGCGGACACGGCCTCCGCGGGCACGATGCTCACCTGGCGCTGCTCCTGTTCGGTACGTTCGGGTCCGCCGGGGCCTGGTCGCGGACGTACGGCTGCCGACTGCGGCCGGCGCCCCGCCCCACCGCAGGGCCCCACCCTGCCACGGGGCGCGCGGTCGCGGGACACGTCCCGGAAAAGCCCCCGGCGCTCATGCCTTCACCAGCCCCTGCGCCCGGCCGCCGAGCGCCAGATAGACATCCTCCAGGCTCGGCGTCGCCAGCGTGAAGTCGTCCAGCGCCGCGAAGGCCGCGCCGCCGGTCACCGCGGCGACGGCGGCGCGCGCCTCGTCGGGCGCGAGCCGCAGCACCCAGCGGCGCCCGGACTCCTGCGCGGACCCGCGCAGCGCCGCCACCTCGGGGACGTCGAGCGGCGCGCGCTCCCGCCACACCAGCTCGACGCGGACCTCCCCCGCCACCTGCTCCTTCAGCCCCGACGGCGTGTCACAGGCGATGACCTTGCCGCGCTCCAGCACGGCGACCCGGTCGAGAACCGTCTCGGCCTCGATGACATTGTGGGTGACGAGCAGAACCGTCACCCCGTGCTCGGCACGCCGCCGGTCCACCGCGGCCCACACCGCCCGCCGCGCGACGGGATCCATCCCGGTGGTCGGCTCGTCCAGGACGAGTACGGGCCGCTCCCCCACCAGCGCGGCGGCGAAGCACGCGAGACGCCGCTGCCCCCCGGAGAGCTTCTTCAGCGCGCGCCCGGCGATCTCGGTGAGCCCCAGCTCCCCCAGCACCCGGTCCCGCTCGGCCCGCGCAGCCCGCAGCGTGAGCCCGCGCAGCCGCCCCGTGGTCTCGGCGGCGAGCGCCACGGTCAGTTCGTCGAGCGCGCTCGACTCCTGGCCGAGATAGCCGATGAGCCGCGAGGCACGCTCGGGATGGCGCACCAGATCGTGTCCGAGAACCTCGACGGCGCCGGAATCGGGCCGCATGAGCCCGGTGATCTGCCGTACGAGTGTGGACTTGCCGGCGCCGTTCGGCCCGAGCAGGCCGAAGATCTCACCACGCCGCACATCGAGCGAAATCCCATCGGTGGCACGCACCTCAGGCGTCCCGGGAACCCCACGCCTGCCGCGCGCGGCGGGGTACGTCTTGACCAAGTCGCGCACCACACACACCGTACTCACGAGAAACGACCATACGTTGCGCGCCGGGCCCCCTTTCTTTTGGGGCTCGGTTCGCCTCCGGGGCGCCTGCTGTACTCGTCAGCGGCGCGCCCCTTCGGCTCACTCGCCGGTCAAGCGAGGAGGCGGCCCCGGCCGGGTCAGGAGCCGAGCCCGCGGAAATCAACTTTCCTGGGCGGCTCGGACGTCGATCTCGCGCCAGAAGCCCGCCCGGATCGCGTACCGGTCGTGCTCGTCGATCTGGTCGTCCTTGTGTGCCAGCAGTCCGAAGCGGGCCGCGTACCGCAGCAGTTCGCCGTCGATGCGGTGCGGGACGCGGGGGTACATCACGGACAGTTTCTGTACGTGGGCGGTCTCCGGCAGCCGTTCCATCCAGCGGCGGGCGAAGACCTGTCCCACCTCGAAGGGGTCGCCGCCGACCGTGGTGATGTCCTCCTCCCGGTCCGCCCACCGCTGTTCCGCGCTGGTGAGCTGGGCCAGCGTCGGCAGGGATGCCGTTTCCGGGGGTTCGCCGGATGTGCCGCTGCCCGGGCGTTCCACCCAGCCCTTGTCGGAGGACCAGCGGAGTGTCGCGCCCCCGGGGTGCTGGGGCTGGGGTGGTGCGGGCTGCCGGTCGGGGTGGGGGGCGCGCAGGCTCGCCAGGTCCTTGGGGGTGGGGACGCCCCTGCCGCCCGGGGGTGCGGGGTGCGGTTCGGGGTCGTGGGTCGTGGGCTGTGCCGTCGAGCCGTTGCGTCCGGCGGGCGCCGAGGTCTGCGTCTGGGCCTGTGCCGCGCGTTCCGCGGAGGCCGCGAGCGCCGATTCGGGGAGCGGGGCCGAGAGGATCGCCGCGATCTCGGGGCGCGGGGCGGGGGACGGCGTACAGACGCCGCCGAGGTCCTTGGCGCGTACGGCTTTGGTGATCCACGCGCGGTCCAGCACGCGCCGTTCGTCCGCCTCGGCGACCAGGTCCTCGGACTGGTTGTAGTCGCCGTCGGCGGCCTGGACCGCCCAGAGGTGGACCGCGACGCCGTGTTCCTTGGCCGACATCAGGCCGGGCAGCAGATCGCCGTCGCCCGTGACCAGCACGACATCGGAGCAGGCGCGATTTCTGGCCAGTTCGGTGAGTTCTGCATGCATCGCCGCGTCGACGCCTTTCTGCGCCCAGCGGCCGTCACTTCTCGTCAGCGCGCCGAGTCGGACCGTGACGCGGGGCATCACGCGCAGTCGCCGGTGTTCGGGCTGCGGGACGCGGTCGGGGGCGCCGTCGAACCAGTAGATCCGGAGCAGCGGCTGTTCCGTATCGGCTTCGGCGCGCTCCCTGAGGCCTTGAATCAGGGCGGAGTGGTCGACGGTGATGCGGGATCGGGCCGGCTCTCCGGCCAGCAGGCTCGCGGCGGCGCCCAGCAGGTAGCCGGCGTCCACCAGGACGACGCAGCGGTCCACGCGTTCCACCCTCTTTCGGGAACCTCGGGATCGGGAGATCGGGAGTTACTGCGGGTTTGCTTCGAGTCTGCCCGACGGCAAGAGGCTTAACGTCCGGAACTCGATCATCGGCGTGGCGGATCGGCGACGGACCGAGGCGGATCGAGCCGGATCGGCCGTGGGGCGGGCCACAGGAGCGCCCGCTACACACGGCAATGATCCAAAATGCGGCGTTCGGTAGCCTATGTGAGTCTCGAAGTGGCCCCTGGTCCTCAATGAACCCGCAGGAGGCAGCGCCATGTCGAAGAACAAGAACCGGGATCGCGGCAACAAGCAGCACGCCCGCTCGGAGTCGGAGCGCGGCACACAGGAGTCGAGGTCCTCGTCGATGGAGGACCGCTCCGACCAGGTGGAGCAGAGGATCACGCCGTCGGACGTCGCCCACAAGCGGCAGAAGCGCTTCGGCCACAACTGACACCCGTACGAGGGTACGTACGCGGAGGGGCGCGCCCGGTTTCCGGGCGCGCCCCTCCTTGGGTTCTGCGCGTTCTGTACGGGTCGGGTCCGCTAGCCGGCCAGGCAGGACGGGCCGAGCAGGACCTTCAGGTCGCCGAAGAGCGCCGGGTCGGGCTGGACCCGGTGCCGGTCGAGGCGGAGCACGGTGGTCTTCCTGGCGCCCTGGAGCTTGATGCGGACCTCGGAGTTGCCCCGGTGGTGGCTGAGGATCTCGCCGAGCCTGCTGACCATGGGCGGGGTGAGCTTCACCGTGGGGATGGTGATGGTGACGGGGGCGTCGGTGCCCGCCGAGGAGACGTCGGGGACCTGGAGTTCCATGGCGACGAGCCGGGGGACGTCCTCGCGCTTGTCGAGCCGGCCCTTGACGAAGACGACCGTGTCCTCGACGAGCTGAGTGGAGACGAGCTGGTAGGTCGCGGGGAAGAACATGCACTCGATCGAGCCCGCCAGGTCCTCGACGGTGGCGATCGCCCAGGCGTTGCCCTGCTTGGTCATCTTGCGCTGGAGGCCGGAGATGATGCCACCGACGGTGACGACCGCGCCGTCCCCGTGTTCCCCTCCGGTGAGCTGGGAGATCGACGCGTCGGCCTTGTCGGACAGCACGTGCTCCAGGCCGAAGAGCGGGTGGTCGGAGACGTAGAGGCCGAGCATCTCGCGCTCCTGCGCGAGGAGGTACGTCTTGTCCCACTCGATGTCGGAGAACTCGATGTCGAGCCCGAACCCCGGCTCGCTCGTCTCCTCGTCACCGCCGCCGAAGAGGTCGAACTGCCCCTCGGCCTCCTTGCGCTTGACCTGGACGACGTTGTCGATCATCGGTTCGTGGTGGGCGACCAGGCCCTTGCGGGTGTGGCCCATCTCGTCGAAGGCGCCGGCTTTGATGAGTGATTCGACGGTGCGCTTGTTGCAGACGACCGCCTCGACCTTGTCGAGGAAGTCGGGGAAGGTCGCGTACTTCCCCTTCGCCTTGCGGGACCTGATGATCGAGTCGACGACGTTCTGGCCGACGTTACGGACGGCGGTCAGGCCGAACAGGATCACGTCGTCGCCCTGGGCGGCGAAGTTGGACAGCGACTCGTTGACGTTGGGCGGCAGCACCTTGATGCCCATGCGCCGGCACTCGTTGAGGTAGACCGCGGACTTGTCCTTGTCGTCCTTGACCGAGGTCAGCAGGGCGGCCATGTACTCGGCGGGGTAGTTCGCCTTGAGGTACGCCGTCCAGTAGGTGACCAGTCCGTACGCCGAGGAGTGCGCCTTGTTGAAGGCGTATCCGGCGAACGGCACCAGGACGTCCCACAGGGCCTTGATCGCCGCGTCCGAGAAGCCGTTCTTCTTGGCGCCCGCCTCGAAGAGGACGAAGTTCTTCGCCAGCTCGTCGGCCTTCTTCTTGCCCATCACACGGCGCAGGATGTCGGCCTCGCCGAGCGAGTAGCCCGCGACGATCTGGGCGGCCTTCTGCACCTGCTCCTGGTAGACGATCAGACCGTAGGTGAGCCCGAGGACCTCCTTGAGGGGCTCCTCCAGCTCCGGGTGGATCGGGGTGATCTCCTGGCGGGCGTTCTTGCGCTCCGCGTAGTTCGTGTGCGAGTTCATGCCCATCGGGCCCGGCCGGTAGAGGGCCGAGACGGCGGAAATGTCCTCGAAGTTGTCGGGCTGCATCTGACGCAGCAGCGAGCGCATGGGGCCGCCGTCGAACTGGAAGACGCCGAGCGTGTCGCCCCGGCAGAGGAGTTCGTACGTCTTGGGGTCGTCCAGCGGCAGGGCGAGCATCTCCAGGTCGATGCCCTTGTTGGACTTCACCATCTTGACGGCGTCGTCCATGATCGTCAGGTTGCGCAGGCCGAGGAAGTCCATCTTCAGCAGGCCGAGCGACTCGCACTGCGGGTAGTCCCACTGGGTGATCGTCACGCCGTCGGTGTGCCGGACCCAGACGGGGACGTGGTCGGTGATCGTCTCGCTGGACATGATCACGCCGGCCGCGTGCACACCCATCTGCCGGACCAGGCCCTCCACACCCTTCGCGGTGTCGATGACCTTCTTGACGTCCGGCTCGTTCTCGTACATCCCCCGGATCTCGCCCGCCTCGCTGTAGCGCGGGTGCGAGGAGTCGGTGATGCCGTTGAGGTCGATGCCCTTGCCGAGGACGTCGGCGGGCATCGCCTTCGTGAGCCGGTCGCCCATCGCGTACGGGTAGCCCAGCACGCGGGCGGAGTCCTTGATGGCGTTCTTGGCCTTGATCTTGCCGTACGTGCCGATCATGGCGACCTTGTCGGCGCCGTACTTCTCGGTCACGTACCGGATGACCTCACCGCGCCGACGCTCGTCGAAGTCGATGTCGACATCGGGCATGGAGATGCGCTCGGGGTTGAGGAACCGCTCGAAGATCAGTCCGTGCTCGATCGGGTCGAGGTCGGTGATGCCCATGGCGTACGACACGATCGAACCGGCGGCGGATCCACGGCCGGGGCCGACCGCGATGCCGTTGTTCTTCGCCCACATGATGAAGTCGGCGACCACGAGGAAGTACCCCGGGAAGCCCATGTCGATGATGATGCCCATCTCGTACTCGACCTGGCGCATCCGGTCTTCCGGGATGCCGTTCGGGAACCGGCGGGCCATGCCGCGCATGGTCTCCTCGCGGAACCAGGAGACTTCGGTGAAGCCTTCCGGCACCTCGAACTTCGGCATCAGGTTCCGCTCCTGGAACCAGCCCTCGGGGTCGATCTGGTCGGCCACCAGGCGGGTGTTGGCGCACCCTTCCTGCCAGGCGTCGGAGAGGTCGACGGCGTACATCTCCTCGGTCGACTTGAGGTAGTAGCCGGTGCCGTCGAAGCGGAAGCGGTCCGGATCGGAGAGGTTCTTGCCGGTCTGGATGCAGAGCAGCGCGTCGTGGGCGGTGGCCTCGTTCGCGTACGTGTAGTGCGAGTCGTTGGTGACCAGCGGCGGGATGCCGAGCTTCTTGCCGACCTCCAGCAGCCCGTCCCGCACCCGGCGTTCGATCTCGATGCCGTGGTCCATCAGCTCCAGGAAGTACCGGTCCTTGCCGAAGATGTCCTGGTACTCGGAGGCCGCCTTCAGCGCCTCGTCGAACTGGCCGAGCCGCAGCCGCGTCTGGAGCTCACCGGAGGGGCAGCCGGTCGAGGCGATCAGGCCCTCGGACCACTTCGCGATGGTCTCCTTGTCCATCCGGGGCCACTTCTGGAGCCAGCCCTCCTTGTACGCGTCCGAGGAGAGCCGGAAGAGGTTGTGCAGCCCGGTCCGGTTCGCCGCCCAGATCGTCTTGTGGGTGTAACCACCCGAACCGGACACGTCGTCCCGCTTCTGGTGCGGCTGGCCCCACTGCACCTTCCGCTTCAGCCGCCGGGACTCGGGCGCCACGTACGCCTCGATCCCGATGATGGGCGTCACCTGCGCCTTCTTCGCCTGATGGAAGAAGTCGTAGGCGCCGTGGAGATTCCCGTGGTCGGTCATCGCGATATGGGACATGCCCATCTCCTGGCACGCCTTGAACATGTCCCCCAGCCGCGCGGCACCGTCCAGCAGCGAGTACTGGGTGTGGACATGCAGGTGCGTGAAGGGCGGCTTGGTCACGGCGGGGGCCTCCAGTGAGCGGGTGAGACGGTGGTTTCCCGGGGGCGCGCCCGGGGGGTCTCCCGGCGCTGCGGACAGTCCGGGGAGACAGCCCCGAAGTCTACGTCGCACGACCGACAACAGGCGGGCACCCGGGCGGCCCGGCGGGCACTCGGCGGTGGCTTCGCGCGTTGCTCCTCCGAGGGCGCGGACGTGCCCTCGGAGGGCTCTGTCGCCCTGTAGTCACCCCTTGACCCACCGCCACCAGGAGGCACCCCGCGATGTCGGTCCCGCGACCTGTCGAAGCAGCCGAGGAGCAGCGCGCAGAGGAGATTCTCGCCGTCTTCGACACCGCGTTCGGTGAGCTTCTGGCGGCTGATCCAGCAGCCTTCCGGGTGAAGTTCCGGAAGATGGCGGCCTCCGCGTTCGCCTTCTACCGGGGTACGGCGTGCCTGTTCTACAACGATCTGGCACAGGAGGACTCCGGGGCGGCCGGGACGGACACCGGGGACGACGCGCGGTTCCTCGACGAGCGGACGGGCCGGGTGTGGATCCACGGCGATCTGCACGCGGAGAACTTCGGCACGTACATGGACGCCAACGGCCGGCTGATCTTCAATGTGAACGATTTCGACGAGGCGTACATAGGCCCGTTCACCTGGGACCTGAAGCGGTTCGCCGCCTCGCTCGCGCTGATCGGCTACACGAAGGCGCTCAGCGACCCGCAGATCACCGAGCTGGTGGAGATCTACGCGGGCGCCTACCGCGAGCGGATCCACGCGCTGGCGACCGGCGCGAAGAACGACGAGGTGCCGCCCTTCACCCTGGACACGGCCCAGGGCCCGCTGCTCACCGCGCTGCGCTCGGCCCGCTCGCTGACGCGCTTCTCGCTGCTGGACTCGATGACGGAGATCCGGGAGTTCGAGCGGCGCTTCGCACCGGGCGGCGGCTCCATCGAGCTGGACGCGGCCACTAGGTACAAGATCCTCGCGGCGTTCGACGGCTATCTGGAGACGCTTCCTGAGTCCAGCCTGACCCGCCCCGACTCGTACCGCGTCAAGGATGTCGTGGGCCGGCGGGGCATCGGTATCGGCTCGGCCGGGCTGCCCTCGTACAACATCCTGCTGGAGGGCAACAGCGACGCCCTGGAGAACGACGTCGTGATCTACCTGAAGCAGGCGCAGACCCCGGCGGTCTCCCGGCACATCACCGACGGGGCCGTCCGCGACTACTTCCAGCACGAGGGCCACCGCACGGTGATCTCGCAGCGGGCGCTCCAGGCGCACGCGGACCCGTGGCTGGGCTGGACGGAGCTGGACGGGTCGGGCCAGCTCGTCGCTGAGGTCTCGCCGTACGCGGTGGACCTGGACTGGTCGGACCTGGACGACCCGGAGGAGATAGCGGCCGTCGTCGCTGACCTGGGCAGGGCGACGGCGACGATGCACTCGGCGGCGGACGACGAGAGCGGGCACTCCCTGGTGCCGTTCTCCACGGAGCGTGCCATCGACGCGGCGCTCGCGGCCGACGAGGACGGCTTCGGAGCGCTGCTGGTGGAGTTCGCCCACACGTACGGGGCGCGGGCGCGGGCGGACCACCAGATCTTCGTGGACCTGTTCCGCAACGGCCGGCTCGCGTAGGCCGGGCCTGGTCCCTGGTACGGCTGTGATGCTTTAGGGATCGTTTACGGGGACCCATGGCACACTCGGCGACGATGGACATATCCGGGACGCGGCTCAGAGCGGCGCGGGCAGCACTCTTCACGGCACTGGTCGTGACGCTGTCCGCGGGCTCGCACGTGCTGCTCTCCCGTACCCCGCTGCCGCTCTCCCTGGTCGCCGGGCTCGGCGCCGCCGTGTTCGCGCTCACCTACGCGGCGGCGGGCCGCGAGCGCGGCTTCTGGCGGATCGCCGCCCTGCTCGTGCCGCTGGAACTGGCCGCGGACACCGTCTTCACCAGCGGCCAGCGTGTCTGCTACGGCGCCTCGGGCGGCCCTGTGGCGGGGTCGCTGCGCGCGGTCGGCTTCGACGTGCTGTGCGGCGGCGGCCTCGGCGCGCCGCTGCCCGGGGTGGCCTCGCCTCGGTCCACGGCCGCCGCGCTGCTGGACTCCCCCGACCCGGCCCTGCCCTGGCTGCTGCTGGCCGGCCATGTCGCGGTGGGGCTGCTCGCCGCGGCCTGGCTGCGGCACGGCGAGGCGGCGCTGTCCCGGCTGGTGCGGGCCGCGGCCGTGACCGCGTTCCGGCCGCTGCTGATCGCGGTCGCCGTGGTCTCCACGGCCACCCGGGCGGTACGGCGCGCCGCGCGCCCCGCGGACCGCCCGCGCCCCTCCCGCCACCACCTCCTCGTGCACTCCGTGGGACGAAGGGGCCCGCCAGGACCGGCGCTCGGCGCCGTCTGAGGCTCTTCCCGAGCCGAACCGAGCCGAACCGAGCCGAGTCCTGGCCCCGTCACCCTCCCCTCCCCAGCGGCATCACGCCGGCCGCACACGTCACCCCACGGAGCGAATCATCATGAGCGCACGCAACAACCAGGCCAACAAGGCAGCCGCCCGCGAGCGGCTGCGCGCCGAGCGCGAGCGGCAGGCGAAGAAGGACAGGACACGCCGCCAGTTCGTCGTCATCGGATCGGCCGTCGCCGTCCTCGCGATAGCCGGCGGCGTCGGCTACGCCGTCGTCCAGTCCAACAAGCCCTCCCACTGGGAGACCATGAAGGACGAGAAGACCGTCGTCGCCCCCAAGAACACCGAGGGCACGAACGGCACAACCGTCGTCATCGGCAAGAAGGACGCCAAGAAGACGCTCGAACTGTACGAGGACTCCCGCTGCCCCGTCTGCGCCACCTTCGAGCAGGCCGTCGGCGAGACCGTCCACAACGACGTCGACGCCGGCAAGTTCAAGATCAAGTACGTGGGCGCGACCTTCATCGACAACTCCGACAACGGCGAGGGCTCCAAGAACGCCCTGTCGGCGCTGGGCGCGGCGCTCGATGTGAGCCCCGAGGCGTTCGTGGAGTACAAGGCCGCGCTCTACTCGGCGAAGTACCACCCCGAGGAGACGAGCGACAAGTTCGCCAAGGACAGCTACCTCCTCGAAGTGGCCGACTCCGTGAGCGCGCTCAAGGGCAACGCGGCCTTCAAGAAGAACGTCGAGAACGGTACGTACGACGCCTGGGCGATGAAGATGTCCGCGGCCTTCGACAAGAGCGGCGTCCGGGGCACGCCCACCCTGAAGATGGACGGCAAGAAGCTCACGGCCGAGGGCAGCGACAACCCGCCCATGACCGTGGCGCAGTTCAACGCCGCGATCACCAAGGCGCTCCAGGGCTGAGCCGGGGCACCGGGCCGTGCCGCCCCCGCCCGTACGCAGGGCGGGGGTCGGCCCGGCCCCCGCAACCCCTGCGCCGAAGGCTCAGAGCGAGTCGATGAAGGCCAGCGCGGTCCGCCAGGTCTCCTCGGCGGCCCGCTCGTCGTAGTCCGGCAGCTCCGGGTCGGTGAAGAGGTGCCCGGCGCCGGGGTAGCGGTAGACCTCCACGTCCGCCCCCACCTGCCGCATCCGCAGGTACCAGGCGGTCAGCCAGTCGTGCGGCTCGAAGGGGTCGGGGTCCGCCACATGAAGCTGTACGGGCAGCTCGTCCACGGCCGCGTTCTCCGCGATGTCGGACGTGCCGTGCAGAAGCAGCAGCCCGCGCGCCTTCGCGTCGCCCAGCGCCAGGTTCTGCGCGATCGATCCGCCGAGCGAGAGCCCCACGTACACCAGCCCGCGCTCGGAGTACGGGGCGGCGGCCAGCACCGCCCGGCGCAGCAGTTCGTCCTTGCCGATCCGGTCCTTCAGCTTCATGCCCTCCTCCACGGTGGAGACCGTTTCTCCCTCGAAGAGGTCGGGCACGCGCACCTCGTGCCCGGCGGCACGCAGCCGGTCGGCAGCGGCGTGCACAGCCGGGCGGAGGCCGTAGACGGAGTGGAAGAGCATGATGTCCATCCGGACATCCTGCCAGTCCGTCCGCGCCCGGCCCCCACGAGAGGGACGAGAGGGAGTTCATGGAGAACGCACTGCGCCCACTGATCGTGCTCGGCGGCACGGTCCTGCTCACACTGGCGCTCGGCTGGGTCGTGGACCTGGTGCTGCGCCGGGCGGACCACCGCCACCCCGAGACGCCGCTGTGGGGGCTGCTGCGGCGCTGCGGCGTGCCGCTCCAGGTGCTGGTGATGGCGTCGCTGCTGCGCGGTACGTACCGGGAGACCGGCTGGCGCCTCATCGAGAGCTACCAGTCCGAGATCGGCCGGGTGCTGTCCCTGGTGGTCATCGGCTCGGGTGCCTGGCTGGTCGTACGGGTCGTCTCCGTGGTCGTCGAGTCCTCGTACGCCCGCTACGCGACCTCGACGCGCGATCCGGCCCGGGTGCGCCGGGTCCGTACGCAGGTGACGCTGATGATGCGGATCGTGATCGCGGTCGTCGTGGTGGTCGCGGTCGCTGCGATGCTGCTGACCTTCCCCGACCTGCGCAGCATCGGTACGTCGATGCTGGCCTCCGCGGGCATCATCGGCATCGTCGCCGGTGTCGCCGCGCAGTCCACGCTGAGCAATCTCTTCGCCGGGTTCCAGATCGCCTTCGGCGACATGGTGCGCATCGGGGACACGGTGGTGGTCGACGGCGAGTGGGGCGTGGTCGAGGAGGTCACGCTGACCTTCCTCGCCGTACGGACCTGGGACGAGCGGCGCATCACCATGCCCGTCTCGTACTTCACCGCCCAGCCGTTCGAGAACTGGTCGCGCGGCGGGGTGCAGATGACCGGCACGGTCTTCCTCCAGCTCGACCACTGCGCGCCCGTGCCGCTGATGCGCGAGAAGCTCCAGGAGATCCTGGCGGAGTGCTCGGCATGGGACGGCCGGGACTGGAGCCTGGCCGTCACGGACACCACCCCGACGACGATCGAGGTGCGCGCGGTGGTCACGGCCAAGGACGCGGACGACATCTGGAAGGTGCGCTGCGCGGTACGGGAGGAGATGGTGGCCTGGCTGGCAGCGCACCATCCGTACGCCCTGCCGAGGATCGTGGGCGAGGTCGCGGCGCCGAGCCGGACCCTCGCGGCCAGGGCGGACGCCGGGGACGGCCGGGAGGCCGGGTCGGACAGGGAGCCCGACACCGGCCGCGGCTGACGGTCCCTCGCCGGTGTCCGGACCGGCCGGTGTCCGGGACCCGGTGTCCGGGCCGCCCGCCGCCCGCGTCAGTGCATGCTGCGTACGTCGAGCTGGCGCAGGACGCGGTCCACGATCTCCGGGTCAGCGCCCGGCTCGTTGCGGGCCGACAGGACCTCGTGGCGGGCCGCCGACATCATCTCGCGCTGGATGCGCTGTACGGCACGGCCGCGGGCCACCCGCTGCGCGGCCCACTCGCGGCGCTCGTCGTCCGCCAGGTCGGGGCTGATCCGCAACCCGATGTCGATGGCCACGCGCGCCAGCCGCTCGCTGATCTCCTCCGGGACCTCCTCCACCGTCTCGATCTCCTTGAGCCGGCCCTTGGCCGCCTTCGCGGCGCGGAGCGCGAGCGCGTGCTCCAGTTCGTGCTCCGCCTGCGTGTCCGCCCGTACCCCGAGCTTCCTCACCAGCCAGGGCAGCGTCAGCCCCTGGACGACCAGGGTCGCCATGATGACCGAGAACGCGATGAAGATGATCTCCTCGCGGCCCGGGAACGGCTCGCCGTTCTCCGTCTCCAGCGGGATGGCGAGCGCCAGGGCGACCGAGGCCACCCCGCGCATCCCGGCCCACCACATGACGACGGTCTCGCGCCAGCTCGTCGGGATCTCCTCGTCGTAGTCCCGGAGCTTGTGCATCCGCTTGGCCAGCCAGGTCGCGGGCAGCAGCCACAGCAGCCGGACGAACACGACGACCCCGACGACCACCGCGCCCCAGCCGAGCATCTCGGGCGTCCGGCTCTCGGCCGCGCCGAACGCGTTGTGCAGCTCAAGACCGATGAGGCCGAAGGCGACCCCGGTGACGAGGGTGTCGACGACCTGCCAGAAGGAGTTGCCCGCCAGCCGTCCCATGACGTCGTCGGCGTCCGCCGTGTGCGTGGCGAGGAAGAGCGCGATGGTGAGGACGGCGAGCACCCCGGAGCCGTGCAGCTCCTCCGCCAGGACATAGCTGACGAACGGCACCAGCAGCGACAGGCCGATCTGGAGGGTCGCGTCGCCGAGCAGCGACATCAGCTTGTTGGTGAGCCAGCCGAGCGCGAGCCCCACCGCCACGGCCACCACCGCGGAGAGGACCAGGGAGCCGACGGCGCTCGGCCAGGAGAAGGTGCCGCTGACGGCCGCCGCGATCGCCACGTGGTAGAGCACGATCGCGGTGACGTCGTTGAAGAGGCCCTCGCCCTCCAGGATGGAGACCAGCCGCCGGGGCAGCCCGAGCGATCCGGCGACGGCGGTCGCGGCCACCGGGTCGGGCGGGGCGACGAGCGCGCCGAGCGCGACCGCGGCGGCGAGGGGCAGGCCGGGCACGATCGAGTTGGCGACCGCCGCCACGGCCGCCGTGGTCACGAAGACCAGCGCGACCGCGAGCAGGAAGATGGGCCGCAGATTGGCCGTGAACTGCCGCCAGGAGGTGCGTTGCACGGCGGCGTACAGCAGCGGTGGCAGCAGGAGCGGAAGGATGAAGTCCGGCGGGACCTGCACATTCGGTACGAACGGCAGCAGCGCCAGGGCGACGCCGATGATCGTCATCAGCACCGGCGAGGGCAGCCCCAGTTTGTCCCCGAGCGGAACGGTGAGCACCGCCCCGAGCAGCAGGACGATCAGCAGTGCCAACTGGTCCACGGTGGGCCCTCCGGTGGTCGAAAGCCTGAACGACGGACAGGGGTGATCAAAGCGGGATCAAGGCCTCAAGCCTGCCATGGGCCCTGTACGCCGCAGGCCAGGGGGGCCGGAGCCACCGGACACCCGCTCCCGTTCCGTCCGAGCGGCTGGAGCACCGTCCGAGCGCTAGAGCACCCGGCGCATGGACCGGTGCGGGATGCCCGCGTCCGGGAACTCGGGTCCGTACGCCTCGTATCCGAGCCGCTCGTAGAAACCGAGCGCGTGCGTCTGCGCGTGCAGGTCCACCACCCGCAGGCCCCGCTCGCGCGCCGCGTCCTCGATGGCCCGTACGAGCGCGGCGCCGATGCCGAGACCCCGGGCCGCCGGGGAGACCGCGAGCCGTCCGAGGGCGCCGGTGTCCGGGTCGCCGCCGGTACGGTCGGCCGCGCCGGGCCCGTACAGCAGCCGTCCGGTGCCCAGCGGCACCCCGTCGTCACGCACGGCCAGCACCTGGACGGCGTCGCCGTCCCGGCCGTCGTACTCCAGCTCCTCGGGCACGCGCTGCTCGACGACGAAGACCTCCTTGCGGACCGCGAAGCACGCTGCGACGTCCGCCGGGTCCCGCGCCACCCGCAGCGTGCAGCCGGGCACGGTCACGCGTTGCTCTCCGCCCTGACCTTGTCCAGCGCGCCCTGGAGGTCGTCGGGGTAGGTGCTCGCGTACTCGACCCAGCGCCCGTCCGACGGGTGCTCGAAGCCGAGGCGTACGGCGTGCAGCCACTGCCGGGTCAGCCCGAGCCGCTTGGCGAGCGTCGGGTCGGCGCCGTAGGTCAGATCGCCCACGCAGGGGTGGCGGTGGGCGGACATGTGCACCCGGATCTGGTGCGTCCGGCCCGTCTCCAGCTTGATGTCGAGCAGCGAGGCGGACCGGAACGCCTCGATCAGGTCGTAGTGCGTGACCGACGGCTTGCCCTCGGCGGTCACGGCCCACTTGTAGTCGTGGTTCGGGTGGCGGCCGATGGGCGCGTCGATCGTGCCGCTCATCGGGTCGGGGTGGCCCTGCACCAGCGCGTGGTAGCGCTTGTCGACGACGCGCTCCTTGAACTGCGCCTTGAGCAGGGTGTACGCGCGCTCCGACTTGGCGACGACCATCAGCCCGGAGGTCCCGACGTCCAGCCGGTGCACGATGCCCTGGCGCTCGGCCGCGCCGGAGGTCGAGATCCGGTAGCCGGCGGCGGCCAGACCGCCGATGACGGTCGTGCCGGACCAGCCGGGGCTGGGGTGCGCGGCGACGCCTACCGGCTTGACGATGACGACGATGTCGTCGTCGTCGTGCACGATCTCCATGCCCTCGACGGGCTCGGCGACGATCTGTACGGGCGCGGGGGCCGCGGGCATCTCGACCTCCAGCCAGGCCCCGCCGTTCACGCGCTCGGACTTCCCGACCACGGCGCCGTCGACCTGGACCTTCCCGGAGGCGGCCAGCTCGGCCGCCTTCGTACGGGAGAAGCCGAACATGCGGGCTATGGCGGCGTCGACGCGCTCGCCCTCCAGGCCATCGGGCACGGGCAGGGTTCTGATCT
This sequence comes from Streptomyces sp. NPDC050509, assembly GCF_044457965.1. NCBI lineage: Bacteria > Bacillati > Actinomycetota > Actinomycetes > Kitasatosporales > Streptomycetaceae > Streptomyces > Streptomyces sp. NPDC050509. Next base: position 422,398 of record NZ_JBITHL010000008.1, on the reverse strand, counting down.
CGGGAAAGCTCACCTGTCGAGTATGCCTTGTGGCTACGACAGACCCGACCGCGCGCCCTCCGCCGCCGGGTTCTCAGTCCTTGTGGACGGTCCCGTCGGGGTCGAGGCCGCGGAAGGAGAGCAGCACGATCAGGATGCCGCCGCAGACGATCGCGGAGTCCGCGAGGTTGAAGACCGCGAAGCGCGCCGGCGCGATGAAGTCCACCACGGCGCCCTGGAAGACCCCGGGCGAGCGGAAGATCCGGTCGGTGAGGTTGCCGAGCGCGCCGCCGAGCAGCAGCCCCAGCGCGATCGCCCAGGGCAGGCTGTAGAGCTTGCGCGCCAGCCGGGCGATCACCACGATCACCGTCGCCGCGATGATCGTGAAGATGACGGTGAACGCCTCGCCGATACCGAAGGCGGCGCCCGCGTTCCTGATCACCTCGAACTTCAGCAGATCGCCGATGACCTCGATCGGCTCCTGGTGCTCCAGCTCCGCCACCACCAGCATCTTGCTTCCGAGGTCCAGCAGATACGCCAGAACGGCGACGACGAAGAGCGCGAGGATCTTGCGCTTGCCCTTCGGCTGCTCGGCCGGGGCGGCAGCGTCGTCGTCGCTGCCACTGTCAACGGACGGCGTACCGATGATGCGCTCCGCCTCTGCCACGTGAGTCCCTCAACTGCTGGAGTACTGGGTGCCTGACTGAGGACGAGGGTACGTCACCCCGGTACCCCCGTCCCCTAACCTCCGCCCGCCTCGTACCAGGCACCCGGGCCGACCGGACCGAGGACGCTAGCCTCGCCGCTCCTGCTTCTGCTTGTCCTCCACGCAGAGGGTGGCCCGGGGGAACGCCTGCATCCTGGCCTTGCCGATCGGCTTGCCGCAGACCTCGCAGAGGCCGTACGTGCCCGAGTCGAGGCGCAGCAGCGCCCGTTCGGTCTGCTCCAGCATCTCGCGGGCGTTGGCGGCGAGCGCCATCTCGTGCTCCCGCGTGATGTTCTTCGTACCGGTGTCCGCGTCGTCGTCACCGGCCCCGTCCCCGGAGTCCCGCATCAGCCCGGCCAGAGCGGCCTCCGACGAGGTGATCTCGGCGCTCAGCCGGGCGGTCTCGCTCTCCAGCCCGGTGCGCGCCTCGGCGACCTCCTCCGGCGTCCAGGGGTCCTCACCGGGCCGTACCGCCAGTTCCCCTGGCGGGGCCGCGGCGACCTGTGCCGTGGACACCGCCGTGGCGCCGGCCGCGCCCGCGCCGCCCGCAGTCTTCTTCGCTCCCACCGTGTTGGCTCCCGTCTGTTCCGCGGCCTGGGCCGCCCCCTCGGCCGCGGACGCGGCCTGCTTCGCAGGTGCCTTGCTCGCCGGCGTCTTCTTTGCAGGTGCCTTCTTCGCGGCCGTCTTCTTGGTGGCCGCTTTCCTGCCCGGAGCCTTCTTCGCCGGTGCCTTCTTCGCGGTCGTCTTCTCTGCCGCCGCCTTCTTCGTGGCGGTCTTCTTCGTCGTCGCCTTCTTGGTCGTCGTCTTCTTGGTCGTCGTCTTCGTCGTCTTCGTCGTCTTCCCGGCCGCCGTCGTGCCGGCCGTCGTCTGCTGCGCCGCCGCGGGTTCCGCCACGGTCGTTTCCTTCGCGGCGGTCTTCTTCGCCACCATGGCCGCGGCCCCTTCACATAGCGCGATCTTGCTCGCCAATCGTGCTGGGACGATAAATCGACACCAGCCCCGCGGCAACGGGGCACGCCGCCTCTCCGGCCCCTCCCCGTGGCGTGAGAAGACCGGCCTCCATCCGTTGTGCCCAGCTCCCCGCCGGGTAATCCGCCGCCGGGTGCGCCACACCGTGAGCGAGCGCCGGTGTAACCGTTCGGGTCATACGCTCGGCCGTACGGCGCTCCCCCCGCTCCCCCTTTCCCTTCCGCACTCCCCGCCGCGCGCCCTGCCGGACCCGCGGCGGAAATCCGGTCGGCCGGCCGGGCGCCGCCCCGTACACTGGGCCCAGCGAGAGGCGTGGATGGGGACGAGTAGCGTCGTACGCGGCCATGAGCGACCCGGGGACGGTGAGAGCCCGGGGGCAGAGCGCGGCGTGAAGCATCACCCCGGAGCCGCCGGAAGAAAGCCCAGGTCACCGTGGGGCGAGTAGAACCGGCAGCGCGACCCCAATGAGGGGGCCACGGACGGCCACGTCCGGGGCCAAGGAGGGTGGTACCGCGGGAGCCCAGCTCTCGTCCCTTCGACGGAGATGCCGCAGTTCCGCCGGAGGAAGCGCCCCATGACACCAGAACCCTCGCCGACGCCCGTGACCGGCCCCCGGTACCGCCAGGTGCCCGCCCAGGTCGACCTGCCCGCGCTGGAGCACGCCGTGCTCGACCTGTGGCGCGAGAACAAGGTATTCGAAAAGAGCCTCGAACAGTCCGAGGGCCGCCCCGAGTGGGTCTTCTACGAGGGCCCGCCCACCGCCAACGGCATGCCGGGCGCGCACCACATCGAGGCCCGCGTCTTCAAGGACGTCTTCCCGCGCTTCCGCACCATGCGCGGCTACCACGTGGCCCGCAAGGCCGGCTGGGACTGCCACGGCCTGCCCGTGGAGCTCGCCGTCGAGAAGGAGCTGGGCTTCACCGGCAAGCAGGACATCGAGGCGTACGGCATCGCCGCGTTCAACGCCAAGTGCCGTGAGTCCGTCACCCGGCACACCGACGCGTTCGCCGAGCTGACGACCCGCATGGGGTACTGGACGGATCTCGACAACGCGTACCGGACCATGGATCCGGAGTACGTGGACTCCGTCTGGTGGTCGCTCAAGGAGATCTTCGGCAAGGGCCGCCTCGTCCAGGACTACCGCGTCGCGCCCTGGTGCCCGCGTGACCAGACCGGGCTGTCCGACCACGAGCTGGCGCAGGGGTACGAGACGGTCGTCGACCCCTCGGTCTTCGTCCGCTTCCCGCTCACCTCGGGTCCGCTCGCCGGCGAGGCGTCCCTGCTGGTCTGGACGACGACCCCCTGGACGCTGGTGTCGAACACGGCGGTCGCCGCGCACCCCGACGTCCGGTACGTGGTCGCGACGGACGGCGCGGAGAAGCTCGTCGTCGCCGAGCCGCTGATCGGCAAGGCGCTGGGCGAGGGGTGGGAGACCACCGGCGCGTCCTTCACGGGCCGCGAGATGGAGCGCTGGACGTACGACCGCCCCTTCGCCCTCGTGGACTTCCCGGCGGAGGCGCACTACGTCGTCAACGCCGAGTACGTGACGACGGAGGACGGTACGGGCCTGGTCCACCAGTCCCCCGCCTTCGGTGAGGACGACCTCAAGGTCTGCCGCGCGTACGGTCTCCCGGTCGTGAACCCGGTCCGCCCCGACGGCACGTTCGAGGCGGACCTCCCGCTGGTCGGCGGCGTCTTCTTCAAGAAGGCCGACGAGACCCTCACGGCGGACCTGAAGGAGCGCGGCCGGCTCTTCCGCCATGTGCCGTACGAGCACAGCTACCCGCACTGCTGGCGCTGCCACACCGCGCTCCTCTACTACGCGCAGCCGTCCTGGTACATCCGTACGACGGCCGTCAAGGACCGCCTCCTGGAGGAGAACGAGCGGACGAACTGGTTCCCGGACTCGGTCAAGCACGGCCGGTACGGCGACTGGCTGGACAACAACGTCGACTGGGCGCTGTCCCGCAACCGCTACTGGGGCACCCCGCTGCCGATCTGGCGCTGCGAGGACGACCACCTCACGTGCGTCGGCTCGCGCGCCGAGCTGACGGAGCTGACCGGCACCGACCAGAGCGCGCTCGACCCGCACCGCCCGTTCATCGACGCGCTGACCTTCACCTGCCCGCAGGACGGCTGCGAACTCACCGCCGTCCGCGTCCCCGAGGTCATCGACGCCTGGTACGACTCGGGTTCCATGCCGTTCGCGCAGTGGGGCTACCCGTACCGGAACAAGGACCTCTTCGAGAAGCGCTACCCGGCGCAGTTCATCTCGGAGGCGATCGACCAGACGCGCGGCTGGTTCTACACGCTGATGGCCGTCGGCACGCTCGTCTTCGACAAGTCGAGTTACGAGAACGTCGTCTGCCTCGGCCACATCCTCGCCGAGGACGGCAGGAAGATGTCCAAGCACCTGGGCAACATCCTCCAGCCGATCCCGCTCATGGACCAGCACGGCGCGGACGCGGTCCGCTGGTTCATGGCGGCCGGCGGCTCCCCCTGGTCGGCGCGGCGCGTGGGCCACGGCACGATCCAGGAGGTCGTGCGCAAGACCCTCCTCACGTACTGGAACACGGTCGCCTTCCAGGCGCTGTACGCCCGTACGTCCGACTGGGCGCCGAGCGCCGCCGACCCGGCCCCGGCCGACCGGCCGCTGCTCGACCGCTGGCTGCTGAGCGAGCTGCACGCGCTGGTCGACCAGACCACACAGGCGTTGGAGGCGTACGACACGCAGCGCGCCGGCAAGCTGCTCTCGGCCTTCGTCGACGACCTGTCCAACTGGTACGTACGCCGCTCGCGCCGCCGCTTCTGGCAGGGCGACAAGGCGGCGCTGCGCACGCTGCACGACGTGGTCGAGACGGTGACACGGCTGATGGCCCCGCTGACCCCCTTCATCACGGAGCGGGTCTGGCAGGACATGGTCGTACCGGTCGACGTGGACGCGCCCGAGTCGGTGCACCTGGCGTCCTGGCCGCAGGCGGACCTGTCGGTGATCGACCCGACGCTCTCCCGCCAGATGGCGCTGGTACGGCGGCTGGTGGAGCTGGGCCGCGCGACGCGGGCCGAGTCGGGGGTGAAGACCCGTCAGCCGCTGTCGCGCGCGCTGATCGCCGCGACGGGCTTCGACGCGCTCTCGTCCGAACTGCGCGCCCAGATCACGGAGGAGCTGAACGTCTCCGCGCTGGCGACCCTCTCCGAGGTGGGCGGCTCGCTGGTCGACACGACGGCGAAGGCGAACTTCCGCGCGCTGGGCAAGCGTTTCGGCAAGGGCGTCCAGGCGGTGGCGAAGGCGGTCGCCGAGGCGGACGCGGCGGCGCTCTCCGCGGCGCTGCGCGACGGTACGGCGTCGGTGACCGTGGACGGCGAGAGCGTCTCGCTCGCCCCGGACGAGGTGATCATCACGGAGACCCCGCGCGAGGGCTGGTCGGTCGCCTCCGACTCCGGCGCGACGGTCGCCCTGGACCTGGAGATCACCCCGGAGCTGCGCCTGGCGGGCCTGGCCCGCGACGCGATCCGCCTGATCCAGGAGGCCCGCAAGAACAGCGGCCTGGACGTGGCGGACCGGATCGCGGTGCGCTGGACCTCGGCGGACGACGCGACGACGGAGGCGCTGACGACGCACACGCCGCTGATCTCGGACGAGGTCCTGGCGACGGACTTCGCACCGGGCGAGGCGGACGGCACGTACGGCACCCCCTTCGAGGACGAGGGCCTGGCCCTCACGTTCCGCCTCCGCAAGGCGTAACGGCCAGGGTCTGGTGCCGGGCGGGCCGGAGGTGCGGCCCGCCCGGCGCTCAGCAGAGGAGTCCGGCCGGTCCCGCGTCGACCGTGTGGTCGAAGACGAACATATGGCCGGGGTGGTGCGTGATGGTGTAAGCGGCCCGCACGGCGGGCAGCGCCAGCTGCGGGGTGACTCCGCAGGCCCAGAAGACGGGCACGTCACCGGGTTCGACGGCCGGCGGGGGCCCGAAGTCCGGTCGGCCGAGGTCGGCGATGCCCAGCGCCGCCGGATCGCCGATGTGCACCGGCGCGCCGTGTCCCGCCGGGTAGCGGGAGGTGATCTCGACGGCGCGCGGGACCAGCGGAGCGGGGATGGCCCGCATACTCACCACCAGTGGTCCGGAGAGCCGCCCGGCGGGTCGCGTCGGCACACGCGTGACGTAGACGGGTGGCGCCGCCGACTCCTCGGCGTACCGGACAGGGACCCCCGCGGCGCGGAGCGGGCCCTCGAAGGTGTGGCTGCATCCGAGCAGGAAGCCGACCGCGTCGTCACGCCAGTACGCCGTGATGTCGGTGGGTTCGGCGACTTGCTCGCCGTGGTGCCAGACGCGGTAGCGGGGCAGGTCGGTCCGGAGGTCGGCGGTGGTCCCGCCGAGCCGTATCACCGGGTCGCCGGGCTCGGTGACGGCGAGCACCGGGCAGGGCTTGGGGTTGCGGGTGCAGTAGAGCAGGAAGTCGTAGGCGAGGTCCTGACCCACGATCACCAGGTTGGCCTGCTGGTAGCCGTCCAGCAGCCCGGCCGTGGGCCCGGTCCACCGGCCGGCCGCCACGAGACGGCGCAGCTCGGCCGGTGTGGCGGGGACGGGAACGGGGACGGAATCGGGAACGGGGACGGGGACGGTCGCCGTCATGCGAGTTCCGCCCTGCTGGACTCCCGTACGGTGCGCAGCGTGAGCAGGGCCACGGCCGAGGCCGCCATCAGCAGGAAGCCGGGGGCGAGCAGGTTCCCGGTGGTGGCGATCAGCCAGGTGGCGAGGTAGGGGCTGAGCCCGCCACCGATGATGGTGCCGATGTTGAAGCTGAACGAGAGGCCCGTGTAGCGCACCCGCGTCGGGAACATCTCCGCGTAGGTGGGGTACGTCACGGACTGGACGACGGGCATGGGCAGGGCGAGCACGATCATGGCGACGACGGCCAGCGGGAAGCTGCCGAGCCCCATGACGAGCATGGCGGGCACCACCAGGATCGCGTACCCGGCGAAGCCGACCGTGATCAGCCGCTTGCGGCCCCACCGGTCGGAAAGTCCTCCGCAGACCGGCATGAGACAGGCCACGAACAGGCTGATCCCGCCCATGATCCAGAAGGTGGAGGACTTGGCGTAGCCGAGATCGGTGGTGAGGTAGATGTTCATGAAGATGAGCCCGACCCAGTAGCCGCAGTTGGACCCGATGGCCAGCAGGGTCACTTTGAGCACGGCGGCGCGGTGCTCGGTGAGCACCTCGGTCAGCGGCGCCTTGGCCGTGGCCTGCTCCGACTTCTTCGCGAGGAAGGTCTCGGAGTCCTCCAGCCGGTGGCGGGCGATCAGCGCGACGGCGATCAGGGGCAGCGAGAGCAGGAAGGGGATCCGCCAGCCGTAGGCGTCGAGTTGACGCTCGTCCAGTACGGTCGTGGTGATCCCGGCCACCAGGGCGGCGGTCCCGCCGCCGAGGGCGACGCCGACCGGGGTGAACGAACCGAAGAAGCCGCGCTTGCCGTGCGGCGCCGACTCGGCCAGGTAGGTGGCGGAACCGGTCACCTCCCCGCCCGCGAAGAACCCCTGGGCCAGCCGGACGAGGAGCAGCGCCACCGGCGCGGCCACCCCGATGGTCTCGGCCGTGGGCAGCAGCCCGACCGCCGCGGTGGCGCTGCCCATGCCCACCACGGTGAACATGAGCACCGGTTTCCTGCCGACCCGGTCGCCCAGCCGTCCGAGCACGATGCCGCCCAGCGGCCGCATCAGGAACGCGCTGCCGAAAACCGCCAGCGTGGCCAGCAGCGCGGCGGTGGGGTCGTCGCCGGGGAAGAAGTGCGGTCCGATGATGACCGCGAGATAGCTGTAGACGCCGAACTCGTAGTACTCGATGGCCGTACCGGCTGCGGCCGCCATGGCCGCCCGGCGCGGACGGCTGTGCGCCGCCCCGGTGTCGGGTGTGGAGCTGTCCGAGGGGGCCGGATCGTTCCCCGTCTTTCCAAGGTCTTCGACCGTCGTTGGTAGGCTTTCCATGGGGGTCCTCCGGAATCCGACATGTCCTGTGGCGGGATGTGCTGTCAGTCGTGCGGGCTTGTGTTCTGCGGTCCGTACGGCGCGGGGTCCCCCCGCGACGGCCATCAGCGGGACCAGTCCTCCTGCTGATGGCCGTCGTCGTCCCGGGACGGTGCGGAGGGTTCAGACGGCGAAGAGTTGGCTGATGTCGGCGAACGCCTTGAACTCCATCGCGTTACCGGCCGGGTCGAGGAAGAACATCGTCCACTGCTCGCCCGGCTCACCCTGGAAACGCACGTAGGGCTCGATCACGAACTGGGTGTCGACGGCGGTGAGCCGCTCGGCCAGTTCCTGGAACTCCGGTACGGAGAGCACCAGGCCGAAGTGCGGCACCGGCACCTGGTGGCCGTCGACGGGGTTGGTGCCGGCGATACCGTCCCGCGGTGTCCCGGACGGGCCGTCCCCGACCTGGTGGGTGACGACCTGGTGGCCGCCGAAGTTCCAGTCGATCCACTTCGTGTCGGAGCGGCCCTCGCCGAAGCCGAGCACCTTTCCGTAGAACTGCCGGGCGGCGTCGATGTCGTCGACCGGAATGGCCAGGTGGAACGGGGCGAGGGAAGCGGGCTGGTCGGTCATGTTTCTCTCCTTCTGGGGCTGCTGTTCGGTACTTCCGTCCGGTACTTCCGCGGGGTGCTTCTGTGTGGTGCTGCGGTCCGGTGTCCTCCTCTCGGTGCACGGGCTCTCAGTGCACGGGCGCCAGCCGCAGTTCGTCTCCCGGCACGGCCTGGCCGAGGAGATCGATGTCGGCGTCGGTGACCACCCCGATGACGGGATAGCCGCCGGTGACCGGGTGGTCGGCGAGGAACACGATCGGTTCACCCGAGGGCGGCACCTGGATGGCGCCGCGCATCGTTCCCTCGCTGGGCAGGTCCACCGAGCCGATGGCCAGCGCGGCGCCCGTAAGACGCGCGCCCACCCGGTCGCACTGGGCGGAGACCCGCCAGGGCCCGCTGGTCAGCAGCTGCCGGTCGGCGGCGCCGAACAGCTCATGGCGTGGCCCCCACCGGAACCGGAGGGTGACCGGCCCGCCGGTCGGGACGACGCTGAACGCCAGCTCCAACGGGACGCCGGGCACCGGGCGGGCGGGGCCGAGGCCGTACCGCGACCCGGCCGCGACCGGGTCGGGGCCGAGCCCGGTGAGCGAGTCGCGCGAGGCCGATCCCAGCACCCGCTCCGGCTCCATCCCGCCGGATACGGCCAGATAGGTGCGGCAGCCCGCCCAGGGGCGGCCGATCGCCAGCACGGACCCGGCGGACAGCCGCACCAGCGTCGCGCTGTGCACCGGTACGCCGTCCACCGTCACCGGAGCCGGTGCCCCGGTGATCGCCACATACCGGGGCACCGACAGGGACACGGCCAGGCCGCCGACGGTCACCTCGAAGGCCGGGGTGTTCTCCGGGTTGCCCGCCAGCCGGTTGGCGAGCCGGAAGCTGCGCCGGTCGGCCGGGCCGGACGCCGGGACTCCCAGATGGGCGAGACCGGGCCGGCCCAGGTCCTGGACGCTGGTCGCGATCCCTGCCCCGACGACGGTCAGTACCGCGCCGGTGGGCTCCGCCACACCTGCCGCGTCGTCTCCCGGGACGTCGCACGTGGGCGTCGCCGACCCGCGGGGGTCGAGTGCGGTGGTCATGACGCGACCGCCTCGAACACGATCCGGTCGCCGATCGCCAGCCGGTTGGGCGGCTGGGCGTGTATGTCCCACAACCGTTCCGCGGTGACGCCGATCTGGTGCCAGCCCCCGGGTGTGCCGCCGGGGTAGACGACCGTCTGGTTCCCGGCGATCGCCACCACGCCCGCCGCGACCCGGGGCCGCGGGCTGGAGAGCCGGGGCAGCCGCAGGCGCTCCGGAACGCCGTCGAGATAGGCGAACCCGGGGGCGAAGCCGAAGAACCCCACCGCGTGCTCCGCCTCGGTGTGGAGCCGCGCGATCTCCCGCGGAGCCAGCCCGACGCGCTCGGCGACCGCCGCCAGATCCGCTCCTCCGTAACGGACCGGGATCACGACGGTGCGCCCCGGAGGCCGCCCGGACGCCCGGGCGCCCACCTCGTCGAGCACGGCCCGCAGTTCGGCGGCGAGCGGCTCCATCCCGCCGAGTACGTCGGCCACCACCAGGACGGTCGTCGCCGCGGGCACGACGTCCCGCAGCTCCGAGGCCCAGGGGCGCTCCCTGATGGCGGTGGCGACGTCCGCGGGGCGCGCCCCCGCGCACTCGATCAGCCAGCCCCGGTCGCCCGCCCGCCGCAGGTGCGGCCCGGCGCGCGTCACGGCCGTACCCCGGAACGCGCGGCGGCGAGCTCTCCGGGCGTGCGCACCGCGATTCCGGCCGCGGCCAGACCTGTCCGTACGGCGGCGGTGATGGCGACCGCGCCGGGGGTGTCGCTGTGTACGCACAGCGCCGCCACGTCCCCGCCGTCCGGGGCGATCCGTACGGACCGGCCGCTGACCGAGGTGACCGTCCCCGTCCGTGCCATCCCCAGCGCGCGCGACGCCGCCTCGGCGGCGTCGGTGACCAGGGCGCCGGGCTCCGACCGGGGCACCAGCAGCCCCTCGTCGGTGTATCCGCGGTCGGCGAACGCCTCGGCCAGGGGGCGGCAACCGGCCGCGACCGCGCACTCCCACAGGACCGTGCGCGGCTGGCAGAGCAGCGGCAGCTCACGGTCGTACAGCGTGACCGCCTCGACGATCGCCTCGGCGTGTCCCGCGTGGTGGGCCGCCGCGTTGTAAAGCGCGCCGTGCGCCTTCAGATAACTGACCCGGCTGCCGGCCAGGCGCGCGAATGTCTCCAGCGCGCCCATCTGGTAAAGGATTTCATTGACCAGGGTCTTCTTCGGTACGTCGATGAAACGCCTGCCGAAGCCGGCCAGATCGCGGTAGGAGACCTGCGCGCCGATCGCCACGCCCCGGGCGGCGCTCGCCTCGCAGGTGCGGCGCAGGATATCCGGGTCGCCGGCGTGGAATCCGCAGGCGACATTGGCGGCCGTGACCTGGTCGAGCAGGTCACCTTCGTCGGCGGGTCCCCACACCCCGAAGCCCTCGCCGACATCCGTGTTGATCGCGAGCGCGGTCATCGGGCCGACTCCGCCCAGTAGGCGTGAGGGCTGTTGCTGCTGTTCTCCCAGGCGGCGTGCAGACCGCGCTGGCCGCCGTCGATGTGGGCGACGATCTGCCGGGCCAGTTCCTGGGCGTCGCCGTCGGCCAGCGCCTGGACCATCGCGGCGTGTTCGCACTGCACACGCTCGTACGCCGCGGTGCTGTGGACGTAGAACCGTGAGTACGGCTCCAGCCGGTGGTACATCCCCGAGATGATCTCGTAGCGCAACGGCAGCCGGGAGAGGCGGTACATGTCGAGGTGGAACGCGAGGTTCGTCCGCGACCAGGAGTCCGCCGCGGTTTCGGCGACGCGTTCCATCTCCTTGGCCATCGCGTCGAATCGGCTGATGTCGCGCCGCGAGACCCGTTCGGTGACATGTTCGGCGAAGCTCGGCTCGACCAGTCGGCGCAGGTTGTAGATCTCGTCGATCTCGTCCAGGTCCAGCACCGTGACGAACGTGCCGCGGCCCGGCGTCGTACGGAGCAGCCCCTCGCCGGCGAGGGTGCGCATGGCTTCCCGCAGCGGGATCCGGCTCACTCCGAAGCGGTCGGCCAGCTCGTCCTGGACAAGCCGGGAGCCGGGCGGATAGACACCCTCGACGATCAGCCGACGCAGCTCGCCGGTGACCTCGTCGGCTCCGTTGGCCTCACCACGGGTACCTCTGACTTCTCGACTCATATCCCGTGTATACAGTGGATGCACAACATGGGGAAGAGTTTCGACCAACAGTGATCCGGGATTTACCGCCCGGAAACCGTCCGCCCGCCTGGGTCCGGCGCGGCGACCCTGTCCGTACCCGGCAACGCCGAAGGGCTGGGCCCGGGACAGAAGTCCCGGGCCCAGCCCTTGTCAAGCCTGCCGACGGCTACGCGTACCGCACGCGCGAACCCGTCAGTTGTCGTCCTCGTCGATCAGGAACCCGCGCATCGGCGACGGCGCCTGCTGCATCGGCTGCGGCGCCTGCGGCCGTACCGGTGCCATCGGCTGCGTCATCGCGGGCGACATCTGCTGCTGCCCGCCGTACGACGGACCCTGCGAAGGACCACCCATCGAGGGGCCGCCCATGGACGGGCCGCCGCTCATGCTGTGGCCCATCGCGCCCGCGCCGGCCGGAGCCATGGAGGGCGACGGCGGCAGCGAGGCGGTCGCCGGGGTGCGCGGCGGGGCCAGCGAGTCGTCCGCCTGGGTCTCCAACTGCCGGAGCTGGCTCTCCAGGTAGGACTTCAGCCGCGTACGGTACTCGCGCTCGAAGCCGCGCAGGTCCTCGACCTTGCGCTCCAGCGTCGCGCGCGCGGACTCCAGGGAGCCCATCGCCACGCGGTGCTTCTCCTGCGCGTCCCGCTCCAGCGCGTCCGCCTTGGCGCGCGCGTCGCGCTCCAGGCCCTCGGCGCGGCTACGGGCCTCGCCCACGATCTTGTTGGCCTCGGAGCGCGCCTCGGCGATCGCCTGGTCGGCGGTCTGCTGGGCGAGCGACAGAACGCGCGCGGCGCTGTCACCGCCGGGACCCTGACCGGGCTGGCCCATCTGCGGACCGTGACCGCCCATGGGGCCACCCATCGGACCGCCCATGGGGCCGCCCTGCTGCTGCATGGGACCGCCCTGCATCGGGCCGCCCTGCTGCTGCATGGGGCCGCCCTGACCCATCGGACCGCCCTGGCCCATGGGTCCGCCCTGCATGGGGCCACCCTGCTGCTGCATGGGACCGCCCTGCATCGGGCCGCCCTGCTGCTGCATGGGGCCGCCCTGGCCCATCGGGCCCGGGCCGTGCTGCTGCTGGCCGCGCGGGTCATGACCCTGGGGGCCCTGGCCGTGGGCGCTCGGGCCGGCCGGGAGCTGCGGTGCGCCACCGGGCAGTTGGGGCGGGCCCATCTGCGGGGGCTGCTGCTGTTGCGGCGGTCCGGATATGGCGGCGGGCACCGGGGCCCCGGGTCGATCCTGCTGCTCGGGCGGCTTGCGCATGGACTGCTGCTGCTGGTTCTGCGCGGCGGCACGCGTGGCGGCGGCCAGTTTGGCGCGCAGGTCCTCGTTCTCGCGGAGCAGGCGGGTCAGTTCGGCCTCGACCTCGTCGAGAAAGGCATCGACCTCGTCCTCGTCGTAGCCTTCTCGGAGGCGGACGGTTGTGAACTGCTTGTTCCGCACGTCCTCGGGGGTCAACGGCATCTCTTCTTCACCTCTACGTAGTCGTCGGCAGTCGGCAAGACCGTTTCGTTCACATTCCCCTCGCAAGGTTGCTGACAACCGTGATGAGGATGTAAACGATGATCATCAGAACGAAGAAGGACAGGTCGAGTGCCACGCCCCCGAGACGCAGCGGCGGAATGAACCGCCGCAGAAGCTTGAGCGGTGGATCGGTGACAGTGTAGGTGGCCTCCAGAATGACCACCATCGCCTTGCCGGGCTGCCATGAGCGCGCGAACTGGAAGACGTAGTCCATGACCAACCGGAAAATCAGCACGATGAGGAAGCACATCAGCGCGATGTAGACCACCTGTAGTGCGATGCCCATCCCGCTGCTTCCCTCTCCCCTGGCTCACTCTGGTTCCGGTCGCTCCGGCGGGCCGTTCCCGCCGCGCAACCGGGTCGTTCCCGGTGCTGTGTTCTAGCTCTGGTTGAAGAACCCGCCCTCTGCGATGCGGGCCTTGTCCTCCGCCGTGACATCGACGTTAGCAGGAGAGAGCAGGAACACCTTCTGCGTCACGCGCTCAATGCTGCCATGGAGACCGAAGACGAGTCCCGCGGCAAAGTCGACAAGTCGCTTCGCGTCCGTGTCGTCCATCTCCGTGAGATTCATGATCACCGGAGTGCCCTCGCGGAAGTGTTCCCCGATGGTACGGGCCTCGTTGTAGGTCCTCGGGTGCAGCGTGGTGATGCGGTAGGGCTCCCGCTCTGACACGACCTTGGGCATGATCACCGGTGCGTTCTTCTCCAGGCTGGGACGTTCAGGTGTGATGGATGCCACGGGGGCGATTCGTGCCGGACGTCCGCTTTCCGCCGCTAGCGGAACCGGCTCGCGCTCGCGCTGCGCGGGCGGTTGGGGCACGCGCACGGGCTCGTCCCGCTCGGGCTGATGTACGGGCTGGTGACGCCGGTGCTCACGTTCCGGCTCCGGCTCGGGTTCGAAATCATCGTCGGGGTCGAAGCCCCGGCCGTCGTACCCATCGTCCTCCACGAGGCCGAGGTAGACCGCCATCTTGCGCATCGCGCCGGCCATGCTCTGGGTCCTCCGCTCTGTGGTGGATCGGCCTCGTCACCAAGTGCCCTCGATCCACTGGGTCTGACCGCCTTTCGGCGGAAATGACCATATTTTCTGCTGTGGTCCGACTCGCTTCGCGACGTTACCCGAGCCGAGGTCGGTCTCCGAGTACCGCCGTACCGACGCGTACATGTGTCGCTCCCGCCGCTACCGCGTCCTCGAGGTCCGCACTCATCCCTGCTGAGACCATGTTCGCAGCCGGATGGTCCGCCCGCAGGCGGGATGACAATTCCAGCAGCCGGTCGAACGCGGCCCGTTGCCGGCCCGCGTACGGACCGGCCAGCGGCGCCACGGTCATCAGACCGCCGAGCCGCAGCCCCGGCGCGTCGGCCACCGCGGCGGCCAACTCCTCGATCCCGTCGGGCGCCGCACCACCCCTCGCCCCGCGCTCACCGGACTCGGCGTCGAGGGCGACCTGAAGCAGGCAGCCGACCTCACGCTCCGTACGTACCGCAGCGGCGGAGAGAGCGGAGACAAGCTTGACACGGTCGACAGATTGCACCACATCGGCGTAACTGGCTACGGAACGGACCTTGTTCGTCTGCAATTGACCCACAAAATGCCAGGTCAACGACAAATCTTCACAAGCCGCCGCTTTGGGGGCGGCGTCCTGGTCGCGGTTCTCCGCGACCTGCCGCACCCCGAGTTCATGGAGCAGCCGGACATCACTCGCGGGGTAGGTCTTGGTGACCACGATCAGGGTCACCTCCTCCCGCGCGCGGCCCGCCGCCGCGCAGGCGGCGGAGATCCGCCGCTCCACCGTCGCCAGGTTCGCGGTGAGTTCACCCCTTCGGTCCGCCATGTCCTTCATGTCCGCGCTGTCCATCAGGCCAGCCAGACATAGCCGGCGAGCCGGCCGGTCACGCGGTCGCGACGGTACGAGTAGTGGTCGTCCGATTCCCGGGTGCAGATCTCCGAGCGCCGCCGGTCCAGGACACCGAGGGACGCGAGCTGGGCGTGCACCCCGCCGACGACATCGACGGACGGGGTCCCCCAACTGGTCTCGGCCCCGGCCTCCGGTACGACGGCGGCGACCTCGTCCCGCATCACCGCCGGGACTTCGTAGCAGCGCCCGCAGACGGCGGGGCCGGTGCGGGCGGTGATCCTGGCCGGTTCGGCGCCGAGCGAGACCATCGCCTCGACGGCGGCGGGGACGATGCCCGCGACCAGTCCGGGACGTCCCGCGTGGGCCGCTGCGGCGATCCCGGCGACCGGGTCGGCCAGCAGGACGGGGACGCAGTCCGCGGTGAGTACGGCGAGGGCGAGCCCGCGCCGTACGGTGACGACGGCGTCGACGGCCGGGATGTCCCCGTCCGTCCAGGGTCCTTCGGTGACGGCGACGTCGCGCCCGTGCACCTGGTTCATCCAGACGACCCGCGCGGGGTCGATCTCCAGGGACTTCGCCGCGAGGTCCCGGTTGGCCAGGACGGCGGCGGGGTCGTCACCGACCGCGCCGCCGAGGTTGAGCTCACCGAACGGAGCGGCGCTCACCCCGCCCCACCGGTCGGTGAAGGCGAAGTGCGCGCCGCTCAGCTCTTCGTACTGTCGTATCACTTCAGGAAGTCCGGGACATCCAGTTCCTCGGCCTGGCTGTCCGGGAACGGACGGGCCGGCGGGACCTGCGGCGGGTTGACCGTCGTGAGCGGCTTCTCGCCGACCGGGGTCGGGTCGACCCGGATCTGGCTCTCCTCGCGCGGCGGCACCGTACCGAGCCCGCTCCCGGAACGACCGGTGTCGGCCGAGCGGTTCGGGGCCTGCTGCTCGTCGCGCTTGCCGGAGCCCGCGCCGAGCACGGTCTCGCGCCGGGTCGGCGGCTGTCCGCCGTCGAAGCCCGCCGCGATGACGGTGACCCGTACCTCGTCGCCCAGGGCATCGTCGATGACGGCGCCGAAGATGATGTTGGCCTCGGGGTGGGCGGCCTCGCTGACGAGCTGCGCGGCCTCGTTGATCTCGAAGAGACCGAGGTCGGAGCCGCCGGAGATGGAGAGCAGGACCCCGCGGGCGCCGTCGATGGACGCTTCGAGGAGCGGCGAGGAGATCGCCATCTCCGCGGCGGCCACCGCGCGGTCGTCCCCGCGGGCGGAGCCGATGCCCATGAGCGCCGAGCCGGCCTCGGACATCACGGACTTCACGTCGGCGAAGTCCAGGTTGATCAGCCCGGGGGTGGTGATGAGGTCGGTGATCCCCTGGACACCCGACAGCAGCACCTGGTCCGCGGACTTGAACGCGTCGAGCACGCTGACCTGGCGGTCCGAGATGGACAGCAGCCGGTCGTTGGGGATGACGATGAGGGTGTCGACCTCTTCGCGGAGTTCGGCGATGCCGTCCTCCGCCTGGTTGGCGCGACGCCGGCCCTCGAAGGTGAACGGCCGGGTGACCACACCGATCGTGAGGGCGCCGAGCGAGCGCGCGATGTTGGCCACGACGGGCGCGCCGCCGGTGCCGGTGCCGCCCCCCTCGCCCGCGGTGACGAAGACCATGTCGGCCCCCTTGAGGACCTCCTCGATCTCCTCGCGGTGGTCCTCCGCCGCCTTGCGGCCGACCGCCGGGTTGGCGCCGGCGCCGAGGCCACGGGTGAGTTCCCGGCCGACGTCGAGCTTGACGTCGGCGTCGCTCATCAACAGGGCTTGCGCGTCCGTGTTGATCGCGATGAACTCGACGCCCTTGAGGCCGACCTCGATCATTCGGTTGATGGCATTGACACCACCGCCGCCGACACCGATGACCTTGATGACTGCGAGGTAGTTCTGCGGTGCTGCCACGTCGAAGGCCTCTCGCCTCGATTTACGTGTCGTCGCGGCGCTGATGTGGCGCCGCGGCGACTGATGCCGATGGGACGGTCCGGAACGCCGACCCAAACCCTCACGTTGAAGTTCAGGGTTACCAGTGTGTCCGCTTCTTGGACTCTTCCGAACAGGACACTAAGTCGACAAGTGGCGCGCGTTCAACGAACACGCCGAACCTCCCGTTTTTCTTTTCACCCTATGTGATCACCCATAGCGCTGACCAACCAGGGTGCTGGCCAGCGCATATGTCCGTCAACTCCCTGACGCGGCAGGTGCCGTGGGTGCGCTCACATCGAAGTGCCCCGCTTTGGGGACCGCTTTCATGAGGGCGGCGAGCGCACGCGCCTTGGCCGCGCCGTCCTCGCCGCTTCCCCACATCACCGTACGTCCGCCGGTCAGCTCCAGGGAGATGGAATCGTACGAACGGACCCGGACGGCCCTCGTCTCCCTGGCTACGCCGCCGGGGAGTTCGCTCCGGACGGCCACCGCCTCGCGCATCAGCCGGTCGGTTCCGAAACGATCGGAACCGGCCGGTCGAGCGGCCGTCATTCTCAGTAGGGGAACACCTGCGGGTGCCTTGTCGACGGTCGCGAAACGGACGCCACCGGCGTCCATTTCGATGAACTTCGCACCCTTTTCGATGAGCAGCGCGGGTTTACGTTCGATCACTTTCAGACTGATCCCGTCCGGCCATGACCGGGTGACATCGACGGAGTCGATCCGGGGCAGCTCCCGTCGCAGCCGGGCCTCCACCGCGTCCGTGTCGACGGAGACCAGCGGCTCCCCGAGGGGCACCGCCGCCACCGACTCGACCTCGGCGCGGGTGAGTACCCCGGTGCCGGAGGTGGTCACCTTCCCGACGCGGAGCCACTGGGAGCCGTAGAGCGCCCAGAGGACCCCGCCGGCCACCACGACCGCGGCGGTCACCGCGATCAGCAGCCGGGGGCGCGGCAGCCGGAACCGGCCGCCTCCGCCCCCTTCGCCGGGGTGGCCGGAGGCCGGCTTCGGTCGTGCGCCGCGCTCGGCGGTCGTCCCTCCGGCCACGCTGCTGCCTCCTGCCTCCCGCCTACGCCCTTCGGCGTGCGGCGATCGCCTCGTACACCATGCCGACCAGCAGCTCGTCGGCGTCCCTGCGGCCGAACTCCGCCGCCGCGCGCGACATCTCGAACAGCCGGTGCGGATCGGCGAGCACCGGAAGCACCTGGCTCTGGATCCACTCGGGCGTCAGTTCCGCGTCGTCGACCAGCAGTCCGCCGCCGGCCTTCACCACCGGCTGGGCGTTGAGCCGCTGTTCGCCGTTGCCGATGGGCAGCGGGACGTAGGCGGCGGGCAGTCCGACGGCGGAGAGTTCGGCGACGGTCATCGCGCCCGCGCGGCAGAGCATCATGTCGGCCGCGGCGTACGCGAGGTCCATCCGGTCGACATACGGTACCGGGATGTAGGGCGGCATACCGGGCATGTTGTCCACGCGCGGCATTTCGTTCTTCGGGCCGACCGCGTGCAGGATCTGGATCCCGGAGCGCTGGAGCACGGGGGCGATCTGCTGGATCACCTCGTTGAGCCGGCGCGCGCCCTGCGAGCCGCCGGAGACCAGCAGCGTCGGCAGGTTGGGGTCGAGCCCGAAGGCGGCGCGCGCCTCGGGGCGCACCCGGGCGCGGTCGAGGGTGGCGATGGTGCGGCGCAGCGGGATGCCGATGTAACGCGCGTCACGCAGTTTGCTGTCGGGCGTGGAGACGGCCACCGCGGCCGCGTACCGCGAGCCGATCTTGTTGGCGAGTCCGGGCCTGGCGTTGGCCTCGTGGACGATGATCGGCACCCCGAGCCGTTTGGCGGCCAGGTAGCCGGGCAGCGCGACATAGCCGCCGAAGCCGACGACACAGTCCGCCTTGGTGCGCTCCAGGATCCGCTCGGCGGCCTTGATCGTGCCGCGCAGCCTCCCCGGTACGGTGATCAGTTCGGGGGTGGGCCTGCGCGGCAGCGGTACGGCGGGGATGAGCCCGAGTTCGTAACCACGCTCGGGTACGAGCCTGGTCTCCAGTCCGCGCTCCGTGCCGAGGGCCGTGATCCCCACGGTGGGGTCCTGCCTGCGCAGGGCATCCGCGAGGGCGAGCGCGGGCTCGATGTGGCCGGCGGTCCCCCCACCGGCGAGTACGACATGCACCGAAATTCACCGCTCTCCGGACGGACGCTTCTTGACGCGCCGTCTCATCGTCTTCCAACTCACCCCGGGCCGCTTCCTGCCGAAGACAGGCTGCCGCATGGCCAGGGCCGCCTTCGCGGCGGGATCCTCCCGTGCGAACGCGATCAGCAGCCCGACCGCGAACATCGCCGGCAGCAGGGCCGACCCTCCGTAGGAGAACAGCGGGAGCGGGACTCCGGCGATCGGCAGCAGGCCGAGCACCGCACCGATGTTGATCACGGCCTGCACCGTGATCCAGGTGGTCACACCTCCCGCGGCGTACCTCACGAAGGGGTCCTCCGTGCGTCCGGCCACGCGAATACCCGCATAGCCTAGAGCCGCGAACAGTGCGAGTACCGACAGCGTCCCCGCCAGCCCCAGTTCCTCCCCGGTGATGGCGAAAATGAAGTCGGTGTGCGGTTCGGGTAGTTGACCCCACTTTTCCACACTCGCGCCGAGGCCGGAACCGAACCATCCGCCGGAGGCGAGGGCGTAGATTCCGTGGACCGCCTGCCAGCACTGCCCCTCGGGTCCCAGGTCCTTCGCGGCGATGCAGCCGAACCGGTCCAGCCGGTTCTGGCTGGTCTGGATGAGCATGAAGCCGATCAGTGCGGCGACGCCGAGGACTCCGGCGAAGAGCCGGGTGGGGGCGCCGGCCAGCCAGAGCAGCCCGAAGAGGATCGCGGTGAGGATGATCGCGGTGCCCATGTCGCCGCCGAGCATGATCAGTCCGAGCAGCAGGAAGCCGCCGGGGACCAGCGGCACCAGGAGATGTTTCCACTGGGTCAGCAGCCGTCTGTCGTTCTTGCGGGCGAGCAGGTCGGCGCCCCACAGGACGAGGGCGAGCTTGGCGAACTCACTGGGCTGGAGCTGGAACGGACCGCCGAAGTAGATCCAGTTCTGGTTTCCGTTGACGGACCGTCCTATCCCGGGGACCTGGACGAGCACCATCAGGAAGACGCTGGAGACCAGCATGGGGTACGAGAGGGCCCGGTGCAGTTTGACGGGCATCCGGGAGGCGGCCAGCAGCAGCGCGGCGCCGATGACCACCGCGAGGAACTGTTTGCGGAAGAAGTAGGTCGCGGGCAGCGAGTTCTGGAGCGCGTAGATCATCGACGCGGAGTAGACCATCACGAGGCCCAGCACGGTGATCAGCAGGCCGCTGCCGAGGATCAGGTAGTAGGCAGTGAGCGGCCGGTCCCAGGCCCGCCTCAGCCGCTCGTAGAGGCGCCTGGTGCGGGCCCCGCGGGGCGGACGGGGTGCCCGGCTCCGCGCCGTGCGCCGGGCCGCGGGCGGCCTGCGTACGGCGGCTCCCGGGGTCCTGCCGCGGAGTGCGGGCCCTCCCCCGGGCGCGGGCACTCCCGCGAGGCTCCAGCGGGGCGTCACGGGCTCGCGTTCCCGGTCCGCGGTGTCGTCGGCCGGCATCGTCGCTGTCCCCTCCAGTCGTGCCTGGCGCGGCCGTCACGGCTGTCGCGGCGTTCGGCGGGCCGGGGCGTGTTCCGCGGGGCCGCCGCTGTCGCGGCCCCGCGGAACAGTTCAGCACGGCGCGGGGCCGGACCGGTCAGGCTTGCTCATCCAGGGCGTGTACCGCGTCGGCGAACGCCTCGCCCCGCTTGTTGTAGTTGACGAACATGTCCATGGAGGCGCAGGCGG
The DNA here is from genome assembly GCF_044457965.1 of Streptomyces sp. NPDC050509. Lineage (NCBI taxonomy): Bacteria > Bacillati > Actinomycetota > Actinomycetes > Kitasatosporales > Streptomycetaceae > Streptomyces > Streptomyces sp. NPDC050509. The sequence continues at coordinate 401,760 of NZ_JBITHL010000008.1, read as the reverse complement.
GGGCCATCAGGACCGTGTCCCCCGGCCGCGCGAGGCGCCCCGCTTCACGGACCGCCGCCGACATCGCCCCAGTGTCCGTCCGGTCGAGGTCCACGACCGGGACTTTGGGGGCGTGTCGCGCGAGTGCTTCGCGGATCAGGGCCCGGTCGGCGCCGATCAGGACCACGCCGCGCAGCCGTTTCGCGGAGGCGGTGACGAGGTCGTCGAAGGACGCGCCCTTGGCGAGTCCGCCCGCGATCCAGACGATCGGGTCGTACGCGGCGAGGGAGGCCTCCGCGGCGTGCGTGTTGGTGGCCTTGGAGTCGTCGATGTACGTGACGCCCCCGATCTCCGCGACGCGCTCGATCCGGTGCGGGTCCGGATGGAACGCGCGCAGTCCGTCGCGTACGGCGGCGGGTTCGACCCCGTACGCGCGGGCGAGGGCGGCGGCGGCGAGCGCGTTGGCGATGTTGTGCGGGGCCGGCGGGTTCACGTCGGAGACCTGGGCGAGCTCCTGGGCCTGTTCGCGGCGGTTCTCGACGAAGGCCCGGTCGACCAGGATGCCGTCCACGACGCCCAGTTGGGAGGGGCCCGGGGTGCCGAGGGTGAAGCCGATCGCCCGGCAGCCCTCCTCGACGTCGGCCGCGCGCACCAGGTCCTCGGTGGCCGGGTCGGCCGCGTTGTAGACGCAGGCGACCGTGTTGCCCTCGTAGACACGGCCCTTGTCGGCGGCGTACGCCGCCATGGAGCCGTGCCAGTCGAGGTGGTCGGGGGCGAGGTTGAGCACGGCCGCGGAGTGGGCGCGCAGGCTCGGCGCCCAGTGGAGCTGGTAGCTGGACAGTTCGACGGCGAGGACGTCGTACGTCTCCTCGCCGGTGATGGCGTCCAGCAGCGAGACGCCGATGTTGCCGACGGCGGCCGTGCGCAGCCCCGCGGCGGCCAGGATCGAGGCGAGCATCCTGACCGTCGTGGTCTTGCCGTTGGTGCCGGTGACGGCCAGCCAGGGGGCCGCACCGGGCCCCCGCAGACGCCAGGCCAGTTCGACGTCGCCCCAGATCTCCACGCCGGCCGCCGCGGCGGCCGTGAAGAGGGGCTTGTCGGGCTGCCAGCCGGGGGCCGTGACGATCAGCTCGGTGGCCTCGGGCAGGGTCGCCCCGTCACCGAGGCGCACCGTCACGCCGAGCTTCTCCAACTCGGCGGCCTGGGCGCGGGCCCGTTCGTCGTCCTTGTCGTTGACGACGGTGACGACGGCGCCCAGGCCGTGCAGCACCCGGGCCGCCGGGATCCCGGAGATCCCGAGACCCGCGACGGTGACCCGCTTGCCCTGCCAGTTCACTTCTCTGCCGCCCAGCCCGCGTAGAAGAGTCCGAGACCGACGATGACGCACATGCCCTGGATGATCCAGAAGCGGACCACCACAAGGACTTCGGACCACCCCTTGAGTTCGAAGTGGTGCTGGAGGGGTGCCATCCGGAAGACGCGCTTGCCGGTCATCTTGAAGGAGCCGACCTGGATGACCACCGACATGGTGATCATCACGAAGAGGCCGCCGAGGATCGCCATCAGGAACTCCGTGCGGGAGCAGATCGCCAGACCGGCGAGCGCGCCGCCGAGCGCGAGCGATCCGGTGTCCCCCATGAAGATCTTGGCAGGCGAGGTGTTCCACCACAGGAAGCCGAAGCAGGAGCCCATCAGGGCGGAGGCGACGACCGCGAGGTCGAGTGGATCGCGTACCTCGAAACAGGCGTTGGGGTTGGTCAGGGTCAGCGCGTTGGCGCAGGACTCCTGGAACTGCCACAGCCCGATGAACGTGTACGCGCCGAAGACCATCACCGAGGCGCCGGTGGCCAGGCCGTCCAGACCGTCCGTCAGGTTCACGCCGTTGGACATGGCGAGAATCATGAACAGCGCCCAGACGACGAAGAGCACCGGGCCGATCGACCAGCCGAAGTCCGCGACGAACGACAGCTTGGTGGAGGCCGGGGTGTTGCCCCGGTAGTCGGCGAACTGCAGCGAGAGCACCGCGAAGGCGATACCGACGATGAGCTGGCCCGCCATCTTGGCCTTGGCCCGCAGCCCCAGCGACCGCTGCTTCACAATCTTGATGTAGTCGTCGAGGAACCCGACGAGCCCCATCCCGCCCATCAGGAACAGGACGAGCAGTCCGGAGAAGCTCGGGGGCTCACCGGTGAGGACCTTCGCCAGGGCGTACGCGATAAGCGTGGCCAGGATGAAGGCGATGCCGCCCATCGTGGGCGTGCCCTGCTTGCTGCCGTGGGTACGGGGTCCGTCGTCCCGGATGAACTGCCCGTACCCCTTCCGGGCCAGCAGCTTGATCAGCAGTGGAGTGCCGATCAGGGTGAGGAAGAGCCCGATGGCTCCCGCGAAGAGGATCTGCCTCATCGGCCGGCGACCTCGCCCTCGGTGGCGTTCTCCAGCAGTGCCTGGGCGACCTTTTCGAGGCCGACCGACCTGGAAGCCTTCACCAGCACGACGTCTCCCGGACGCAGTTCACTGCGCAACAGGTCGATCGCCGCCCGCGCGTCGGACACGTGCACCGACTCCTCACCCCACGAACCCTCGTTGTAAGCGCCCAATCGCAGCCAGGACGCTTCCCTGCCCCCGACTGCCACGAGCTTGCTGACGTTGAGCCGGACGGCGAGCCGTCCGACCGCGTCGTGCTCGGCGAGCGACGCGTCACCCAGCTCGGCCATCTGCCCGAGCACCGCCCACGTACGGCCCCCCTCGGCGCGTGAGGCACCACCCATGGCGACCAGCGCGCGGAGCGCCGCTCTCATGGATTCGGGGTTCGCGTTGTAGGCGTCGTTGACGATCGTCACGCCGTCCGAGCGCTCGGTGACCTCCATACGCCAGCGGGAGAGGGTCCCCGCCTCGGAGAGCGCCACGGCGATCTCGTCGACGGACATGCCCAACTCATGAGCGACGGCGGCCGCGGCGAGCGCGTTCGACACGTGGTGCTCACCGTACAGCCGCAGCGTCACCTCGCTGCACCCGGAGGGTGTTCGAAGGCTGAACGCGGGCTGTCCGGTGGCTGTGAGACGGACGTTCTCTGCCTGTACGTCTGCTTCGCCCGACTCCCCGAAGAGCACGACGCGCGCTTTTGTGCGCGACGCCATGGCGCGAACCAGTGGGTCGTCGGCGTTGAGTACGGCCACACCGCCGTCGGCGGCGGACGGCAGGGACTCGACCATTTCGCCCTTGGCCTGGGCGATCTGTTCCCGGCCGCCGAACTCGCCGATGTGCGCGGTGCCGACGTTCAGGACGAGTCCGACGGTGGGCGGGACGAGTCCGGTGAGGTAGCGGATGTCCCCGATGTACCGCGCGCCCATTTCGAGCACGAGGAAGCGGGTGTCCGCCTCGGCGCGGAGCGCCGTGATGGGCAGCCCGATCTCGTTGTTGAGGTTGCCGTCCGGCCAGACCGTGGGGCCCGCGCGCCGCAGGAGCTGCGCGATCAGGTCCTTGGTGCTGGTCTTTCCGGCCGATCCGGTCAGCGCGACGGTGGTGGCGCCGAGGCGCTTCACCACGGTGCGTGCGAGGGCGCCGAGGGCCTGGACGACATCGTCGACGACGATGGCGGGCACGCCGACGGGGCGGGTGGCCAGCACGGCCACCGCGCCCGTCTCGACGGCGCGTCGCGCGTAGTCGTGGCCGTCGACGCGGTCGCCGGCGAAGGCGGCGAAGAGGCCGCCCGGCTCGACGGCGCGGGAGTCGTACACGACGGGGCCGGTGACACGGACGGCCGGATCCGGTATGTCGTGCGGCTGCCCGCCGACGATGGCGGCGATCTCGGCGAGGGAGAGGGCGATCACTGGGTCATCCCTGACTGTTGTTCTCGTTGCGGGCGCGGGACGGGGGGCGCTGCTCGCCGGGGTCTGCGTCGTGGCGCAGGGAGCGCTCGATGGCCTCGCGCAGGACCTGGCGGTCGTCGAAGGCGCGTACCACTCCGGCGACGTCCTGGCCCTGCTCGTGGCCCTTACCCGCGATCAGTACGGTGTCGTCGGCCGCGGCGCGTGCGACGGCCGCGGCGATGGCGGCGGCCCGGTCGGAGTCGACCAGGACGTCCCCGCGTTCGTGGACCGGCACCTCGGCGGCACCGGCGAGCATCGCGGCGAGGATCGCCAGCGGGTCCTCGCCGCGCGGGTTGTCGGAGGTGAGGACGGCGGTGTCGGCAAGGCGCGCGGCGGCGGCGCCCATCGGCCCGCGTTTGGTCTGGTCGCGGTCGCCGCCGCAGCCGAGGACGATGTGCACCTTGCCCTTGGTGACCTTGCGCAGGGAGCGCAGCACCGATTCGACGGCGTCCGTCTTGTGCGCGTAGTCGACGACGGCCAGGTACGGCTGTCCGGCGTCCACGCGCTCCAGCCGGCCAGGAACGCCGGGGACGGCGGCGATGCCGTCGGCGGCGGTCTGCGGGTCGATCCCGGCCACGGCCAGGGTGACGATCGCGGCGAGGGTGTTGGCGACGTTGAACGGGCCCGGCAGGGGCGCCTCGGCGGTGACGCGCTCGCCGCGGGGGCCGACGGCGGTGAAGGTGGAGCCGTGCGAGCCGACCTGGACGTCCTCGGCGCGCCAGTCGGCGTCGGGGTGGCCCTCGGCGGAGAAGGTGGTGACGGGGACGCCGGACTCGGTGGAGAGCCGCAGGCCGTACGCGTCGTCGACGTTCACGACGCCGGTCCTGCTGCGCTCGGGGGTGAACAGCCGCGCCTTGGCCTGGAAGTAGTCCTCCATGTCGGAGTGGAACTCCATGTGCTCCGGGCTGAGGTTGTTGAAGACGGCGACGTCGAAGACGCAGCCGTCGACCCGGCCGAGCACGAGGGCGTGGCTGGAGACCTCCATGGCGACCGAGCGGACGCCGCGTTCGCGCATGACCGCGAAGAGCGCCTGGAGGTCGGTGGCCTCGGGGGTGGTGCGCTCCGACTTGAGGCGCTCGTCCTCGATGCGCGTCTCCACGGTGCCGATGAGGCCCGTACGGTGGCCGGCGCCGCGCAGTCCGCCCTCGACGAGGTAGGCCGTGGTGGTCTTGCCCGAGGTGCCGGTGATGCCGATCTGGAGCAGGTCGGTGCCGGGGTTCCCGTAGATCGCTGCGGCGAGTTCGCCCATGCTGCCGCGGGGGTCGGGCACGGTGAGGACGGGCAGCCCGGTGGCGGCGGCGCGGTCGGTGCCGGAGGGATCCGTGAGGATCGCGACGGCTCCGAGATCCGCGGCCTGGCCGGCGAAGTCCGCCCCGTGGAGGCGGGCGCCCGGGAGCGCGGCGTACACGTCCCCGAGGCGCACGGCGCGCGAGTCGTGGGTGATCCCGGTGGCTTCGCCGGGTCCCGCCGCCGTGGCGCCCGGTGCCTCGGTGCCCAGCAGGGCGGCCAGCTCGGCGAGTGAGGTCGGGCGGACCCGGTCCGGACGGGGCGTCCCCGGAGTGTTCACAGGGGCGTCCTTGGAGGGGGTTCGGTACTGATCAGCTTGTGGCACGGCGGTGAGCGTACCGGGGTGGACGGGCGCCGGGCCACGTGAGGCGGGCTGGTGCGCGGGCGGGTCCGGGTGGTTCCCGGAACCGGAGGTGATCGTTGTCACTGGGACTTTCCCTGGGGTCACTCGCCGGGTTTGAAGCTGACCGGCAGCCGGGCGGGTTTGCTGCCGGTCGGTTCGACCCGCAGTGTCTTGAGAGCGAACTCCATGACCTTCTTGTAGATGGGTCCGCAGATCTGTCCGCCGAAATAACTGCCGCTCGTGGGGTTCTGGATGGCGCAGTAGACGGTGATCTGCGGGTCGTCGGCGGGCGCGAATCCGGCGAAGGAGGCGGTGTAGCCCTTGTAGACGCCGAGCTTCGGGTCGACCCGGTTGGCCGTACCGGTCTTGCCCGCGATGCGGTAGCCGGGGATCTGTGCCTTGGTGCCGGTGCCCTCCACGTCGGCGACGACCGACTCCATCATGGTGGCCACCGTCTTGGCGGTCTTCTCGCTGACGACCCGCGTCTTCTTGGGGGCGGGCGCCGCGGTGAAGCGGTCGTCGGGGCCGTTGGTGCCGCGGATCAGGGTGGGTTCGATCCGTACGCCGCCGTTGGCGATGGTCGAGTAGACCGAGGCGGCCTGCATGGCGTTGAGGGAGAGCCCCTGGCCGAAGGGGATCGTGTACTGCTGCGAGGTGGACCAGTCCTTCGGCGGGGCGAGGATGCCGCGGGTCTCGCCCGGGTAGCCGAGGCCGGTGGGCTGTCCGATGCCGAACTTGTCGAGGTAGGAGTGGAGCACCTTGTTGGCCTCGGGCTGGGTCTTGCCGAGTTGCCCGGTGGCCAGGATGGTGCCGATGTTGCTGGACTTGGCGAGGACGCCGTTGAGCGTCAGGTACCAGGTGGGGTGGTCGATGTCGTCCTTGAAGAGCCGGTCGCCGCGGTGCAGCCGGTTGGGGACCACGACATGGGTGCCGGGGGTGGCCGCCTCCTCCTCCAGGACGGCGGCCATGGACATGACCTTGGCGGTGGAGCCGGGCTCGTACGCGTCCTGGAGCGCCGCGTTGCCCATGGAGGCGGAGTTGGCCTGGGCGAGGTCGTTGGGGTCGAAGCCGGGGGCGTTGGCCATGGCGAGGACCTCGCCGGTCCTGGTGTTCTGGACCACCACGTAGCCGCGGTCGGCCTTGGACTGCTTCACCTGGTCGGCGATGGCCTGCTGGGCCGCCCACTGGATGTCCCGGTCGATGGTCAGCTCGATGTCCGAGCCGGGTACGGCGGGGGTCTCGCGGGAGCTCGCGGTGGGGACCCGGCGTCCGCCGGACTGGGCGTAGGTGACCTTGCCGTCCTCGCCCGCGAGTTCCTTGTCGAGCATGGACTCGATGCCGCCTCCGCCACGCCCCGCGGCGTTGACGTATCCGAGTATCCCGGCGGCGAGGTCGCCGTTGGGGTAGACCCGCTTGCTGCTGGTCTCCTGGAAGACGCCCGCCAGCACGCTGACGGCGCCGTCGGCTGACTTCTCCTTGCTCGCCTTCTCGGCGAGCACCCGCTTGAGGTCCTTGATCTGGTTCCAGACCTGCGGGGTCTGGCGGCGGGCCAGCACCGCGTAGCGGGACTTGGGGGTCTTGAGCTTCTTGGCGAGTTCGCCGGTGTCGGCGCCGAGGATCGGCGCGAGCAGGGCCGCGGCCTGTTCGGGGGCGTCGCGGATCTTGCTGAAGTCGGGGGTGAACATCGACGGGTCGGCGGTGATGTCGTACGCGTCGTCGCTGGTGGCGAGCGCGACACCGGACCGGTCGGTGATCTGGCCGCGCTCGGCGGCGATGGTGTGGCTGAGGTAGCGGCTCTTCTCCGCCTTGGCCGCGTACGCGCTGGCGTCGACGGCCTGCACCTGGAGCAGCCGCACGACGAACACCAGCATGACCAGCGTCAGGCCGAGACCGACCAGCCGGAGCCGGGGGCGGGGGCTGCCGAGCTGGATCCGGCGCGGGGCGCGGGAGCCGTTACGGGGCCGGCGCGGCGCCGGGCGGGCGGCGGGGCGGGGCGGGGTACGGGGGCGCCCGCCGCTGCCGGAGCGCGCGGGGTTCGGCACCCGGCGGCGCGGTGGTTCCTTGGGGGGCACTGCGTCACCTGCCGGAGGTCGTCGGGGCCGGCGTACCGGATGCCGGTGCGGGGGACGGCGAGCTCTCCTCCATGACGGAGGGCCGGGGGGCGGGCCGTACGGAGAGCTGGGCGGAGGGCTGGGCCGACGGCCCGTCCCCGGCCGCGCCGGGGAGGCCGCGTACCGTACCGTCCGGATTGAGGAAGGCCGGGCTGCCGCCGGGGACCATGCCCAGCTCGCGGGCGCGCCGCTCCAGCGCGTACGGGGCGGAGAGGTCGTCCACGTCCCGTTGCAGCGCCTGCTGTTCGTCGGTGAGGTCGGTGGTGCGCTTCTTCAGGTCGGTCAGTCTGAACGACCCTTCGCTGAGGGCGGAGTTCAGCAGCAGCAGGGCGATCAGGCCGCCGCCGAGGAGCAGCACGACCAGCAGGACGAAGGGGGTGCGGGCCGCCGAGCTGTTCCCGGCGGGCAGCACCTCGGCGAGGCGTGCGGCCCGCCCCTTCAGTTGCTTGGCCGGCCCCTTCATCACTGGACGTCCTCCCGGATCCGCTGCGCCCCCCGCAGCCGGGCGGGGGCCGCGCGGCGGTTCTCCGCGACCTCTTCCTCGGTGGGGAGTTCCGCGCCGCGGGTGAGCAGCTTCAGCCGGGGCTGGTAGCGCTCGGGGACGACGGGCAGGCCGGGCGGCGCGGTGTTGGCGGCCCCGGCCGCGAAGACCTGCTTGACCAGGCGGTCTTCCAGCGAGTGGTACGAGAGGACGGCGATCCGGCCGCCGACGGCGAGACTGCGTACGGCGGCGGGGACCGCCTGTTCCAGGACGGCGAGTTCGCCGTTGACCTCGATGCGCAGGGCCTGGAAGGTGCGCTTGGCGGGGTTGCCGCCGGTGCGCTTGGCGGCCTGCGGGAGGGAGTCACGGATCAGCTCGACGAGCCGGGCGCTGTGGCTGAAGGGCTCCTTGTCGCGCTCCTTGACGACCGCGGACACGATGCGCTTGGCCTGCTTCTCCTCGCCGTACGCGCGCAGGATGCGCACCAGTTCGCCGGGCGGGTAGGTGTTGAGGACCTCCGCGGCGCTGACGCCGGTCGTCTGGTCCATCCGCATGTCGAGCGGCGAGTCCTGGGCGTACGCGAAGCCGCGGTCGGCCTCGTCGAGCTGCATCGAGGAGACGCCGAGATCGAAGAGGACGCCCTGGACGCGGCGGATGCCCAGGTGGTCGAGGACGTCGGGCAGTTCGTCGTAGACGGCGTGCACGAGCGTGGCCCGGTCCCCGTAGGGGGCGAGGCGTTCGCCGGAGAGCCGCAGCGCCTCCTGGTCGCGGTCGAGCGCGACGAGCCGTGCGGCGGGGAAGGAGGCGAGCAGCGCCTCGCTGTGTCCGCCGAGGCCGAGGGTGCAGTCGACGACGACGGCGCCGGGCTCGGCGAGGGCGGGGGCCAGCAGGTCGAGGCACCGCTGGAGCATCACCGGTACATGCCGGACCTGGTTCATGCGCCCTCTCAAGTACGGACGGTCGTACGTACCACCGAGCGGGAAGGGGCCGAGCCGCACGTACGCCGCGTTATGCGGGAAAATTCGGGGATGCGTTCTGGCACGTGTTCAGGATGTGTCCGTGAACTTCGCGCCACTTTAGTCCACGCTTCCCGGTGGTTCCGGGCCACCCGGCCGGTCAGCGCGTCGCGGGGTGTTCGAGCTGTCGGTCCGCGAACGCCGTTCTTCACCCGTTCGGCCGCAGGGTACTCGACCTTGTGGGTTAGCTCACACCAAGCCGCGATGGCGTTCTTTGTCCCCTCCCACAGCGGGCTTCCCCCACCGGTGACGACTAACGTCACAGGTATGCCGACTTCCGCACATCTCCCCGCAGAGCCCTCAGGGGCCCCCGCCGGTGCGGCCCGCACCGGCGGTACCGTCACCGACCGCCTCATCGACGCGAACAGCGCGTACGCGTCCGGATTCAGCGATCCGGGCATGGACGCCAGGCCCGTGCTCCAGGTCGCCGTGGTCGCCTGCATGGACGCCCGGCTCGACCTGCACGACGCGCTGGGTCTCTCGCTCGGCGACTGTCACACCATCCGTAACGCGGGGGGTGTCGTCACCGACGACGTGATCCGCTCGCTCACCATCAGCCAGCGGGCGCTGGGGACACGCAGTGTCGTCCTGATCCACCACACCGGCTGCGGTCTGGAGAGCCTCACCGAGGAATTCCGGCACGAGCTGGAGATGGAGGTCGGCCAGCGGCCCGCGTGGGCCGTCGAGGCGTTCCGTGACGTCGATCAGGACGTGCGGCAGTCGATGCAGCGCATACGAACCTCGCCGTTCCTTCCGCACACCGACGACGTACGCGGCTTCGTCTTCGACGTGAAGACCGGACTGCTGCGGGAAATCGATCCCGCGGGCTGAGCAGGACCGCCCTGCCCGTACGTATGGAACGGGGGCGTTGACCGGCCCCGAAAGGCAGCAAAGCAGACAGGGACCCACCGACTTATCCACAGGCGGATGACACGAAGCGGTAACGGCGACGAGAATGCGTGTGGGACACCGCTCCGGAACCTTCCGGAGACGGTGTCCGTGTTTCGGGGAGGGCCGGGCCGTCTGATGAGCATCGGCCCGTTGAAAGGGCCGAGGAGGGCCGGGTGACGACCTATGACGATCGAGCGAGCCTCACAGATCTGACCACCACAGCGGAGCGTGTGCGCGCATCGGTGGAGGGTGTGATCGAGGGCAAGCCTGAGGTCGTACGGCTTTCGCTGACCGTGCTCCTCGCCGAGGGCCATCTTCTGATCGAGGATGTTCCCGGCGTGGGCAAGACCATGCTGGCCAAAGCGCTCGCGCGCTCCATCGACTGTTCGGTGCGGCGTATCCAGTTCACGCCCGACCTGCTGCCTTCCGACATCACCGGGGTGTCGATCTACGACCAGCAGCGGCGGGACTTCGAGTTCAAACCGGGGGCGATCTTCGCGCAGATCGTGATCGGCGACGAGATCAACCGCGCCTCGCCCAAGACCCAGTCGGCGCTGCTGGAGTCGATGGAGGAGCGTCAGGTCACCATCGACGGGCAGACCTACGAACTGCCCAGCCCGTTCATGGTGGTGGCCACCCAGAACCCGGTCGAGATGGAGGGCACGTACCCCCTGCCCGAGGCGCAGCGCGACCGCTTCATGGCCCGGGTGTCGATCGGCTACCCGAGCGCGGAGGCCGAGTTGCAGATGCTGGACGTGCACGGCGGGGTCTCCCCGCTCGACGACCTCCAGCCGGTGGCGCACGCGCACGACATCGTCAAACTGATCGACGCCGTACGCTCGGTCCATGTCGCCGAGTCCGTGCGGCGTTACGCGGTCGAGCTGGTCGGGGCGACCCGTAACCATCCGGATCTCAGACTCGGCGCCTCGCCGCGCGCCACGCTCCACCTGCTGCGCGCGGCGAAGGCCGCGGCGGCGCTCGCCGGGCGGGAGTACGCGCTCCCGGACGACGTGCAGTCGCTGGCGTCGGCGGTGCTGGCGCACCGGCTGCTGCCCACGGCCCAGGCCCAGTTGAACCGGCGTACGGCGGAGCAGGTCGTCCAGGACATCCTCCAGCGGACCCCGGTGCCCACGGCGGACGGCGGACGGACCGCCGCGGGCCGCCCGGTGGTCGGCGGACCCGCGGGGCCCGGCGGGGCGCTCCTCGGCCAGCAGTCCGGCGCCCGGCGGCTGTGATGGCGTCCGGGGGGCCGGCCGCCGGGGACGGCGAGGAGAAGGGCGGGGTGCGGGCCGCCCTGTCCGGACTGACCACCCGCGGCCGGTCGTTCCTCGCCGCCGGTATCGCCGCCGCCGTGTGCGCCTACGTCCTCGGCCAGTCGGATCTGCTGCGGGTGGGACTGCTGCTCGCCGTGCTGCCGCTGATCTGCGTGGCGGTCCTGTACCGCACGCGCTACCGGGTGGCGGGCAGCAGGCGGCTGGCGCCCTCACGGGTCCCGGCGGGGGCCGAGGCGCGGGTGCATCTGCGGATGGACAACGTCACACGGCTGCCCACCGGGCTGCTGATGCTCCAGGACCATGTGCCGTACGTGCTCGGGCCGCGCCCCCGCTTCGTGCTGGACCGGGTGGAGCCGGAGGGCCGCCGTGAGGTGTCCTACCGGGTCCGCTCCGATCTGCGCGGACGTTACCCGCTCGGACCGCTCCAGCTCCGGCTGAGCGACCCGTTCGGGATGTGCGAGCTGACCCGTTCGTTCAGCGCGTTCGACATCCTGACGGTCATCCCGCGCACCGAACCGCTGCCGCCGGTACGGCTCGCGGGCGAGGCCGCGGGCCACGGCGACGGGCGCCAGCGCTCGCTGGCACTGGCCGGTGACGACGACGTGATCCCGCGGGGATACCGGCACGGCGACGACCTGCGCCGGGTGCACTGGCGCTCCACCGCCCGCTACGGCGAGCTGATGGTGCGCCGCGAGGAGCAGCCGCAGCGGGCGCGCTGCACGGTCCTGCTGGACACCCGGCGGATCGCCTACCAGGGTTCAGGGCCCGACTCGGCCTTCGAGTGGGCGGTGTCCGGGGCGGCCTCCGCGCTGGTGCACATGCTGGAACGCGGCTTCGCGGTACGGCTGCTGACGGACACCGGCGGTTCGGTGCCCGGCCAGGGCGCGGAGGGCTTCGCGGGCGCCACCCAGGACTCCGCGGACTCGGCCGGGCTGATGATGGACATGCTCGCGGTCGTCGACCACTCCGACGGGGCGGGCCTCTCCGGCTCGTACGACGTGCTGCGCGGCTCCACCGAAGGGCTGCTGGTGGCGTTCTTCGGCGATCTGGACGAGGAGCAGACCGCGGTGGCCGCCCGGATGCGGCAGCGCAGCGGCGCGGCCGTCGCCTTCGTCCTCGACTCCTCCGGCTGGACGCAGGGTCCGAGGGACGGCGCCGAGGCCGAGAAGCGGCTGCGGCAACTGCGCGAGACGGGGTGGACGGCCCTGGCCGTGCCCTCCGGCGCGGCGCTGGCCGACCTGTGGCGGCAGGCCGGCCACCAGCACTCGGAATCGGCCGTCGCGGGCGGTACGACAGGCTTCTCCGGAGGATGGTCATGAGCGCTCACGGAAGACTGGCGCTGTGCGCCTTCGCCGCCACGCTGATGGCGGCGGGCGCGCTGACCCCGCTGGTCGAGTCGCCCACCTGGCTGGTGCAGTGCGCGTTCATGGTGGGCGTCGTGAGCGGGGTGGGGGCGCTGGCCCGGCGGGTTCCGCTGGCGCGGGCGCTGACCGTCGTGTTCCAGACGGTCACGGTCCTGCTGCTGCTCACCCTGGTCTTCACCAAGGAGCAGGCCCTGTTCGGCTTCGTGCCGACGCCCGACTCCGTCCGGGAGTTCGGCCGACTGCTGACCTCCGGCGGCGACGACGTCGGGCGGTACGCGATACCGGCCCCGGCGACCGAGGGCATCCGGCTGATGCTGATCGGCGGCGTGCTGGTGATCGGGCTGGCGGTGGACGCGATCGCGGTGACCTTCCGCAGCGCCGCCCCGGCGGGGCTGCCGCTGCTCGCGCTCTACTCGGTCGCCGCGGGGCTCTCCGGAGGGGCCGGGGGGTGGCTGTGGTTCCTGCTGGCCGCCACCGGGTATCTGCTGCTGCTCCTGGCCGAGGGCCGGGACCGGCTCTCCCAGTGGGGCAGGGTCTTCGGGGGCGCGCCGCGCCCGGCCGGCCGGTTCGCGTCGGCCTTCGACCCGACCGGGCGGGCCCCGGTCCGTACGGGCCGCAGGATCGGTGTGGTGGCGCTGGGCGTCGCGCTCGCGGTCCCGGCGGCCCTGCCCGCCCTGGACGGCGGGCTGCTGGCCGGCGCGGGCGCAGGGAACGGCTCGGGGGTGGGCGGCGGGGGCACGATCTCCGCGGTCAACCCGCTGGTGTCGCTCCAGGACAATCTGAACCAGCCCGAGGACCGCGAGGCGCTGCGCTACCGGACGAACGCGAAGGACACCCAGGATCTGTATCTGCGGATCATGGCGCTGGACAGGTTCGACGGCACGTCCTGGCGGTTCTCGCAGCGCGGTGTGGAGGACGTGCCGGACACCCTGCCCTCCGCGCCCGGGCTGCGGAGCGAGGTCGAGACCACGGAGATCAGGACCACCATCTCGGCGGCCGGGTGGTACCGGCAGAACTATCTGCCGATGCCCTACCCGGCCTCCAAGGTGAAGATCGACGGGCGCTGGCGCTTCGAGCCCACGGGCCGGACGCTGGTGGGCGACCGGGGCCAGTCGACGCGGGGCGCGCGGTACGAGGTCACCAGCCTCCAGGTGACCCCGAGCAGGCAGCAGCTCGCCGAGGCGCCCGAGGCCCCGTCGGCGCTGCGCCGTGAGTACACGCGGGTGCCCTCGGTGCTGCCGGAGGTCGTCAGGTCGACGGCGCGGGAGGTCACGGCGGGGGCGACGAACGACTACGAGAAGGCCGTCAAGCTCCAGGACTGGTTCGCGCTGGACGGCGGCTTCTCGTACAACACGGCCGTCGACTCGGGCACCGGCGTCGCGGCGATCACCCGCTTCCTGCGGAACAAGGAAGGTTTCTGCGTCCACTTCTCCTTCTCGATGGCGGCGATGGCCCGCACGCTGGGCATCCCGGCGCGGGTCGCGGTGGGCTTCACCCCGGGCACCGCGCAGCCGGACGGCTCGATGTCGGTCGGCCTGCGGGACGCGCACGCCTGGCCCGAGCTGTACTTCGAGGGGGTCGGCTGGACCCGCTTCGAGCCGACGCCGAGCCGGGGCAGCACCCCCGACTACACCCGTCCCGAGGTCCCGACCGACACCCCGAGCGACTCGGCGAGCGAATCCACCGACACCTCGGCCGCGCCGTCCACGGAGCCGTCGGCCTCGGAGAGCTGCCCGGCGCAGGCCCGGCGGCAGGGCGAGTGCGACCCGACGGCGGACGCGGGCGTCCTGCCGCCGACGGACCAGGGCACCCCGACCGGAACGGTGCTCGCCGTGGTGGCGGGCTCGCTGGCGGTGCTGCTGCTGCCGCTGCTGCCCCTGCTGTGGCGGACACGGGTCAGGGCGCGGCGGTTCGGCTCCGGCGGGCGGTCGCCGGCGGACGCCACGGACAGGACGCTCGCGGCCTGGCGTGAAGTCACCGATACGGCGTGGGACCACGGCATACCACCGGACGAGTCGCAGACCCCCAGGAAGATGGCCGGGCGGATCGTCCGGCTGGGTGGGCTGGACGGCGAGGCGGCCGAGGCCGTGCACCGGATGGCCGGATCCGTGGAGCAGGTGCTGTACGCGCCGGTGCCACGGCCCGGCGTGGGGCTCGCCGAGGACGCCCGACTGATCCGGCAGGGCCTGAGCGCCTCGGCCGACCGGTGGACGCGGCTGCGCGCACTGCTCGCGCCTCGCTCGTCCGTTCGGGTGATCTGGTACGCGGCGGAGCAGTGGCGTGCGCTCGCCACACGGTGGACGGACCGGCGCCTGGAACTCACCCGCCGGATGGCCACGGCCACGACGCGCCTGCGGCCGTCGCGACAGCGCGGCTGAGACGGGCCAGGTCGAGCCGGGACGGAGAAGACGGACAAGGCTGAGGGGCGGACGCTTGAAGCGTCCGCCCCTCAGCCTTACTGTCCCGGCCTGCTGTCGCTCGGTGAAGCTCTGCGACAGGGCTGGTGCTACTGCCCCTGTTCGTCGCGGCGGCGCTGCCACCGCTGCTCGATCCGATTCATCATGGAGCGGCGCTGTCTCGGTTGGCGCCGGTCGGCGGGTGCGCCGCCCGCCGCCTGCTGCTGCTCACCTGGTTTGGGCGCTTTGCGCCAGCCGGTGACCGCCAGGACCGCACAGCCCAGCATGACGAGGAACCCCACCACGCTGATCCAGATCTGCTGGGCGACCATTCCGGCCATGAGGAGCGCGATACCCACCAGGAAGCCTGCGACTGCCTGGTAGACCCGTCGCCGGGTGTACGTACGCAGCCCGCTTCCCTCAAGCGCTGTCGCGAACTTGGGATCTTCGGCGTACAGCGCTCGCTCCATTTGCTCGAGCATTCGCTGCTCGTGCTCCGAGAGCGGCACGGAGTCCTCCTAGTCGTCGGTCGCGGGGGGCGACCGGTATGCGGCTCCTTCAAGGATAGGCAGGGAATCGCCCCCGTGAAACCCGCCCTCAACGCCAAATCGCCATTCCGGGCCGCCATGTCGGCTCGGTCGCTGAGGCGTTGATTCCCCAACCATCGATCCGTCATGCCGGATGGTGTACCCCGATCATACGGCGCCCGGAGCCCCACTGGGGGGCCTGTGGCGCACTCCATGCGGAGCTGCGTCGCTGATCAGCCATGTACGGGGCGTTCCGGACGGTTCACCGGGGGTTCCCCGACCGTTGGCGGTCAGCTCCTTTTCTCGCCCAGAACGTGGAGCTGGCTGGCCACGGAGTGGAACGCGGGCAGCTCGGCGGCTGCCGCCTCCAGCTTCAGCAGGGCGTCCAGGGCCCCCGGCTGGGTGTCCACGAGGCCTCCGGGCACCAGATCGGCGAAGACCCGGACGCCGTGGACGGCGCCGATCCGCAGACCGGCCCCGGCGACCAGCTCCGTGAGCAGCTCGGCGGTGAACCGCCGGGGCACCGGATCGGCCTCGCCCCAGCGGCCCGCCGGGTCGGTGAGCGCCTGCCGGGCCTCCGCGAAGTGCCCGGCGAGCGCCCTGGCCAGCACGGCGCCGCCCAGCCCCGCGGCGAGCAGGCTCAGCTCGCCCTCGGGGCGCAGGGCGTCGACCGCGTTCCGTACGCCTTCGGCGGGATCGTCCACGTACTCCAGGACGCCGTGGCACAGCACCGCGTCGAAGCCGCCGCGTCCGACCACGTCGAAGAGGCCGTGGATGTCCCCCTGCACCCCGTGGACACGCTCGGCGACCCCGGCCTCCGCCGCCCTGCGCTCCAGGGCGAAGAGCGCGTTCGGGCTGGGGTCGACCACGGTCACCCGATGCCCCAGACGGGCGACGGGCACCGCGAAGTTACCCGTTCCCCCTCCGGTGTCGAGGACGTCCAGGGCGTCCGTGCCCGCCGCCTCGGCCCGGCGGTCGAGGGCGTCCTTGAGGACTTCCCAGACCACGGCGGTACGGAGGGAGCCGCGGGGGCGCGATGGCGTCTCCCCACCGATGACAGGGGAAGGATCCGACACGGCAGTTGACTCCTCGGCGCGGTGCCGCCCCTGGCGGCGGGGCGTGGAACAGGACAGACTGCGCCCACCCTATTGCCTCGGCCGTCCTGCCTGGTCATCCAGCGGCATCGCCCGGCCGTGGCTGTTCCCCGCGGGGCTGGGGCAGCACCGGATCGAGCACGAGCAGGCGCTCCACCAGGCGCAGGAACATCCCGGCGGCCCTGAGCAGGTCGTCGGCGTCGCGGCCATTGGCCGCGCCCTGTATGCCGGCCTCGGCGCGGGCCCTGCGGGTGGCTCCCGCGGCGAAGAGTCCGCCCCACTCGGACAGCTCGGGCGCGATCTCGGGAAGGACCTCCCAGACGCTCCTGATCCGCTGCCGGCGCCGCGGGGTGGTCTCGGGGCGGCCACGGGCCGCGAGGACCGCGGCGGCGGTGCGCAGGGCGGCGAGGTGGGCCGTGGCGTAGCGCTCGTTCGGAGTGTCCAGGGTGGCGGCCTCGTCCAGTCCGCCGCGCGCCTGCGCGAGCAGATCGAGGGCGGCGGGCGGTGCGGTGGCCCGGCGCTGGACGGGGTGGACGTCGCTCGGTGGTCCGGTCAGTGAGGGTGCAGGGCCGTCGGTACGGCGCCGGTGTGCGGCACGTGCGTAGGAACTGGCCATGACGAACCTCCTGTCGTCGTGTGACGGCTTCGTGGCCGTATGTGTCCATCGTGACGGGTACCACTGACAATCGGCCTGACCTGCGACTTCGCCCCGAATGGCGGAAACGCGCGGACGCGCCGCGGTGGCCGGGGAGCACCTGTGACAATCGTCGCCATGGACAGCACCAGCACCCGCCGCCGGGCCACTCGGCAGAAGCTCTACGAGGCCGCCGTGACCCTTATCGCGGAGCAGGGCTTCTCGGCGACGACGGTGGACGAGATCGCCGAGCGCGCCGGGGTGGCCAAGGGCACCGTCTACTACAACTTCAAGAGCAAGACGGAGCTGTTCGAGGAGTTGCTGCGGCACGGCGTCGGGCTGCTCACCGTGTCCCTGAAGGACGCGGCCGACCGTACGGCGGCGCGCGGCGGCGGCCCGGTCGAGTCGCTGGACGCGATGATCCGGGCGGGTCTGGTCTTCATCGACCGCTATCCGGCCTTCACGCAGCTCTACGTGGCGGAGCTGTGGCGGACCAACCGGGCCTGACAGTCGACGCTGCTGGTGGTACGTCAGCAGGCGGTCGCGGTGGTGGAGGCGGTCCTGGTGCGGGCCGTCGAGGCCGGTGAGCTGAGCGACGAGATCGATGTGCCGCTGACGGCGGCGGCGCTGGTGGGGATGGTGCTCGTGGCGGCGCTGGACTGGAAGGCGTTCCAGCCTGAGCGTTCGCTCGACGAGGTGCACGTGGCGCTCTCGCGACTGCTGCACGGACGCGTCGCCGGGCACTGAGACGGGGCCCGGCAGGGCTGGACAAGGGGCGACGCGGGACAAGGGGCTCCCGCATACGGAAATGCGTCGGTCCGGTGCGGCTCATCCCCCATGAGCCGCACCGGACCGACGCGTTCCCCCGTATCCCCCCTTGTCCCCCTGTTCCCCCGTCCCCCCTGCGTTCCCCCCGTATCCCCCTTGCTTTCCCCCGTTCTCCCCCAGCCTTCCCTCTTGGCCTTCCCTTCCCCTTGGTACCCACCCCGTTCCCCCGTGGTGCCGGAGGGCCCGCCCTCCACCGATCCTCTGTGGATCCCCCGTGGTCGCCGGGCCCTCCGTTCCGCACCCCCGTCACGTCCAGGGAGCCGCACCCGTTCCGCCGCCCCGTGCCGGCGGTACCGGTACCGCGCCCCTTCCGTGGGCTCCACTCTTCCGTTCGCGCAGGTCGCGGCCCATCCGCGTCCCTACTCATCTCTCCTACTAGGTACGTGTACTCAGGTCTCCGTACGCGTCCCCACTCCCGGCCGCACGGCTACGATCGCGTCCGTGTCCGTACTTCCCCTGATCTTCACGAGCGGCTGGGCCAGCGGCATCAACGCCTACGCGGTGGTGCTGCTGTTGGGCCTCTTCGGCGCCACCGGGCTGACCGACGAGGTGCCCGCGTCACTGCAGCGCACCGACGTCCTGATCGTCGTGGGCGTGCTCTTCCTCTGTGAGGCGGTGGCGGACAAGATCCCGTACGTCGACTCGGTGTGGGACTCCGTGCACACGGTCCTCAGACCGGTGGCGGGCGCGGTGGTCGGCGCGCTGCTCGCCGGACAGAGCGGCTCGCTGCCGGAGCTCGCGGCGGGCGCCGTGGGCGGCTCGACAGCCCTGGTGAGCCATCTCGTCAAGGCCGGCACCCGGATGGCGATCAACACCTCCCCCGAACCGCTGAGCAACGTCCTGGTGAGTACGGCGGAGGACCTGGGCGTCGCCGCGATCGTCATCTTCGCGCTGTTCCATCCGGTCGCCGCCGCGGTCATCGCGGGGACCCTGCTGGTGGCGGGCGTCGCGACGGTGTTCTTCCTGGCCACCAGGATCCGCCGCTTCCTGCGACGCAGGGCGCGGCGCCGGACTGTCAGCAGCACTGGCTAGAGTCTCGGGCATGGGACGGATGGTGATGGTCGGCGCCGGGATGGGCGCCATGGCCGCGGCTGCCCGGCTGGCCGTGGCGGGCCACCGGGTGACGGTGTACGAGCGCTCAGGGACGTACGGCGGGGCGGTGGACCGGTTCGAGCGGGACGGCTTCGTCTTCGACACCGGCCCCGGGCTGCTGCACCTTCCCGCGGTCTACCGCGATCTGTTCGTGAAGACCGGCAGAGAGTCCCTGGAGCGGAGCGTGGGGCTCGACCAGGTGGACCCGGCGAGCCGGCACGTCTTCGCCGACGGTACGGACGTCACGCTGCCGAACGCGTCGCGGGCGGGCGCCGTCGCCGCACTGGACGCGGCGCTCGGCGCGGGCGCCGGTGAGCGGTGGGCGGAGTTCCTCGGCCGCGCCAGGGACGCCTGGGACCGCACGCGCAGGCCGCTGCTGGAGGAGCCGCTGTGGAGCGACCCGCGGGCGCTCGGGCGCGACCCGTATCCGGCGCTGCGGCAGCGCCGGCTGCTGCGCGGCGCCCGGCAGGCCGCCACGGTCGCGGAGATCGGCGCCTGGGAGCTGGGCGACCCGCGGCTGGCGGCCCTGCTCGACGGATACGCCCTGTCGTACGGGCTGGACCCGCGGCACGCCCCGGCGTCCGCCGCGGTGCTGCCGTATCTGGAGCAGACCTTCGGCAGTTGGTATGTGCGGGGCGGCATGCGGGAGTTGGCCCGTGCGGTGTACGAGCGGTGTCTGGCCCGCAAGGTGGAGTTCGTCTTCGGCGCCGAGGTGACGCGGATCGTCGAGAAGGACGGCGCGGCGACTGGTGTGGAACTGGCGGACGGCACCCTCGTCGTGGCCGACGCGGTGGTGGCGGGGGTCGCGGCAGGCCGCCTCGTCGCGCGGGATCTCGACGGGCCCGGGGAAGGAGCCGTACGGGAGCGGCGCGGCGCGGCGGTGCCCGGGCGGTTCACGGTGCTGCTGGCGCTGCGCGGCGGCCGGGACGGGGACGCCGCGCACCGCACGGTGGTGCACGCACCGGACGGCGCGGCCGAGGCCGCCGCCGTCTTCGGCGGACGCATCGCGGAGCGGCCGACGGTCACGGTGCTGCGGCCCGACGACGCGGCGACGCGCCCCGACGACCGGCACGAGGCGGTGACGCTCACCGCGACGGTCGCCCCGCACGGCCCGGTCGACTGGTCCGACGGGGCGCTGCGCGCGCGGTACGCGGAGGTGCTGATGGCGGCGGCGGAGGCCGCCCTGCCCGGGCTGGCGGAGCGGCTGCTGTGGCACGAGGTGCGGACGCCCGCCGACACGGCCGCGCTGACCGGGGCCGAGGGCGGCGCGGTCCCGCCGCCGGCGCTGGCCGGGGCGGCGGGGGCGCTGCTGCACCCGGCGAACACCACGCGGCTGCCGGGGCTCTACCGCGCGGGCGGCTGGGCGCACCCCGGTGGCGGGCTCGCGCACGCGGGCATGTCGGGGGCGCTGGTCGCCGGACTGATCGTCGAGGGCGCGGAGTTCCGGGGCTCGCAGTGAGCGTGGCGTACGCGGGTATGACGTACGCGGGCGTCGTGCGGGCGTGACGCGGGCGGGCGGTCGCCCGGGGTACGGGCCTCAGTAGCGGTACTGGTCGTTGTAGCCGGAGCCGGAGCCCGCGTCGTACCCCTGCTGGGGCTTCTCGCCCGGTGCCGGGGGGAACGGGTCGTCCTGGCGCTCGCGCTGCTGCGGGACCCATACCCCGCCGGGCGGGGTGTCGTTGCCGTAACCCTGCTGGTCGCCGTGGTCTCCGTACGGCGCCGTGTACTGCTGCCGGCCGCCGAAGCTGTCGTACGCGTCGTACTGCTGGCCGCCGTTGGCCGTGCCGCCCCCGCCGTACGGGTCGGAGTAGGCGGCGTACTGCTGGTCGCCGGAGCCGTAGCCGTACGCGTCCTGGCTCGCGGCGTAGGTGTCCTGAGCCGTGTAGCCGCCCTGCCCGGCGTACTGGTCCTGGGCCGCGTACGTGTCGTGCGGGGCGTAGGCGTCGTGTGCCGCGTAGACGTCCTGGCCGGCCGGCTGCGTCCCGTAGCCGGGGTAGGCGTCGTAACCGCCGCCGTATCCGCCCGGGTCGGCCCCGTCCGAGGACGCGTCGGTCCGCGAGGCGGTGCGCGGGTCCTGGACCGCGTCGTCGTACACGCCGTACTGCCCGGTGTCGTCGGGCAGGGGCTCCGTGGCGTACACCGACGCGGGACCGGCCGCCGGGGCTGCCGGGGCCACCTGCTCGTACTCCAGGTCCGAGACCTCAAGGGCGGGTTCGCGGTCGGCGGCCTGCTCGCCGACGGCCTTGCGGCGGCGGCTGGCCCCCGGCCTGCCGCCGATGGCCCACCCCGTCGAGAAGCCGCTGCGGTAGGAGAGCGTCACATACGTCTGGCCCACCGCGAAGGCGATCGTGCCGAGCGCGATGACGGGGACGGACGCGATCAGCACACCGAGCACCACGCCCATGAACCCGGTGAAGGCGAGTATCCGCCAGCGCAGCCGCGCCTTGTACTGAAGCAGCACCTCGGCCAGCAGCCAGAGGGCAACGATGCCGAATGCGATGTAGAGGACCGCCAAGCCCATGCCCGCCCCTAGTCACGACTGCTCGTGCAGTCCGAGATTCTCGTAGATTTCGAGCGTCGCCGTGGAATTGTTGAGGGTGATGAAGTGAAGGCCAGGTACGCCTTCGGACAGGAGTCCGGCGCAGAACTCCGTCGCGAACTCGATGCCAATGGAGCGTACAGCGACCGGATCGTCCTTGACGGAGAGGATCCGCTCTTTCAGCTCCGCCGGGAAGACCGCGGTGGAGAGCTGGGGCAATCGCTCCAGCATCTTCACACTGGTGACCGGCATGATCTCGGGAATGATCGGGGTCGCGCAACCCGCGGCGGCGACCCGGTCACGGAGCCGCAGATAGCCCTCGGGGTCGAAGAACATCTGGGTGATCGCGTAGTCGGCGCCGGCCCGGCACTTGGCGACGAAGTGCCGGATGTCGGTGTCCCAGTCGGCCGAGCGCGGATGCATCTCGGGGAAGGCGGCCACACCGACGCAGAAGTCCCCGGACTCCTTGATGAGCCTGACCAGGTCGGCGGCGTACCGCACGCCCTGGGGGTGCTCGGTCCACTCGCCCATCGGGTCGCCGGGCGGGTCGCCCCGTACGGCGAGGATGTTGCGGATCCCGGCGTCGGCGTACTGCCCGACCATGTTGCGCAGCTCGGCCACGGACTGGTCGACGGCCGTGAGGTGCGCGACGGGGGTGAGGGTGGTGTCGGCGGCGATCCGCTTCGTGGCCCTGACCGTGCCGTCCCGGGTGGAGCCGCCCGCTCCGTAGGTCACCGAGACGAAGCTCGGGGCGACCGCCTCGACTCTGCGCAGCGCGTTCCAGAGGTTCCGCTCGCCCTTCTCGGTCTTGGGCGCCCAGAACTCGAAGGAGTACGAGGTTTTTCCGGTCGCGAGCAGGTCACGCACCGTATGCGCGTGATCCGATCGGGTCGAAGCTGTGCCAAGGGCCATACGTGCAGGTTATCGAGGGCGTGGCGGCCACCCAACCGGACGTGGGGCTTTTAACGGTATTGCCGGGAAGGTGTCCGCCCTCGGACCCCTTCCGGGGCAAGTCACGCTCCGGTCAAGAGGCGCGTTCCCGTATCCGCGCGGCCAGGGCCGCCGTCGCCTCGGCCGGGTCGTCGGCCTCCGTGATCGCCCGTACGACGACGACCCCGCGGGCCCCGGCGTCCAGCACCTGGTCCAGGTTGCCCGCGTCGATGCCGCCGATCGCGAACCACGGGCGGTCCGTGCCGCTCGCCGCCGCGTACCGCACGAGGTCGAGCCCCGGGGCGTGGCGGCCCGGCTTGGTGGGGGTGGGCCAGCAGGGGCCCGTACAGAAGTAGTCCACGCCGGGTTCGGCGACCGCCGCGTCCACCTCGGCCGGGGCGTGGGTGGAGCGGCCGATCAGCGGGGTGGTGCCGAGGATGGCCCGGGCCGCCGGGACGGGCAGGTCGCCCTGGCCGAGGTGGAGGACGTCGGAGCCGATGGCGTGCGCCACGTCGGCGCGGTCGTTCACGGCGAGCAGCCGGCCGTGGCGGCGGCAGGCGTCGGCGAAGACCCGGAGGTGGTCCAGCTCCTCGCCCGCCTCCATGCCCTTGTCGCGGAGTTGCACGATGTCCACGCCGGACGCCAGTACGGCGTGGAGGAACTCGGGGAGGTCCCCCTGCCGCCTGCGGGCGTCCACGCACAGGTAGAGCCGGGCGTCGGACAGTGCCTCGTGGGGCGTGGGCATGGGTAGGTCCCCCCGTTGGTTCCGCGTCGTGTAACTGCTTCCTGGATCCGCGTCGGACCTCCGTGGACGGGCGACGGCGCCGCCCGTCCACGGACGGTCAGGCCGTCAGACGGCGAGCGCCTGAGCCCGGCGCTTCACCTCCGTACCGCGATTCTCGCTGAGCGCCTGCGCGGGGGTGCCGGGCAGGCTCGGGTCGGAGGTGAAGAGCCACTCGAGCATCTCTTCGTCGGTGAAGTGGTCGTCCCTCAGGAGCGTCAGGGTCCCGGCGAGGCCCTTGACGACCTTGTTGCCGTCAAGGAAGGCCGCGGGCACCTGGAGCGTCCTGTTCTCACCCCGGCGCACGGCGATGAGCTGGCCTTCCTTGACCAACTGCCGCACGCGCGTCACCTCGACATCGAGCATTTCGGCGATATCGGGCAGGTGAAGCCAGGCGGGGACGAGAGCATCGATCTTTGCGTCAATCTCGGTCACAGGACAAGCGTGCCATCCCGGACTGACACTGGGCACCCCGAGCCACCCCGGACGGGGTCGAAACCAGGCCGTATCGGCCCTTCGGGCCCTCCGCGCACCCGGAAAACCCGGTGGGCGGCCCCGGGAGAAGTCCAACAAGCCCGGAAGCCCGACAAGCACGGAAGCCCGGAAGCCCGAAAAGCACGGATCGCTCAGAGCGCCCGGAGTACCGCCTTGCGCAGCGGCACCGCCGGATCGGCCGCCGACTCCGGGTCCAGGCGCGCGCCCGCCTCGATCAGCTTGCGGCCCTGGGCCAGGTCACGGGGTCTTCCGACGGCCAGCAGGGCCACCAGGACGCCGTCGCGCAGCCAGACCACCGACCAGGCCGCCCCCGCGGGGTCGCCGCGCCGCACCAGGGTGTCGGCCGCCGGGTGGTGGCCCGCGTACTGGACGAAGCGGCCGAACTGCTCCGACCAGAAGTACGGCACGGGGTCGTAGACCGGGTCGGTCTCCCCGACGGCCTGCGCGGCGACCGTGAGTGGCCCCTGGAGCGCGTTGTCCCAGTGGTGGACGAGCAGCCGTTCGCCGTAGCGCGCGGACGGGAAGGACGCGCAGTCGCCGACGGCGTACACGTCGGGCAGCGAGGTGCGCAGCCGCTCGTCCGCGGTGACCGATCCGTCCGCGCCCAGCGCGATGCCTGAGCCGGCGAGCCAGGCCGTCGCGGGCCGCGCGCCGATGCCCACGACCACCGCGTCGGCGGGGAGCCGGCGGCCGTCCGCCAGGACCACCGTGCCCGCCTCGACGCCGGCCACGCGGGCGTGCGTCAGCAGCGTGGCGCCGCTCTCCGCGTACCAGCCGGTCATGGGCGCGGCGACCTCGGCCGGCAGGGCGCCGGCGAGCGGCCGGTCGGCCGCCTCCACGACCGTCACGGCGCACCCGGCCTCGCGGGCGGCGGTGGTGAACTCCGCGCCGATCCACCCGGCGCCCACGACGACGACCCGCTGCCGCCGCTCCAGCACGGGGCGCAGCCGCTCGGCGTCGTCGAGGGTGCGCAGCGGATGGACAGCGGGCATGCCCTCCGTGCCGGGCAGTACGGCGGCCTCGGCGCCGGTGGCGATGACCAGCACGTCGTACGGGACGGGCCCGGCGGTGGTGTCGATCTCCCGGGCGGACGGCCGCAGCCCGGTGGCTTTCAGGCCCACCCTGAGGTCTACGGAGAGGGCCGCGAAGTCGATGTCGAAGGCCGAGCCTTCGGCCTGGCCGAGCAGGACGGCCTTGGAGAGCGGGGGCCGGTCGTAGGGCGGGTGCGGTTCCTCGCCGATCAGGGTGATCCGGCCGTCGTACCCCTTCTCGCGCAGGGCCACGGCGGTCTGTACGCCCGCCATGCCCGCGCCGACGACGACCACTCCGGGCTCGTCCGTCCGCCCGTCCCGCCCGAGTCCCTGCGTCAGTTCGCTCACCCGGCCACCTTAGAGAGGCGGTGTCCGCCTCGTGAACGGGCCACGGCCGACACTCCCTTACCGGGCGGCGGACCGCGCGTTAGGCTTTCCGTCGACACTACCTCGCGGGAGTCCGGACGCACCGGGCTGAGAGGGAGGCTGGAGCGGCCTCCGACCGTACGAACCTGATCCGGGTCATGCCGGCGAAGGGAGGGGCTGGACGCCCATGCAGTCATCCCAGCGATCACCTCTGGAACAACCGCCCCACGGAACACAGGGGGCGTCCGCCTCCACGGGGTACGACGTCCTCGTCGTCGGGGGCGGGATCATCGGTCTGGTCACCGCCTGGCGGGCGGCGCAGCGCGGGCTGCGGACCGCTGTCGCCGACCCCGATCCGGGCGGCGGCGCGGCGCGCGTCGCGGCGGGCATGCTCGCCGCCGTCACCGAACTCCACCACGGCGAGCAGACCCTGCTCGGCCTCAACCTCGCCTCCGCCGAGCGCTATCCCGCGTTCGTCGCGGAGCTGGAGGAGGCGAGCGGCCGGGACACCGGCTACCGCGCGTGCGGCACGCTCGCCGTGGCCCTGGACTCCGACGACCGCGCCCAGCTCCGTGAGCTGCACGCCCTCCAGGTGCGCTCGGGGCTGACGTCCGAGTGGCTCACGGGGCGCGAATGCCGGCGCCTGGAGCCGATGCTCGCGCCGGGCGTACGCGGTGGTCTGCGGGTCGACGGCGACCACCAGATCGATCCGCGGCGGCTCGCGGCGGCGCTCCTGACGGCCTGCGAACGGGCCGGGGTGGTCTTCCACCGCTCCTGGGCGCGGCGGCTCTCCGTCGTACGGGACCGGGCCGCAGGCGCCGTCCTGGCCGACGGCGGCGTGCTCGGCGCGGACCGGGTGGTGCTGGCGGGCGGCAGCCTCAGCGGCGGGCTGGCGGGCGTGCCCCCTGAGGCCGTGCCGCCCGTACGGCCCGTCAAGGGGCAGGTGCTGCGGCTGGCGGTGCCCCGCCCTTACGCGCCCTTCCTGTCCCGGACGGTACGGGCCGTGGTGCGCGGCTCCCAGGTCTATCTCGTGCCGCGCGAGAACGGTGAGCTGGTCGTCGGCGCGACCAGCGAGGAGCTGGGCTGGGACACGACGGTCACGGCGGGCGGGGTGTACGAGCTGCTGCGCGACGCGCACGAGCTGGTGCCCGGCATCACCGAGCTGCCGCTGACCGAGACCCGCGCGGGGCTGCGCCCCTGCTCGCCGGACAACGCGCCGCTGCTGGGGCCGACCGTGCTGCCGGGGCTCTCGCTGGCCACCGGCCACTACCGCAACGGGGTGCTGCTGACGCCGGTCACCGGTGAGGTGCTGGCGACCGTCCTGACGACCGGTGAACTGCCGCCCGAGGCCGCGCCCTTCACCCCGTTGCGCTTCTCCCCCGCCGCGTCCGGCTCCCCTACCGCGACCGGTTCCCCGTCCGCCTCCCTGGAGCAGCCCGTATGAACACCGCCGTGATGTACGTGTCCGTCAACGGCGAGCCACGCGAGTTCGCCCCCGCGACCACGCTCGACACCGTCGTCGCGACCCTCACTCCGGCGCGCTCCGGGGTGGCCGCCGCCGTCAACGAGACGGTGGTCCCGCGTACCCGCTGGTCCGGCACCGCGCTCAACGACGGCGACCGGGTGGAAGTCCTCACCGCGGTCCAGGGAGGCTGACGGACATGGCCGACGACCTTCTCACCATCGGCTCCACCACCTTCGCCTCCCGGCTGATCATGGGGACGGGCGGGGCGCCCAGCCTCGATGTCCTCGAACGTTCACTGATCGCCTCCGGCACCGAACTCACCACGGTCGCGATGCGCCGTCTCGACCCCACCGTGCAGGGCTCCGTGCTCTCCGTGCTGAAGACGCTGGGCATCCGTCCGCTGCCCAACACGGCTGGCTGTTTCACCGCCGGTGAGGCCGTCCTCACCGCCCGGCTCGCCCGCGAGGCGCTCGGCACGGAGTGGATCAAGCTGGAGGTCGTCGCCGACGAACGCACCCTGCTGCCCGACCCTGTCGAGCTGCTGGACGCCGCGGAGACGCTGGTGGACGACGGGTTCACGGTCCTGCCGTACACCAACGACGACCCGGTCCTCGCGGCGAAACTGGAGGACGTGGGGTGCGCGGCGATCATGCCGCTGGGCTCGCCCATCGGCTCCGGGCTGGGCATCCGCAACCCGCACAACTTCCAGCTCATCGTGGAGCGCGCCCGGGTCCCGGTGATCCTGGACGCGGGCGCGGGCACCGCGTCGGACGCGGCGCTCGCGATGGAGCTGGGGTGCGCGGCGGTGATGCTGGCGTCCGCGGTCACCCGCGCCCAGGAGCCGGTGCTGATGGCCGAGGCGATGCGGCACGCGGTGACGGCGGGCCGGCTGGCGCGGCGTGCGGGCCGGATCCCCCGGCGCCACTTCGCGGAGGCGTCCTCGCCGCTGGACGGGGTGGCGGCGCTCGACCCGGAGCGGCCCGCCTTCTGACCGGGACGTCACAGCGGGGCGGCCGACCCGGTACGGGCCTCCTCTGGGCCTGTCACAGCTCGGCTTCAGTCGTGTGTCCGGTCCGACCCGGGCCTACGGGGGTGTCGGTGGCGACTCGTAGACTCACCAGCGTGGATACGACCCTTCAGGACCCCATCGTCGGGCAGGTGCTCGACGGCCGCTACCGCGTCGACGCGCGGATCGCGGTCGGCGGCATGGCCACGGTCTACCGGGCCGTGGACACCCGGCTCGACCGGGTCCTGGCGCTCAAGGTGATGCATCCGGCGCTCGCGGCGGACGTCTCCTTCGTGGAGCGTTTCATCCGTGAGGCCAAGTCGGTGGCGCGGCTGGCGCACCCCAATGTGGTCGCGGTCTTCGACCAGGGCGCGGAGGGCGCGTACGTCTACCTGGCGATGGAGTACGTCGCGGGGTGCACCCTGCGCGATGTCGTACGGCAGCGCGGGGCGCTGCGCCCGCGGGCCGCGCTGGACATCCTGGAGCCCGTGCTGGCCGCGCTCGGCGCCGCGCACCGGGCCGGGTTCGTCCACCGGGACATGAAGCCGGAGAACGTGCTGATAGGGGACGACGGCCGGGTCAAGGTCGCCGACTTCGGGCTCGTCAGGGGCGTCGGCGATGTGACCAACACCACCGGGACCGTCCTCGGCACGGTCTCGTACCTCGCGCCGGAGCAGATCGAGCACGGCACGTCGGACACCCGGGTCGACGTGTACGCGTGCGGGGTCGTCCTGCACGAGATGCTGACCGGCGCCAAGCCGCACTCAGGGGACACCCCGGCGCAGGTCCTCTACCGCCATCTCAACGAGGACGTACCGGCCCCGTCCGCCGCCGTTCCCGGGCTCGCGCCCGAGCTGGACCGGCTGGTCGCCGCGGCCACCGCGCGCGACCCCGAGGAGCGTCCGCTCGACGCGGTCGCGCTGCTGGCGCTGACCCGGGCGGCCCGCGCGGCGCTCACCGACGCACAGCTCGACGCCGTACCGCCGCAGGCCAGGCCCGAGGCGGAGGACGGCGCGGGCTCCGACGGGCGTACGGCGGTGATCCCCCGGATCCGGCCCGTCGAGGAGCCGGACGACGAGCCCGTCCGGCACACGAGCAGGCTGGAGATGCCGCCCTCTGACTCCGCGGCGCCGCCCGGCCGGACGCGCGGCGGGGCCGGTGGGCTCCGTGGCATGCCGTCGCGGGGCGTGCTCGCGGCGATCGTCGCTGTGCTGCTGGTCCTCGGGGTGGGGTCGGGCGTCTGGTACATCAACTCCGGCCAGTTCACCCGGGTGCCCTCGCTGCTCGGGCAGACGGAGAAGGAAGCGCGCAAGCGGCTCGGCGACGAGGGGATCGACGCGAAGGTTGCCCGGGACTTCAGCGACTCCTTCGACCGGGGCACGGTCATGGGCACGGATCCTGAGCCCCGCTCCCGGGTCCGGGGCAGCGGTCCCGTGACGCTGGTCATCTCCCGTGGCCCGAAGATCGTCCAGGTGCCCGAGCTGGCCGGCACGTCGCTGGCCGAGGCGCGGTCCGCGCTGAAGAAGGCCGGACTGGCCTCCGGGCTCGTCACGCGGAAGTTCGACGAGGATGTCGCGCGGGGCGCGGTCATCAGCTCCACGCCCGAGGCGGGCGCGGACGTACGGCCCGATTCAGGGGTCGCGCTGCTGGTCAGCAAGGGTGCCCCGATCGACATGCCCGATGTGACCGGCGAGTCCGTGGACGACGCCACCTCCGAGCTGGAGAACGCGGGGCTCACGGTGAGGATCGCCCCCGAGCGGGTGAACGCACCGCAGGACGCGGGCACCATCGCCCGGCAGTCCGCGGCGGAGGGGGCCCGCCTCGCCCAGGGCGACACGGTCACGCTGACCGTCTCCAAGGGCCCGCGGATGGTCTCCGTACCGGATGTGACCGGGCAGAAGACCGTCGACGCGAGGAAGGCGCTGGAGGACGCGGGCTTCGAGGTCAAGGTCGAGCGGAACTTCCCGTTCCTGGGGGACACGGTGGGCGAGCAGTCCGTCGCCGGCGGCGAACAGGCCCCTGAGGGCTCCACGATCACCATCAAGACCAAGGGACTCTAGAAAAAGATGCGCAACCCTGTCGGCGGCCATGTCCCCGTGGCCGGCGGGCTCGCCACGACCGGTCTGGCGTACGCGCGCGAGCTGGGCGCGGAGACCGTCCAGGTCTTCGCGGCCAATCCGCGCGGCTGGGCGACGCCCGCCGGGAATCCGGCGCAGGACGAGCAGTTCCGCGCCGCGTGCGAGGCGGCGGAGATGCCCGCGTACGTGCACGCCCCGTATCTGATCAACTTCGGCTCGCACACGGAGGCGACCGCAGAGAAGTCCGTGGAGTCGCTGCGCCACAGCCTGCGGCGCGGTCGGGAGATCGGCGCGCTGGGCGTGGTCGTGCACACCGGGTCCGCGACCGGCGGCCGGCCGCGCGAGGTGGCGCTCGCGCAGGTACGGGAGCGGATGCTGCCGCTCCTGGACGAGCTGACCCATGACGACGACCCGTTCCTGCTGCTGGAGTCGACGGCGGGCCAGGGCTCCTCACTGTGCTCGCGGACCTGGGACTTCGGCCCGTACTTCGAGGCGCTGGACTCCCACCCCAAGCTGGGGATCTGCCTGGACACCTGCCACATCTTCGCGGCGGGCCACGATCTCGCCGGACCGCACGGGATGCGGCAGACGCTGGACCTCCTGGTGGACACGGTCGGTGAGGGCCGGCTCAAGCTGATCCACGCCAACGACTCGAAGGACGTGGCGGGCGCGCACAAGGACCGGCACGAGAACATCGGCGCCGGCCATATCGGGGAGGAGCCGTTCCGCGAGCTGTTCTCGCATCCGGCGACCGCGAACGTACCGCTGGTGATCGAGACGCCGGGCGGCAAGGAAGGGCACGCGGCGGACGTGGCGCGGCTGAAGAAGCTGCGCGACGGCTGAGCCACAAGCCTCAGGATCCGCGCGTCAGCCTCAGGATCCGCGCGCCGTCACCGAGCAGGGGCAGGGCTCCCGCGCGCCGTCACCGAGCAGGGGCAGGGCTCCCGCGCGCCGTCACAGCTCCGGGCCGTCTCCCGGGATCTCCTGGTAGGAGTAGCGCTGCTCGGACCAGGGGTCGCCGACATTGTGGTAGCCGCGTTCCTCCCAGAAACCCCGGCGGTCGGCGGTCATGTATTCCACGCCGCGGACCCATTTGGGGCCCTTCCAGGCGTAGAGCTGGGGAACGACGAGCCGTACCGGAAATCCATGTTCGGCGGTGAGCAATTCGCCGTCCTTGTGGGTGGCGAAGATCGTGCGGTCGGAGACGAAGTCCGTGAGCCGCAGATTCGAGCTGAAGCCGTACTCGGCCCAGACCATCACATGCGTGACGTTCGGCGCCGGTGGTGCGAGTTCCACGATCGTACGGGCGGGCACCCCGCCCCATTCGGCCCCCACCATGCTGAATTTTGTGACGCAGTGCAGATCCGCGACCACCGTGGAGAACGGCAGAGCCGAGAACTCCTCATGGTTCCAGCAGTGTTTGTCACCGTCGGCCGTGGCGCCGAAGACCCGGAACTCCCAGCGTTCCTGCCGGAACTTCGGTACGGGGCCGTAATGGGTGACCGGCCAGCCGCGCTGCAGCCGCTGTCCGGGCGGCAGCTCGGACTCTTCCGGCTCCCGGCGCTCCAGGCTCTCCGGCTGACCCATGCCTTCCATGGTGACAGACCGGGAGGGGTGGTGATGACCAGGTACACGTCGATTCCGGCAACTCCTACTAAGCGTGCACTTACTGGACGGCCTCCTGATCACGGTGCGAGGATGCGCGCATTCTGCTCCGTCACCGGCTTGGAAGGAGTCTGCGCGATGCAGGGCGACCCCGAGGTCATTGAATTCCTCAATGAGCAGTTGACCGCCGAACTGACCGCGATCAACCAGTACTTTCTCCACTCGAAAATGCAGGAGAACTTCGGCTGGACGAAGCTCGCCAAGTACACCAGGGCCGAGTCTTTCGACGAGATGAAGCACGCCGAACTCCTCACCGACCGGCTGCTGTTCCTGGAGGGGCTGCCGAACTACCAGCGGCTCTTCCACGTACGGGTCGGCCAGACGGTCACCGAGATGTTCCAGGCGGACCGGCAGGTCGAGGTGGAGGCGATCGACCGCCTCAAGCGCGGTATCGACGTGATGCGCTCCAAGGGCGACCACACGTCCAAGGGCATCTTCGAATCGATCCTGGAGGACGAGGAGCATCACATCGACTATCTCGACACCCAACTGGAGCTGATCGAGAAACTCGGTGAACCGCTCTACATCGCCCAGCTCATCGAGCAGCCGGACAGCTAGCAGCCGGCCGGACGGCTGGACAGCGCTACGCGGCCTCGGGCAGTACGGCCGCGATCGCGGCGACAGCCGGGGCGCCCGCTTCCCCGAGGGCGGGAGTGGCCTGCTCCAGCAGTTCACGCCGGGGGCATCCGCCACGTCCCAGGAGCGACTGGATCTGCCGTACGCACGAGCCGCAGTCGGTGCCGGCCTTACTGGCCGACGCGATCTGGCGGGGTGTGCAGGCACCGGCGGCCGCATGTTCCCTCACCTGTGTCTCGGTGATCCCGAAACATGAGCAGACGTACACGCGGTTCACCTCCCGGCGGGATCGTTCCTGACTGGGTCGCCCCCGACGAGGTCGGTGAGGCTAACCTAACCTTACCCGCCCGGTCCGATTCGGAAAAGTCCGGGAAACGCCGGTGGGGCACGGATCACATTCGATCCGTGCCCCACCGGCGTCGCGTTTCCGCCCCTGGCGGGCTACTGGTCGCGGTACATCTCCGCGACCAGGAAGGCCAGGTCCAGCGACTGGCTGCGGTTGAGCCGCGGGTCGCAGGCCGTCTCGTAGCGCTGGTGGAGATCGTCGACGAAGATCTCGTCGCCGCCGCCCACGCACTCGGTGACATCGTCACCGGTCAGCTCGACATGGATGCCGCCCGGGTGCGTGCCGAGTCCCTTGTGGACCTCGAAGAAGCCCTTGACCTCGTCGAGCACGTCGTCGAAGCGGCGGGTCTTGTGGCCGGAGGCCGCCTCGAAGGTGTTGCCGTGCATCGGGTCCGTCACCCAGGCCACCGTGGCGCCGGAGGCGGTCACCTTCTCGACCAGCTCGGGGAGCTTGTCCCTGACCTTGTCGGCACCCATCCGGACGATGAAGGTCAGCCGGCCGGGCTCGCGGTCCGGGTCGAGGCGGTCGATGTAGGTCAGCGCCTCGTCGACGGTGGTCGTCGGGCCCAGCTTGATCCCGATCGGGTTCTTGATCTTCGAGGCGAACTCGATGTGCGCGCCGTCGAGCTGACGGGTGCGCTCACCGATCCACACCATGTGGCCCGAGACGTCGTAGAGCCCGCCGGTCCGAGAGTCGACCCGGGTCAGCGCCGACTCGTAGTCCAGCAGCAGCGCCTCGTGCGAGGCGTAGAACTCGACGGTGCGGAACTCGGCCGGGTCGGTGCCCGCCGCCTTCATGAAGTTCAGCGCGTTGTCGATCTCGCGGGCGAGCTGCTCGTAGCGCTGGCCGGACGGGGACGACTTCACGAAGTCCTGGTTCCAGGCGTGCACCTGGCGCAGGTCGGCGTAGCCGCCGGTGGTGAAGGCGCGCACCAGGTTCAGCGTCGCGGCGGACGCGTGGTACATCCGCTTGAGGCGCTCGGGGTCGGGGATCCGGGACTTCTCGTCGAAGGCGAAGCCGTTGACCGAGTCGCCCCGGTACGTCGGCAGGGTCAGACCGTCGCGGGTCTCGGTGCCCTTGGAGCGCGGCTTCGAGTACTGCCCGGCGATCCGGCCGACCTTCACCACCGGCACGGACGCGGCGTACGTGAGGACCGCGCCCATCTGGAGGAGGGTCTTCAGCTTGTTCCTGATGTGATCCGCGGAGACGGCGTCGAACGCCTCGGCGCAGTCGCCGCCCTGGAGCAGGAACGCCTCCCCCTTGGCGACGGCCGCCAGCCGGGCGCGCAACTGGTCGCACTCGCCCGCGAAGACCAGCGGCGGATAGCTCTCCAGCTCGGCCACGACCTCACGCAGGGCTTCCCGGTCCGGATACTCCGGCTGCTGGGCAGCGGGAAGATCTTGCCAGGACGGCACATGGTCGGCGGAGTTCTCAGCGTTCACTGTCACGCGCTCCAGATTACGTGGTCGGGCGCACCGGTCGGCGCGGCGCTCACAGTGTGGAACAGACCGCTGCCCCGGCGCATGCGCTAATGTGCCGCTCATGTTCGCGCGATCGCATCAGACCTGGTGGTGGCCCCCTTACCCGGCGGCCCTCTGATTCACGCGCGCACCATGCATCGCGAAGGCCGCCCGAGGGGCGGCCTTCAGTGTTCTCCGGGTCCGGATGCCAGGTTCCCAGCCGGGGAAGCGGGCCGTTCCTCCCCCTCCTGAAGGAAGGAACACCGCAGATGAACACCGACACAGGCGACGGCACCGGCTCCCGCACCGGCGCCGGCTCCCGTACCCGCCCGTCCACGAGCGACATGATCGACCGGCTGCTGGACGACGGCTGTCCCCCGTTCGCCCTGCTGCGCCGCCGCACCCCCGGCCGGGACCACGACACCGTGGAGCTGCTGATCGGCCCCGTGCACGAGGCGGAGCGGCTCGCCGACCTCCCGGCGGGTGACCGCACCGCGCTGGCCCTGGTGCCGTTCCGGCAGATCAGGGAGCGCGGCTTCGACGTACGGGACGACGGGACGCCGCTGGCCGTGCTGGTCGCTGACGAGACGTACGAGCTGCCCCTCGGCGAGGTGCTGGACCGGCTGCCCGCGCACGCGGTACGGGTCGAGGGCGGTGCCTTCGACATCGACGACCGGCGGTACGCGGAGATCGTGCGGCGGGTCATCGACGAGGAGATCGGCCGGGGCGAGGGCGCGAACTTCGTGATCCGGCGCACCTTCGAGGGCCGGATCCCCGGCTTCGGCCGGGCCGACGCCCTCGCGCTCTTCCGGCGGCTGCTCGTCGGGGAGCAGGGGGCGTACTGGACGTTCCTCGTCCACACCGGCGGGCGCACGCTCGTGGGGGCCAGCCCCGAGGCGCATGTCCGGATGAGCGGCGGGACCGTCGTGATGAACCCGATCAGCGGGACCTTCCGCTATCCGGCCGGAGGGCCGGAGCCCGAGGCGCTGCTGGAGTTCCTGGGCGACCGCAAGGAGACCGACGAGCTCTCCATGGTCGTCGACGAGGAGCTGAAGATGATGTGCACCGTCGGCGACCGGGGCGGGGTGGTGATCGGCCCCCGGCTCAAGGAGATGGCCCACCTCGCGCACACCGAGTACGAGCTGCGCGGACGCTCCTCGCTCGATGTGCGCGAGGTGCTGCGGGAGACGATGTTCGCGGCGACGGTCACCGGCTCGCCGGTGCGGAACGCCTGCCGGGTCATCGAGCGCCACGAGGAGGGCGGGCGGGGGTACTACGCGGGCGCGCTCGCGCTCCTCGGGCGGGACTCCGGCGGGGCCCGGACCCTCGACTCCCCGATCCTGATCCGTACCGCCGACATCGACGCCGACGGCGCGCTGCGGGTGCCGGTCGGGGCCACGCTCGTACGCCACTCCCGGCCGGAGAGCGAGGTCGCCGAGACGCACGCCAAGGCGGCGGGGGTGCTGGCGGCACTGGGCGTACGTCCTGGGCGCCCGCGCGCGGAGTCGGCGCGGCCCCGGCTCGCCGACGACCCGCGGGTACGGGCGGCGCTGGACGCGCGGCGCGCGGATCTCGCCCCGTTCTGGCTGCGGATGCGGGAGACCGCCGGGGCGCTGTCGGGGCACGCGCTGATCGTGGACGGCGAGGACACCTTCACCGCGATGCTGGCGCACCTCCTGCGCTCCTCGGGGCTGGCCGTGACCGTACGGGCGTACGACGAGGCGGGGCTGCGGGAGGCGGTGCTCGGGCACGCGGACGGCGTGGGGCCGGTGGTGCTGGGCCCCGGTCCCGGCGACCCGGCGGACCCTGCGGACCCGAAGATGCGGCTGCTGCGCGGGCTGGCGGCGGAGCTGCTGGACGCGCCCGGCGGCCGGCGCCACGGGGTGCTCGGGGTCTGTCTGGGGCATGAGCTGCTGGCGGCGGAACTGGGGCTGGGGACCGTACGCAAGCGGGTTCCGTACCAGGGGCTCCAGACCCGGATCGAGCTGTTCGGCCGGGAGGAGACGGTGGGCTTCTACAACAGCTTCACCGCGCACTGCGACGACGCGGCGGCGGCGCGGCTGGCGGCGCGGGGCGTGGAGGTGAGCCGGGAGGCGGCGAGCGGGGAGGTGCACGCGCTGCGGGGCGCGGGGTTCGCGTCGGTGCAGTTCCATCCGGAGTCGGTGCTGACGCTGGACGGCCCGGGGATCGTGGCGGAGCTGCTGGCGGGGGCGGGGGTGCCGGGAGCGGCGGTACGGCGGGGGTGACGGAGCCCTGCCGGGCGGGCGGTCGGGCTCGCGGGAGCCCGGCCGCCCGGCGGCGGGTCCGCCACCGGGCTCCGTGCCGGGCGCTACCCGAAGAAGACGCCCGCCTCCGCGTACAGCTCGGGCCGGACCGTCTTGAGCCGCGCCGTCGCCTCCGTCATCGGGACGCGCACGATGTCCGTACCGCGCAGGGCGACCATCTTCCCGAAGTCGCCGTCACGCACCGCGTCGATCGCGTGCAGGCCGAAGCGGGTGGCCAGCCAGCGGTCGAAGGCGCTCGGGGTGCCGCCGCGCTGGACATGGCCGAGCACGGTGGTGCGGGCCTCCTTGCCGGTGCGCCGTTCGATCTCCTTGGCCAGCCACTCGCCGACGCCGGACAGCCGGACGTGCCCGTACGAGTCCAGCGAGCCGTCCTTGAGGACCAGATCGCCGTCCTTGGGCATCGCGCCCTCCGCGACGACGACGATCGGCGCGTACGACGCCTTGAAGCGGGAGGTCACCCAGGCGCAGACCTGGTCGACGTCGAAGCGCTGCTCGGGGATGAGGATGACGTTCGCGCCGCCGGCCAGTCCGGAGTGCAGGGCTATCCAGCCGGCGTGGCGCCCCATCACCTCGCAGACCAGGACCCGCATATGGGATTCGGCGGTGGTGTGCAGCCGGTCGATGGCCTCGGTGGCGATCCCGACGGCGGTGTCGAAGCCGAACGTGTAGTCCGTCGCGGACAGGTCGTTGTCGATGGTCTTGGGGACACCGACGCAGGGGACCGCGTGCTCGTCGGAGAGCCGCGACGCCACCCCGAGCGTGTCCTCGCCGCCGATCACGACCAGCGCGTCGACGTCCGTGGCGGTCAGGGTCTCCCTGATCCGGCGGACGCCGTCCTCCTCCTTGAACGGGTTGGTGCGTGAGGAGCCGAGGATGGTGCCCCCGCGCGGCAGGATGCCGCGCACGGTGGGGATGTCGAGCCGTACGGTGTCGCCGTCCAGCGCGCCGCGCCAGCCGTCCCGGAAGCCGGTGAAGCCGTAGCCGTACTCCTGGACGCCCTTGCGTACGAGGGCGCGGATGACCGCGTTGAGCCCGGGGCAGTCGCCACCGCCCGTCAGTACTCCGACCCGCATGAAACACGTCCCTTCGCCAGGAGGGGTGATTCAGGTCACCCCGGCATGGTGCACAGGGGCGGTCCCGTTCCACCAGAGGGCGGACGGCACTGTTTCGCGGGCGAGTGGAGGACCCGTGGGCGGCGGGCCGGGGCCCGCCGGCGGATCAGATGTCGTCGAGGCCGCGCTCGATCGCGTACCGCACCAGCTCGACACGGTTGTGGAGTTGGAGCTTGCCGAGGGTGTTCTGGACGTGGTTCTGCACGGTGCGGTGCGAGATGACCAGCCGTTCGGCGATCTGCTTGTACGAGAGGCCCTTGGCGACCAGCCGCAGCACCTCCGTCTCCCGGTCGGTCAGTTCGGGCGCCCTCGGCTGGTCGGAGGCGGCCGGCGCGGGCTCCGAGGCGAGACGGCGGTACTCCCCCAGCACCAGGCCCGCCAGGCCCGGGGTGAAGACCGGGTCGCCCTCGGCGGTGCGGCGTACGGCGTCGGTCAGCTCCTCCGTACTGGCCGACTTGAGCAGATAGCCGGTGGCACCCGACTTGACCGCCTCCAGTACGTCGGCGTGCTCACCGCTGGCGGAGAGCACCAGGACGCGCAGCCCGGCCAGGGATCCGACCAGCTCCTTGCAGACCTGGACGCCGGGCATGCCGGGCAGGTTGAGGTCCAGGACGAGCACCCCGGGGGTGGTGGCCCGGGCGCGGCGCACCGCCTGGGGGCCGTCCCCGGCGGTGGCGACGACGTCGAAGCCCGCCGCTTCCAGGTCGCGGGCGACCGCGTCGCGCCACATCGGGTGGTCGTCGACCACCATCACCCGGATCGGTCCGCTCCCGCCGTTGCCGCCGTCCGTCCCGGGACCGGTGGTCGCCGCCGTGGTCTGCTCGCTCATCGCTCCGTCTTTCCCCGTCCCCGTGGAACCTTCAACTCGACTTCCGTGCCCTGTCCCGGCACCGACACCAGCTCGGCCGTGCCGCCCAGGTCCCGCAGCCGGCCGCGGATCGAGAGGGCGACACCGAGCCGCCCCTCCCCCTCCGCCTGCGCGAGCCGGCCCTCGGGGATGCCGGGGCCGTCGTCCCGTACGGTCACGATCACTTCCTGCCCCCAGTCCTCGACCAGGATCCAGGCGCGGGCGTCCGCGCCCGCGTGTCTGTTCACATTGTCCAGGGCGGCACCGACAGCCGCCGCCAGCTCCCGGGCGGCGGCGGGCTCCAGTACGACGGGGGTGCCCGGTTCGGAGAAGGTGACCCGGGAGCCCGCGTAGGGCGCGAGCAGCGTCCGCAGGTCGCACGGCCCGGACTCGCCGCCCTCCTCCGGTCCCCCGGCGGCAAGGTCGGCGGGGTCGGCCGCGTCGTCGACCGTACGGACGACCGCGCCCCGCGCGGTGTCCTCCGAGGTCCGCGAGGTGGGCACCAGCCCGCTGGAGACCAGCGTCCGCAGGGCGATCTCCTGCTCCCCCGCCATCCTGCCCAGCTCGGCCGCCTCGCCGCCCAGCGCCGTACCGCGCCGCTGCACCATGGCGAGCACCTGGAGCACGCTGTCGTGGATGTCACGAGCCAGCCGTTCCCGTTCCCGGGTGGCGGCCTCGATCTCCAGGGCGCGGGCGAGGGTGCGTTCGGAGGCGCGGGCGACCTCCACGACGTAACCGATGGCGATGGAGGCGACCCACACGAGCAGCACGTTGTGGACGGTGTCCAGGGTGGGGTGGCCGCGCTCGATCAGATTGGCCGCGGCGACGAAGGTCGAGGCGAAGGCGGCCCACCGCCAGCCGCCCTTGACGGCGAAGGCGAGGACCGATCCGGCGACCCATATCGACGGCAGGGTGAGCCCGTCGACGGAGCGGGCCTGGACGTCGACGAAGGGGGTGAGCAGGATGCCGGTGAGGCCGATGGTGAGATCGGCGCCCAGGAAGCGCTTGGTGCAGCTCACCGCGTTGGCGACCTTGGGGAGCGTGACGAGCGTCCAGACGGCCAGGACGGCGAGGAAGGCCGCGGCGACCCACGGCCGTTCGAAGCGGCTGCGTTCGAAGACGAAGAGCAGCACCGCGTACACCATCGTCAGTACGCGGTAGCCGCTCAGCGCGCGCCACAGCGGCTGCTCGACCGACATCCGCACCACACGCTCGCGCTTGGCCATGTCCTCTGCCTTCCCCCTGGCGTACGCCGGGCACCCGGCCCGCGGCCGACGGCCGGCCCGCCGTGCCGGCGCGTCCTAACTGTCGGCGGGCGACGCGGCCTTCGCCGCCTCCGCGATCTGCCGCTTGGCCGCCGTGGCGTAGACGTCCACGTACTCCTGGCCGGACAGCTTCATGATCTCGTACATCACCTCGTCGGTGACCGACCGCAGGATGAAGCGGTCGCCCTCCATGCCCTGGTAGCGCGTGAAGTCCAGCGGCTTGCCGATCCTGATTCCCGGGCGCATCAGCTTGGGGACGACCTTGCCGGGCGGCTGGATCTTCTCGGTGTCGATCATGGCCACGGGGATGACGGGCGCCCCCGTGGCGAGCGTCACGCGCGCGAGACCACCGGGCTTGCCCCGGTAGAGGCGGCCGTCGGGCGAGCGGGTGCCCTCGGGGTAGATGCCGAAGAGCTCGCCGTTCTCCAGGACCTTTATGCCGCTCCGGATCGCCGCCTCGCCCGCGCCGCGCCCGCCGGAGCGGTCCACGGGGAGCTGTCCGACGCCCTTGAAGAAGGCGGCGGTGAGCTTGCCCTTCACCCCGGGTGAGGTGAAGTACTCCGCCTTCGCGATGAAGGTGACCTTGCGGTCGAGCACCGCCGGGAGGAAGAACGAGTCCGAGAACGAGAGATGGTTGCTCGCGAGGATCGCCGGCCCCTCGGCGGGAATGTTCTCAAGTCCCTCCACCCAGGGCCTGAAGGCAAGCTTCAGCGACCCTCCGATGGAGAACTTCACTGCGCCGTAGATCAACTCGAATTCCTTCTGTTGTGCTGTGGACAGACCTTAACCCGTGGGGTGCCCGCCCTCTCCTCCTCCGGGCCGGTCGCGGGGCGTGCCGGGAGGTCCGCGGAAGGGGCGGAAGGACCTGGTCGGTGTCGGTCCGGTCGCGTACGGTGAAGTACACCTTCCCGAGCCTCACGAACAGGAGACCTCTGGTGCCGGTCCTTCCTGGAGCCGAGCCGTACCGCCATGAGGGCGGCGAGGTCGGCGTCCTCCTCTGTCACGGATTCACCGGTTCCCCCCAGTCGCTCCGTCCCTGGGCCGAGTACCTGGCCGGGCGAGGACTGACCGTGTCCCTGCCGCTGCTGCCGGGCCACGGCACGCGCTGGGAGGACATGCGGCTCACGGGGTGGCAGGACTGGTACGCGGAGGTGGACCGGGCGCTGCGGGAGCTGCTGGAGCGGTGCGAGCGGGTCTTCGTACTGGGGCTGTCGATGGGCGGGGCGCTGGCGCTGCGGCTGGCCGCGAAGCACGGGCGGGCGGTCAGCGGGATCGTCGTGGTCAATCCGGGGATCAAGGTGCACGGGGCGGCGGCGTACGCGCTGCCGGTCCTCCGCCATCTCGTCGCGACGACCAAGGGGCTGACGAGCGACATCGCCAAGCAGGGCAACGCGGAGGTCGGTTACGACCGGGTGCCGCTGCACTGCGCGCACTCGCTGCGGAACTTCTTCCGGTTGGTGGACGGGGAGCTGCCGCAGGTCAACCAGCCGCTGTTGCTGCTGCACAGCACGGTGGACCATGTGGTGCCGCCGGCCGACTCGGCCAGGATCCTCGGCCGGGTCTCCTCGACGGATGTTCGTGAGGTCCTGCTGGAACAGAGCTACCACGTCGCGACGTTGGACCATGACGCGGAGCGGATTTTCGAGGAGAGTCACGCGTTCATCGGCCGGCTCGCTCCGACTGTCGGGAAGAAGGGGAGCACCACCGGTGGCTGAGCATGACGCGAACCGCGAACCGCAGCCGATCGACGAGGAAGCGGCCTGGGCGGCGATCGTCGCCGGGTACGGGGAGGAGCCGGCGGACCCGCCGGGCGCCAAGCCGTTCAAGTCGGTCGAGGACCTGGCGCTGCTGGAGGGCGAGCGGAACGGTACGAGACCCGGGGCGGACGCCCCGGACGGGCTCGACGGTGGACCCGGCGGACCTGACGGACCTGACGGACTTGACGCGGGGAAGAAGGCGTCGGAGCCTCCGGGGCTGCTGAAGCCCCCGATGCCACCGGCCTCGACCCTGACCCCGAACTCGACCTCGACCCCGGCCTCGTCCCTGACCCCGGCATTGGCAGCGGATGCGCCGGCGGGTTCGGCCGGGGACGGGGCGAAGAACGACGGAGACGACCAGGGCGGCCAGAAGGCCGACACAGGCGACGCGGCCGACACGGGCGAGGACAGCAGCTCGGAGGCCGGGAAGCCCGTCCTGGGCGGCTCGATCACCTTCGCGCCCGGCGTCGGCGGGCCGGGCATCGCCCTCCCCGGGGCCGGCGGCCCGCGCGACTACCGGCTCGCGGAGCCCGAGGACGGGAACGCCGAGGACGAGGAGGGCCACTTCGTCCCGCCGGAGCCGCCCCCGCTGCCCGAGTCCGACGTGACGGCCAGGTTCGCCTGGCTCGCGGTGATCGGCGGGCCGGTGCTGATGCTGGTCGCGGTCCTGCTGAGCTGGGACATGACGTGGTGGCTGACCACGCTCTGCATCGGCGGCTTCCTGGGCGGGTTCGCGACGCTGGTGGCGCGGATGGATCCGGACGACGACGAGAGCGACGACCCGGGCCGCGGCGCGGTCGTATAGCTGCGCGGTCGCACAGCGGTGGTACAGCGGTCGTACAACCGCCGGAGAGCGCTGCTCACGGCGCCGCCGGTACGCGCAGGGCGGCCAGCACCGGAAGGTGGTCGGTGGCCGCCCGCAGATCGGCCTCGGTGACGCCGGGCAGCCCCCGCGGCACCCCGCAGCCGAGGATGTCGACGCCCTCGGTGGCGAGCACGGCGTCGATGCGCTGGTGCGGGCGGTCCGGTGTGGACGTGTACTCGTCGCCCCACGGGCTGACCGCCCAGCCGTCCTGGAGCTTCCCGGCGAGCAGCCGGAAACCGCGGCCGGTGGGCCGCTCGTTGAGGTCGCCCGCCACGACCGCGTGCGGTACGTCCATCGCCGCGAGCCGGTCGAGCACCATGCCCGCCTGCGCGTACCGCTCGGCGGCCTGGAGGCTGAGGTGGCAGCTCAGTACCGCGAGGCGGGCGCGCCCGATGCGTACCACCGCCGTCGCGAAGCCGCGCCGGTGCAGACCGGGGGTGTGCGGCAGCAGGACGTCCTCGGCGCGTTCGACCGCGACGCGCAGCGAGCACAGGAGGAGCGGCCCGGTCGCGGGGGCGCCGCCGCCGAGCACCACGAGCCCGGTGTGCGCGGCCAGCCAGGCGGCCTGTTGGCGCCAGCGGAAGAAGCGGGGCGCTTCCTGGACGAGGACCAGATCGGGCGCGCACGCGGTGATCACCCGCGCCAGCGCAGTGCGGTCGTCGCGCATCGAGCGGATGTTGTAGCTGAGCACCCGGATCACGGCCGAACCGTCCGGCTCGGTACCGGAGTCGGGGAGCGGGGGCGGGGGCGTCGCCATGGCGCAGAGGATACGGGAGGCGCCGTGTCCGTACGGGCCGACGCCACCCGCGTACGGGCACACGTGGGCGCGTAGGGAAACGTGGGTGCGTACGGAAACGGGCGCCGCCCCGCACGGGACCGCGCGGCACACAACACACAGCACCGCGCCCGCCGCCCCCTCCCGCGGGGTGCGACGGGCGCGTATGCCGAGCGATTCCCTGTCCGGCCGGAGAGGCCCGGAAGGCCGGAAGGCCGAGCGGCCGGGAGGGTGCGGGTCAGCCCTGGCGGGCCAGGTCCGCGGCTCCCACCAGCCCGGCCTCGCCGCCCAGTTGGGCCGCGAGGACCTGTGCGTGCGGGCGCCACTCGCCGCCGATGAGCCAGCGCCGGAACGACTTGCGGATCGGGTCGAGGACGAGTTCGCCCTCGTCCGAGACGCCGCCGCCGACGATGAACGCGGACGGGTCGAACAGCGAGGCCAGGTCGGCCAGGCCGGCGCCCGCCCAACGGGCCAGCTCGCGGAAGGAGTCGATGGCCACCGGGTCGCCGGCCCGGGCCGCGGCGCTGATGTGCCGGCCCTCGATGCCCTCGATGGTGCCGTCGCCGAGACCGAGCAGGGTCTCCGCGTTCTCGGGTGTCGCGTTGGCGCGCTGCCTGGCGTAGCGGACGAGGGCGCGTCCCGACGCGTACTGCTCCCAGCAGCCCTGGCTGCCGCAGCCGCACAGCAGACCGTCCGGGACGACCCTGATGTGCCCGAACTCGGCTGCCACACCGAAGCGTCCGCGGCGCAGCTTGTTGCCGATGATGATGCCGCCGCCGAGACCGGTGCCGAGCGTGATGCAGATGACGTCTTCGTGGCCCTGTCCGGCGCCGAAGCGGTACTCGCCCCAGGCAGCCGCGTTGGCGTCGTTCTCCACGACGACCGGGAGCCCGACCCGCTGCTCGACCTTGTCCTTGAGCGGTTCGTGGCGCCAGTTGATGTTCGGCGCGAAGAGGACGGTGGCGCGCTTGTCGTCGACGTAACCGGCGGCGCCGATCCCGACGGCCTCGATCTGCTGCCCCTCGCCCGCGCCGGAGACAGCCGCGCAGATCGCGTCGACAATGCCTTCGGCCGTCTGCGGAGTGGGCACCTTGTGCGTCTCCAGGATGGTGCCCTCTTCGTCGACCACGCCGGCCGCGATCTTCGTGCCGCCGATGTCGACGCCGATGGTGAGTCCCATGTGTCCCTCAGTTTTCGGTCGAGCCCCGCTACGGGCAACGGTACCCGAGGGTGGGTGCCCGACCGGTCAGTCCAGGTCGATGCGGCCGTCAGGACCGGGCTTCTCGTCGCGGGGATCGGTGGGGTCCTCGGACTTCTTCGTGTCCGGCCGTACGGTGCCGGGCTGTTCGGTGCCGGGCTGTTCGGTGTCCGGCTGCGCGCTGTCCGGTCCTCCGGAGGACGAGGGGGACGACGGCGCAGAGGCGGACGAGGGAGACGACGGGGACGAGGGCCCCTGGGTCCAGCGGGCCTCCTGGCCCTCGACGGCGGAGCGGTACGCGGCGAGCAGTTCGCCGCCCGCCGCCGCGAGGTGGTCGAAGACCCCGGGGTTGCGCTCGATGACCGGCTCGACGGCCTGCTTGGCCTGCTGGACGAACTGCTGGACGGCGCCCTGCGCGGCCATGCCGAGCAGCGGGCTCTGGAACGTGGAGACCTTGTCGGCGACGGCGTCGAACAGCTTGCGCAGCTCGTCGGCGGCGGAGCCGGGCGGGGGCCCGTAGGCGGCCCGGCGGCGCGCCTTCTCCGCTTCCAGGTCTTCCGCGCATGCCGTGGCCCAGGCGTCCGAGTCGGCGGCGGGGCGCTCGGTGGCGTCGCTCATGGCGTACTCCTGCGTCAGGGGCAGAGCCTTCCGCCATGGGCAGCGGAAGGGTT
Organism: Streptomyces sp. NPDC050509; assembly: GCF_044457965.1. Lineage (NCBI taxonomy): Bacteria > Bacillati > Actinomycetota > Actinomycetes > Kitasatosporales > Streptomycetaceae > Streptomyces > Streptomyces sp. NPDC050509. The sequence goes on along the minus strand of NZ_JBITHL010000008.1, from coordinate 357,061 downwards.
CGTACCTTCGACGGTACCCGAACGGAGGTACGCCGTTCAGTGTCCGCGCGGCCACAGAGTGGGGTCGGGGGCGAATCTCACCCTGAGCACCCCGTCCGTGAGGGCCGCGCCGGTGACGGTGCAGCGGCGCAGCGCGGAGGGCAGCGGAACGATTCTCCGGAACGGGCCGACGGTCAGCAGGAGTTCGTCGTCCTTGCGGACCAGGTTCAGTTCGCTCTTGACGGCGCCGGGCAGCGGCACGCACCAGACCAGCAGGTTCTCCTCCGCGAGCCGGTCCTCGACCGGCCAGGAGATCCCGGCCGCCTCGCCGGCCGACTCTTCCCCCGCCTCTCCCGCCACCTCCGAACCCGCGGCGTCCAGCAGCGCGAGATCGTCGAGCCCCTGCGGATCGCGGCCGAGATGCCCGACCGGCCGCCGGTCCGCCGGCCACTCGGCGAGGTACTTGCGCTGCTGGGCGACGAGTGTCGCGAGCCAGGGGTCGGCCGTGTCGTGCGGCAGCAGGCGGTTGGGGACGGGGGCGTCGGCGCGCAGCCCGTACAGGGCGAGCGCGGTCCGCGCGGTGTGCAGCGCCCGTGCCGCGGCGGGACCCGGCTCGGCGACCAGCCGTACGGTCGTCGCCGGGTCCTCGATCAGCCGCTGCACGGCGGCCAGTTCGGTGTCCCAGCGGGCGGCGGTCTCGTACAGCCACTGCGCGGGCATGGGTATCCCGGCGAGCTGGGCCATCATCGGGCGCAGCGCGCGGGCGGCCTGGCGTTCCTGGGGCAGCAGCCGGCGCAGATAGCGGCGGAGCTGTTCGGGCAGGGCGAGCAGGGCGAGGGCCTCGCGCAGCGGTGGGAGGTCGACGACGAGGGTGTCCCAGTCACCGGCGGCGGCCCGGCGCAGCGCCTGGAGCAGGGCGGACTGTTCGCTGCCCGGGAGCGTGGTGAGTTCCTCGCCGGCGAGGGGGCGGGCGCCGAGCAGGTCGAGTCCGGCGGCGACGCGCTCCTGGAAGGCGAGGGTTTCCGTACGGAAGTGTTCGCCGGGGTCGACGCGGGCGGCCCACAGTCCGCCGGAGCCCACCACCGGGGCCGAGGCCGCACCGACCGGGGCCGGGTCCGTACTCACCGGGGCCGGGTCCGTACCCACCGTGCCCGGGTCCAGGCCGAGGAGGTCGTCGAGGGGGTCGGCGGAGAGCAGCAGGACGCGTCCGCCGCGGCGGGCGGTGGCCAGCGCGGTGGCGGCGGCGATGGTGGTACGGCCCGCGCCGCCGGGACCGGTGACGAGGACCGTACGCATCCGGGGTCAGGCCCCCGAGCCGGATTCGACGCGCTTCTTCAAGCCGTCGAGGGCGCGGTCGATGATGACCTTCTCCGCCTTGCGCTTGATCATGCCGAGCATCGGGATCTTGACGTCGACGGTCAGCCGGTAGGTGACCTCGGTGTGGCCGCCGGCGACGGACCTGAGCAGGTAGGAGCCGTCGAGGGCGCGCAGCATCTGGGACTTGACGAGGGTCCAGCTCACCTCGTTGTCGCCGGTCCAGGTGTAGGCGAGGGTGTGGTCGTCCTTGATGGCGCCGGCGTCCAGCACCAGCCTGACCTGCTCGGCGCGGCCCCGGTCGTCGGTGGCGAGCACCTCGGCCTGCTTCACCTCGCCGGTCCAGTCCGGGTAGCGGGCGAAGTCGGCGATCACGCCCATGACGTCGGCCGGTGCCGCCTCGATCGTGATGCTCGAACTGGTGTGTTCCGCCATCGCCGTGTCCTCCGGTGCCGGTGCTGTTCCGGCTTCTGGGTCTGTGGTGTGCAGGCTATCGCGAGTGCGACGGTCACCATTCCATGGTCCACGGCCGCCCGGTCGAGGCGAAGTGCCCGACGTTCACACACTCCGTGGCCCCCACACGCATCCGGCGGGCCAGCGGCTGGTGGACATGACCGAAGAGCGCGTACCGGGGGCGGGTGCGGTGGATGGCGTCGAGCAGGGCGCGGCTGCCGCGCTCGAAGCGGCGGGCGACGGTGTCGTACGTCAGCTCGGGCACCTCCGGCGGGATGTGCGAGCAGAGGACGTCGACCTCGCCGAGCGCCTCGACCTTGGCGGCGTACTCCTCGTCGGAGATCTCGTACGGCGTGCGCATGGGGGTGCGCAGCCCGCCGCCGACGAAGCCGAAGACCCGGCCGCCGAGTTCGACCCGGTCGCCGTCGAGCACGGTGGTGCCCGGCCGTACGTACTCGGGCCAGAGGGAGGGGATATCGACATTGCCGTAGGTGGCGTACGTCGGATCGGGGAGGGCGGCGAACAGTTCGGCGTACTGACGCCGTACGCCCTGCTGGATCGCGGTCTCCTGGTCGAGATCGAGCGAGCCCCACAGCGCGCGGCCGAACTCCCTGGCCTCGTCGAAGCGCCGGGCGGTGCGCAGCTCCACGAGCCGGTCGGCGTTCGCGACGCCGAAGAGGTCGGGGAAGATCCCGCGCGAGTGGTCCGCGTAATCCAGGAAGAGCACGAGATCGCCGAGCACGACGAGCGCGTCGGCACCGTCCCCCGCCCGCGCGAGATCCCTCGCGTTGCCGTGTACGTCGCTCACCACATTGACCCGCATGCCCTTACCCGCCATGGCGATCACCCTAGGGCCTCTCCCCCGCGGTGGTGCGGGGGTTCCCCTACGGCGGTCGGAGGTTCCCCGCGTAGACGGTGCCGGACCTGCGGTTACTTTCGCGGTGCGAGAGGGGTGGACTACTGTGCGCGAAGTACCGTCAAAGGCGATGTGACGCAAGGAACATCTGGCCGGAAAACCCTATCGGTGGGAAGTACCGATGGGTAACGTCCGGGCAGTCCAGTCGTGCTCGTCCCGTCGAGCACCTGCCCGATCTTGGACCGCAGCCGGCACGCACAACGCCGTGGCGCCGGCGCCCGATGAGGAGCAGCAGTCTTGCGCGAGTTCGGCCTTCCGGCCCTGTACGAGGTCCCCTCGGACGGCAATCTGACGGATCTCATCCGCCGCAATGCCGCTCAGCACCCCGATGTCGCGGTTCTGGGCCGCAAGGTGGCCGGGGCCTGGACCGATGTCACCGCCACGCAGTTCCTCGCGGAGGTGCGGACCGTCGCGAAGGGGCTGATCGCGGCGGGCATCCGGCCGGGCGACAGAGTCGCGCTGATGTCGCGCACCCGCTTCGAGTGGGTGCAGTTCGACTTCGCGATCTGGAGCGCGGGGGCGGTCACCGTCCCGGTGTACGAGACCAGTTCGGCCGAGCAGGTGCAGTGGATCCTCGGTGACTCGGGCGCGGTCGCGGCGATCGTGGAGAGCGACGAGCACGCCGCGTCGGTCGCGTCCGTACGGGGCGGGCTGCCCGCGCTGCGCGACGTCTGGCAGCTCGACCGGGGCGCGGTGGCGGAACTGACGGCCGCGGGCGCGGAGGTCACGGACGCGACGGTCGACGAGCGGGCCGCGACGGCGAAGGCCGACGACCCGGCGACGATCGTGTACACCTCGGGCACCACCGGCCGCCCCAAGGGGTGTGTGCTGACGCACCGCAGCTTCTTCGCGGAGTGCGGCAACGCGGTGGAACGCCTCAACCCCCTCTTCCGTACCGGCGAGTGCTCCGTCCTGCTCTTCCTCCCCGCCGCGCATGTCTTCGGGCGGCTGGTCGAGGTGGCGGCCGTGATGGCGCCGATCAAACTCGGCTGCGTACCGGACATCAAGAACCTGACCGAAGAGCTGGCCGCCTTCCGTCCGACGCTGATCCTCGGGGTGCCGCGCGTCTTCGAGAAGGTCTACAACGCGGCGCGCGCCAAGGCGCAGGCGGACGGCAAGGGCCGGATCTTCGACAAGGCGGCGCACACGGCGATCGCGTACAGCCGCGCGCTCTCCACCCCGCGGGGCCCGTCCCTGGGGCTCAGGATCCGCCACACGGTCTTCGACCGGCTCGTCTACCGGAAACTGCGCGCGGTGCTCGGCGGGCGCGGCGAGTACGCGATCTCCGGCGGCGCCCCGCTGGGCGAGCGGCTGGGCCACTTCTACCGGGGTATCGGCTTCACGGTGCTGGAGGGGTACGGCCTGACGGAGTCCTGCGCGGCGACCTCGTTCAACCCGTGGGACCGCCAGAAGATCGGCACGGTCGGCCAGCCCCTGCCGGGCTCGGTCGTCCGGATCGCCGACGACGGCGAGGTGCTGCTGCACGGCGAGCACCTGTTCACGGGGTACTGGAACAACGAGGCGGCGACGGCGGAGGCGCTGGCCGACGGCTGGTTCCACACCGGCGACATAGGCACGCTCGACGAGGACGGCTACCTCTCGATCACGGGCCGGAAGAAGGAGATCCTGGTCACGGCGGGCGGCAAGAACGTCGCCCCCGCGGTGATCGAGGACCGCATCAGGGGGCACGCGCTGGTGGCGGAGTGCATGGTCGTCGGCGACGGCCGCCCGTTCGTGGGCGCCCTGATCACCCTGGACGAGGAGTTCCTCACCCGCTGGGCGAAGGACCACGGCAAACCGGCCGCCTCGACCGCGGCGACGCTGCGGCTCGACCCGGAGCTGCTGGCGGAGGTCCAGCGGGCGGTGGACGAGGGCAACGCGGCGGTGTCGAAGGCGGAGTCGGTACGGAAGTTCCGCGTGCTGACGGCGCAGTTCACGGAGGACGCGGGGCACATCACGCCGTCGATGAAGCTGAAGCGGAACGTGGTGGCGAAGGACTTCGCGGACGAGATCGAGGCGATCTACCAGACCTGAGGGTCTGGCCATTGGATGCCGTCGGCCGCGTCATCGCAGTCCAGGGCGGGCAGGTACCGCACACCGTGGTCCCCCTCCCCGGGGTGCGTTGGACGGCGCAGGGCCTCCCCCTTCAGCTCTGATGATCGCGGCTCCAGGCCGGGAGTAAAGGGCGCTCCTACGTCGCGTCGGCAAGCCGATGGCCTTCGGCCACCCTTGAAACCCGACCTTCCGCCGCGCGAAGACCCTCCGGAGGGGGCGGCCGGGGGAGGTCCCCGGCCGGCAGCGTCCTGAACAGTCGGTGAACAACAGTGCTTTCGAGTCGAATGGAGTCGGCCCGGGTGGTCGACTATCCGATGCAACCACACATCGGTATATGGGGGAGAAGAAGAGAAGATGCGGATCTTGCGTACGCTTTCTGTGGTCGGCGCAGCCGCCGCCTTGGCGGCCGGAGCGACCTCAACCGCACATGCGCAGGTCGCAGCCGACCCGGAGACGGCGTACAACGTCTCCTACGGCAACTCCTACTTCAAGGGCAGCCTGATCTGGTACACCGCTCGGTCCAGGTAGGCCGCGAACTCCACGCCGCCTCCGGTTGTCGGGAAGTCATCCACTACACCTGGGCGGGCAACTCCTTCCTGGACTCAGAGCTCCGGAGCGCCTGCAACGGCACGGTCGGACACGGCTTCACCCTGTCCGCCGACGTCGTCGGCGGAGCCACCGACGTATACGTCGACTTCTACGACAACAACGGCGTGTACGAGACCGGGTCCCACTGCACCCACAGCGGCTGCTCCCGCTGACGCGATCCGAAGCTGCCTGGGCACCCAGGCACCCACTGCACAGAAGAACCAACCGGCCGGGGCTACCGCATCGTCCGGTTGGTTCATTCTTCATACCCGGCTTTCGGCGGACTTCCGAAGATCCGTTCAAACAGAACACCGTCATCCAGTATGCGAAGCTCATTCGCGATCAACTCTTGCCGTACCTTTTCAAGTTCGCTTACGGCCGCGTCGCGTTCTCGGCGCAGCACGATTCGTTCGCGTAACATCTGAAGCTGCGACATTGCGTAATCGGGATCAGCATGCAGTTCCCTGTTCTCCCGGACGATACTCCGTCGGCGCCGGCTCAGGAGAAGTACGGGCGCGGAGAACTGACCGCGCAACCCCCACCACATCTGCACCGACGTGGTCCTGCCCCGGAACCATTCACGAACGCAGGTCACACTCCACCCCTGCTGCTGCGCTTGTTCCGGTCGGCCAACCTGGCGCTGATCCGCTGGTCACCGGGCTCATAGTCGGGGCAGACGGGTTTGCCGCACTCGCACTTGGGCCACCTGAGAGCCGAACCGGGGGCCAGGTCCGCGCCTTCCGCTACGGGTTCCTTGCCGAGTACGAAGACACCGCCCCGTCCGAACGCGTCGGACAGACGGGACAGCAGATCCCGCGCCTCGCTCCTGTTGTCACTGTCCATCAGGCACCCTCCCTGAACGCGACCGGGCCATCCGGTCGTTCGGCACGTGCGTGCCACTTCATGACCATTCCAAGAGCGGCTCCCTGGCGGGCACTCGAACGGGGAACCCCACTTGCAACTTCGGGGAACCCCGTTGCAACTCCGGGGCTACTCTGGGGAGAGATCACCTTCCGTCATCGCAAGGGGGAGGCCATGGGCGATCGCGAAACGCGGCGAAGTGGTTATCCGTTGACCATTCCCGAAGCGCTGTTGAACAGCGATGTGATGCGACGCGCCTGCGCTGTAAGGGATTTCCAAGAGATCTTCCGCCTCGTCAACAGGCGGACGGGCTCCAGCCACGCGGCCATAGCCGCAGCCGTCGGCAAGATGACCAGCTCACGTGTCAGCGACGTCATCCGAGGCGCTCGCGGAATTCGAGGACAGCAAGTAATCGAACGCGTAGCGGACGGCTTCGGTATCCCGGGCGACATGCTCGGACTGCCACGCCGACCGTGGGAGGGTTCCCCGGAGAATATCGATCGACCCGGCTGTCCGGATTATGCTGCCCCGGACCAAGAGATGCGAACGGATCCTCTTCCTCCAGCATCCGATGTGGTCCTGGTTTCGCTGTGGATCGAGGGCAGGAGGCGGGTCGTGGCGGTAAATCGACGTACGCTGCTGACAGGTGCGGTGGGTGCCGCTGCGCACGGCCCTTACCCGATGGTCGCTCCGACAACCTACGAGATTCCCGACCTTGAACCTGCTCCACTGCCGAAGTTCGATGACATGCGCGTAGAGGCGGCCATCGAACATCTCGGGGAAATGTGGCACGTACTAGTCAAGGCCGACAACCTATTCGGACCGCGCCATACACTCGCATCGGTTCATCAACAAATCTCTCTTCTTGAAACACTCCTGGAGAATGCAAGAAGCGACCAGCGCATCGACCTACTGAGACTAGCAGCACAGTATGGCGAGTCCGCCGCGTGGCTACACGAGGACTCGGTTGATATTCAAAGTGCGGCGAAATGGACGAGTCGAGCCATGGAATGGGCAACCGAATCCGGCGATCAGGCAATGGTCGCATGGACCCTGTTCCGAAAGAGCCAACAAGCAACCACCCGAAAGAACGCGGCTCAGACCATCAGCCTCGCGAGAGCTGCCCAGCGAAGCGGACTTACGCTTACGAAGCCCATGCGGGCCGCAGCCATGCAACAAGAAGCACACGGATACGCATTGGACGGGAATGAAGTCGCCTGCCATCGCCTCTTGGACGATGCTCATGGGTTCGCAGCCCTATCGGAGACCAAAGGCGACGCCCGTTCAGGACATGGCGATTTCTGCACGCCGAGTTATCTTGAGATCCAGCGAGCAAATTGCTGGCTAACTCTCGACCGACCGGACCTTGCAGCCCCGGTCTTCGAAAGGGCATTGGCCGAGCTTCCAGGCGCGTATCAACGCGACCGGGGACTAGCTCAGGCACGGTTGGCCATGGCGTACGCCGGAATCAAGGCGTACGACGAAGCAGCCACGCAAGCCACATCCGCCCTAGATATCGCACGCAGTTCAGGGTCAGCGCGAACGATGGATGAGACGATGGCTGCCGCTAACACGCTTCGCGCGGCTCCTGCGTCGCGCGCCGTATCCGAGCTGCTTGAGACAATCAAGGAAGAGTCGGGGTTCTGAACATGGCAACCGCTCGTGAATTCGCTGCCATGCGGCGCGCTATCGCCATTTCCGCTCAGGGCCTGGGATCCACCAGCCCGAATCCGCCCGTTGGGTGTGTGATCCTCGATATCGAGGGGAAAACGGTTGGCGAGGGATACCACGTACGCAAGGGAGAATCGCACGCAGAGGTGAACGCGCTGGCCGCAGCAGGAGAACGCGCTCAAGGCGGGACAGCCGTCGTCACCCTGGAACCGTGTAACCATTTCGGCCGAACTCCCCCGTGCCGCGCAGCACTGATCACCGCGAAAGTGACCAGAGTAATCATTGCTGTCACGGACCCCACGTCTCGCGGAGCGGGTGGCACCGCCCTCTTGCGTGAGGCGGGGGTGGACGTGGAACAGGACTTCCTCAAGAATGAAGCACTGCTGGTGCTGGATCCATGGCTGGCTTCGCTGAAGCACGACCGCCCTTTTGTCACCTGGATATACGAAGGCGAGCCGGACGGCACCCCGAATTCACGCGATGCCGCCGGTGCAGAATTCAATGAAGTGCGAGCAATTCGAGAAGCTTACGACTTCGTCGTCCATCAAGACGGAAAAATCGAAGAAGGAAACCCGGGGAGCCACAGCACCGAGGCGTTCCAGGTTCCGAGCGAACCACTCAAAGGAAAACCTGCCGAAGTGCTCCACATGCTCGGCGAGGCAGGCGCGCGAACCGTACTCGTTCGCGGCGCATCCGAATACGCTAGGACCCTTCACGCGGTAGGCGCCGTGGATCAGGTGATTTCTTATATTCCGAGCACGCCGCATTCATGGACTCCCGGCGAGAGCCCCATAGCGATCCCAGAGGGTTACCGGCTGACCGACGTCACGTCACAAGGCGGCTACGTGCGCATGGTGGGGCGTCTCCTGCCGTCCGTCCGCTGAGGAACGGCAGGAGAAGGGAATTCAGCGGGAAGAGGGAGGGACAGCACCCAGCCCCCGCCCTTCAGAGCAGCAGCCGCAGCCGTTCCGCCAGCAGGTCCCAGCGCCAGCGTTCCTCCACCCAGGCCCGGCCGCGCTCGCCCATCCTGCGCCGTAGTTCCGGGTCCTGGAGCAGCGCGACGATGCGGTCGGCCGATTCCCTGGCGGCCGTCTCCGGCGGGCCGCCGTGGACCACCCAGCCCGTCTCGCCGTCCAGCACCGCGTCGGGCGCGCCGCCCGAGTCGCCCGCGACGACCGGGAGGCCGGTCGCCGAGGCCTCCAGGTAGACGATGCCCAGGCCCTCCACGTCGAGTCCGCCCCGGCGGGTGCGGCAGGGCATCGCGAAGACGTCGCCCGCGCCGAAGTGCGCGGGCAGCTCCGCCCAGGGGACGGCGCCGGTGAAGCGTACGGAGGCGGCGACGCCCGTGGTCCCGGCCAGCTTCCGCAGGTCCGCCTCGTACGGGCCGCCGCCCACGATCAGCAGGACCGCGTCAGGCACCCGCGCCAGGATCGCGGGCATCGCGAGGATCAGCGTGTCCTGGCCCTTGCGCGGCACCAGCCGGGAGACGCAGACGACGACGGGCCGGTCCGTGAGCCCGAGCGCGGCGCGCACCGCTGCGCCGCCCGAGTCGGGGTGGAAGGTCTTCTCGTCGACGCCCGGCGGCAGTTGCCGCATCCGCGCGGCGGCCTCGGGAGTGAGTGCGGGCGCGATCCGCGACCGGGTGTACTCACCCAGATAGGTGATCGTGTCCGTGGACTCCCCGATACGCCGCAGCAGGTGCCGGGAGGCGGGCAGTTGCGCCCAGCCCGCCTCGTGGCCGTGCGTGGTGGCGACGAGGCGCCGCGCGCCCGCCCGGCGCAGCGCGGGCGCCATCAGACCGAGCGGGGCCGCCGCGCCGAACCAGACCGACTCGCAGCCGTGCTCGCGCAGCAGCCCGACGGCTCTGCGGGTGACGCGCGGGGTCGGCAGCAGCATCGTCGTGCGGTCGCGTACGACGGTGAAGGGCTGCTCCGCGTCGAAGGCGTCGGTGGCCTCGACGCCCTCGCGTCCCCGCTTCCAGGTGGACGCGTAGACGACGAACTGTTCGGGGTCCAGGCGCAGCGCCATGTTGTGCAGGAACGCCTGGATGCCGCCCGGCCTGGGCGGAAAGTCATTGGTGACGATCAATGTCTTGTGCATCGCCGCCGACAGTACCGGGCCGCGACGCGGCCCCGCCTCGTGGCTCTCGCACAGCGGGGGCGGGCATCATGGCGTCCGCCGACTTCCGCAATCAGGGATGAAACGGACGGCGGTCGGCTCGCACGGAACAGGGAAGGGCCGGTCATGACGGGCGCGCACGGCACACGGACGGCGGTCGCGGTGTGGACCCTCACCAGGGCGGCTCTGCTGCTCTGTGTTCTCAAGGTCGTCACCGTGCCGGGGCCCGATGTCACCAGCGACGTCTCGGTGATCTACCGGGGCTGGTACGAGGTGCTGAGGTCCGGCACGTATCCCCTGTCGGACGTGACCTGGCAGTATCCGCCCGCCGCCGCGCTGGCGATCGCCTCGCCCGCCGTGCTGCCGTTCCTCGGGTACGCGTCGGCCTTCTTCGTGCTGGCGTTCCTCTGCGACACGCTGGTCCTGGGGCTGCTGCTGCGCGCGGCCCGGGGCGCGGACCGGTCGGCGCGCGGGGCGTGGGTGTGGGTGGCGGGCGTACCGCTGCTGGGGCCGACCGCGTACGCCCGGTACGACGTGATGGTGACGGCGGTGGCGGTGGCCGCGCTGCTCGCCGGGGTGGGGCGGCCGAGGCTCATGGGGGCGCTCGCGGCGTTCGGCGCGCTGCTGAAGGTGTGGCCGGCGCTGCTGCTGGTGGGGACGGAGCCGGGGCGGGCCACCCGCCGGGCGTGGACGAGCGCGGCACTGACGGCGGCCCTGCTGGTCGCGGTCGCCTGCGCGGCGCTCCCCGGGGCGCTGGCGTTCCTCACCTTCCAGCGCGACCGGGGCACGGAGGTGGAGTCGCTGGGCGCGCTGGTGTTCCAGGTGTGGCGGCACTTCGGCTGGGAGGGGGGCGTGCAGCTCAGTTACGGGTCCGTGGAGTTCGTCGGACCGTACGTCCCGCTGGTCAGCTCCGTGGCGCTGGCCCTGTCCGTGCTGGCCCTGGGCTGGCTGCTGGTGTGGCGGCTGCGCGCCCGTACGTACTCGGCCCGTACGGCGCCGGACGCGGCGTTCGCTGCGGTGCTGCTGTTCACCACCACGAGCCGGGTGATCAGCCCGCAGTACCTGCTCTGGCTGGTCGGGCTCGCCGCGGTGTGTCTGACGCTGCGGGCGAGCCGGATGGCGCTGCCCGCCTCGCTGGTCGTGGTCGCGTCGGCGGTGACCCTGCTCGAATTCCCGCTGGGGTTCGCCCATGTCGTGTCCGGGGACCCGCTCGGGGTGCTGCTGCTGTTCGTACGCAACGGTCTGCTCGTCGCCGCGACGCTGCTGGCCTGTCTGCGGCTGTGGCGGGAGACGGTCTCCGGGCCCCGGCGCGCCGCCGCGGCGCCGGACGTCAGCCCAGACGCCGCCGCACCCGATCGCGCCACAGCTCCGTGAGCCGCTCCGGGGTGGTGGCCAGGACATCGTGCGCGGCCTTCTCCACGGCGCCCCCGCGGCCCGGATGAGTCCCTACCGCGCGGTAGAAGGCGGTCAGCTTCTCCTCGCCCCACTGTGCGGCGATCAGGTCGCAGGCCAGCCAGCCGCTCTCGTACGCGCGGGCCAGCCGGTCCGCGTCTCCGGCGAACGCGAAGTCCTCGTCGGAGGGGAGCGCGGCGGGCGCGTCGCCGCGGCGTACGGCGCGCTGGAGTTCGGGGGCGATCCGCCCGGCGGTCAGGCCGGTGGTCCGGTACGCGACCCAGTCCGCGAAGCCCTCGGAGAGCCAGGACGGGGTGGCGGCGGAGGTGGCCTTCCTGGTCGCCACGTGGGTGGTCTCGTGGGTCAGTACGATCTCCCGGCCGTGGGCGCCGAGTTCCCCGTACGCCTCCGGGTTGACGACGACCCGGTCGGCCGGCGAGGCGCCCGCGCCGTCGGTCTCGCCCGTGGTGACCGCGGCGATGCCCCGGTAACCGGCGGCGGGCGCCCCCAGGAGCCCTCCCATGGCCGTCAGGTCCTCCGGCACCAGCAGCACCACCCGGCGCGCCCAGCGGCCCGGCCAGGCGGCGTCGACGGCCGGTACGGCGCGGTCGGCGACGGCCGCGATCTCCCGCAGCCGCGCCCGGTCCTGCCCGACGCCCAGGACGAGGCCGCGGGCGCCGTGCACGGCCCGTACCGCGCCCTGTTCCCAGAGCTGGGCGCCGCCCCCGTCGCCGGGGCGGTCGGCGCTCACGTACCAGCGGCCCGCGCGCTCGGTCAGCTCCATTGCGCGGGGCGCGGTGACGGGCGCGCTGTCGTGACCGGTGAGCCGGTGGCGCAGTTCGGCGCGTACGGTCGCGCGGGCGCCGGAGCGCCGTACCTCGGTGAGGTGGTACGCCCACGAGCCGAGGGGCACCTCGGCGAGATTCCTGAACTCGGCGCGCGCGGTGGCGCGCAGGGCGTACGCGGCGGGGTCGACGGCGGCCAGGTAGGCGGCCTCGTCGCGGTCCAGGACGGCGGCGGCCCGGCGGTCCAGGGTCCGGCGGATCCCGTCCGTGGCCGTCGCGGCCGGGTCGGGGGCACGCGCCGGGGCCGTACAGCCGGGCGCCAGGAGCACTCCGGCCAGCAGCGGCAGAACGGCGCGCCGCCCCACCCCGCCACCGGTGCCGCCACTGCCGGCGGCGGCACCGCCCCTGCGCTCCTGACCTGCCACGCCGCCGATCGTACGGGGCCGTTGCCCCTGCCTCAGACGCGTGTGACGGAGGAGACCGGCATCATGCCGACCGGGTCGTAGCGCACGGAGGCGCCGGGGTACGGGGCGTGGATCACCTGGCCGTTGCCCACGTACATCCCGATGTGGCTGGCGTCGTCGCGGTACGCCACCAGGTCGCCGGGACGCGCCTGGGAGAGCGGTACGCGGGCTCCGGCGTACCGCTGCGCCTGGGAGGTGCGCGGCAGGCCGACGCCCGCCTGTCCGTACGCCCACTGGGTGAGCCCGGAACAGTCGAAGCCCGAGGGCCCGTTGGCGCCCCACACGTAGGGCCGCCCGACGGCGCGCTGGGCGGCCTGGACGGCCGCGGCGGCCCGCCCGGTGGCGGGCGCCCCGGGTCCCGAGAGCGCGCCGGGCAGGTCGCCCCGGTCGGAGCGCGAGGCCCGGTCGTAGGAGACGCGATCGGCCTCGGTCAGGGTGTTGAGCAGGCGGCGGGCCTCGGCGAGCCTGCCCTCGACGGTGCGCTTGTGGCGGGCGACGGCGGCCCGGCTGCGCTCCAGCTCGGCGAGGTCGCGGGCGGCCTCGCTGCGTACCTGCCCGAGGCCGCGCTGGGCCAGGCCGAGTTCCTTCAGGGCGCCGGACTGGCGGGCGCCGACCCGGTCGAGGACGGCGGCCTTCTCCAGATAGCCGTCCGGGTCGGAGGAGAGCAGCAGCGCGAGGGTGGGGTCGACGCCGCCGGAGCGGTACTGGGCGCCGGCGAGCGAACCGAGCGCGCCGCGCATCGCGTTGACGCGCTCCTGGCCGCGCGCGGCGCTGTCCTGCGCCGTGTCCAGCAGGGTCCGCAGCTCCGTGACGCGTTCGCCCGCCTTGTTGTACCGCTCGGTGGCCCGCTCGGCCTGCTCGAAGAGCCGGTCGACCTGGGCCCGGGTCGCGTCGGGCGTCGCCTGTGGGTCGGCGCCCGCCGGGGCGGCGCCGAGCGCCACCGCCGTCGTGGCCGCCGCGAGGGACACGGCGGCGACGGCGCTGCCACGGGTGCCGGAACGCAGAGCAGCATGGCCGGACTGTGAGGGACGGCGATGGGACACCACGGGAAGCCGAACTCCCTTCCGCTGTACGCGCAGGCGCAGCCCTGCCGCCCGGTGGGCGGACCGCTGGCCGGTGCTGCGCGGAGCAGACAGTAGCCGGGCGATCACGGAGCGGCCAACGACCGCCCCGCGCACACAAAGTGACGCCCCGCCGTAGACCTCAAGGTCATCGGCGGGGCGCGGGTGTCAGCGTGTGGGGTGGGAATTCCCCCGAATGGGCGGGTGTCGAGCCGGAGATGACGGTCAGGACGTCAACAGCCGGCCCACGCTCGCCCGGCGGTCAGGCGATGCGCACACCGAACTGGAACGGCATGTTCCCGATGGCCTCGTAGCGGACGCTGGCGCCCGGCTTGGGCGCGTGCAGCACCTGGCCGTTGCCCGCGTAGAAGCCGACGTGGTGCAGGTCGCCGTAGAAGATGACCAGGTCACCCTTCTGGAGCTGGCTCTGCGAGAGCCGCGTACCGGCGTTGGCCTGCGACTCGGAGGTCCGGGGGATGGAGACACCGGCCTGCGCGTACGCCCAGGAGGTGAGCCCGGAGCAGTCGAAGGAGCTGGGGCCGGAGGCGCCGTAGACGTACGGCGTGCCGATCTTGCCCTGCGCGGCGGCGAACGCCGCGGCGGCGCGGGACGAGGAGGCCGGGGTGTCCCCGAGGTCGGTGCGGGAGGACGTCGAGCCGCCGCCGCTGCCCCGGCTGGCGCGCTCCTCCTCGGCCTTGGCGAGGTCGGCCCGCTCCTTCTCGGTGAGCGAGTTGAGCAGCTTCTGCGCGGAGGCGAGCTTGCCCTGGACTTCCTTCTTCTTCTCGGTGAGCACCTTGCGGGTGTCCGCGAGGTCCTTGACCTTGCCCTGGGCCTCCTGGCGCTGCTGCGCGAGGGTCCGCTGCTTGTCCTGGATCCGCTTGAGCGACTCGGCCTGCTTGCCGCTGACCTGGTCGAGCGTGGACGCCTTCTCCAGGTAGCTGTCCGGGTCGGAGGAGAGGAAGAGCTGGAGCGCGGGGTCGATACCGCCGGTGCGGTACTGACTGCTGGCCATCAGGCCGAGGCCGTCGCGCATCTCGTTGAGCTCGTCCTGGCCACGGGCGACCTTGTCCTGGAGGGCGCCGACCTGCTTCTCCAGCTTGTCCTGCGCCTCTTCGGCCCCGTTGGCCTTCTCCGTGGCCTTCTCGGCGTCCTCGTAGAGCTTGTCGACCTTCTCCTTGACGTCGGCCTTGCTCGGCGTCGGCGCGGCGTTGGCGGCCTGGGAGGAGAGCGCGACGGCAGCGGCGGCGGTCGCGGTGAGCACGGTCACCCGGGTACGGCTCGGGGGCTTGGGACGACGGTGGGACGCCACGGAGGCGAGCTCCTTCTTCCTCAGCCGCCTGCCGGTCCTTGGGGACGTCAGTCCCGGCTTCGCGCGCACGGCTCCCCCGCGAACTGGGCCGAACTGCGCGAAAACGGCGGTTCCTTCACTGCCACCCCGGATGGGTGATCAACCGTGCGAAGGTTCGAGGCCTGACCCTAGTGACCTTCTTGTGATCAGTTCAAATCCTTGCAAGGAAAAACTCTGTCACGAAGCACATTATTTACAAGCGCCCTACAGACAGCAGAGCGGCAATACACATGCAGTAGCGGACATTTGACGCCACGCCCATACAAGTAGCGCCCAATTCGGTCATTGCCACTGTTGATTGACCAGAGATAGCCAGAGACAGCCAGAGGTAGTCAGAGGCAGGCAGAGACCGCCAGAGCGGACCCGGTCAGGACAGATCCGACCAGGGATGACCAGAGATGACCAGAGCTGACCGGACGTCAGCTAGACGCGCGAAAGCCGCTTCAGCAGCAGGGCGGACGCGACCGGTCTGGCGCCGGCCTTCGCGACCCCGTCCGCGACCTCACGGTCGGTGGAGGCCACCACCACGGGCCGGCCCGGCGGCTCCGCCCTGACGAGCTGACGGATCAGCTCGTCCGCGGTCACCCCCGGCTTGGAGAAGAGCACCCGCACCCCGCGCGGCGGTGCGAGCAGCACCGGCGCGACCAGCTCCGCGCCGTCGAAGACACAGGTCATCTCGGCGCCCGACTGCGCGGCGAGCATGGCGAGCCCGCCCAGCAGCCGCAGCCGCTGCTTCTCCAGCGGCATGGTGGGATAACCGGTCTTGGTCACGTTGTAGCCGTCGACGATCAGATGCGCCTGCGGAAGCGCCAGAAGCTGATCGAGCAGCGCCGGATCCATATCGGAGAGCGCGCGCGCCGCCACATCCTTGGGGGACATCCGGCCGGGCTCCACCGCGTCGACCGTGTCCGCGGGCCGGCTCGCGGCGGGCGGCAGCGCCAGCTCGCGCCGCAGCCCCTGGGCCGACTCCAGCACCGTGTCCAGCAGCAGCCGCAGCCGCATGTCCTCGACCGAGCGCCCCTCGCGGGCGGCCCTGCGGCTCGACTCGACCGCCGACTCCGCCTCCGCGAGCCGCGCCCTGATCCGGCGCGTCTCGCTCTCCGCCGCCGACACCTGGGCCGCGCTCTCCGCCCGGAGGGCCTCGGACTCCGCGTGCGTACGGCGCAGGGCGGCCTCGCCGCGCTTCACATCGCTCAGCGCGCTGCGCAGCTTGCGGTGGAGCGTCTCGGTCTCCTTGCGCGCGGTGTCCAGCTCCGTGCGCAGCCGCTCCGTCTCGGTCTTGGTGAGGGACCTGGCTGCGGCCAGCTCCTCGCGCAGCCGCTCCAGCTCGCGCCGGTTCTCCTCGTCGGCGCGCTCGGCGTCGGCGCGCTGCGCCTCCTCGCCGGCGGCGGCGACCAGTTTCACCCATCCGGGGGGCCTGAGCACGTACGCGGCGGCGGCCACATCGACGGGATCAGCTGCGGCGGGGGGCGATCCGGACTCCAGGGCGGCGGCCAGCTCCGGCTGGGCCTGGCCGATCCGCTCGCCGATCCGCTGCCGGAAGACGGGGTCGCTCTCCAGCGCGGCGGCCATCGCGTTACCCGCGAACTTCGCACGCCTGTTCGGGGCGAAGCGCGCGTACTGCCGGAGCTGGGCGGGCAGCTCCGTGACCGTCAGCCCGCCGAAGGCGTCCGAGACGAGCGCGACGACCCGGCGCCGTACCCCGTCGGGGAGCGGGCGGTCGAGCGTTTCCGCGGCGTCACCGCCGGCCGCACCGGCCGGCTCAGCGCCACTCGCGGGCTGCTCCACGATCCGTCACCCCATCCACCCCTTACGGGCGGCTCCCTCAGGAACCGGCACCCGGCCTGTCCACCAGCTCGATCTGATCCACCGCGTTGCACCAACGGCACCGCACCGACTCGATGGTCTCACTGACCACCTCACGCTCCTCGACCTTCGGCTCCCCGGCCAGGTCCAGATGGACGTACTCGACGACCTTCGACGAGCGCGTCACATCGAACCGGGTCAGATTGCCGCACAAGGTGCAGCGCCACCGGGTGGAGGCCGTGGGCTGCGGAACCGTCGGAGTTGCTGCCATCGTGCCGTCCTCTTTTCTTCGTCCCTATGCGGTGCCCCGCGGTGCGGCGTCGAACCGCGGATGGCACCCGGCAACCCTACGGCCTCGCGGCTCCCCCGCGCCCCGGCGAGGCGCTCTGCACCGTTAGGGACCGGTACGCCATGCTCTGTCCGTGAGCAAAAGGCGTACGGCGTACGGAGCGCCCCTGGTGACCTACGGGCTGATCGCCCTGTGCTGTCTGGCCTTCCTCCTCAGCCCGCTCTCGGGATTCACTCCCGCGTACGGAAAGGGCGACGCGCTGCTGGCCGCGCAGAGCGCCTATTTCGAGCGGTGGGGCGTCATCCCGAGCGAGCTGACGCACGGCGAGCCGCGGGCCCTGCTCACCCCGTTCACCGCGCTCTTCGTCCACGGGAGCTGGCTGCACCTGCTGGGGAACATGCTCTTCCTGCATGTCTTCGGCGCGATGGCCGAGGAGCGGATGGGCCGCGCCGCGTTCCTGCTCTTCTACCTCGCCACCGGCGCCCTCGCGCTCCTCGTGTACGCGCTCGCGAACGCCGCCTCCTCCCAGACCCTGGTCGGGGCGTCGGGCGCGATCTCCGGGGTGCTCGGCGCGTTCCTGTACCTCTTCCCCCGGGCACGGGTCACCAGCCTCTTCCCGTTCCTCTTCTTCCTGCCGCTGCGCTTCCCCGCCTGGATCGTGCTGATCTTCTGGTTCGTGCTCCAGTGGCTGGCCGCGCACGGCGCCGGAGAGGGCCCCGGCATCGCCTATCTGGCGCACCTCGTGGGCTTCGGCGCGGGCTTCCTCTACGCCTGGGGACGGTACTGGCGTACCGATAGAGTGAGAGCCCAGCCAGCGGCCACCGAGGGAGAACGCCAACCGTGATCACCGCGATCGTGCTCATCAAGACCAGCGTGGACCGGATCCCCGAGATCGCGGAGTCGATCGCGGCGCTGGACAGCGTCAGCGAGGTCTTCTCGGTGACCGGTACGTACGACCTGATCGCCATGGTCCGGGTCGCCCGGCACGACGATCTGGCGGATGTGATCCCCGGCCGGATCAGCAAGATCGAGGGCGTCGAGGGCACGGACACCCACGTCGCGTTCCGTACGTACTCCCAGCACGACCTGGAGGCGGCCTTCGCGATCGGACTCGACGCGTAGGACCGCCTCCGGCAGGTACAGGGTTACGCGGCGGCGCCGTCCCGGTCCGGGACGCAACGGCCTTCCTCCGTACGGTAGTTCCACCGCGCGCCGTCGCTCACCAGCTCCCGCACCGCCCGCACGAAGCGCTCCACGTGCTCGTCCGGCGTCCCCGCGCCGAAGCTGACCCGGATCGCGTTGAGCGAGCGCTCGCCCGGCTCCGCCTCCGGGGCGCCGCACTCCCCCGGGTCCTGCGGGTCGCTGCCCAGCAGGGTCCTGACCAGCGGGTGGGCGCAGAACAGACCGTCCCGTACGCCGATGCCGTACTCCGCGGAGAGCGCGGCGGCGAAGTGCGAGCTGTTCCACCCCTCGACCACGAACGACAGCACGCCGACCCGCGCCGCGTCGTCGCCGAAGAGCGAGAGCACCTTGACCTCGGGCACCTCCGCCAGACCGGCGCGCACCTCGGCGACCAGCCGCTGCTCCCGCGCGGCCAGCGCGTCGAAGCCGGCCTCGGTGAGCGCCTTGCAGGCGGCGGCGATCGCGTAGACGCCGATGACGTTGGGCGAGCCCGCCTCGTGCCGGGCGGCCGTGGTGTGCCAGTCGACGTCCACGCCGCCGTCGGCACGGCGCGCCACCTTGCGGCTGGCGCCGCCGCCCGCGAGGTACGGCTCGGCCGCCTGGAGCCAGTCGGCGCGACCAGCGAGCACCCCGGAGCCGAACGGCGCGTACAGCTTGTGGCCGGAGAAAGCGATCCAGTCGACGCCGAGATCCGCGATGTCCACGGCGTGGTGCGGTACGAGCTGCGCGGCGTCGAGCACGATCCGGGCGCCGTGGGCGTGTGCGGCGGCGGCCAGCTCTCGTACGGGCCACAGCTCACCGGTCACGTTGGACGCACCCGTCACACAGACCAGCGCCGGGCCCTGCGGGTCGCGCGAGGCGAGCGCGCGCTCCAGGGTGGCGACGGCCTCGTCCGTGGTGCGCGGGGCGTCGAGGTAGGTGACCCGGGCGTCGCGCCAGGGCAGCAGGGACGCGTGGTGCTCGGTCTCGAAGACGAAGACCTGGCAGTCGGCGGGCAGCGCGGCGGCCAGCAGGTTGAGCGAGTCGGTGGTCGAGCGGGTGAAGACGACCTGGTCGCCGGCGCGGCAGCCGAGGAACTCCGCGACCGTGCGGCGGCTGCTCTCGAAGAGGTCCGTGGAGAGCTGCGAGAGGTAGCCGGCGCCGCGGTGGACGCTGCCGTAGTACGGGGCGTACGCGGCGACGTCGTCCCACACCCGCTGGAGGGCCGGGGCGCTGGCCGCGTAGTCGAGGGCCGCGTACGTCACCTCGCCGCCGGTGACGAGGGGGACGGTCACATCGGCGCCGAGCACGGGGAGCGGCGCTCCACAGGCGGGGTCGTCGGCGACGGCGGTGGCAGTGGGGGCGGCGGCGTTCGGGCGTGCGGACATGGCGTTGTCTCCCGGCGAGGAAAGTCGGAACGGCTTCAGGACCCGCACGGCTCCACGACTCCATGACGGAGCGGCGCCGGATGCGGGGGATGCCTCGACGCACGGAACGGACCGCGCGGAGGTGGTTGAAGAAGGGGCGAGGATCCGGACGGATCCTGAAGCCCTAACGCATTCGCTTGCTCACGAGACTGCTCCCTTGAGGACCAGGACCCCAAAGGTGGCAAGGGGTCCGCGCTTGCCGCAGACCTCGCTGCCTACGGCCTGGTCTTCACCCGGGGCACCCCGCCACGGACGGAGGGTTGCCGGACAGCGAGCCGGGGCCTTAATCGCTGTCACTCATGACCTTGGCCGAAAGTATGGCACAGGGGCCCGGACCGCCCAAGTCGCTGTCCGCGATACGGGACAGGCGGTACGGACGGGCGACACGGGACAGTCGATACGGGACGGGCGCTACGCGCGCGGAGCCCGCCGTCCAACAGGAGGGGGCCGGGCGCGTGTTCCGCGTCCCGGCCCCCTCCCGCCGTCAAGCGGTCAGGCGTTGCTGGCGGCCACCCAGCGGGCCAGCGCGTCCCGCGCCGCGCCCGAGTCGATCGCCTCAGCGGCCCGCGCGATGCCCGCCACGAGCTGGGTCTCCAGCGGGTCCCCCGTCGGGTCGAGCGCCACCAGCGCCGCCGCCGCGTTGAGCAGCACGGCCTCCCGTACGGGTCCGCCCTCGCCGGCCAGCAGCCGGCGCGCGACATCGGCGTTGTACGAGGCGTCCGCCCCGCGCAGCGCCTCCACGGGGACCAGTTCCAGGCCGACGTCCCGCGGGTCGAAGGGCTGCTCGGTGACCTTGCCGTCCCGTACGGTCCACACCCGCGAGGTAGCGGTGGTGGTCAGCTCGTCGAGTCCGTCGTCGCCGCGGAAGACCAGCGCCGAGTTGCCGCGGGCGGCGAGTACCCCGGCGACGATGGGCGCCATCCGCGCGTCCGCCACGCCCACGGCCTGGGATCTGACCCTGGCCGGGTTGGTGAGCGGGCCGAGGATGTTGAAGGTGGTCTGCGCGCCCAGCTCCTTGCGCGCCTTGGCCGCGTACCGGAGCGCCGGGTGGAACTTGACCGCGAAGCAGAACGTGATGCCCGCCTCCTCCGCGACCTCCACGACCCGCCCCGGCGTCAGCTCCAGATTGACGCCGAGCTTCTCCAGTACGTCGGAGGCGCCGCTCGCGGAGGACGAGGCGCGGTTGCCGTGCTTGACGACCTTGGCGCCGGTGCCCGCCACGACGATCGCGGACATCGTGGAGATGTTGACGGTCTTGGCGAGGTCGCCGCCGGTGCCCACGATGTCGACGGTACGGCCGGGCACCTCGATGGTGTTGGCGTGCGCGTACATCGCGCGGACCAGCCCCGAGACCTCCTCGACGGTCTCGCCCTTCGCCCGCAGCGCGACCGCGAAGCCGGCGATCTGCGCGTCGGTGGCCTCGCCGCTCATGATGCGGTCCATGGCCCACGCCGTGTCGTCGGTGGACAGGTTCTCGCCGCGCAGCAGGGGGTTCAGTACGCCGGGCCAGGTGCGGGCCGCCACGGTGTCGCCTCCGACGGGGGTAACAGCGCTCATGCTCGCTCCTGGGTGTCTGGGACGGCTGCGTGGGCTTCGTACGGCGTGACGGCGTACGGCCCGGCCGCAAGCCTATCGGCGTACGCCGGGCCCGGCGGAGGGGTGCCCGTACTCCGGACGCGGCGGATGCGGCGGACTCGTGGAGCAGCACGCCGAGGGCCCCGGCCGGCTCCCTGGGGAGACCGGGCCGGGGCCCTCGGTGGTGGCGACCTGTTTCAGGCCGGGCGATCAGTGGTGGCCGTGGCCGCTGGTGATCTCCTTGTACTCCTCCGCGGTGGGCTTGGGAAGCTGGTTGTGCTCGCCGTAGTAGCCCTTGCTCAGCTTGACCCTGAGCCTCTCGACGGGCGACACCTTGCGGCGTACCCCGTTCTCGTCGGTCTCGGGGCCGAGCTCGGCGGGCTTGTACTGCTCGTGCGCGGTCAGCTTGTGCAGGTCAGCCTGGTCCAGCGGGGTGTGCACCTCGACGAACTCACCGTGCGGCAGCCGCTTGATGACACCGGACTCGCGTCCGTGCAGCACCTTCTCGGCGTCGCGTCGCTGGAGACCGATGCAGATCCGCTTGGTGACGATGAAGGCGATGACCGGTCCGGCGAAGAAGGCGATCCGGACGAACCAGGTGATCGCGTTGATCGACAGATGGAAGTGCGTCGCCCACAGGTCGTTCCCGCCACCGATCAGCAGGATGAAGTACCAGGTCAGCCAGGCCACACCGAACGCCGTACGGGTCGGTACGTTGCGCGGGCGGTCCAGGATGTGGTGCTCGCGCTTGTCGCCGGTGACCCAGGACTCGACGAACGGGTAGACCGCGATCGCGACCAGCACCAGCGGGAAGATGATCAGCGGGATGAAGACACCCAGGACGAGCGTGTGTCCCCACGCGTTGATCTCCCAGCCGGGCATCACTCGGATGAGGCCTTCGGAGAAGCCCATGTACCAGTCGGGCTGGGCGCCGGTGGAGACCTGGTCGGGCCGGTACGGGCCGAGGGCCCAGATCGGGTTGATCGTGGCGATGGCCGAGACGATCGTGATGACCCCGAAGACCAGGAAGAAGAAGCCTCCGGCCTTGGCCATGTAGACCGGCAGCAGCGGCATGCCGACGACGTTGGTGTTCGTCTTGCCGGGGCCCGCGAACTGCGTGTGCTTGTGGTAGAAGACCAGGATCAGGTGGGCCACGACCAGGCCCAGCATGATGCCGGGCAGCAGCAGGATGTGGACCGAGTAGAACCGGGCCACGAAGTCGCCGCCGGGGAACTCGCCGCCGAACAGGAACATCGACAGGTACGTTCCGACGATCGGCACGGACAGGACCGCGCCCTGCATGAACCGCACCCCGGTGCCGGAGAGCAGGTCGTCGGGGAGCGAGTAGCCGGTGAACCCGGTGAACATGCCCAGGACGAACAGCAGGAAGCCGAACAGCCAGTTGACCTCGCGCGGCTTGCGGAAGGCGCCCGTGAAGAAGACGCGCATCATGTGGACCATCATGGCCGCGAGGAAGATCAGCGCCGCCCAGTGGTGGATCTGCCGGATGAGCAGACCGCCGCGGACGTCGAAGCTGATGTCCAGCGTGGAGGCGAACGCCTCCGACATCATCACGCCCTGGAGCGGGACGTAACCGCCGTGGTACTCCACCTCGTTCATCGACGGGTGGAAGAACAGCGTCAGATACACACCCGTGAGGATGATGATGATGAAGCTGTAGAGGCAGATCTCCCCGAGCATGAAGGACCAGTGGTCCGGGAAGATCTTCCGCATGTTGGCCTTGGCCAGGCCGTAGATGCCCAGCCGGCCGTCCGCCCAGTCGGCCACGCGCTCGCCCGCGGGCGCTTTGCGGGCCTTGTCGTCCGTCGTGGCTGTGGTTGTCGTGGTACTCATCCGCGCTCCCAGAAGGCAGGGCCGACGGGCTCGGCGAAGTCGCCGAGTGCCTCAAGGTTGCCCTCAGCGTTCACGCCGATCTGCAACTGCGGCAGAGCGTGACCGGCGGGGCCGAAGATGACGCGCGCGCCGTCGGAGAGGTCGAAGGTGGACTGGTGGCACGGGCAGAGCACGTGGTGCGTCTGCTGCTCGTACAGGCTGATCGGGCACCCGACGTGGGTGCAGATCTTCGAGAACGCCACGATCCCCTGATGGGACCAGTCCAGCTCCTGCTTGTCCTTGATCTCGTCCGGCTGAATCCGGACGATCATCAGGGCGGCCTTGGCGATCTCCTTCTGGAACTCCTCGCTGTGCTGGTCCAGGCCCTCGGGCATGGCGAACGTCAGCGAGCCCGTGATGACGTCCTCGGGACGCAGCGGCTCCATCGTGTTCATGTTGATGAGCTGCTTGCCCTTGGCCCACAGCGTCGTGCGGAGCTTCTTCTCGGGCAGCGGACCGAGGTCGCGCAGCAGCACGACGCCGGAGAGCGGTACGAGCGCCAGCGCGCCGAACATCGTGTTGCGGATCAGCTTGCGCCGGCCGAAGCCCGACTCGGCCGCACCCGCGGCGAAGTCCTCCAGGACCTTCGCCTTGACCTCGGGCGGCGCCTCGATCGGGTGCCGGTCGTCGGCGATCTCCACGTCCGACATCAGCGTGCGTGCCCAGTGGACCGCGCCGGCGCCGATGGCGAACAGGGCGACACCGAGGGTCACACCCAGCGAGAAGTGCAGGATGCTGACGTGCCCGAACGGGAAGATGAAGGCGCTCTTGTCGACCGGGAAGGCGACGAAGGAGGCGATGAACGCCACCGTCGCCAGCATCGACAGCAGGAACAGGCCGGCGACGGTGCGCTCGGACCGCCTGGCCGCCCGCTCGTCGATGTCCTGGATCCGCGGTTTGTGGGCCGGCATCCCCGGATCCGCGAAGGGATCGTCGGCGCGCTCCACCTCGCCGTGCGCGGCGTCGTGCCCGCTCGGCAGGTTCTCGTCTACTGAATTCTCTTGGCTACTCATGACTTCTTGGCCTTAGCGGTGTGGGCCGCGACCCAGACGGCAACGGCGATCAATGCGCCCAGTCCGAAGATCCAGGCGAACAGGCCCTCGCTGACGGGGCCGAGGCCGCCGAGGGAGAGGCCGCCGGGGCTGACGGTCTCATCCCCGTTCACCGCCTTGACGTACGCGATGATGTCCTTCTTCTGCTGCTCCGGCATCGTGGAGTCGGGGAAGGAAGGCATGTTCTGCGGGCCGGTCTGCATGGCCTCGTAGATGTGCTTCGGATCCACGCCCTCAAGGCTCGGTGCGGTTTTGCCGTGTGTCAGCGCACCACCCTCACCGGTGAAGTTGTGGCACTGGGTGCAGTTGGTACGGAACAGGTCGCCACCGTTGGCGATGTCGGCACCGTCGGGGTTGTACTGGTTCTCGGTCGGCGTGATCGGACCGGCGCCGAGGGACGCGACGTACGCGGCGAGCTGGTCGATCTCCTTCTGGGAGTAGATGACCTTCTTCTTCGGTACCTGCGCGCCGGGCTGCTGGGCCGGCATCCGGCCGGTGCCGACCTGGAAGTCCACGGCGGCGGAGCCGACGCCGACCAGGCTCGGACCGTCGGAGGAACCCTGACCCCCGGTCCCGTGGCAGCTTGCGCAGCCGACCGAGTAGAGCTTCTTGCCCTCCTCGATGGCCAGGGACTGGGCGGTTTCGTCAGCCTGTGCCTTGCTCGCGGGCGCGAACGCGGCGTACAGCCCCCCGGTGACCGCCAGCGCGAAGAGTAGGACGACGACCGCCGCCAGCGGATGGCGTCGTCGTGCGGAGAGCTTTTTCACGGATTACCCCGGTGTCAGGATCTTCTGCGTCGGTGCTTCTGGACTGTGTGCGTAGGGCGGCGCGCGTCGGGCGCGGCGTCCCGCTACTTGATCAAGTAGATCGTGGCGAAAAGGCCGATCCAGACGACATCGACGAAGTGCCAGTAATAGGACACGACGATGGCGGCGGTTGCCTGCTCGTGGGTGAACCTCTTGGCCGCGTACGTCCTGCCCAGGACGAACAGGAACGCGATCAGACCCCCCGTCACGTGCAGACCGTGGAAGCCGGTGGTCAGATAGAACACCGAGCCGTACGGGTCGGAGGAGAGCGAGATGCCGTCCTTCTTGACCAGCTCGGTGTACTCGAAGACCTGGCCGCCGATGAAGATCGCACCCATCACGAACGTGATCACGAACCACGCTCGGAGCTTCTTCACGTCACCGCGCTCGGCGGCGAAGACGCCGAGCTGACAGGTGAGGGAGGAGAGCACCAGGATCGTCGTGTTCGCCGTTGAGAACGGGACGTTCAGGGCATGAGCCATTTCCTTCCAGTACTCAGCCCCCATCACCGATCGCAGGGTGAAGTACATCGCGAAGAGGGCCGCGAAGAACATCAGCTCGGAACTCAGCCAAATGATGGTTCCGACACTGGTGAGGTTCGGCCGATTGACCGACGGGTGCGCGTGCCCGGTTTCTACTGTCGTTGCTGTCGCCACGACCGACATTATGTCGGTCGCTTATCCCGCGCTGACTCCCGGGGTGCCGTTCGGTGTGTCCATGGGCTGTGTCCAGCTCGAACGGCCCAGCGAAGGGCTGTCCTTACCCGTGCTGACAGGGTGTCCGACGGAGTACGATCCGCGCATCGGTTCAGGGCCGTGGAGCCCTGGAGCCCCCGCAGACACCGATGTCACGGAGGAACAATGCAGCCGACCGCCACCGTGCTGGTCTACAGCGACGACGCGAACACCCGCGAGCAGGTCAGGCTGGCGGCGGGCCGGCGGCCGGCCGCCGATGTCCCACCGGTCGAGTTCGTGGAGTGCGCGACCCTTCCCGCGGTGATCGAGCGGCTGGACCGCGGCGGGATCGACGTCTGCGTGCTGGACGGCGAGACGGCCCCCGCCGGCGGTATGGGCGTCTCCCGGCAGATCAAGGACGAGATCTTCCACTGCCCGCCCGTGCTGCTGCTGATCGGCCGCCCGCAGGACGCCTGGCTGGCCACCTGGAGCCGCGCGGACGCCGCGGTGACGCTGCCGGTCGAACCGGTCGGCTTCGCGGACGCCCTGGCCTCCCTGCTGCGCTCCAGGCTCTCCGTGGAGGCCTGAGCCCCGCTCCCGTACCCGGAACGGCGGTCGCGGGGGCCTGGGCCCACACGACCGCCGTCCGGGCCGTCAGCGCCGTCAGAGGCGCTCTAGATCGCCGGGCGCAGGCGTGCCGAGTCGGCGGGCGAGCTGCCTTCTCTGAGGCCGGCCTGGAGGACGCTGCCCTTGCGCCAGTCCTTCCAGTCCACGTTCCAGTCCCCGTAGCCGTTGCCGAATTCCTCCATGTAGTCACCGGCGCTGTTGATGACCTGGACGATGTCGCCCTCCTTCACCGTCTCGAAGAACCACGCGGCGTTACCGGTGGACATGCCGGTACAGCCGTGGCTGACGTTGGCCGCGCCCTGGGAGCCCACGGACCACGGGGCGGCGTGCACGTACTCACCGCTCCAGGTGACCCGGGTGGCCCAGTAGACCGGCAGGTCGTACCCCTCGCTGGCCGAGGAGATGCCGACGGTGGTGCCGCGCATCCGTACGAAGTACTCCTTGCCGAGCACGACCTTGATGCCGTTACGGGTGGAGAAGCCCGGCTTCCCGGTGGTGACCGGGATGCTGTTGATCTCCTCACCGTTGCGGTAGATCGTCATGTAGTGCGCCGAGGCGTCCGTGATGGCCTCGATCCGGTCACCGATGGTGAGCTTCAGCGGCTTGGTGGCGCTGCCGTACAGCTTGTCCCCGATCTTCACCCCTTCGAGGTTGCTGGTGGCGGTGATCTTGCTGTTCGCGGGCCAGTACTCCTTGGGGCGGAAGTGCATCGTCTCGTCGTCCACCCAGTGCCAGGTGCCGCCGTCCGCGGAGGGTGTGGAACGTACCTTCAGGGAGCGTTCGACGACGGCCCTGGCCGCCTTGGACTTGACCGGCTGGCTGAGGGTGGCGGTGATCGGCTGGCCGACGCCGTACGTGCCCGCGTCGGGGCCGAACTCGACCTCCAGGGTCTTCTTCGCCTTCGCGGTGTCGAAGGTGAGCCGCCGGGAGCCGGGCTTGCCCTCCTCGTTCTCCGTGGCGACCCTGACGGTGTAGCGGGCACCGGCGGCCAGCGGGGCCGTGGAGTGCCAGCGCATCCCGTCGGCGGTGAGTTCACCCGCCAGGTAGTGACCGCTCGCGTCGACGGCCGTGACGTCCGTGATGCGGCCGTCACGGTTCTTGGAGACCACTTCGAGCGGCTTGTCGGGGTTCACCTTCTTGCCGCCCGCGGTGACGCTGAACACGATCTGGCCGTCTGCGTCGTACGGCTTGTCGGAGAGCGGGTGGGTGTCGGGGCCACCGCACGCGGTCGCGCTCGCCCCGAGGGACACGACCAGTACGGTGCAGCTCAGGATGGTGCGCAAGCGTGGCGTGTGGTTCATGTGCTCACGGTAAGAAGATTCTCCGCCATCAGCGCGACGGGTGATGCAAACGGGGGGCCCTGCCTCTCCTGGTCGGAGAGGCAGGGCCCCCTGTCGATGCCGTACGCGTCTACTGGTTCTGGTTCTCACCGCGGTAGAACTCGAAGACCCAGCCCCACAGGCCGACCAGGATCAGCGGCAGGGAGAAGTACAGCAGCCACCAGCCGATGGCGATGGCCAGGAAGGCCAGCGCGCCACCGATGGCGAGCGAGAACGGCTGCCAACTGTGCGGGGCGAAGAACCCGACCTCGCCGGACTCGTCCGCGACGTCGGCTTCCTTGTTGTCCTGCGCCAGCGCGTCCATCCGCCGGGCCGTGAAGGCCAGGTAGAAGCCGATCATCACGCTCAGCCCGAAGGCCAGGAACAGCGCCGTCGTACCGACCGGCTCCTTCGACCAGACGCCGTACACGACGGCCACGACGAGGATGAAGACGCTCAGCCAGATGAACATCCTGCCTTGGATCTTCACTTGCCGGCCTCCTTGCCACCGGCGAGGGCGCCGGCCGGGGCGCCGTGGCCCGCGTTCTCAAGCTGGTCGAGCGCGGCGATCTCCGGGTGGTGCAGATCGAACGCGGGGGATTCCGAGCGGATACGCGGCAGCGTGAGGAAGTTGTGCCGCGGCGGCGGGCACGAAGTCGCCCATTCGAGTGAACGACCGTAGCCCCACGGGTCGTCGACCTCGATCTTCTTGCCGTACTTGGCGGTCTTCCAGACGTTGTAGAAGAACGGCAGTACCGACAGACCGAGGACGAACGAGCTGATCGTGGAAATGGTGTTCAGCGCGGTGAAACCGTCCGACGCGAGGTAGTCCGCGTACCGGCGCGGCATACCCTCGGCGCCCAGCCAGTGCTGGACGAGGAAGGTGCCGTGGAAGCCGATGAACAGCGTCCAGAAAGTGATCTTCCCGAGCCGCTCGTCGAGCATCTTGCCGGTGAACTTGGGCCACCAGAAGTGGAAGCCCGCGAACATCGCGAACACGACCGTCCCGAACACCACGTAGTGGAAGTGCGCCACCACGAAGTACGAGTCCGACACGTGGAAGTCCATCGGCGGCGACGCCAGGATCACGCCGGTGAGTCCGCCGAAGAGGAACGTCACCAGGAAGCCGACCGTCCAGAGCATCGGCGTCTCGAAGGAGAGCGAGCCCTTCCACATCGTGCCGATCCAGTTGAAGAACTTCACCCCGGTCGGTACCGCGATGAGGAACGTCATGAACGAGAAGAACGGCAGCAGTACCCCGCCGGTCACGTACATGTGGTGCGCCCACACCGTCACCGAGAGACCCGCGATGGAGATCGTCGCCGCCACCAGACCGATGTAGCCGAACATCGGCTTCCGCGAGAAGACCGGAATCACTTCCGAGACGATCCCGAAGAACGGCAGGGCGATGATGTACACCTCGGGATGCCCGAAGAACCAGAACAGGTGTTGCCACAGCAACGACCCGCCGTTGGCCGCGTCGAAGATATGAGCGCCGAACTTACGGTCGGCCTCCAGCGCGAAGAGCGCGGCGGCCAGCACCGGGAACGCCAGCAGGACCAGCACACCGGTCAGCAGCACGTTCCACGTGAAGATCGGCATCCGGAACATCGTCATACCCGGCGCGCGCATGCAGATGATCGTGGTGATGAAGTTGACCGACCCCAGGATCGTCCCGAACCCGGAGAACGCCAGCCCCATGATCCACAGATCCGCGCCGATCCCCGGCGAACGCACGGCGTCCGACAGCGGGGAGTAGGCGAACCATCCGAAGTCCGCCGCGCCCTGCGGTGTGATGAAACCGCTCACCGCGATCAGCGAACCGAAGAGGTACAGCCAGTACGCGAACATGTTCAGCCGCGGGAACGCCACATCCGGCGCACCGATCTGCAGCGGCATGATCCAGTTCGCGAATCCCGCGAACAACGGCGTCGCGAACATCAGCAGCATGATCGTGCCATGCATCGTGAACGCCTGGTTGAACTGCTCGTTCGACATGATCTGCGTACCCGGACGGGCCAGCTCGGCGCGCATGAAGAGCGCCATCACCCCGCCGATGCAGAAGAACGCGAACGACGTGATCAGATACATCGTGCCGATGGTCTTGTGGTCGGTGGTGGTCAACCACCGCACGACCACGTTGCCCGGCTGTTTGCGCCGTACCGGCAGCTCGTTCTCGTACGAGTCCTCTGCTGCTGCGGCGGCACCCTGAGGTTCGTTGAGGATGCTCACAGTTTGTTCGTCTCCGCATTCCTGGCCGGATCCGTCTGCGCGATGCCCGACGGGATGTAGCCGTTCTGGCCCTTCTTGGCCAGCTCTTCCAGGTGCTTCTGGTAGCGCTCCGGAGAGACCACCTTGACGTTGAAGAGCATCCGCGAGTGGTCGACACCGCAGAGCTCGGCGCACTTACCGAGGAAGGTGCCCTCCTGGTTCGGGGTGACCTCGAAGGAGTTGGTGTGCCCCGGGATGACGTCCTGCTTCATCAGGAACGGCACCACCCAGAAGGAGTGGATGACGTCACGCGAGGTCAGGATGAACCGGACCTTCTCGCCCTTGGGCAGCCACAGCGTCGGACCCGGGTTGTTGGTCTGCGGGTTCCGCGTGCCCGGGACGCCGTAGTCGTAGACGCCCTCCGCACCCTTGGGGAAGTCCTTCGTGAACCGGTTGGGGATGGCGTCGAGCTCCTTGGGGACCTCGTTGCCCGTGGCGGCGTTGCCGTCCACGTTCTCGATGTAGTTGAAGCCCCAGCTCCACTGGTAGCCGACCACGTTGACCGTGTGGGCGGGCTTCGCGGAAAGGGTGAGGAGCTTCGACTCGTCCCGTGCGGTGAAGTAGAAGAGCACCGACACGATGATGAGCGGGACCACGGTGTACAGCGCCTCGATGGGCATGTTGTACCGGGTCTGCGGAGGTACCTCCACCTTGGTACGGCTGCGCCGGTGGAAGATGACGCTCCACACGATCAGCCCCCAAACCAGTACGCCCGTGATGAGCGCTGCCGCCCACGAGCCCTGCCAGAGGGAGAGGATCCGGGGAGCCTCCTCCGTCACTGGGGTGGGCATTCCAAGGCGGGGGAAGTCCTTGTATGTGCAACCCGTGGAGGTCGCGAGGATCAGGCCCGCAGTCAGCACCTGCGGCAGCTTCCGCCGCATCGGGCGCCGCGACGAGCGGTCGGAGCCGTTGGGACTCACGTAGCGCCTTCCCGAGAGTCTCGCCCGCGCGGCGGGCCGCGGCCGTCTCGTGGTCGGTCGCCGACCCTGACGCGGGCGGGGGTGTGGATGTTTATGCGGACCAAACCCTACTGGACGCGATTTCAGGGTGTGCGGGGAGGGTGCCCAACGCGCCGCCCGACTCCCCGAAGGGGTGGACTGTGCTATTCCGGGGCGCCCGCGCGCCCCGACCGGCCGCCCCGGGTCCGCTTCTGACGCCCCCTCCGGCGGCGGGTTAGCGTGGCGGGCGTGCCTTACTTCGACGCCGCTTCCTCAGCCCCGCTGCACCCCGTGGCCCGGCAGGCCCTTCAGGCTTCCCTGGACGAGGGATGGGCGGACCCCGCCCGGCTCTACCGCGAGGGGCGCCGGGCCGGCCTGTTGCTGGACGCGGCCCGGGAGGCCGCCGCGGAGGCTGTCGGCTGTCGCCCCGACGAACTCGTCTTCACTCCTTCGGGGACACATGCGGTCCACGCGGGGATGTCGGGCGTGTTGTCGGGCCGCCGCCGGGTCGGGCTCGGGGTGACCGTCTCCGCCGTGGAGCACTCCTCGGTGCTCCACGCGGCCTCCGCCCACGAGGCGGCGACCGGCGGCACGGTGACCGAGGTGCCGGTGGACCGGTACGGGGCGGTGGTGCCGGACACGTACGCCGGTGCCCTGCACGAGGACACGGCGCTGGCCTGCCTCCAGTCCGCCAACCACGAGGTGGGTACGGAGCAGCCGGTGGCCGAGGTCGCCGAGGTGTGCCGCAGCCGGGGCGTCCCGCTGCTGGTGGACGCGGCGCAGTCGCTGGGCTGGGGCCCGGTGGAGGGCGCGTGGTCGCTGCTGACGGGGAGCGCGCACAAGTGGGGCGGTCCGGCCGGCGTGGGGCTGCTGGCCGTGCGCAAGGGGGTCAGGTTCGCCCCGCGCGGCCCGGCCGACGAGCGGGAGTCGGGGCGCTCCCCCGGATTCCAGAACATCCCGGCGATCGTGGCGGCGGCGGCCTCGCTGCGCGCGGTGCGCGCCGAGGCGGCGGCCGAGGCGGTCAGGCTGCGGGCGCTGGTGGACCGGATCAGGACACGGGTGCCCGAGCTGGTGCCCGACGTGGAGGTGGTGGGGCATCCGGAGCACCGGCTCCCCCATCTCGTGACGTTCTCCTGTCTCTACGTCGACGGGGAGGCGCTCCTCCACGAGCTGGACCGGGCGGACTTCTCGGTCTCCTCGGGGTCCTCCTGTACGAGCAGCACGCTGACGCCGTCCCATGTGCTGCGCGCGATGGGCGTGTTGTCGGAGGGAAACGTCCGGATCTCGCTCCCCGCCGGGACGCCGGAGGCGGAGGTGGACCGGTTCCTGGAGCTGCTGCCCGGGGTGGTGACCGGCGTACGGGAGAAGCTGGGGGCACCGGCCGGGGCGGGCGGGGCCCGCCCTGTGGCAGCGACGGACCCGGTGGGGGCCTCTGTGGTGGTGGACGCGCTCGGGCGGCGCTGTCCGATCCCGGTGATCGAGCTGGCCAAGGTGTTCGGCGAGGTGCCCGTGGGCGGGACGGTGACGGTGCTCTCGGACGACGAGGCGGCGCGGCTGGACATCCCGGCGTGGTGCGAGATGCGCGGTCAGGAGTACGTGGGCGAGCAGCCGGCGGACCACGGTGTCGCGTATGTGGTCCGCCGGGTGTCGTGACGCCGGGCCCTGTCCGGCGGTGCCTAGACCAGGTGGACCTGGACCTCCGCCGCCGCGTCGTGGCCGTACGCCTTGGTGAAGCGCTCCATGAAGCGGGTCCTGGCCAGGGTGTACTCCTGGGTGCCGACCGTCTCGATGACGAGGGTGGCGAGCATGCAGCCGACCTGGGCCGCGCGCTCCAGGCCGACGCCCCAGACCAGACCGGAGAGGAATCCGGCACGGAACGCGTCGCCGACGCCGGTCGGGTCGGCCTTCGCCTCCTCCTCCGGGCAGCCGACGAGGATCGGCTCCTCGCCGACGCGGTCGATACGGACGCCGCGCTTGCCGAGGGTCGTGACGCGGTGGCCGACGCGGGAGAGGATCTCGGCGTCGGTCCAGCCCGTCTTG
Source organism: Streptomyces sp. NPDC050509 (assembly GCF_044457965.1). Classification (NCBI taxonomy): domain Bacteria; kingdom Bacillati; phylum Actinomycetota; class Actinomycetes; order Kitasatosporales; family Streptomycetaceae; genus Streptomyces; species Streptomyces sp. NPDC050509. The sequence continues at coordinate 324,178 of NZ_JBITHL010000008.1, read as the reverse complement.
GCCTCGATGAGCCCCTTCTCGTACTCGTTGGAGAAGAGGTACGTGGCGCCGTCGAGAAGGGTGCGGATCTCGTCACCCTCCATACGGGCGATCTGCTGCGAGAAGTCCGCGCCGAACGGGATGGAGCGCGTACGGCACTCCTCGGTGTGCCGGAGCATGCCCTCCGGGTCGTCGGCGCCGATCACGACGAGGTCGAGGCCGCCGACGCGGTCGGCGACCTTCTTCAGCTCGATCTGGCGGGCCTCGCTCATCGCGCCCGCGTAGAAGGAGCCGAGCTGGTTGTGGTCGGCGTCCGTCGTGCAGACGAAGCGCGCGGTGTGCAGGACCTCGGAGATCCGTACGGAGTCGGTGTCGACACCGTGCCGGTCGAGCCAGGCGCGGTACTCGTCGAAGTCCTGGCCGGCGGCGCCGACCAGGATCGGGTTGGTGCCGAGCTGGCCCATGCCGAAGGCGATGTTCGCGCCGACACCGCCCCTGCGCACCTCAAGGTTGTCGACCAGGAAGGAGAGGGAGACCGTGTGGAGCTGATCCGCGACAAGCTGGTCCGCGAAACGGCCGGAGAAGGTCATCAGATGGTCGGTGGCGATGGAGCCGGTGACTGCGATTCGCACGGCGTGAACGCTCCTGATGAGGGAGAACGGTGGACAGTTCACGCTACCCGTTCGCGGCGCTCTCCCCTAAGTGGCAGCTCGGCCCACCCGTAGGGGTGATCGACGGGATGTCCGGATACGGCCGCCTCCACCCGGACGGCGTAACTCCTGCCCCGGACGGCCCCACCGGGGAACCGCACGCCGCTCTCTTCCGTCCCACCGGTGCCAGGGCAACGAAACACGGAGTCGAAGGAGCGCAGCGGTGACCAGCACGGAGCGGCCCGACGAGAACACAGCCGACAGCGCTGACCGCTCGCGCGGCAGGCGTTCACCGTTCGCCGTCGCCGCGGTGGCGGCGGCGGTCCTGATCGCCGGGGGCGGAGGCGCGTATTTCGCCACGAGCGCCTTCGGCAACTCCGGCGGCGGAGCCGGTGGCAGCGGCGACAGCAAGGGCGGTGCGGGCGACGGGAACCCGCCGCTGCTCGCCCTCGACGCCCCGGCTGCGGAGACGGGCGCCACGAGCCCGGGCGCGGGCTCCGGGGACTCCCCGCCGCCGGGCATCGCGCCCGGTGAGCCGGATCCGAGCGGGGTCGTCTACCGCGCCACGGGCGAGCTGCCCGCGGGGCCGGACACCGCCCGCGTCTACCGTACGAGCGGCACGGTCGCCGCGGCCGATGTGGCCCGGCTGGCGAAGGCGTTCGGGATGACGGGCACGCCCCGGTCGGACGGGACGTCCTGGAAGGTCGGCACGGACAAGGACGGCTCGGGCCCGCTGCTGCGGGTCGCCAAGCAGGCGCCTGGGGCGTGGACGTTCGCGGAGTTCGGGGCAGCGCCGGGCGGCGACAACTGTCTCAAGGGCAAGAGCTGCCCGAGCGGTGGCGGCGCGGGGGCCGGCGCCTCCGGCAGCGGTTCCTTCGCGCCGGGCAGCGAGGACGGGGCGGTCGGCGAGGCGGCGGCGAAGAAGGCCGCGGCGCCGGTGCTGAAGGCGCTGCGCCAGGACGACGCGGACATCGACGCGAGCCGGCTCATGGGCGCGGTCCGGGTGGTCAACGCGGACCCGGTGATCGGCGGGCTGCCCACGTACGGCTGGTCGACGGCGATCCAGGTGGACCCCGACGGCCGGGTGACCGGCGGTTACGGGCAGCTCACGACCCCGGAGCGGGGTGACGCGTATCCGGTGATCAGCGCGGCTGAGGCGCTGAAGGAGCTGAACAAGGCGGCGGACGGCGCGGGTTCGGGCAGCGGTTCGGGCGCCGGCCGGATCGGCGGCTGCGCGACGCCGGTACCGCTGGAGGAGAGCAGGGCGGGCACGGGTTCGGACGTACCGCCGGCGCTCCCGTGCGCCTCGAAGAGCGGCGCGACGACCCAGAAGTCCCAGCGGACCCCGGAGTCCGTGGAGATCGCCGAGGCGGTCTTCGGGCTCGCGGTGCGCTCGGTGGACGGGCGCGGGGCGCTCGTACCGTCCTGGCTCTTCGAGGTGGCGCCAGGCGACGGCTCGGCGCCGTACACGGTCACGCACCCCGCCGTGGCGCCGAAGTTCCTGAAGAAGGCGGCGCCGAAGCCCCCGTCCTCGCCCCCGCCCCCGCACAAGGAGCTGCCCGGCGGCCCCGGCGCGGCCGACCCCGGCACGGCCGAGGGACCGCGCGCCACGTCGTACGAGGCGGCCGGGCGGACCCTGACGGTGCACTTCACGGGCGGTGTGTGCAGCACGTACGCGGCGACGGCGGACGAGAGCGGCACGGCGGTGAAGGTGCGGCTGACGGTCACCGACCCCGATCCCGAGCGGGTCTGCATCGCCCTGGCCAAGGAGCAGTCCGTCAAGGTGACACTGGACAAGCCGCTGGGCGACCGGCAGGTCGTGGACACCACGACGGGCGAGAAGATCGCGCGCCACTGAAGGTCCGAGAAGGCCGCGTACGCGAAAGGCGGCGGCGCTCCCGTGAGGGGAGCGCCGCCGCCTTTCGTCGTACCGCTGCTGGGGGCGAGTCCTAGCTGAAGGAGTCACCGCAGGCGCAGGAGCCCGTCGCGTTCGGGTTGTCGATCGTGAAGCCCTGCTTCTCGATCGTGTCGACGAAGTCGATCGAGGCGCCGCCCAGGTACGGGGCGCTCATCCGGTCGGTGACGACCTTGACGCCGTCGAAGTCCTTCACGACATCGCCGTCGAGCGAGCGCTCGTCGAAGAACAACTGGTAGCGGAGGCCGGAGCAGCCGCCGGGCTGGACGGCGACGCGGAGGGCGAGGTCGTCCCGGCCTTCCTGGTCCAGCAGTGCCTTGACCTTGCCCGCGGCGGCGTCGGACAGGAGGATGCCGTCGCTCACGGTGGTGGTCTCGTCCGATACGGACATCTGCTTCTCTCCCGGGTTGTACGGACTGCTTGCCGACAGTGCAACCTGCTCGGCCACGGATTCATTCCGGGCGCCGGCACGTGTCTTTCCCTGCCTTCATGCTCGCACACCGGCCGCCGCACCGGAATGCGTCACATCGACGCTATGGCCATCGTCAACGTGACATGAAGCGGCTATGATAGATAGCGTCAATGAGACGAAAAGGTGCGGCTGCCGAGAAGCATCTGCTGAGAAGAGAGGGTGCGTGACGTGACCACGGCCCAGCCCGTTCAGGATCTCGCCGTCCAGGATCTCGGCGTCCAGCCGACGCCCCTCGCCCTGCTGCTGCTCGGCAGGGAGGCCGACACGCGCAGCGAGCGCGGCGTGGAGTGCCCCGGCGATCTGCCCTCCCCTTCCGACCCCGACCTGGTGGCGCGCGCCCGTGCGGCGAAGGAGAAGCTCGGGGAGAAGGTGTTCATCCTCGGCCACCACTACCAGCGCGACGAGGTCATCCAGTTCGCCGATGTGACCGGCGACTCCTTCAAGCTCGCCAAGGACGCGGCGGCGCGGCCGGCCGCCGAGTACATCGTCTTCTGCGGTGTGCACTTCATGGCCGAGTCCGCGGACATCCTGACGACCGACGACCAGAAGGTCGTCCTGCCGGACCTCGCGGCGGGCTGCTCCATGGCGGACATGGCGACGGCGGAGCAGGTCGCGGAGTGCTGGGACGTGCTGACGGACGCGGGCATAGCCGAGCGGGTCGTGCCCGTCTCGTACATGAACTCCTCGGCGGACATCAAGGCGTTCACCGGCAAGCACGGTGGCACGATCTGCACGTCCTCGAACGCCGAGCGTGCTCTGAACTGGGCCTTCGAGCAGGGCGAGCAGGTGCTCTTCCTGCCCGACCAGCACCTGGGGCGGAACACGGCGGTGCGTGACCTGGGGATGTCGCTCGACGACTGCGTCCTCTACAACCCGCACAAGCCGAACGGCGGCCTCACCCGGCAGGAGCTGCGGGACGCCAAGATGATCCTGTGGCGTGGCCACTGCTCGGTGCACGGGCGTTTCTCGCTGGACTCCGTACGGGACGTACGGGAGCGGATCCCGGGCGTGAACGTACTGGTGCACCCGGAGTGCAAGCACGAGGTCGTGGCGGCGGCGGACCACGTCGGCTCGACGGAGTACATCATCAAGGCGCTGGAGGCGGCCCCGGCCGGCTCGAAGTGGGCGATCGGTACGGAGCTGAACCTCGTACAGCGCCTGGCGAATCGTTTCGCCCCGGAGGGCAAGGAGATCGTCTTCCTCGACCGTACGGTCTGCTTCTGCTCCACGATGAACCGGATCGACCTGCCGCACCTGGTCTGGACGCTGGAATCGCTGGCCGAGGGCAACGAGGTCAACCGCATCCAGGTCGACCAGGAGACGGCGGACCTCGCGCAGCTCGCGCTGGAGCGGATGCTGGCGCTGCCGTAGGCGGTTCCGCGGGCGATGTCGCCGCCGTGGACGGCGTGGGGCGGTGTACAGGGGGGCCGATCCTCCCCGTACACCGCCCCTCTGCCTTAGAGTGGCGGTCTCACCGGCCAGGCGTTCCGAGTACGGGGCCACGCCCCCGCTCCGCCGTGGCAGCCGGTTGACCGGAGCACGCGCCCCTTGTCGAGGTCCGCCCCGTCACGCTCCACCCCCTCCCCTGTTCGTCCCGGTTCTCTTCTCGTGCTTCTTTCCGTTCCGGACTTCAGAGGTCGCCCTACCGTGCCCCGTCACCGGCTCACCGCCGCACTCGTCCTGCTCTGTTTCGTCGGCCCGCTCTCCACCGACATGTATCTGCCCGCCTTACCCCGGATGGCCGCCGAGCTGCGTACGGACGCCTCCGGCGTGCAGCTCACGCTCACCGCGTTCCTGGTCGGCATGACGCTCGGCCATCTCGTGCTCGGCCCGCTCTCCGACCGTCACGGGCGGCGGATCCCGCTGCTCGCGGGGGCGGCGGTCTGCACCGTGGCCACCGCGCTCTGCGCCCTCTCCCCCGGGCTCGGCCCGCTGATCGCGCTGCGGCTGGCGGCCGGGTTCAGCGGGGCGGCGGGCGTCGTCGTCGGGCGGGCCGTGGTCGCTGACGTCGCGACGGGCGCGGCGGCGGCGCGGCTGCTGGGCGTGCTGATGACGCTGGCGGGCCTCGCGCCGGTCCTCGCGCCGCTCGCGGGCGGCGCGGTGATCGGCGTGGCCGGCTGGCGCGGGGTCTTCTGCGGGCTGGCGGGGGTGTCGCTGCTGGCCCTGGCCGCCGTGGCCGTCGCCGTACCGGAGACCCTGCCGCCGGAGCGGCGCCGTACGGGCGGGCGCGGCGCGTTGCTCCGTACGGTACGGACGGTGGCGGGCGACCGCGCGTACACCGGCTACGCGCTCGCGTTCTCCTTCGCCTTCGGCGCGCTGTTCTGCTATGTCGCGGGGTCGCCGTTCCTGCTCCAGAACGTACTGGGGCTGAGCGTCGGCGCCTCGTCCATGGTCTTCTCCGGCGGCGCGGTGGTCATGGCGCTCTCGGGTGCGGTGTCGGCACGGCTGGTGGGCCGGGTCGCTCCGCAGCGGCTGCTGCGTCTCGGTCTGTACGCGCTGTGGGCGGCGGCGGTGGCGCTGCTCGCGGTGGCCGGGGCGGGGGCGCCGGCGCTCGCCACGTGTCTGCCGCTCCTGACGGTGTTCTGCGGCGGCCTGGGTCTGGTGCTCGCCAACGCCGCGTCGCTGGCGGTCGCGCGCGTCCCGGAGGCGGCGGGCACGGGGTCGGCCCTGCTGGGTACGGCGCAGAGCGCGGTGGGCGCGGTGGTGGCACCGCTGGCGGGTCTGGGCGGGGCGGGGTCGGCGGTGCCGGCGTTCGCGGGGATGGCGGTGTGCGGCGGGGTGGCGGTCCTGGCGGCGCGGAGCGCGGAGCGGACGGTCTGACGGGTCGGATGGATCGGACGGGGCGGACGGATCGCGGTGGCGGTGTCGGCCCCGCCGGCTATTGATCGGTATTGACCGGCAGGAACTTCCTGATGGCCTCGACGGCGGCCTGCGGTTCATCGGCGTGGCAGTGGACCGTACGTACCTCCGTACGTCTCCCCAAGAGGCTGATGGCGGTGACCGGTCGGTCCAGTTCGACGGTGATCGAGGTCTGCGACGCGATGGCCACCTCCAGCACACCGTCCTCGGACTTGTCCGCGTGGGGAAACCGGAGGTCGTAACGGGCGGACACGATCCGTTCCAGAGGGATCCACAGGTCGAGCCCCGCACCGCGCCGCACCCGCAGTCCGCCCGGCCCCACGACATGGGGGCGGGTGACGGCCGCGGCGTGCAGTCCCAGCACCAGAAACACCATGTAGAGGTCGAGTATCAGCATGGACAGATGGGCGACCGGAACATCGACGAGCATGAAGGACACCCCGACCGTCTCGACCACCAGCACGAAGACCAGCCCGTACGACGTCGGCGCCTGAGCCCGCGCGTACCCGACGGCGATGTCCGCGTCCCCGACCCCGTCCGTGCGGCGTGCCACCCACAGCCCGAGGCTCCTCATCCAGCGGCCCTCGTGCACCACCAACCGCCGTGTCTTCGAGCCCGACGCCCCGATCCCCATGATCCCCCTCGGTCGTTACGGGACGGCGTCGCCGTCTCCTTCACCCGTGCCGTCGTCGGCCGCCTGGGACATCCCACTCGCACGGGCGATGCCCTCGACCGTCTGTTCGTCGCTGCGGCGCCTGCTCTGCTGGGCTTCCAACTTGTCCCGCATGGCGCGCAGTTTGGCCGGATCGGCGGCCACCTCAGGGGGGACCAGCGACATCGCGCCCTTGGTGTGCTCACCGTCACCGAGATGAGCGACGACATGGTCGGCCCGGTCCTCGTGACCGGGCTGCATCGCGCCGATCAGGCCCATCAGGCTGAGGAACTCCTGCTGGAGCTCCGGCGTGAACAACTCCCGCTCGGGGCCGTCCATCCGCAGCCGTACGGTGCCGCCCCCGGCCTCGGCCCACATGCGGATGATCTCCATGAGCAGCTCGAACTGCTCGGTGGGCATCCGGGCCCGCAGCGACTCCACGTAGAGCGCGTACCGGGCGCGGGCGACCTCGGCCGGGGTCGCCTCACCCGGGTTCTCGAAAGCGTCGGGCATGGCCCCTCCTCGGTGAGGCTCCGTCGGATCCGCCTGCGCCGGGTGGGAGTTGGTGTACCCCCGGTCCCCTTCGACTTCCGACGGTACCGCACGTCGTACGGCGCCAGTACGGAGCGATTCGCGGCCACCCCCGGCCGGCAGGCCCCCATGATCGTCAGCCGGGACCGGCCTGGCCGGTCCTTTCCGGAGCACTACGGTTCTACGGCGCTACGGCAGGCGGGCGCCCCGGCTCACGGCGATACGCAGGGTCGTACGCAACGCCTCGATGAGACAGCCGACCATCCCGCACAGCGCGTCCCGATCGGCATCCGCCGGAATGGGCTCGGGGCCCGCGTCGGCGAGGAGTTGCTCGACGGAGGCGATCAGGTCCTCCTCGGCCTCGTCGGCGAGCCGGGACATCCGGCTGTCGGGGTCGGCGGCGCCGAGGTAGCACGATTCGCCCTCCTGTCCTGCATGTCCCGGGCGGATCTGGCGGACCTCGAACCGGCCGACCTCGACGCACCGGTCGCCCGGACGGGTGGCCGCCATGACACGACCCGGGCCCACCCCGAAACGGCCGTGCCCCGAAGCGTCCCGCTTGCGCGGGGACTTCGGGGCACTTCAGGCCGGGTAGGCCAGACCGATCGTCAGGCGTTCGCCGGTTCCGGGGTCTGCTCCGCGTCCGCGTCCGTCCGGGCGGGCGGGTTCTCGGGCGTGGTCCTCTTCGCCGCCTTCTTCTTCGCGCGGCGCTCCTTGCGGAGTTCCACCATCGCGTAGAGCGTCGGGACCAGCAGCAGCGTCAGCAGCGTCGACGACAGCAGGCCGCCGATCACCACCACCGCGAGCGGCTGGCCGATGAAGCCGCCCTCGCCCGTGACGCCGAGCGCCATCGGGATCAGCGCGAAGATCGTGGCCAGTGCCGTCATCAGGATCGGGCGGAGCCGGTGGCGGCCGCCCTCGATGACCGCTTCCACGACGCCCAGGCCCTGGGCGCGGTACTGGTTGATCAGGTCGATCAGGACGATCGCGTTGGTCACCACGATGCCGATCAGCATCAGCATGCCGATCATCGCCGGGATGCCCAGCGGCGTACCCGTCACGATCAGCAGCCCGATCGCGCCCGTCGCCGCGAACGGGACGGAGACCAGCAGGATCAGCGGCTGGATCAGCGACCGGAAGGTCGCGACCAGGAGCATGAACACGATCGCGATGGCCGCGAGCATGGCCAGGCCGAGCTGGAGGAACGCGTCGTCCTGGTCCGCCGAGACGCCGCCGATGGTGGCGGTGGCGCCCTCGGGCAGGTTCAGCGCGTCGATCTTCGTCTGGAGCTCGGTGCTGACCGCGCCGGTGTTGTCACCGACGGGCCGTGCGGTGATCGTCGCGGCGCGCGCGCCGTCGATCCGCGTCATGGAGACCGGACCCGGCACCAGTTCGACGTCGGCGATCTGGCCGAGCTTCACCGGGCCGAGCGGCAGGTTCTTCAGCTCGGCGATCGTCGTGGCGGGCTTGTCGGAGGTGACGACGACATCGCGCTCGCTGTCGTCCAGCATCGCCGTGCCGGACGGGGTGCCACGTACGGCCTGGCCGACGGCCATACCGAGCGTGGTGTCGTTGAAACCGGCGTCGGCGGCCTTGGAGTTGGCCTTGACCGAGATACGGGGGATGCTCTGCGCCAGGTCGCTCTGGACGTCGGTGACGTCGTCGAGACCGGCGACCGCGTCCCGTACCTGCTCCGCGGCCTTGTCGAGGGTGTCGCTCTCGGACGCCTTGACCACGACGCTCAGGTTCTGGTCGCCGAAGCCACCGCCCGCGCCGATCGTGGTGGTGCCGATGCCGTCGAGCGCGGCGAGCTCCTTCTCCAGGTGCTCCGTGGTCTTCTCGGACGTCGCGGCGTCCTTCAGGGTCACCTGGTACGAGGCCTGGTTGGAGCCCGTACCGCCGCCGAAGGCCGCCATGAAGCCGGACGAGCCGACGGTGACCTGGTAGTCCTTGATCTCGTCCGAGCCGGCGAGAACCTTCTCGACCTTCTTCGCGGCCGTGTCGGCCGACTCCAGGCTGGTGCCGGGCGCCAGCTCCTGCTTGATGGAGAGGACTTCCTGCTCGCCCTGGTCGAAGAAGTTGGTCTTGAGCAGCGGCGCCATGCCGAACGTGGCGAGCAGCACGACGACCGCGATGCCCAGGCTCGCGATCCGTCGCCGGGTCGCGAACTGGAGGACCGGGACGTACAGCCGCTGGAGCCTGCTGCTGGTCTCCTTCTCCTCCGCCAGGCGCCGCGCCTCTTCGGGGTCGACCCCGGCGATGTCCTTCGGCGGCTTGAGGAACCAGTACGAGAGCACCGGGACCACGGTGAGCGAGACGATCAGGGAGGCGATCAGGGCCGCGGACACGGTGAGCGAGAACGAGCCGAACAACTCGCCGACCATGCCGCCCACGAGACCGATCGGCAGGAACACCGCGACGGTGGTGAGCGTGGAGGCGGTGACCGCGCCGGCGACCTCGCGAACCGCGGTGAGGATCGCCTTCTCACGCTCCTCGCCGTAGCCGAGGTGCCGCTTGATGTTCTCCAGGACGACGATCGAGTCGTCGACGACGCGGCCGATGGCGATGGTCAGCGCGCCGAGGGTGAGCATGTTGAGCGACAGGTCACGCGTCCACAGCACGATCAGCGCGAGGACGATCGAGAGCGGGATGGAGACCGCGGTGACGATGGTGGAGCGCAGCGAGGCCAGGAAGACCAGGATCACGAGGACCGCGAAGAGCAGGCCGAGCGCGCCCTCGGTGGTCAGGCCCGAGATGGACTTGGAGACCTCGGGGCCCTGGTCGCTGACGACGGTGAGGGCGGCGCCGGAGCCGAGGTCCTTGCGGAGGTCGGGCAGCTTCTCCTTGACCGCGTCCGAGATGGCGACGGCGCTGCCGTCCTTGTCCATCGTGACGTTGACCGCGAGGCTGGGCTTGCCGTTCGTACGGGTCAGCGCGGTCGCGGCGGACTGGGTCTGCTCGACCTTCGCGATGTCACCGAGGCGTACGGGGGACGAGGGCGCCGTACCCGCACCCGCACCGCCGGAGCCGCCGGCCGCGGGCGCGATCCGCAGGTCCTGGATCTGCTTGAGGGAGGTGTAGCCGCCGCCGACCTGCACCGTACGGCTCTTGCCGTCCTCGGTGAAGGAGCCGGCGGGCAGGGTCGCGCCGCCCGCCTTGAGCGCCTCGGAGAGCGACATGGCGTTGAGGCCGGCCGCGGCGAGCTTCCGGTCGTCGGGCGTGACGGAGACCTGGAGGTCCCTGACGCCGTCGACGGTGACCTGGCCGGTGCCCTCGATGTCCTGGAGGGCCGGGACGACGGAGCGGTCGAGCTGGTCGGCGAGCGCCTGCTGGTCCTTGTCGGAGGTGACGGCGAGGACGACGGTCGGGATGTCGTCCGTCGAGCCGGCGATGACCTGCGGGTCGACGGTGGTCGGGAGCTGCGCCCTGGCGCGGTTCACGGCCTGCTGGACATCGGCGACGAGCTGCTTCGTACCGCTGTCACCGAAGTCGAAGCTCGCCATGACGAGGGCGTTGCCCTCGCTGGCGGTGGAGGTGACGGTCTTGATCCCGTCGACGGTCTTGATGGAGTTCTCAAGCGGTTCGACGACCTGCTTCTCGACCACATCGGGGGAGGCGCCCTGGTAGGGAGCGAGCACCGAGACCATCGGGAGTTCGATGGACGGCAGCAGTTGCTGCTTGAGCTGCGGTATCGCGATCGCTCCGAAGAGCAGCGCGATGATAGACATCAGCCCTATCAGGGCCCTTTGCGCGAGGCTGAATTTTGCCAGCCGGGACATGGGGTCTCTCTTCTGTGGTGTACGCGGCAGGCGGGCGGTGCGGCCCGGGCGCGGAGGTACGGCCTACGCCTGCGCCTCCGATGGCGGACGGCAACGGCCCCTCTTCATACGATCAACCATTCGAGAGCCGGATCCGTCGCCCCAAGGTGCCTTTCCTTACGCGCCGCATACCGCGCTTGGAGTAGCGGAGGTGGTGTCCTACTCCACCCTTGGACGTACGAGGCCCGATTCGTACGCAATGACGACGAGTTGGGCCCGGTCCCGGGCGCCAAGTTTTGCCATCGCCCGGTTCACATGGGTCTTGACAGTCAGCGGACTGACTTCGAGACGCTCCCCGATCTCGTCGTTGGAGTGGCCGCCCGCGACGAGCACCAGCACCTCCCGTTCGCGCACGGTGAGCGCCGCCAGCCGCTCGCCGTGACGGGCCACCGTCTCCTGGTTCTCCGGCCGTCCGGCGCTCTGCGCGAGGAAGGTGGCGATCAGGCCCTTGGTCGCGACGGGCGACAGCAGGGCGTCGCCCGCGGCGGCGATCCGGATGGCGTTGAGCAGTTCGTCGGGCTCGGCGCCCTTTCCGAGGAAGCCGGAGGCCCCGGCGCGCAGCGACTGCACCACGTACTCGTCGACCTCGAAGGTGGTCAGCATGACGACATGCACCCCGGCCAGCTCCAGGTCGGCGCTGATCGTACGAGTGGCGGCGAGGCCGTCCGTACCGGGCATCCGGATGTCCATGAGGACGACGTCGGGGCGCAGGGCGCGGGTGAGGGCGACGGCCTCCGCGCCGTCGGCCGCCTCGCCGACGACCTCCAAGTCGGGCTCGGAGTCGACCAGCACGCGGAACGCGCTGCGCAGCAGTGCCTGGTCGTCGGCGAGCAGCACCCGGATCGTCACGCGTTCTCCCCCGTACGGTTCATGACCGGCAGTATCGCCTGGACGCGGAAGCCGCCGCCGTAGCGGGGTCCCGCGGTGAGGGTGCCGCCGAGGGCGGTGACGCGCTCACGCATGCCGATGAGGCCGTGACCACCGCTGTGGGTGTCAGCCGCCGGCGGGGCGTCGGCGGTGGCGCCGCCCGTACCGTTGTCCAGGACGGTGATCTCCACGGTGGGGCCCACCCGTACGACGCTGACCTCGGCCTTCGCTCCCCCGCCCGCGTGCTTGCGCACATTGGTCAGGGCCTCCTGGATGATCCGGTACGCGGCGAGGTCGACGGCCGCGGGCAGCTCGCGCCCGGGGGCCACCGCGCCGTTCGCCGCGAACTCCACGGGCAGGCCCGCGTTCCGGAACGTGTCGAGCAGCCCGTCGAGCTGAGCGAGCCCCGGGGCCGGTTCGGTGGGCGCCTCGGGGTCGCCGGACTGCCTGAGCAGGCCGACGGTGGCGCGCAGCTCGTTGAGCGCGGAGCGGCTGGCTTCCCGTACGTGTGCGAGGGCTTCCTTGGCCTGGTCGGGCCGCTTGTCCATGACGTGCGAGGCGACGCCCGCCTGCACGTTGACCAGCGCGATGTGGTGGGCGACGACATCGTGCAGATCCCGGGCGATCCGCAGCCGCTCCTCGGCGACCCGCCGACGGGCCTCCTCCTCCCGGGTGCGTTCCGCGCGCTCGGCGCGCTCCCGGATGGCGTCGACGAAGGCACGCCGGCTGCGTACGGCATCTCCCGCGGCGCCCGCCATCCCCGTCCAGGCGAGGATCCCGAAGTTCTCCTGCGAGTACCAGGGCCCGGGGCCGAGCCCCATCGCCACCGCCGCGAGCACGCTCATGGTGGCGAACCCGACGCGCCAGGTGGTGGGGCGGTCGGTGCGGGCGGCGACGGTGTAGAGCGCCAGGACTGCGCACATGAACACCGGGGCGGGCTGCTGGGTAGTGATCAGTTCGATCAGGGTCAGCAGACCGGCACCCAGCAGGACGAGCATGGGCGCACGACGCCGGAAGACCAGCATGCCGGCACCGAGCACCACGAGCACGAGGCTGAGAGTGGTCGGGGTACGCGCGTCGAAGGAGGGAACGCCGTCCCCACGGTGCGGCTCGGCGAACGAACCGATGCCCATGCAGACCAGGGCGCCCGCGGCGAGCACACCGTCGGCGGCGAGCGGATGCGTGCGGGCCCAGCCACGCGTACGCACGAAAGCGCTACCGAGAGGGGTCACGCCACCCAACGGTACGGTGCGCGCCGGCCTCCCGGTGCCCGCCGGGGGCGAGTGGTCTCACCCGGTCTCACACGGCGAACGGTATGGGGTGGACCTCGTCGGCCCGGTGGCCGGCGCGCTCATGGACGCGCTGCACGGCGTCGGCCGAGGGTGCCTCGGAGAGGCAGAAGACATCGCCGGAGACCGGGTCGGCCCAGGCGTGCTGGAAGTGGACGTTCTCCTGGCTCTCAACGGCGAGGTCGGCGTTGTGCGCCTCCCGGAGCTGGTCACCGGTGATGTCGCGCATGCCGTGGTGGATGTCCATGAACGTGGCCATCGGACTCGTACCTCCAACTGACTGGCCCCCCATCTGACCGGGGCCCCTTGTCCCTCGGATCCCCTGCCCCCGCCTTCCATGGTGCGCCGGAGAGGCCCATGCCGCAGAAGAGCCCTGGACCACGGACCGAGAGATCCCCCCTACACCGCCGCCGGGCCGTCCCCCGACCAGGCCGTCTTCCCGCCAGGCCATCTCCTCACCTGGCCGGCGAGTGAGCCGAAGGGGCGCGCCGCTGTCGAAAGAGAGAGCGCGCGCAGGTTCGTGAGGAACGAACGAACCGAGCACGGTCGACCGTCGACAGTGGCATGAAGCGCCCCGGAGGCGAACCGAGCCTTCAAAAAGACGCAGGAATCAGGCCGTCGTCGTTCAGGAGGGCCCGGACTTCCTCCAGCGTGGCGTCCGGGGACGGCAGGATCAGTTCGGAGGGTTCCAGCGCGTCGGCGGGCAGGGGTTCGCCCAGTTCACGCACCTTGGCCAGGAGCGCGTGGAAGGTGCGGCGGAAGCCGTCCTCGTCACTGCTCCTGACCTCGGCCAGCAGTTCGTCGTCCAGCTTGTCGAGCTCGGTGAAGTGGCTGTCCGCCAGCTTCACCTGGCCCTCCCCCATGATCCGTACGATCATGACGAATCCCTACTGCTTGTCGAATTTGTGCTGGCTGGGAGGGGCGTCCTGGGGGTCGGTCGCGCCGCCCTCGATCGCCTGCTTCTGGGTCGAGCCGCCGGCCAGTTCGGCCTTCATGCGCTGCAGCTCCAGTTCGACGTCGGAGCCGCCGGAGATGCGGTCCAGTTCCGTCGCGATGTCGTCCTTGGCGAGCCCGGAGTGGTCGTCGAGGGCGCCGGAGGCCAGCAGCTCGTCGATGGCGCCCGCGCGCGCCTGGAGCTGGGCGGTCTTGTCCTCGGCACGCTGGATCGCCATGCCGACGTCGCCCATCTCCTCGGAGATGCCGGAGAACGCCTCGCCGATCCGGGTCTGTGCCTGGGCGGCGGTGTAGGTGGCCTTGATCGTCTCCTTCTTCGTACGGAAGGCGTCGACCTTGGCCTGGAGGCGCTGCGCGGCGAGCGTCAGCTTCTCCTCCTCGCCCTGCAAGGTCTGGTGCTGCGTCTCCAGGTCGGTGACCTGCTGCTGGAGCGAGGCGCGGCGGGACAGGGCTTCGCGGGCCAGGTCCTCCCGGCCGAGCGCCAGCGCCTTGCGGCCCTGGTCCTCCAGCTTGCTCGACTGGCCTTGCAACTGGTTGAGCTGCAGTTCCAGCCTCTTGCGGGACGTCGCGACGTCGGCGACGCCGCGGCGTACCTTCTGCAGCAGTTCGAGCTGCTTCTGATACGAGTAGTCGAGGGTCTCGCGCGGATCCTCGGCCCGGTCAAGGGCCTTGTTGGCTTTCGCGCGGAAGATCATCCCCATACGCTTCATGACACCGCTCATGGGCTTCGCGCGCCCCCTTCTGACGGACTACAGCTCCAGCACTCCAACAGAACCCACAGTACGGGCCCTGCCTCTATTACCGCACTGTTCCAGCTCGGATGCGCTCCTCCCCAAGGACGACTGCTCCGCCCCGCTGTCAGGCGCAAGGAGTAGATGACCATCAGGGAAAGCGACGCAAAGTCGGGTCTGTCCCAGTACAGACGCACGCCGTTGCGGGATCGTTCCCCACCGGGGTGGGGTCCCACCACGACACCCCGTACCCTTGGGCTTTGTGTTCCGAAGCCGCTCGAAGGAAGAGAAGGCCACCGCCACCAAGGTGACGGCGGACCTCTCCACGCCCCGCGACCCGCAGGCCCCGAAGGGCCGCCCGACCCCCAAGCGCAGTGAGGCACAGACGCAGCGTCGTCGTGCCGCCACCACGCCGACCGACCGCAAGTCGGCCATGAAGCAGCAGCGCGAGGCGCGCCGCGTGGATCTGGCCCGGCAGCGGGAGGCACTGGCCAACGGTGACGAGCGCTATCTGCCTGTCCGTGACAAGGGGCCGGTGCGCCGCTTCGTCCGTGACTACGTCGACTCGCGCTTCTGTGTCGCCGAGTTCTTCCTGCCGCTCGCGGTGGTGATCCTCGTGCTGTCCATGGTCCGGGTCGGCTCGCTCCAGAACATCGCGCTGCTGTTGTGGCTCGGTGTGATCGTGATGATCGTCGTCGACTCGATCGGCATCTGGCTGCGGCTGAAGAAGCAGCTCGCCGAGCGCTTCCCCGACACCCCCAAGCGCGGTGCCGTGGCCTACGGCCTGATGCGTACGCTCCAGATGCGCCGGCTGCGGCTGCCCAAGCCGCAGGTCAAGCGCGGAGAGCGGCCCTGAGCGCTGAGGTCTCCGGCTTCGCGGGAGGCTCGGCGAGCTGGCTCGCCGGGCTCGGGGGGCTACGGAACGTGGTCCGCCAGGAACTGGTCGCACGCCAGCTCGACGAGCAGATAGCCGCGCGCTTCCCCGTGGGGCGGCGGCTGCGGGTGCTCGACGTCGGCATGGGCCAGGGCACGCAGGCCCTGCGGCTGGCGCGCGCCGGGCACGCGGTGACGGGCCTGGAGTCCGACGCCGGGATGCTGGCGACGGCGCGCGAGGCGCTGGCCACGGAGCCCGCGGGGATACGTGAGCGGGTCAGGCTGATCGAGGGCGACGGCCTGGAGACCGGGGTGCACTTCCTGCCCGGCAGCTTCGACCTCGTCCTGTGCCACGGCGTGCTGATGTACGTGAACGAGCCGGACGCGCTGCTCGCGGGGCTGGCCAGGGTGCTGGCGCCGGGCGGTCTGCTGTCGCTGCTGGTACGGAACGGGAACAGCCTGGCCGTGCGGCCGGGCGTGGCCGGGGACTGGGCGGGGGCGCTCGACGCCTTCGACGCGGACACGTACACGAACCGGCTGGGTCTGCGCGTACGGGCGGACCGGCTGGAGGCGCTGACGGCGACGCTGGCGGGGATCGCCGCGCCGCTGCACGTCTGGTACGGCGTACGGGTCTTCACGGACGGGGCGGCCGACGACGCGCTGCCGCCCGCCGGTGACGCGCTGGAGCGGCTGCTGGCGGCGGAGGACCGGGCGGGGCGCACGGATCCGTACCGCGGGATCGCGGCGCTGCTGCACCTGTGCGGCGTGCGCGGCTGAGGGGACGCCGGATGATCGGGGGCGCGGTCCGCTCAGGTGATCGGGCCGTCACCGCGTCCTCACCGGGGTGAGCACTGTGAGCACGAGCACCGCGAGCCCCGAGAGCGGCGCCGAGAAGGACAAGAAGACCAGGAGCGAGGGGCCGGGGACGGCCCCGCTGCCCGCCCGGGAGACCTGGGTGGCCCTCTACCGGCACTTCCGGCCGCATCGCAGGACCGTCGCCCTCGGCGCGTTCCTCGCGCTGCTGGGCGCGGCGAGCGGGCTGGCTCAGCCGCTCGCGGCGCGGGAGCTGGTGGACCGGCTGGGCGGTGACTCCTCGATCACCGGGATCCTGCTGCTCCTGACGGCCCTGGTGGTGTTCGGGACCGCGATCGAGGCGGTCGGCTCGTACCTCTTGGAGCGGACCGCCGAGTCCGTCGTGCTGGCCGCCCGCCGCACCCTGATAGGGCGGCTGCTGCGGCTGCGGCTCCCGGAGGTGGAGCGGACCCAGCCGGGCGATCTGATGTCCCGGATCACCTCGGACACGACGCTGCTGCGGGCGGTGACGACGCAGTCGATCGTGTCGGCCGCCACCGGCGGGCTGGCGTTCGTGGCGACGATCGCGCTGATGGGCTGGCTGGACCCGGTGCTGCTCGGGGTCACACTGGGGGTGATCGTGGTGATCGGTGGCGCCGTGGCGCTGGTGATGCCGCGGATCTCGCGGGCGACGAAGCGTTCGCAGGAGGCCGTCGGCCATATCTCGACGGTGCTGGAGCGGGCCTTCGGGGCGTTCCGCACGGTCAAGGCGTCGGGCGCGGAGGAGCGGGAGACCGCCGTGGTGGAGGCGGCGGCCCGGGAGGCGTGGCGTCACGGGGTCAGCGCGGCGAAGTGGCAGTCGGTGGCCGGGTCCTCGGTCGGTCTCGCCGTGCAGGTGTCGTTCCTGGCTGTGCTGGGGATCGGCGGGGCGCGGGTGGCCTCGGGGGCCATCTCCGTATCGACGCTGGTGGCGTTCCTGCTGTTCCTGTTCTATCTGATCGACCCGGTGTCGAAGCTGGTGGGGGCGGTGACGCAGTACCAGGTGGGGTCGGCGGCGGTGGCGCGGATCGTGGAGGCGGAGCGGCTGGGCACGGAGACCCTGGAGCCCGCCGCGACAACAGGCACCGTGGAGGCCGCAGGTCCCGCCTCCGTGGTCTTCGAGGACGTCACCTTCCGGTACCGCGAGGACCTTCCGTATGTCCATCACGGTGTCTCCTTCGAGGTGCCGGGACCGGGGATGACCGCCTTCGTCGGCCCGTCCGGCGCGGGCAAGACGACCGTCTTCGGGATGATCGAGCGGTTCTACGAGGCGACCGGCGGCCGGGTGCTGGTGGACGGCAGGGATGTACGGGAGTGGTCGCTGCCCGAGCTGCGCGCCACGATCGGCTACGTGGAGCAGGACGCGCCCGTGCTGGCCGGGACGCTCCGCGAGAACCTGGTCTTCGCCGCGCCCGACGCCTCCGAGGAGCGCATCCGGGAGGTTCTCGTACGGGCCAGGCTGGACGGGCTCGTCGACCGGCTGCCCGAGGGGCTGGAGACGCTGGTCGGCCACCGCGGCTCGAAGCTGTCGGGCGGTGAGCGGCAGCGTGTGGCCATCGCGCGGGCGCTGCTGCGCAAGCCACGGCTGCTGCTCCTGGACGAGGCGACGTCGCAGCTCGACGCGGTCAACGAGCTGGCGCTGCGCGATGTGGTGGCGGAGGCGGCGCGGGAGGTGACGGTGCTGGTGGTGGCGCACCGGCTGTCGACGGTGACGCTCGCGGACCGGATCGTGGTGATGGACGCGGGCCGGGTGCGCGCGGTGGGCACGCACGAGGAGCTGGTGGCGAACGATCCGCTGTACGGGGAGCTGGCGGCGACGCAGTTCCTGGCGGCGGCGCGCTGATCCCGCGGCGCCGGCGGTCGCCACCGGCGGTCGGCGCGGCGCGAGTCGGCGGGCGGGGGCGGACAGCGATCGGCCGGCGAGCCGAACAGGCGGGCAAACGGGATAATCCCGGCATGGACGCTTCCCTCCCCTCCTGCCGCCGTCGCCGCCCCGCGCCCCGGACGCCGCTGTCCCTGACCGCCGCGCTCTGCGCGGTCGCCCTGGCCGGCGGCTGCTCCCCGGCCGGCACCACGGCCCAGGTCGCCGCCGACCGGCCGGAGCGGGCGGCGCACTCCGCGCAGCCCGCGCCGCTCACCCGGCGCTCCGGGAACGATCTCCAGGACGACTACGAGACCGTGATCAGGAACGTCCTGCCGTCGGTCGTCCAGATCGAGGCGGGGAACAGCCTGGGCTCGGGCGTCGTCTACGACGGGCAGGGCCACATCGTCACGAACGCCCATGTGATCGGCAGCCGCCGGACCTTCGCGGTGACCGTCGCCAACAGCGAGCAGCCGCTGCGCGCCGAGCTGATCTCCAGCTTCCCCGAGCAGGACCTCGCCGTCATCAAGCTCGACTCGATGCCGCGGGGGCTGAAGGCCGCGGCGTTCGGCGACACCGCGAAGGTGGCGGTCGGTCAGATCGTGCTGGCCATGGGGTCGCCGCTCGGGCTGTCGAGCAGTGTCACGCAGGGCATCGTCTCGGCGGTGGGGAGGACGGTCAGCGAGGGCGCGGCGGGCGGCGGTACGGGCGCCACCATCGCCAACATGGTGCAGACCTCGGCGGCGATCAACCCGGGCAACAGCGGGGGCGCGCTGGTCAATCTGGACAGCGAGGTGATCGGCATCCCGACCCTGGCCGCGACCGATCCGGAGCTGGGCAACGGCACCGCGCCGGGGATCGGCTTCGCGATCCCCGTGTCGATGGTCAGGACGGTCGCCGACCAGATCATCGAGCACGGCCGGGTCGTCGACTCGGGCCGCGCCGCGCTCGGCATCACGGGGCGTACGGTCGTCGGCCCGGACTTCCAGCCGGCCGGCGTCGCGGTCGTCACCGCGCGGAAGGGCGGCGCGGCGGCGGGCGCGGGGATCGAGGCCGGGGACATCATCACCGGGGTCGGCGGGGTACGGGTGACGACGATCGCCTCGCTCTCCGAGGCCCTCGCGGCGGACAAGCCGGGGCAGAAGGTGAAGGTGACCTTCACCCGGGGCGGCGCGACGAAGACGGCGGAGGTCACACTCGGCGAGATGTGACGCATGAAGAGGTGACGCGTGGAGATGTGACGTATGGAGAGGTGACGCGTACCGGGCCGTACCCGCGCGACGTCACGCGCGTACGGCCCGCCGGCTCACCGGTGTACGGGTCAGCTCGCCTCGGCCTGGAGGCTCATCGGACCGTAGATCTTGGCACCGTCCTCGAACAGCGACACCTGGTCGGCGCCTCCGTCCAGAAGCTCTCTCCAGACCTCACCGACCCATGACTCGGCGTCCCCCTGCGTCGTGAACTCCTCCGGCTCCACCGCCGGCGGGACCTCCGTCCCGTCGGCCTTCTCGAACCGCCACATCCACGCCATGTGCGCCTCCCGGCTCCCGCGGAACTGATCGATTACCTGCCCGCAGCGTAGCCGGGCGCGCACCGTGCGCGGTGACGCGGGAGGATCATCTCTGTGGAACTGACTCTGCTCGGCACCGGTGCCCCCACCGGTCTCCCCCGCCCCCACTGCCCCTGTGCCGCCTGCGCGACCGCCCGCGGCCCGTGGGCCCGCGCCGCCACCGCCCTGCTGGTGGACGGCGTACTGCTGCTGGACCTGACCCCGGGCGCCGCGCTCGCCGCGGCGCGCGCCGGGCACTCCCTGGCGGGGGTACGGCAGGTCCTGCTCACCCATCCGCACGACGGCCCCGCGGTGGAGCTGCCCGCCGGGCTGCCGTCGGCCGGGCGCGTCGCGGACGGCCGGGTGCTGACGCTGCTCAGCGGCCACCGGGTGCGGGCGGTGGCGATGGACGCGCCGGGCACGGGGTACGAGGTGACGGGCCCCGGCGGCGAACGGCTGCTGCACCTCCCGCCGGGCGGCGCCCCGGCCGGGGTGTCCCCCGGCAACGGCCGCAACCAGGCCGCCCCCGCCCCGTACGACATGGTCGCCGCCGATGTCGTCGGACGGCCCGACGCGGTGGCCCGGCTGCGCGAGGCGGGCTCGATCGGCCCCGACACGGATGTCATCGCCGTCCATCTCGACCACGACGTACCGCCCGGCCCCGAGCTGGTGCGGCGGCTGGCGGCGGCCGGCGCGCGGGCGGTCCCCGACGGGACGACGCTGACGGTGGGCGCGTACCACCCCGTACCGGAGGTGCCCCGGCGCACGCTGGTGACCGGCGGGGCACGCTCGGGCAAGTCCTGGGAGGCGGAGCGGCGGCTGACGGCGTTCCCCGGGGTGCTGTACGTGGCGACGAGCGGCACCCGGGGCGGCGACACGGAGTGGGAGGAGCGGGTCCGCACCCACCGCGAGCGCCGCCCCGGCTCCTGGCGCACGGCGGAGACCTGCGACCTGGTCCCGCTGCTGGAGGCGGAGGGCCCGCCGCTGCTGATCGACTGCCTGTCGCTGTGGCTGACGGACGCGATGGACCGGGTGAACGCGTGGGACGACGCGGCCTGGTCCTCGGGCGGCGAGAAGGCGCTGCGCGCGCGTACGGGCGAACTGGTCGCGGCGGTGAGGGCCACGCGCCGCACGGTGGTGGCGGTGACGAACGAGGTGGGCGCGGGCGTCGTCCCGGCCACCCGCTCGGGCCGCCGCTTCCGCGACGAACTGGGCCGGCTGAACGCGGCGGTCGCCGAGGAGTGCGAGCAGGTCCTCCTGGTGGTCGCCGGGCAGGCGATCACCCTGCGCTGAGCCCCGAACGGCCGTCGACAGGGGCATAGAGCGCCCCGGAGGCGAACCGAGCCCTCAAAAATGTACTGTCGCCGAATGAGTTCGCTGAATCTCGATGACTTCTCCGATCTGATCGAGCGCCCCGACAGCGGTACCCGGCGTGACGCCGAGGAACGCCGGGAGCGGCTGGTCGTGACACCCGGGGCGCTCGGGCGCCTCGACGAGCTGGGTGAGTGGCTCTCGGCCGCGCAGGGGTCCGTACCGGTGAGGGCGGTCGAGCGGCCGCGCGTGGTGCTGTTCGCCGGGGATCACGGTGTCGCCGGTCTCGGTGTGTCGGGCCGGCCCGCGGGCAGTGCGCATGTGCTGGTGCGGGCGGTGCTGGACGGGGCGAGCCCGGTCGCCGTGCTGGCCCGCCGGGCCGGGGTGTCCGTACGGGTCGTGGACGCCGGTCTGGACTGTGATCCGGCGCTGCTGCCCGAGGCGGTCGTACGGCACCGGGTGCGGCGCGGCAGCGGGCGGATCGATGTCGAGGACGCGCTGACGCAGGACGAGGCGGAGCGTGCCGTACGGCTGGGGATGGCGATCGCGGACGAGGAGGCGGACGCGGGGACGGATCTGGTGGTCCTCGGCGATCTCAGCGTGGGCGGTACGACGGCCGCGGCGACCCTGATCGCGGCGCTGTGCGGCACGGACGCGTCCGTGGTGACGGGGCGGGGCGGCGCGGGCATCGACGATCTGGCGTGGATGCGCAAGTGCGCGGCGGTGCGGGACGCGCTGCGCCGGGCGCGGCCGGTGCTCGGGGATCAGGTGGAGCTGCTGGCGGCGGTGGGCGGCGCGGATCTGGCGGCGATGACGGGGTTCCTGTTGCAGAGCGCGGTGCGCCGGATGCCGGTGATCCTGGACGGTGTGGTGTCGGCGGCGTGCGCGCTCGTGGGGCAGCGGGCGGCGTTCCGGGCTCCGGACTGGTGGCTCGCGGGCCAGTTGAGCGGGGAGCCCGCGCAGGCGAAGGCGCTGGACAGGATGGCGCTCAACCCGCTGCTCGACCAGGGCGTCACTGTGGGGGAGGGTTCCGGGGCGCTGCTCGCGCTTCCCCTTGTCCAGGCCGCCGCCGCGCTCGCCGCGGAGCTGCCGGAGAGGCCGGTGCCCGAGGCCGCGGAGGAGGCCGGGGACGCCGTCGGTGTCGCCGGGTCCGACGGGGTGACCACGACGGAGTAGGGGCATCGGACGCGGCGGCCGGGACGGGCCGCCGCCTCACCCGGCATGGAGCGCGATGCCCCATATGATCGCGTTTCATGGGAGAAGTCCACGTGCGTGTCGACCGATCACCCCGGGTGGGCGCCCCGGATCCGAGGGACACCCCGGGCCGGGGCACGGTCCGTTCGCTGCGGGCCGCCGCGTACGCCGTCTGGTATCTGCGGACCGTCGCCTTCATCAACTTCCTGAGCGCCGTGTGGGTCTCGCTCGGCCAGGACCTGCGCCGGCACAACGTCGACGACTACTTCACCCCGTACCTGCTGACGGCGGGGTTCGCCTCCGGGGTCCTCACGCTCTTCCTGGCGATCACGATGCGGCGCCGCAAGCGCGCCGCGTGGATTCTCAATCTGGTCGTCTCGGGGCTGTTCCTGCTGCTGTTCTCGTTCGCGATGACGTTCGCGGAGATCCGGCACTACGCGCAGAACTGGGTCTCGCTGGGGCTGACGGCCTCGTTCGTCGCGGCGCTGCTGCTGGGGCGCCGCGAGTTCTACGCGAAGGGTGACCGGTCCAATCCGCGGCTGGCCGCGGTGGTGGCGATGGGCGGGCTGCTGACGGCCTCGCTGCTGGCGGCGCTGCTGGTGACCGTCACGAACACGGCGCACGGCGGCTCGTCGTTCCCCGAGCGGTGGCGGTACGGCACGATGCGGCTGGTCTCGCTGGCGGCGGACGACGCGCGGTTCCCGGGGATCGCCACGCCCGGCTGGGTCGATGTCGTCATCAACGTCCTCTCGACGCTGCTGCTGCTCGCGGTGGTGTACGCGGCGTTCCGCGCGCGGCGCGCGGTGGATCCGCTGACGGTGGACGACGAGGCGCGGCTGCGGGTGCTGCTCGACCGGTACGGCGAGCGGGACTCGCTGGGCTACTTCGCGCTGCGCCGCGAGAAGAGCGTCATGTGGTCGCCGACGGGGAAGGCCGCCGTCGCCTATCGCGTGGTGGGCGGGGTGTCGCTGGCGTCGGGGGATCCGATCGGGGATCCGGAGGCGTGGCCGGGGGCGATCACGCCGTGGCTGGCACAGGCGCGGGAGCACGGCTGGATCCCGGCGGTGATGGGGGCGAGCGAGGAGGCCGGGACGATCTACGCCCGGCACGGTCTGGACGCGCTGGAACTGGGCGACGAGGCGCTGGTGGAGACCGCCGACTGGGCGCTCGCCGGGCGTCAGCCGGGGAAGCCCGCCGCGCTGGAGGGGCGGGCGATGCGCACGGTGCGGCAGGCGTACAACCGGGTCGCGCGGGCCGGATACCAGGTCAGGATCCGGCGTCATGAGGACATCCCCGCCGAGGAGATGGCCGGGCTGCTGCGGCGCGCGGACGACTGGCGGGACGGGGCCACCGAGCGGGGCTTCTCGATGGCGCTGGGAAGGCTGGGCGATCCGGGCGACGGGCGCTGCGTGATGCTCGAATGCCTGGACAGGGATGGTGCGTTGCGGGCGGTGCTGAGCTTTGTGCCATGGGGTCCGCACGGTCTCTCGCTCGATCTGATGCGCCGTGACCGGGACGGCGAGAACGGCCTGATGGAGTTCATGGTGATCGAACTCCTCCAGCGGTCCGGCGAGATCGGGATCGCGCAGGTCTCGCTGAACTTCGCGATGTTCCGGTCCGTCTTCGAGCGCGGCGCGAAGCTGGGCGCGGGGCCCGTGCTGCGGCTGTGGCGTTCGCTGCTCAGCTTCTTCTCCCGGTGGTGGCAGATCGAGTCGCTGTACCGCGCCAACGCCAAGTACCGGCCGATCTGGGAGCCACGCTTCATGCTCTTCGAGAAGAGCGCGGACCTGCTGCGCATCGGGCTGGCGGCGGGCCGCGCGGAGGGCTTCCTGGAGGCGCCGGGGCTGCCCGGGTGGCTGCATCGCCGACGGCTGGAGAGCCGCCGGTGACCGAGGGGGCGAGGGGGGCGGCGTTCCGTACGCGGCTGCGCCGGTTCGCCCGGCGGGAGTGGGCGCCGCTGCTGACGACGGTGTGGACCACGCTGTCCGAGCGGCGCCTGCGGGCCGTACCGATGACGCTGGCGGCGGTGGGACTGACGGCCCTGTTCCAGGTCGCGCAGAACCAGCCGTGGGGATACCGGCCGGTGATGGACCTCGGGGCGGTACGGGCCGAGGATCCCCTCGGGGCGGCCCTGCTCCGTACGCCGCTGTCGCTGTTCGTACCGGCGCTCGACCTGCCGGTGTGGGGCGCGCTGGCGCAGATCCTGCTGGTCTTCGGGGTCGCGGAGATCTGTCTGGGCCGGTGGCGGACGCTGCTGATCGCGTACGTGGCGACGCTGGCCGGGACGCTGTACGCGCGGATCGGTGTCGCGCTCGGGCCTCAGGTCTTTCCGGGGCTGCCCGCGTCGGACGCGGAGATCGTCGACACGGGCCCCTCGGCGGCGGTCGTGGGGCTCGCGCTGTTCCTGTGCTGGCGCCACCGGGCCTGGTGGACGGCGGGGGCGCTGCTGCTGGCGCTGATCGGGGAGTGCCTGGTCAAGGACAATCTGGCGGGCCGGGAGCATCTGGTGGCTTCGGCGGCGGTGCTGGCGCTGACCGCCGTACTGGAGCGCAGGCGGCGTGCCGGGCGGCGGCCCCGCCCCGGGTTCCGCTGGGGTTTGCCCTAAGGCTTGCCGGGGGTGCCGCCGATGGCTTTGTCGGGGGTCCCGCCGATCCAGTCCTGGACGCGGCGGCGCGGGCCGGCCCAGCGCAGGTCACGGCGGTAGGCGCGCAGCGCCGCCCTCGCGCGTGCCTTGGGGCGGCTGCGGTAGAAGCGGCGGGCGTACGGCGATCCGGGGCGGGCCAGCCGGATCGCGCCGACGAGCGCGACGAAGGGCACGAGCGTGCCGATGAGAGTCATGCGGAGCTTGCCCTTGAAGAGCGCGACGAGCACGAAGACGAAGTTGACCAGGAGGGTGAGGATCGCGGAGCCGCGGCTCTGTTCCTGTCCTGGGGTGAGCTCGTTGACGTCGAGCGGCGAGAACCCGCTGAGGACGAGCAGGGCGAGCGCGGCGGCGAGGACGACGACCTCCACGCTCTGACGGCCCTGTTCGCTCCAGTACACGTCGTGGAGGTGGAGGATCAGCGCGAACTCGTCGAGTACGAGCCCCGCGCCGATGCCGAAGATCACGGCGCAGACGCAGGCGGTCACACCGTGGCGTCCGCTGCCGACGGCGCCGAAGCCGCCGATCACGGTGAGCACCACACCGGGGACCACATGGTGGATGTGCGTCCCGCCCGCCGCGATGTTCCGGAAGGGGCCCTTCCCGGCCCGGATGAGCCGGGTGACCGTACGCGTCAGCAGGAAGGTGAGGACGAAGGAGGCAAGGGCGAGCAGGGTGGGGAGCTTGCCCGGCTCGGTGATGTTCTGGTGGAACCAGTGCCCCATGCCCTCTGCTGCCCTCTGCTCCCGAATCCGCGCCGCACGCGCCGTACGCGCCGCACGCGCCGTACGCGCCGTACGCGCCGTACGCGCCGCACGCGCCGTACGCGCCACATACGCCGTACGCGCCACATACGCCGTACGCGTAACTTAGTACCTTTCGCTACATTCACACCTTTCGGCTCCGTCCGCCCTGCCCCGGGGACGGCGCCGGCGCCCGGCTACCCTTCCCGCGATGAGCTCCTCGAACGACCGCGCCTCGCTCGCCGACGGCCTGCGCTTCGCGTTCGGCACCCTCACCGTGTTCCCCGTCCGCGTGGCGCGCTGGGACCGTACGGCCGCCCGCGCCGGGATGCTGAGCGCCCCGGCCGCCGGGCTGGCCGTGGGCGGCTGCGCGGCGGCGGCCGGGGCGCTGCTGCTCTTCGCGGGCGCCTCGCCGCTGCTGGCCGGTGTGGCGGCCGTCGCCGTGCCCGCCGTGCTCACCCGGGGGCTGCACCTGGACGGGCTCGCGGACACGGCGGACGGCCTGGGCAGCGCCAGGCCCGCCGAGGACGCGCTACGGATCATGAAGCGGTCGGACATCGGCCCGTTCGGCGTGATCACTCTGCTGCTGGCCCTGTTCGCGCAGGTCGCGGCGGTGGCGGAGCTGTACGGCGAGAGCCCGGCCCGGGGCGCGGTGGCGGCCGTACTGGCCGGGCTCGTCGCGCGGCTCGCGCTCACCCTCGGCTGCCGTACGGGGGTGCCCCCGGCCCGTCCCGAGGGGCTGGGCGCCACGGTGGCGGGCACGGTGCCGCTGCCGGCCGCCTGGTGCGCGGCGGCGCTGGTCATCTGCGCGGGCGCGGCGGCGGGCGGGCTCTTCGGGGCGGCCGGCGCCGTGCACCACGCGCTGGCGGTGGTGGCCGGGCTCGGTGCGGCGGGGCTGCTGCTGGCGCACTGCGTACGGCGCTTCGGCGGGGTCACCGGCGATGTGTTCGGCGCGCTCGCCGAGACGGCCACGACGGTGGTCCTGGTCACACTGACGCTGGGCTGACGCCCTGCCGCGAGGTCGCGGCAGGGCCGTGCCAAAAGGCCGTAGCAAAAGGTGGGGAACACCCCCACAGACGAGTGAACCGCCGCCGCCGTGAGAGCCGTCCATCACTGAGCGTAGGCTCGTCCCCGCCGCGCGCGGCCGGGACGGGCGACGCGGCGGTGACGGCCGGTGCAACCCCCCGGCCGTCGAGAACTCAATGGAAGCGAGATTTCACCACCGTGACTGCTCTCACTCTTAAGCCTGCCGGCGCGGCGACCCTGCGCGTCGACGCGATCGTCGTCGGCGTCGCGAAGGGCCCCAAGGGGCCGGTGGCGGCTCCGGGCGCCGAGGACGTGGACAAGGCGTTCGACGGAAAGCTCGCCGCCGTCCTGGAGACCCTCGGCGCCTCCGGCGGCGAGAGCGAGGTGACCAAGCTGCCCGCGCAGGGTGGTCTGAAGGCCCCGGTCGTCATCGCGGTCGGCCTCGGCCCCGTACCGGAGAAGGACGAGACGTACGGCGCCGAGACGCTGCGCCGGGCCGCCGGCTCCGCGGCGCGCGCCCTCTCCGGCGTCAAGAAGGCCGCGTTCGCGCTGCCCGTCGAGGCGGTCGAGGACATCGAGGCGATCGCCGAGGGCGCGCTGCTCGGCGCGTACGCCTTCACCGCCTACCAGGGCGGCGAGAAGAAGGCGAAGAAGGGCGAAGGCCCCAAGCAGCCGCTCGGCGAGGTCGCGCTGGCCGGCGCGAAGCCGCGTGACAAGGCCCACAAGGCCGCGGCGGAGCGGGCGATCGCGCTGGCCGAGGAGGTCAACCGCGCCCGTGACCTGGTGAACACCCCGCCGAACGACCTCACGCCCGAGTCCTTCGCCGCCGTGGTCACCGCCGCGGGCAAGGAGCACGGCATCAAGGTCCAGGTCCTGGACGAGAAGGCCCTCGCCAAGGGCGGCTACGGCGGCATCCTCGGCGTCGGCCAGGGCTCGGCGAACCCGCCGCGCCTGGTGAAGCTCGCGTACACGCACCCCGGCGCGGAGAAGACGCTCGCGCTCGTCGGCAAGGGCATCACGTACGACTCGGGCGGCATCTCGCTGAAGCCCGCCGGGCACAACGAGACGATGAAGTGCGACATGAGCGGCGCCGCCGCCGTGTTCGCCGCCGTCGTCGCCGCCGCGCGGCTGGGCCTGCCGGTCAACATCACCGGCTGGCTGGCGCTGGCCGAGAACATGCCGTCGGGGACCGCGATCCGCCCCGGTGACGTGCTGCGCATGTACAGCGGCAAGACCGTCGAGGTCCTCAACACCGACGCCGAGGGCCGGCTCGTGCTGGCGGACGCGCTGACCCGCGCCTCGGAGGAGAACCCGGACGCGATCGTGGACGTGGCGACCCTGACCGGCGCGATGGTGCTGGCGCTGGGCAACCGCACCTTCGGCATCATGTCGAACGACGACGCCTTCCGTACGTCCCTGCACGAGATCGCCGAGGAGGCGGGCGAGGCGTCCTGGCCGATGCCGCTCCCCGGCGACCTGCGCAAGGGCATGGACTCCCCCACCGCGGACATGGCGAACATGGGCGAGCGGATGGGCGGCGGGCTGGTCGCGGGTCTCTTCCTGAAGGAGTTCGTCGGCGAGGGCATCACCTGGGCGCACCTGGACATCGCGGGCCCGGCGTTCCACGAGGGCGCCCCGTACGGCTACACCCCCAAGGGCGGCACGGGCTCCTCGGTGCGCACCCTGGTGCGGCTGGCGGAACGTACCGCCTCGGGCGACCTGGCCTGACCGGGGACCGGTGGGGTACGGGGGTCACGGTGCGGGCGGGGAGTGCCGCCCGCACCGTGACCCCCGACCCCGTCGGGCGGCGCACCGTGCAAAGATGGGTAATCGGCAGGACAGGGCCCCCACCACAGGGCCGAAGACATAGCGGCCGAAGACCAGCCGCCGCCCGGTCAATGTGAGACCGCGCCCGGCGCACATGCATGGAGGACGTGACGTGGCGAACGACGCCAGCACCGTTTTCGACCTAGTGATCCTCGGCGGCGGTAGCGGCGGTTACGCCGCGGCGCTGCGCGGAGCGCAGCTTGGTCTGGACGTCGCACTGATCGAGAAGGGCAAGCTGGGCGGCACCTGCCTGCACAACGGCTGCATCCCCACGAAGGCCCTGCTGCACGCCGGCGAGATCGCCGACCAGGCGCGCGAGAGCGAGCAGTTCGGTGTCAAGGCCACCTTCGAGGGCATCGACATCGACGGGGTCCACAAGTACAAGGACGACGTGATCGCGGGCCTGTACAAGGGCCTGACCGGCCTGATGGCCTCCCGTAAGGTCACCGTCATCGAGGGTGAGGGCCGGCTCTCGTCCCCCACCAGCGTCGATGTGAACGGCCAGCGCGTCCAGGGCCGCCACATCCTGCTCGCGACCGGTTCCGTACCGAAGTCGCTGCCGGGCCTGGAGATCGACGGCGACCGGATCATCTCCTCGGACCACGCGCTGACGCTGAACCGCGTCCCGCAGTCCGCGATCGTCCTGGGCGGCGGCGTCATCGGCGTCGAGTTCGCCT
This sequence comes from Streptomyces sp. NPDC050509, assembly GCF_044457965.1. Classification (NCBI taxonomy): domain Bacteria; kingdom Bacillati; phylum Actinomycetota; class Actinomycetes; order Kitasatosporales; family Streptomycetaceae; genus Streptomyces; species Streptomyces sp. NPDC050509. The sequence continues at coordinate 294,928 of NZ_JBITHL010000008.1, read as the reverse complement.
CGGTGTGGAAGTCCTTCGGTACGGACGTCACCGTCGTCGAGGGTCTGAAGCACCTGGTCCCGGTCGAGGACGAGAACAGCTCCAAGCTGCTGGAGCGCGCGTTCCGCAAGCGCGGGATCAAGTTCAACCTCGGTACGTTCTTCGAGAAGGCCGAGTACACGGAGACGGGCGTCCGCGTCACGCTCGCCGACGGCAAGACCTTCGAGGCGGAGGTGCTGCTGGTCGCGATCGGCCGCGGCCCGGTCTCGCAGGGCCTCGGGTACGAGGAGCAGGGCGTCGCCGTCGACCGCGGCTATGTCGTCGTCGACGAGTACATGCGCACGAACGTGGAGACGATCTCGGCGGTCGGTGACCTCGTCCCGACCCTCCAGCTCGCGCACGTGGGCTTCGCCGAGGGCATCCTCGTCGCCGAGCGGCTGGCCGGTCTGAAGACCGTCCCGATCGACTACGACGGCGTGCCCCGGGTGACGTACTGCCACCCCGAGGTCGCCTCCGTCGGCATCACCGAGGCCAAGGCCAAGGAGATCTACGGCGCGGACAAGGTCGTCGCCCTCAAGTACAGCCTCGCGGGCAACGGGAAGAGCAAGATCCTCAAGACCGCCGGTGAGATCAAGCTCGTCCAGGTCAAGGACGGTGCCGTGGTCGGTGTCCACATGGTCGGCGACCGTATGGGCGAGCAGGTCGGCGAGGCTCAGCTCATCTACAACTGGGAGGCTCTGCCGGCCGAGGTCGCGCAGCTCATCCACGCGCACCCGACCCAGAGCGAGGCGCTCGGCGAGGCCCACCTGGCCCTGGCCGGCAAGCCGCTGCACTCCCACGACTGATGGCCAGTGCCGCGACCGGCAATGTTTGACCCGAAGGAGCGTCGTCCGGTGCGTGCGATCGCAAGGCGGCCGGAAGTCCTTGTAGCGGAGCTACCAGGACTTTTGGCCAACGCCGCGAGCGTGCGTGCTGGGCGGCGCGACGGGGCGAACACTGCCGCGAGGGGCACTAGGTCCGGGCGCGACGACCACTTCCGTACATTCGTTAGGAGCAACTGAAACCATGTCGGTTTCTGTAACCCTGCCGGCGCTCGGCGAGAGCGTCACCGAGGGCACTGTCACCCGCTGGCTGAAGGCCGAGGGCGAGCGCGTCGAGGCCGACGAGCCGCTGCTGGAGGTCTCGACCGACAAGGTCGACACCGAGATCCCGGCGCCCGTCGCCGGTGTACTGGCGTCCATCAAGGTCGCCGAGGACGAGACCGTCGAGGTCGGCGCCGAGCTGGCCATCATCGACGACGGTACGGGCGGCCACGAGGCGGCCCAGCCGACGGAGGCCGCACCGGCCCCCGTGGCCGAGTCCACCCCGGCGCCCGCCGCCGAGCCCGCCCCGGCTCCGGCTGCCGAGGCTCCGGCCGCTCCGGCCCCCGCGGCCGAGGCCGCTCCCGCCGCGGCCCCGGCCGGTGGCGCCTCCGGTACCGATGTCACGCTGCCCGCGCTGGGCGAGTCGGTCACCGAGGGCACCGTCACCCGCTGGCTGAAGGAGGTCGGCGAGGAGGTCGCGGAGGACGAGCCGCTCCTTGAGGTCTCCACGGACAAGGTCGACACCGAGATCCCCGCCCCGGTCGCCGGTGTGCTGCTGGAGATCGTGGTCGGCGAGGACGAGACCGCCGAGGTCGGCGCGAAGCTGGCCGTCATCGGCGCCCCGGGCGCGGCTCCGGCCGCTCCCGCCGCCCCGGCTGCTCCGGCTCCGGCTGCCGCTCCGGCCCCGGCCGCCCCCGTGCAGGAGGCCCCGAAGGCTCCGGCGCCCGCGCCCGCCGCCCCGGCACCGGCTCCCGCGCCGGCCCAGGCCGCCGCTCCGGCTCCGGCCGCCCCGGCGCCCGTCACCCCGGCTCCGGCCGCGCCCGCCGCGCCGGCCGCTCCCGCGGGCGACGACGGCGCGTACGTCACGCCGCTGGTCCGCAAGCTGGCCGCGGAGAACGCGGTCGACCTGGCGTCCGTCAAGGGCACCGGCGTCGGCGGCCGGATCCGTAAGCAGGACGTCATCGCCGCCGCGGAGGCCGCCAAGGCCGCCGCTGCCGCTCCGGCCCCGGCCGCCGCCCCCGCGGCATCCAAGGCGCCGAAGCTGGAGGCGTCCCCGCTGCGCGGTCAGACCGTCAAGATGCCCCGCATGCGCAAGGTCATCGGCGACAACCTGATGAAGGCGCTGCACTCGCAGGCCCAGCTCACCTCCGTGATCGAGGTGGACATCACCAAGCTGATGCGGCTGCGCGCGCAGGCGAAGGACTCCTTCGCCGCCCGTGAGGGCGTCAAGCTGTCCCCGATGCCGTTCTTCGTCAAGGCGGCGGCCCAGGCGCTGAAGGCCCACCCGGTCATCAACGCCCGGATCAACGAGGACGAGGGCACGATCACGTACTTCGACTCGGAGAACATCGGTATCGCGGTGGACTCCGAGAAGGGTCTGATGACCCCGGTCATCAAGGGTGCGGGCGACCTGAACATCGCCGGCATCTCGAAGAAGACCGCGGAGCTGGCGGCGGCCGTCCGGTCCAGCAAGATCACCCCGGACGACCTGGCGGGCGCGACCTTCACCGTCAGCAACACCGGCTCGCGCGGTGCGCTCTTCGACACGATCATCGTGCCGCCGAGCCAGGTCGCCATCCTGGGCATCGGCGCCACCGTGAGGCGCCCGGTGGTCATCAACCACCCGGACCTCGGTGAGACCATCGCGGTGCGCGACATGACGTACGTCGCGCTCTCCTACGACCACCGTCTGGTGGACGGCGCCGACGCCGCCCGCTACCTGACGGCGGTCAAGGCCATCCTCGAAGCGGGCGAGTTCGAGGTGGAGCTGGGTCTCTGACCCGGGCCGTACCAGACACGCCGTACCAGGCACAGCCCCCGTCCGGAGACTGTTCTCCGGGCGGGGGCGCCGTATTGTCTAGACGTCTTCCGGCCCGAGGAGCCCTTCATGAGTCCGCCCGTCGTCCACTCGCTGCGGGAACAGATCCGCGAGCACATCGTGGAGGGGATCGTCAGCGGTCGCTGGAAGCCGGGTGAGCGGATCGTGGAGCGCCGGATCGCGACGGAGCTCCAGGTCAGCCAGACGCCCGTACGGGAGGCGCTGCGCGAGCTGGAGTCCCTGCGGCTGATCGAGTCGGCGCCGAACAAGGGCGTACGCGTCCGGAACCTGACCGCGGCCGACCTGGAGGAGAGCTATCCCGTACGGGCCGGTCTGGAGCAGATCGCCGCAGAGCTGGCCGCCGAGCGGCTCGCCGTGGACTGCTCGGCGCTGGAGCCGCATGTGGCGGCGCTGTACACGGCGGACCGTACGGCCGACGGGACCGCGCAGGTACGGCACACGGTGGGCTTCCACCGGGAGCTGGTGCGGGCCGCCGGTAACGGAGTGCTGCTGCACACCTGGGAGGGGCTCGGCATCGAGGTGTTCACCGCGCTGTCGATCCGCTGGCTCGGCACGGTGCAGAAGTCGTACGCCGAAGAGCATCAGGAGCTGGTCGAAGCGTTCCGCAGACGGGACCCGGGCATCGGCTCACTGGTGAAGGACCATGTGCTCGGATGCGCACCGCGTGCCTGATTCCACCCCATCTGTCATGAATTACCGTCCGTCACTCCGTGCCCTGTCGTACGGCACGGGATGCCAATTCCTTGAGATCGAGAAGTTTTGCCGTTCAACCCTTTGATCGATCATCGATCAGCGTTCTACAGTCGACGACGGGCTGCACCCAGCCCAGCGTCCTGTCCTGCCAGACATGACCACTTCTCCACCCCCCTCCTGTCCGGAAGGCGGCGATGATGCCCGACCCCGTAGGCAAGCTTCCGAGCGAGCTGGACCAGCTCCCGGACCGTGACACCGAGGAGACCGCCGAATGGGCGGCCTCCCTCGACGCCGTCACCGAACACGCGGGCCCGCACCGCGCCGCGTACCTCATGCGGCGCACCCTCCAGCACGCGGGAACCGCCGGGGTCCCGGTGCCCGAGCTGCTGGAGAGCGATTATGTGAACACCATCCCGACCGCCGCCGAGCCCGAGTTCGACGGCGATCTGGAGATGGAGTCCAGGATCACCGCCTGGAACCGCTGGAACGCGGCGGCGATGGTCACCCGCGGCGCCCGTTACGGCGTCGGCGGCCACATCGCCACCTTCGCCTCCGCGGCCTGGCTGTACGAGACGGGCTTCAACCACTTCTTCCGCGGCAAGGAGGGGGACGGCTCCGGCGACCAGCTCTACATCCAGGGCCACGCCTCCCCCGGCATCTACGCCCGCGCCTTCCTCGACGGCCGGCTGACCGAGACGGACCTGGACCACTTCCGCCAGGAGTCCGGCGGCAAGGGCCTGCCCTCGTACCCGCACCCGCGGCGGCTGCCGTGGCTGTGGGAGTTCCCCACCGTCTCCATGGGCCTCGGCCCGCTCTCCGCGATCTACCAGGCGCGCTTCAACCGCTACCTGACCAACCGCTCCATCAAGGACACGTCCGCCTCGCACGTCTGGGCGTTCCTCGGCGACGGCGAGATGGACGAGCCCGAGTCGACGGCGGCCCTCGCCCTCGCGGCACGGGAGCGTCTGGACAACCTGACCTTCGTCATCAACTGCAACCTCCAGCGCCTCGACGGCCCGGTCCGCGCCAACTTCCGGGTCGTGCAGGAGCTGGAGGCACAGTTCCGCGGCGCAGGCTGGAACGTCGTCAAGACGCTGTGGGGCTCCGCCTGGGACGAGGTGTTCGCGCTGGACACCACGGGCGCGCTGGTACGCCGGCTGCGCCAGGTACCGGACGCCCAGTTCCAGACGTACGCCACGCGGGACGTCGCGTACATCCGCGAGCACTTCTTCGGCGCCGAGCCGGCCCTCGCCGAGCTGGCGAAGCTGCTGACCGACGCGAAGATCGCCGAGTGTTTCTTCACCTCGCGCGGTGGCCACGAGGCCCGCAAGGTGTACGCCGCCTACCGTGCGGCGCTGTCCCACGAGGGCGCGCCGACCGTGATCCTCGCGCAGACGGTGAAGGGCTACACGCTCGGCGCCGGCTTCGAGTCGCGCAACGCCAACCACCAGATGAAGAAGCTCTCGGGCGAGCAGTTCCGCACCATGCGCGACCTGCTGGACCTGCCCATCCCGGACGCGAAACTCGACGAGAGTCTCGTCCCGTACGGCCACCCCGGCGCGGACTCCCCCGAGGTGCGCTACCTCCAGGAGCGGCGCGCCGCGCTGGGCGGCCCCGCCCCGGCCCGCCGGGTGCACTCGGTCGCGCTGCCCCAGCCGACGGAGAAGCCGTTCCAGGCCGTCGCCAAGGGCTCGGGCAAGCAGTCCGTGGCGACGACGATGGCGTTCGTCCGGCTGATGAAGGACCTGATGCGGGACAAGGAGACCGGCAAGCGCTGGGTCCCGATCGTCCCCGACGAGGCGCGCACCTTCGGCATGGAGGCGCTGTTCCCGTCGGCCGGCATCTACTCGCCGCTGGGTCAGACGTACGACCCGGTCGACCGCGACCAGATCATGTACTACAAGGAAGCCAAGGACGGCCAGATCCTCAACGAGGGGATCACCGAGGCCGGTTCGATGGCGGACTTCATCGCCGCCGCCACGTCGTACGCGACGCACGGCGAGACGATGATCCCGTTCTACATCTTCTACTCGATGTTCGGCTGGCAGCGCACGGGCGACCAGATGTGGCAGCTCGCCGACCAGATGGGCAAGGGCTTCATCGTCGGCGCCACCGCGGGCCGGACGACCCTGACCGGCGAGGGCCTCCAGCACGCGGACGGCCACTCGCACCTCATCGCGGCCACCAACCCGGCCTCCCTCAGCTACGACCCGGCGTTCGCCTACGAGATCGCGGTGATCGTCAAGGAGGGGCTGCGGCGGATGTACGGCGAGCCCGTGCCCGGCGAGGACCAGGACGTCTTCTACTACCTGACGGTCTACAACGAGCCGATGCCGCAGCCCGCGATGCCGGAAGGCGTCGAGGAGGGCATCGTCAAGGGCCTGTACCGCTTCAAGGAGGGCGTCCCGGCGGCGGCCGACGCCCCGGCGATACAGCTCCTGGCCTCCGGTACGGCCATCCACTGGGCCCTGGAGGCGCAGGAACTGCTCGCCGCCGACTGGGGCGTGACGGCCGACGTCTGGTCCGCCACCTCCTGGACCGAGCTGCGCAGGGACGCGATGGAGGCCGACGAGGCCCTGCTGCGCGGCGAGGAGAAGGTGCCGTACGTGACGCGCGCGCTCGAAGGCGCGCCGGGCCCGGTCCTCGCGGTCAGCGACTGGATGCGGCAGGTGCCGGACCAGATCAGCCAGTGGGTCGAGCAGGACTACAGCTCCCTCGGCACGGACGGCTTCGGGCTCTCGGACACCCGGGAGGCGGCCCGCCGTCACTTCGGGGTCGACGCCCGGTCGATCGTGGTCGCGGCGCTGGCTCAGCTCGCCCGCCGGGGCGAGGTCAAGCCGGAGCGGATCGCGGAGGCGCGCGAGCGCTACGGTCTCTGACGGCTGGTCTCTGACGGCCGGTCTTTGACGGCCGGACCCTTCGCAGCCCCTGTAGCAGGCCGGGGAGCCCCTGTCACCGAGTGGCAGGGGCTCCCTGCATCATGGACGTATGCGTGCTGCCCGCCTGATCAAGATGGTCCTTCTCCTCCAGTCCAGACCCTCCATGACCGCGGGCGAACTGGCCCGCGAACTGGAGGTGTCCGAGCGCACGATCACCCGGGACGCCCAGGCCCTCTCCGAGGCCGGGATCCCGGTGTACGCGAACCGGGGCAGGTCCGGCGGCTACCGGCTGGTCGGCGGCTACCGCACCCGGCTGACCGGCCTGGCGCGCGGCGAGGCGGAGGCGCTGTTCCTCTCGGGGGTGCCGGGGGCGTTGCGGGAGATGGGCCTGGACGACATCTCGTCGGCCGCTCGGCTGAAGGTCTCTGCGGCGCTGCTGCCGTCGCTGCGGGACGCGCAGGACACGGCGGCACAGCGCTTCCACCTCGACGCGCCCGGCTGGTACCACGAGCCGCAGACACCGGAGCTGCTGCCGGTGGTGGCGGAGGCGGTCTGGGACGACCGGCTGGTCGCGGCGCGCTACCGGCGCGAGGACCAGGAGGTGGAGCGGGAGCTGGCCCCGTACGGTCTCGTACTGAAGGCAGGCGTCTGGTACGTGTGCGCCGGTACGGAGGGGACATTCCGGGTCTACCGGATCGACCGGTTCACGGCGGTGGAGGCCATGCAGGAACGTTTCGTCAGAGATGAGTGCTTCGATCTGCCGGCGTTCTGGGAGGAGCGCGCCGCGGAGTTCGCGCGCTCCCTGCTGCGCACGGAGATCGAGGTGCGCCTCTCGCCGGAGGGTGCCCGCAGACTCCCGTACGTGACGGACCGCGCGGCGGCGCGAGCGGCGATCGAGGCGGCGCCCCCGGCCGACGAGGAGGACCGGATCACGCTCACGCTGCCGGTGGAGTCCGAGGAGGTCGCGTACGCCCAACTGCTGACGCTGGGCGCGGACGCGGAGGTCCTGGCGCCGGAGACACTGAGGAGCCGGTTCGCGGAGGCGGCGGCGCGGATGGACGACCTGTACCGGTAGGGGATGGGCGACCTGTACGGATTGCGGAAGAACGGTCTGTACCGGTAGCGGATGGACAACCTGTACGGATTGCGGACGGACGGCCGTACCGGGAGGGGTCCGCGCACCCCCCACAGGTCACAGAAGTCCCCGTAACTCGCGGCTCCGCGTGCGCGGCCCCTCCTCAGGCACGATGCTTGACCCGTGATGGACGAGACGGAGTTCTGGGAGATCGTCGACAGCACCCGCGAGGCCGCCGAGGGCGACCCCGACGACCATGCGGATCTGCTGGTCGAGCGGCTGCTGCAACTCGATCCCGACTCCGTACTGGACTTCGCGCGGCACTTCGAGTCGCGCTACAACCGCGCGTACCACTGGGATCTGTGGGGCGCGGCGGCCGTACTGCTCGGCGGGGCGAGCGACGACGCCTTCGACTACTTCCGCTGCTGGCTCATCGGGCAGGGCCGGGAGATCTTCGAGGGCGCGCTGCACGATCCGGACAGCCTGGCCGAGCTGCTCGACGAGTTCGACGAGACCGTCGACGGGGACGGCGAGGAACTGGGGTACGCGGCGGACGAGGCGTACGAACAGCTCACGGGGGTGGTGGCGCCCGCCCTGGGGATCGCGGCGCAGCGCGCGGAGCCGGAGGGCACGCCGCTCGACTTCGAGGACGAGGCGGCGCTGGCGGAGCGGTTCCCCCGGCTGACGGAGCGCTTCGGAGGCGAGTGAGCCGGGGCGGTCGCCGGTGGTGCCCGGCGGCTCACTCCAGCGGGAGCGCCGTCGGTCACTCCATCAGGAGCGCCATCAGTCACTCCAGCGGGAGCGCCATCAGCACGTCGTCGACGTACGTCCCGTCCAGGTGGAACTCCCCCGGCAGGATCCCCTCGACGCGGTACCCCTCGGCCTCGTACAGGGCCCGCGCCGCCGTGTTGTGTCCCAGGACGCGCAGGGTCAGCCGACGCGCGCCCTGGTTGCGCGCGTGCAGCGCGCCCGCGCGCAGCAGGGCGCGCGCCACGCCCCGGCGGCGCGCCCAGGGATGGACCGCGAGGCCCTGGATCTGCCGTACGTGCGCGTTGCTGGCGAGCGGGGTGGGGCGGGCGACGCGGATGTACCCGGCGACGGGGTCCTCGGGATCGCCGGTCCCGCCGACGTTGAGGCTCCCGCCGCCCCGGAGGCTCGCGCCGCCGTCGAACTCGGCCACCAGGAAGTCCTCCGGCCGGTGCTGGGCGTCGAAGAACGGTCCGTACGGCGGGCTGGGCCTGGGCGTGACGGCGTGCAGCGGCGACCAGGTCGCCCGGTCGAGCGCGCCGAGGGCCTCGTCGTCCGCGCGTACGGCGGGGCGTATCCGGGGTTCCACCATGGCGCAACTGTGCCATGGGATGTTCCGGAGGCAGGATGGGTGCATGAAAATCGCGGTCACCGGTTCCACCGGGCTCATCGGTACGGCTCTTGTCAGCTCCCTGCGCGCGGACGGACACGAGGTGACGCGGCTGGTCCGGCACCCGGCGCGCACGGCCGACGAGATCGAGTGGGACCCCGTACGGCAGACGATCGACGCGGGGAAGCTGAACGGCTGCGACGCGGTCGTCCATCTGGCCGGCGCGGGCGTCGGTGACCGCCGCTGGAGCGACGCGTACAAGCGGGAGATCCGGGACAGCCGGGTCCTCGGTACGGCCACCATCGCGGAGGCCCTGACCTCCCTCGACTCGCCGCCCCGGGTGCTGGTATCCGGTTCGGCCGTCGGCTTCTACGGCTACACCGGGGACCGGAAGGTGGACGAGAGCTCCCCTCCGGGGGACGGCTTCCTCCCGTCGCTCTGCGTGGAGTGGGAGGAGGCCGCGCTGCCCGCGGAGGAGGCGGGCATCCGTACGGTCTTCCCCCGTACCGGTCTGGTGGTCGCGCGCAAGGGCGGCGCGTGGGGGCGGCTGTTCCCGCTCTTCCGCGCGGGCCTGGGCGGCCGGCTCGGCTCGGGCGACCAGTACTGGAGCTTCATCTCGCTGCACGACGAGGTGGCGGCGCTGCGGCATCTCATCGACACGGACGGCCTGGAGGGCCCGGTCAACCTGACGGCCCCCGAGCCCGTCACCAACCGCGAGGTGACGGCGGCGATGGGCCGCGTCCTGCACCGCCCGACCCCGTTCCCGGTCCCGGCGGCGGCGCTGCGGCTGGTGGTGGGGGGCCTGGCGGAGGACATCGTGGGCAGCCAGCGGGTGGTTCCGTCGCGTCTGCTGGAATCGGGCTTCACGTTCGCGTTCCCGACGATCGACGAGGCGGTACGGGCGGCGTAGCGGTAGCGGTAGGGGCAGCGGCAGCGGTAGGGGTAGGGGCGGTACGCGCGGCTTGGCGGCTGCCCCGCCGGGACGCCCCGGGACCGTCCCCGTCCCCTGTCCCCCCGGCCCGGGAGCGCACGGGGAGCGGCCGGGGAGCGGCCCGGCGGCGGTGCCCGGCCGTCGGAGAGGCGCCGGGAAGGCGCCGGGGGGGCGCCGGAGGGGCGCCGGAGGGGCGCCGGGGAGGCGCCGGGGAGGCTTCCCGTACCGGTGCGCGTCGCGCGGCCCCCGCGCCCGGGTGCGTCGCGCCCCCGCACCGGCCGGGCCGCCGGGGAGCGTCCCGCTCCGTTCCGCCGCCCCGCAGCGCGGCGGCACGCACCCCCCATGCATCGGTGCCCCCGCCCGCGCGCGTCCGCGCCGCGCCGATCCGTCCCTACGCTCGACCGGGAACGGGACGACGCCCCTTCGGAGGACTCACTCGTCCAGGGCGTTCCGGGGGCCTGATGCGGGCATCGGGCCCCCACCCAGCCGCGCTGACCTCGGGGAGGGGCACGTGCTCAGCACCGCACTCGGCACCGCGCACCACGCAGACGTCGTCATCATCGGAGCCGGTCTGGCAGGCCTGTCCGCCGCGCACCATCTCACCAGCGCGGGTGTCACGGTCAGCGTCCTGGAGGCCGCTCCCCACGTCGGCGGCCGGATGACCACGGACCAGGTCGACGGCTTCCGTCTGGACCGTGGCGGACGGCTGCTCACCACCGCCTACCCCGATCTGCTCCGTACGCCGGGGCTCGAAGGCGCGGCCGTCCGGATGTTCTCGCCGGGCGTGCTCGTCCACAGCGACGGCAGGAACTACCGCACCGGTGCGGTCGGGAGCGCACGGAGCGCACGGACCGTTGCGCGCGCCCTGGCGAGCGCCCCCCGCCCGCCGCTGGGCGGCGCGGTCGACCAGGCGCGGCTCAGCGCCGCTCTGGGCCGTCTCGCGGCGACGCCGACGGCCCGGCTGCTGGCCCGCCCCGAACGGACCGCCGCGGAGGCGCTCGCGGTGCGCGGGCTGCCCGCCCGTACGGTCAACGGCTTCATCCGGCCGCTGCTCACCGCGCTGCTCTGCGACCCGGAGCTGCGGACGTCGAGCCGGTGCGCCGATCTCGCGCTGCGGGCGTTCGCGCGGGGCCGGCTCTTCGTTCCGGCGGGCGGCGCCGCCACGCTGCCCGAACTGCTGGCGCGGACGCTGCCGGAGGGCACCGTCCGTACGGATGTCCGTGTCACGGACACGTCGATCAACTGCGTGACGACCAAGGAGCACGGCGAGATAGCCTGCCGGTCGCTCGTCCTGGCGACGGGCGCCCGCGCGGCGGCCGAACTGCTGCCTGGGTTACGGGTGCCGGACTTCCACGCCGTGACGGTGCTGCACCACACGGCGCCCGAACCCCCGCTGGCCGAACCGGCGCTGCTGCTGGACGCCGACCGCGAAGGACCCGTCACACACACGGCCGTGATGAGCACGGTGGACCCGTCGCGCGCGCCGCGGGGCCGCGTGCTGATCTCGTCGACGGTGCTCGGCACCCCTCCCCCGGCCGCCGAACTCGACCGTACGGTCCTGGCCCACCTCGCGCGTCTGTACGGGACGCCGACCGACGACTGGGAGCTGCTGGCCGTCCACCACGACCCGGAGTCCGTGCCCGCGATGGACCCGCCGCACGACCTGCGCCGGCCGGTCCGGGTGCTGTCGGGCCTGTACGTGTGCGGCGACCACCGCGACACCAACACCGTGCAGGGCGCGCTCTTCTCGGGCCGCCGCGCGGCGCACGCGATCCTGCGCGATCTGGGCGTACGCCCGGCGTACGGGACGGCGCCGATGCCCGCGGTGGCGTAGGCCCGGTCCGACCGCGGACACGCGGGCACCCAGCTCCGGTCCCGTCCGGGCGTCGACCTTCCCCGGACGGGACCGGCTCACCACCTCGCGCGGGCCGGCCGCGGCGGGTCAGCCGATCGCGGCCACCCGGTCGCGGTAGTTCCGTACGGCCGTGGCGTCCCGGTACGGCTCCAGGCGCCGCTCGAAGTCCCGTACGTACTCCACCGCCCGCGCCGACCGCATCTCCGTGGCCTGCTGGGCGGCCTCCGCGCCGAGCAGGCACGCCTGGTCCAGCTCGCCCAGGCCCAGACGGCCACAGGCGAGCACGACCCGGCAGAAGAGGCGGCTGCGGGCGTACTCGGGGGCGCGCAGTTGGAGCGAGCGCTCGGCGTGCTGGACGCAGTGGCGGTACTGCTGGAGATCGCGGTGGCAGTGGGCCAGTTCGTCCGCGAACTGCGCCTCGTCGAAGAAGCGCGCCCAGCGCGGTGTCTCGTCGCCGGGGCGCGCCGCCTCCAGGGCGCGTTCGGCCCGTACGAGCGAGGCGGCACACGCCCGCGCCTCGGAGAGCACACCGTGGCCGCGCGCCTCGGCGGAGTGCAGCAGCGCCTGGACCACCGGGGGCGCGGACGCGCCGACGCCCTGCTGGGCGACGCGCGCGAGCTGGACGGCCTCGCGGCCGTGGCCCAGGTAGACCGCCTGCCGGCTCATCGTGATCAGGACGTACGAGCCGTACACACGGTCCCCGGCCGCCTGGGAGAGCCGCAGCGCCTGGACGAAGTAGCGCTGGGCGAGGCCGTGCGCGGCGATGTCGTACGAGGTCCAGCCCGCCAGCCGGGTCAGATCGGCCGCGGCGGCGAAGAGCCTGCGGCCGGTGGACTCGCCGTACTGGCCGCGCAGCATCGGTTCGGCCTCGTGCTCCAGGTAGCGCACGAGGGCCTGGCGGGCATGGCCGCCGCCGTAGGCGTGGTCGAGGGCGCGGAAGAGATCGCCGACGGAGCGCAGCGCCTCGATGTCGCCGGCGGTGACGCGCTGGCCGACGGCGCGTTCGGTGCGCGGGCGCGGAACGGCGGGCGGAGAGGACGGCGAGGGCGGGGAGAGCCGCGCGGTGTGGAGCGGGGGCGGGGCGTGTGCGGGAGCGAGGGCGGAGCCGGGGACGGGGGCGGGGGCCGAGGATCTTCCCTGGAGCTGGGCGTGCGCCGGGGGCTGGGCCTGGGCGGGCACCCGGGTGGATCCGGGCCCGCGGCCGGGGCGTTGCGGGACGAGGCCGGAGGTGCGGCCGGGCAGGGAGCCGCCGGGTGCGGCGGGCCCGGTGAGCCCGGCGGACTGGGCGGGGCCGGCGGACGGGGCGGGGCCGTTCCCGGCCGGGCCGCCGGGGGCCGCGGCGGCGAGCCCCGGGTGGGCCACCCGCTCGTCCGCGCGTCCGATCAGCCAGTCGCGGCTGGGGACGACCAGACCCGCCGGGGTGAACGCGATCTTGCGCAGTTCGTTGTGGCTGCCGGAGTCCTTGCGCCACAGTCCGCCGACGATGTCGACGGCTTCCTCGGGTGTCGAGGCGAATTCGAGGCCCGCGTAGACCGGGGCACAGGCGTCCAGGCCCAGATCCTGCGCGGAGAGCCGGCGTCCGAGCCGGCGGGTGAAGACCTCGGCGATGAGTGCGGGCGTGGTGCCGCGCGGCTGCTGCCCGCGCAGCCACCGGGTCACCGACGTCTTGTCGTACCGCAGATCGAGGCCGTGCTCAAGGCCGAGCTGATCCACCCGGCGGGCGAGACCCGCGTGGGAGAAACCGGCTTCCGCGATGAGGGCGGCGAGCTGGCGGTTGGGGGTGCGCTGCGGAGGTCGTTCCGACATGTGCTGTGCGGTCTCCTGCCTTCCGGGCCCGGGGAGCAGCCCTATGGAACGGCGCGAATGTAGTAGCCGTGACCGGTCTCACTGTCACGTTCGCCCCACATTCATCCGATCGTGTGAGGATCGCTTGCGCTGCTGACGTGGGGCGGAGCGATGGAGGGGGCGTCGGCCGGGCGCCCTGAGCCCCGTACACCTGCTCGGTCGTCCTCCCGGGGGCCGCCGTACAGTGGCAGAGGCGCTATGCGTGCAGGACGAAGGTTTCTCGGCCGGTGGTAAGGAGGCTCTGCCGTGAGTGAGCTGCGGTACGTCCATCTCGGGTTCGGCGCGGAGGCCGTCGAGTACGAGGAGGCGTGGCAGGAGCAGCGCAGGGTCCACGCGGCCCGGTTCGCGGACGAGGTCCCCGACACCTGTCTGCTGCTGGAGCATCCGCCGGTCTACACGGCCGGACGGCGCACGGTGGACAGCGAGCGCCCGCTCGACGGCACCCCCGTCGTCGACGTGGACCGCGGCGGGAAGATCACCTGGCACGGTCCGGGGCAGCTCGTGGGCTACCCGATCCTGAAGCTGCCGCGTCCGGTGGACGTCGTCGCGCACGTACGCCGTCTTGAGGACGCGCTGATCCGCACCGCCGCCGACTTCGGCCTGGAGACGAGCCGGGTCGAGGGGCGCAGCGGCGTGTGGGTGCTCGGCGACCCGGTCGCGGAGCGCGCGCCGCTGGGCGGCTCCCCGCTCGGCGGGCTCTCGCTGGACCTCGCGCCAGGGACGGCCCCCGGAGTCGCCCCCGGGGCCGATCCCCGGCTGGCGGACGAGGAGTTCGACCCGCGGCTGAACGGGCCCGAGTACGCCCCGTCCAACGCGGGCCAGCGCCGGGAGGACCGCAAGCTCGCGGCGATCGGGATCCGGGTCGCCAAGGGCGTGACCATGCACGGCTTCTCGTTCAACGTGAACCCGGACAACACCTGGTTCGACCGGATCGTGCCGTGCGGGATCCGGGACGCGGGCGTGACGTCGCTCTCGTACGAACTGGGCCGCGGGATCACGGTCTCCGAGGTCGTCCCCGTGGTGGAGAAACACCTGCGGGACATCCTGGAGCGGGCCGAGCCCGCGCCGCGGGTGATCGAGCGCGAACCCGTACGGGAGGCCACGGACGGGCCCGTACGGGAGACCACGCGTGAGCCCGTACGGGAGACCGCGCCGGCCGCCCGGGCGCTGAAAGCGAGCGCCTGACACACACCTCCCCCGTGGGCCTCGGCCGTACGGGGGAATGCACCCCTCCGCGCCGGGGTTGCGCAGAGTGAAGACCACGCAAATAACGGGCGTAACCTGGTGTTCGCCGAAGAATCGAATGCCGCGCCAGCAGAGAGAGGTGCCGGACGTGTCCGCTGTCGCACCCGACGGACGCAAGATGCTGCGCCTGGAGGTCCGGAACAGCCAGACCCCCATCGAGCGCAAGCCCGAGTGGATCAAGACCCGGGCGAAAATGGGCCCCGAGTACCAACAGTTGCAGAAGCTCGTGAAGAGCGAGGGCCTGCACACGGTCTGCCAGGAGGCCGGCTGTCCGAACATCTTCGAATGCTGGGAGGACCGCGAGGCGACCTTCCTCATCGGTGGCGAGCAGTGCACGCGGCGGTGTGACTTCTGTCTGATCGACACGGGCAAGCCGGAGCCGCTGGACCGCGACGAGCCGCGCCGCGTGGGCGAGTCCGTCGTCACGATGGACCTCAACTACGCCACGATCACCGGCGTCGCCCGCGACGACCTGGCGGACGGCGGATCCTGGCTGTACGCCGAGACCGTACGCCAGATCCACACCCTCACCGGTGAGCGCGAGACGGGCCACACCAAGGTCGAGCTGCTCATCCCGGACTTCAACGCCGTGCCGGAGCAGCTCGCCGAGGTCTTCTCGTCCCGGCCCGAGGTGCTCGCGCACAACGTCGAGACGGTGCCGCGGATCTTCAAGCGGATCCGCCCCGGCTTCCGTTACGAGCGCTCCCTCGAAGTGATCACGCGGGCCCGCGAGGCGGGGCTGATCACCAAGTCCAACCTGATCCTGGGCATGGGCGAGACCCGTGAAGAGGTCAGCGAGGCGCTGCGGGAGCTCCATGACGCGGGCTGCGAATTGATCACGATCACGCAGTACCTGCGGCCGTCCCCGCGTCACCATCCGGTCGAACGCTGGGTGAAGCCGCAGGAGTTCGTGGAGCTGAAGGACGAGGCCGACGCGATCGGCTACTCCGGTGTGATGTCGGGGCCGCTGGTGCGTTCCTCGTACCGCGCGGGCCGGCTGTACCAGCAGGCGACCGAGCGGCGCGACGCGGCGGTCGCCGCCGCCCAGGCTGTGTGAATCGGCGCACAAGTGACTACTCGCCGGTAGCGCCCGGCACGCCGCGGTCCGTACGCTCCTCGCAGGTCGGAGGTGGGGTACGGGCCGCTCGGCTGTTCGGTCCCGCGCTCTCCCCTCTCGCCAGGGTTTCATCCGCGTTTGACCGGTCGGTCACGCCCTGGTAACACCAATGAGTGACGCTGGACGCACACTCCGCGAACAGCCGTCTCACTCTTCGCTCACCCGTTCGCTTACGCGTTCGGTCGCCTGTCTGCCTTCATCGCTCCTGAGGGGACCGCCATCATGCAGGTCGAGCCGGCACGACCCACCACCGTCACCGAGGCGATGACGGCAGCCACACCCGCCCGTACCTCCGTGGCCCTGCCGTACACACTGCCCTCCGTGTCCACCGCGCTGCGCGCCGTGGAGTCCCTGCTCCTCAGCGGCGGCCAGCGCACGGCGCGCCGCAACGCCTGGACGGCCGTCCTGGAGGACCGCCGCAGGGCCAAGGACCGGGTCGAGACGGAGCACGTACTGGAGGCGGTGTCGGACGCCACCTCCCACGCCACGTAAACTTCTGGGCATGGCGAGGAAGGACAACGCAGACACTGCTGCGAACCAGGGGCGACTGAAGCAGATCGCCCTCACCTACAAGATGACCCGGCGGGCCGACTCGAAGGTCGGGCTTGTCGTCGGTGGTGTGGGAATCGTCACCTTCGGTGTCTTCCTCGCGATCGGCTTCCTGATCAACCACCCCATCTATCTGGGGATCCTGGGATTCATCCTGGCGTTCCTCGCGATGGCGATCGTCTTCGGCCGGCGCGCCGAACGGGCCGCCTTCGGTCAGATGGAAGGCCAGCCGGGCGCGGCGGCGGCGGTCCTGGAGAACGTCGGCCGTGGCTGGACCACGACCCCGGCCGTGGCCATGAACCGCAGCCAGGACGTCGTCCACCGGGCGGTCGGCAAAGCGGGCATCGTCCTGGTGGGCGAGGGCAACCCGAACCGGGTGAAGAGCCTGCTGGCGGCCGAGAAGAAGAAGATGGCGCGCATCGTGGTGGACGTGCCGGTGCACGACATCATCGTCGGTGACGGCGAGGGCCAGGTGCCGCTGAAGAAGGTCCGTACGACCATGCTGAAGCTGCCCCGCGTACTGGCGGGCCCGCAGGTGACGGCGGCCAACGACCGGCTGCGGGCGATGGGCGACCTGATGAGCAACATGCCACTGCCGAAGGGCCCGATGCCCAAGGGCATGCGGATGCCGCGCGGCGGAAAGATGCGCTGACGGAACACACCAGAGACACAAGAGGGCGGCTCGGAGATCTCTCCGAGCCGCCCTCTCTTCCTCTTCACACCCTCTGTCTGTCTTCCTGCCTGTTTTCGTCTGTCTTCGGATAATCAGCCACGAACCTGCACGGCGCGCCCGAGCTGGTCGTGGAGCCCGCGTCCGTCGCGGTCCCAGATCAGCGCCGGGACGGCCAGGCAGAGCAGCACCGTACGGACGAGGACCCGGCCGAAGCCGATCCGTCCGCCGTTCACCGCGATGACGCGCAGGCCGAAAAGGCGCTTGCCCGGCGTGAAACCGACCGTGCCGACGGTGAGAACGCTGAGCACGAGGAGCACGCCGAGCGCCCAGTTCCCCGACGCCTGCCAGTCACCGTCGGCGAGGAGCCCGTATGCGATCAGCATGCAGAGCCCCCAGTCGACGAAGAGCGCGCCGAAGCGCCGCCCGAGCGGGGCGACGGAGCCGGGCCCGTGCTCCGGCAGACCGAGCCGCTCACCCCGGTAGCCGAAGTCGACGCCCATGTTCTCGGCCGCCGCGCGGGGCCCCGAGAGCCACGATCCGATTGCTTGCCTGTTGTCCACCCGTCCACGGTACTGCGGCGGTGTCCGCGCGCGAGGGACGGGGTTGGCACCAGAGGCGTGGGGGTACTCGTGCGGAGCCGTCGTACGCCCGGCGCTCACCCGGGCTGGTTAACTTCAACGAAACAAATGGGTCATGCTGGAGAAATCCCGGAAACCTAAGGTCGGGTCCAGCGTGTGCCACCGCACTGGCCGCACGACCGATAACCCCCGCCCCTCCCCGGGTCGGGAGGAGGAGGAGCTGGATGTTCCAGAACGCCGACGAGGCCAAGAAGTTCATCGCGGACGAGGACGTCAAGTTCGTCGACGTCCGCTTCTGCGACCTGCCTGGCGTGATGCAGCACTTCACGATCCCGGCGAAGGCGTTCGACCCGACCGAGGAGCTGGCGTTCGACGGATCCTCGATCCGTGGTTTCCAGGCCATCCACGAGTCCGACATGGCGCTGCGCGCGGACCTGTCGACCGCTCGGCTGGACCCGTTCCGCCGTGACAAGACGCTGAACATCAACTTCTTCATCCACGACCCGATCACGGGCGAGCAGTACAGCCGCGACCCGCGCAACATCGCCAAGAAGGCCGAGGCCTACCTCGCCTCCACCGGCATCGCGGACACCGCGTACTTCGGCCCCGAGGCCGAGTTCTACGTCTTCGACAGCGTGCGTTTCAACACCACCGCCAACGAGGGCTTCTACCACATCGACTCCGAGGCCGGCGCCTGGAACACCGGTGCGGTCGAGGACAACCGCGGCTACAAGGTCCGCTACAAGGGCGGCTACTTCCCGGCCCCGCCGGTCGACCACTTCGCCGACCTGCGTGCCGAGATCTCCCTGGAGCTGGAGGCGTCCGGCCTCCAGGTCGAGCGCCAGCACCACGAGGTGGGCACCGCCGGCCAGGCCGAGATCAACTACAAGTTCAACACGCTGCTGGCCGCGGCCGACGACCTGATGCTCTTCAAGTACATCGTGAAGAACGTCGCCTGGCGCAACGGCAAGACCGCGACCTTCATGCCCAAGCCGATCTTCGGTGACAACGGCTCCGGCATGCACGTCCACCAGTCGCTGTGGCAGGGCGGCACGCCGCTCTTCTACGACGAGCAGGGTTACGCGGGCCTCTCGGACACCGCCCGCTACTACATCGGCGGCATCCTCAAGCACGCCCCGTCGCTGCTGGCCTTCACCAACCCGACGGTGAACTCGTACCACCGCCTGGTCCCCGGCTTCGAGGCCCCGGTCAACCTGGTCTACTCGCAGCGCAACCGCTCCGCCGCGATGCGCATCCCGATCACGGGCTCGAACCCGAAGGCCAAGCGCGTCGAGTTCCGCGCCCCGGACCCGTCCTCCAACCCGTACCTGGCCTTCTCCGCGCTCCTCCTCGCGGGCCTGGACGGCGTCAAGAACAAGATCGAGCCGGCCGAGCCGATCGACAAGGACCTCTACGAGCTCGCCCCCGAGGAGCACGCGGGCGTCCCCCAGGTCCCGACCTCCCTCCCGGCCGTCCTGGAAGCGCTGGAGGCGGACAACGAGTACCTCCAGGCGGGCGGCGTCTTCACGTCCGACCTGATCGAGACGTGGATCGACTACAAGCGCACGAAGGAAATCGCGCCGATCCAGCTCCGTCCGCACCCGCACGAGTTCGAGCTGTACTTCGACATCTAAACCGCAGGGTCCGGCCACTTGGGCGGAAGACTCAAAAACGAGCTGTGACCTGCGAGAACACTTCTCACCAGTTCTCACAGTGACCGCTCGCTTTCCACCGCCTTGTGCACCGAGTGTGCACCGCCGGACCGATTCCCTGACGTGCCGTCAGAAACACTGCGAGGGCCGCTACCCCACTGCCGGGGTAGCGGCCCTCGTTGGTTGGTTCGGTCGCTGTGTGCGGCGGCAGCTATCCAGAGGCCATTCCTTCAGACCCAACTGCAAAGCACGCACGCGGAAGGCCCGCCTTGAACGGTAGGGCCCCAACTCATAAGGATGCCCCCACACGCTTTCCAAATGGTCATCCAAAGTCTGGGGCATACAGGAGCATTCTGACCTGTGATAGGGAAGGTGAAGAAGGGTTGCCTGAACGGTGCCGCACGGAGGTAAATGCAACCAGAAGTGCACTCAGGCCCTGGCCGTTCCGACGACGGTCGCTATATTTGGGCAGCTTCCTTCGCGGAGACATCCTGGCAGGTCTCACAGGGCCGGAGGCTCGTTATTTCCTCGGCGGAGGCGAGTCGGGGGGCGGCTGACGGTAAGGGACCTCGCGTTTTCCGGACAGTTGCCTGACCGTCTATTTTACGCGGCGATTCGCAACTTCTCGTACTCGGAATGGACTTCGCGTGGCGGGCGGTAGCCCACCGCCGAGTGGAGGCGTTTGCGATTGTACCAGAATTCGATATAGCGGGTGACGTCACGTCGGGCGACCTCGCGGGTCAGGTAAGTCACCCTTGATACGCGCTCGTTCTTCAGGGCTCCGAAGAATGATTCGGCCATGGCGTTGTCGAAGCAGATCCCGGTGCGGCCGGAAGATCTGCGGATCCCGAACCGGTCGAGTGTCTTCCCGAACTCGGCCGACATGTAGTTGCTTCTGCGATCGGAGTGGAATATCGCACCGGCCGAGAGCTTCCTGTTCCGTGCCGCGTTTCGGATGGCTTCCTCACGGAACTCCGGCGACTGCCGAGTGGCGCCACTTTTCCTCGCTTCCTCTTCAGGACAACCCTATTGGCTCCCTGTCCGGAAACTTCGTGGCCCCTCACCGAGAGCCGCGTTGTTTCCCTTGGAGTCAGACCGTGAGGTCATATCCGGTCTGCTGATCGAGCCAGGCGTCGACCTCACGCCAGCGGTATCGCAGGTGCCGGCCGACCTTGTGGACCCTCGGGCCGATGCCCCGGTACTTCCACTGATAGAGGGTCTTGACCGGCACCCCGAGGTACACGGCGATCTCATCGGTCGTGGCGAGCGGCCCGCGATCAACGGTTGTGGCGGGGCGAGGGAATCTGTTGGACATGGGCACTCCATATCGGTTGCGGATCGACGATCGTGAGCAACTAAGTCTGGCTCTGTTCACATGCGTCGCTCGAATTCTTCGACCGACCTGAAAGGCGGGCTGGCCGGAGAGAGCATAACCGTAAGGGCGAATCGCCGGTTGACCAAAAAGCTCAACCAACTGTTCGCCCCTCTCCCGGAACATCCCTTCGGGATCCAGTGATCCTTCGCGGGAAACCGGCAGGCCAGGAGCATCCGACTGCGGCAAATCACCCAAAGCCGCCATAATGGCAGGGGAAGATACCGCGAACTTTCCAATTCCCTGAGGCGCCATTCCTCGCCGACCAGAACCCCCCAGCCAGTTCTGTAGAGTTTATGAACCAAATCTTGCCACGCTCACCAATTTTGAGTTACAACTACCCGTCATGGTTGCTTACCCAATCGAAATCGGATCATCAGGCGCCGGCCCGGCCGGCGATATCGCGGCCACTCCGTCGGCATGGCGCTCCGCTCAGCGGCAGTTCACGGAGCGTTGCGCTTCCCTGTTTCTCGTGATGAAGAACGTCGTCCGGAGCCAGACCCAATGCGGTCATTGCCGATGCGGCTCGGAAACCCCGGTCGCCGACTCCCCCTCCCCCGCCGCATTCCCAGGCGCTCGACACCCCAAGCGGACGGAACACGGCGGCACCTCCCGCTTCGCCAGCCGGGCTGGCAGCCGTATACAGGTGGCCCTTCTTGGCTGAGCCGTACGACCGCTGGCACAAGAAGCGTCCCCAGCCCGGTGAGAAGAAGTGCAAGACCCACGGCAAGGTGCCTTCCAGCGAGCACGAGCGCGGAAAACGCTGGTTGTCCCGGTGGCGTGATCCGGAAGGAAAGCAGCAGAGCGAGAGCTTCGACCGGTTCGATGACGCCCGCCAGTACCTCACCAAGATGCTGGGAGGCGTCGACGACGGAACATACGTCGACCCGAGAAAGGGCGAGGCCCAGCTCAAGGCAGTGGCCGTGCAGTGGCCGGAGAACCAGACCTTCGACAACCCTCGGACCTACGCCCAGTAAGAATCCCGCGTCCGCAACCACATCATCGAGCCGCTGGGCCCGCTAAAGCTGCGCAGATCAAGGCGTCCACGGTACAGAACTGGATCAAGCGCCGACTGCAAGTGCTCGACGAGACGACGGTCGGCCTGGTTTTCACGCACCTCTCGTCGATCCTGGCCATGGCCGTGGACGACAACCTGATCGCCAAGAATCCTTGCGACACGGGGTCGGTGAAACGGGTGAAGCCCCGGCGGTCGAAGAAGGCGGCGAAGGACGTACCCCTGTCGTGGGAGCAGACGGATGCTCTTCGGCCGCATCTGCCCGAGCGCTACCAGGCCACGGTCGACTGCGGCCGAGGTCTGGGCATGCGGCAGGGCGAGATCTTCGGGTTCAGCCCCGAGGACGTCAACTGGCTGCAGAAGGACAAAGTCGTCCACATCCGCCGCCAGATCGCCCACGACCGCGGCACTCTGGTTTTTGCCCCACCGAAGGGCGGCACGGAGTACGACCCCAAGGACTGCTTCGTGCCGGTCGGCGATGCTCTGGCCGCACTGCTCACCGAGCACATGCGCGAGCACCCACCAGTAGAGGTCACCCTCCCGTGGATGGCCAAGGACGGTGAGCCGGTGACGGTGCACCTGGTGTTCACCACACGGGAGCACAAGCCACTGAACAAGAACTACTTCAACTACCTCTGGAAGGGTGGCCTGGAGGCGATCGGCGCGATAAAGGCCCTCAACGACAAGCCTGTTGGCAAGGGCCGCAAGTGGGGAGAGTGCCGCGACAAGATGACGCACACCCTGCGACACCTCTTCGCCTCCGAGGCGATCAACGAAGGCGTGGACGTCTACACCCTGGCCGACCTCCTCGGTCACGAGGACCCTGCATTTACTCTCCGCCGGTACGTCCACCGCGTAACGGGAGCGGTTGAGAAGGCCCGCAAGGCGATCGGCCGACGATATCGAGCCGCCGCATAGACCCTTCTGCGCCTCGTCCCGCTTCTCCGCAGAGAGGTTGAGCGAAGACATCCCCTCCGCGTCCGACCGTGCCCGACCATGGTTGAGACCGTCACCGTCCGGAACGCGACAGTAGGGGGATCACATGCGCGTTGAGGTTTGTGTCGAGCCAGCAGACGACGAACTCCGTTCTTTGCTCACTTGGCTCCGCCGAGACCCCGACATCCGGCGTACTGCCAGCGTCGAAATGTGCGAGCAACCGCCGCGCGAGGGCGAGATGGGGGCAGTCTCCGACATCCTGCAGTTGGTCACGGAGAACGGATGGAGCGCTGCGAACTTTGCTCTCACGCTTGCCGCTTGGAAGCAGACACGCCCACGAGCCTCGCGCGTGACGGTCCGCCACGAGGATCTCGTTGACGCCTTGACCGACTGCAGTGACGAGGAGATCGAACGAATCACACGGCTACTCCAAGAGAGCCGGCGAAACGGCGGGGAGGGCTCGGCAGGTTGAGCGTGTTCCCAGATCCCGGCGCTTCGAGGGCGGTGTTGATCGGAACGAGCAGGTACGACTTCCTCGAAGATCTACCGGCCGTCTCCAACAACCTCAACTCCATGGCAGAGGTGCTCACGGGGTCCACATCGTGGAGTCTTGGCAGAGACGACTGCATCGTGCTTTCCAACCCGCCCAGCACGACAGTGGCCATGGACTCCCTGCGCGACGCCAGCGCCGCAGCCAGGGACACGCTGCTCGTGTACTACGCAGGGCATGGTCTGGTCACGCCAGAAGGCGAGCTCTATCTAGGGCTGCCTCAATCCAAACAGCAAAGGGTCGAAACAGGGATTCCGTACGGATGGCTCCGTGGCGCTCTGCTGGAGGGGCGAGCGGAACGAACTGTTGTCATTCTCGACTGCTGCTACGGCGGACTTGCTCTGGGAACAATGGGGCCGTCGGAGTTGGCTGCCCAAGCCGATGTCGAAGGGAGCTACTTGCTGGCCGCAGCCTCGGAGAACCGTCAGGCGCTCGCCCCACCCGGAGAACCCCACACCGCTTTTACCGGCGAGCTGCTCGCCATCCTCACCGCCGGTATCTCAGGAGGCCCCGAGCGGCTGGAGCTCGACTCTGTCTTTCGCGAGCTGCGGAAGTCACTTTCGGCAAAGGGGCGCCCCGTTCCTCAGAGACGGGAGCGCAACAGCAACGGCCGGCTCGCGCTGGGCTGGAATCCCGCCTTCAGCCGACCTCCTGTGTCCAGCAGCCCTAGTGACGTGCATGTCGGCCAACGAACGTGGCCAGACCCTGCAGCCATCCGCACCGTCGAAGGGTTCTTCACCGCACTGGGGCAGGTGCGCATCGCCAGCGCCCTCACGCATGCGGCGATCAGCCACCGCTCCGGCGGGCAGATCGCTCCCGGAACAGTCGGCAACCTCCTCAACCGCAAGGATTTACCCGGGAAATGGCGGACAACGGGCGTCTATCTGGCCGCCTGCGGAGTGCCTGACGAGCAGCTGAATGACTGGCAGTTGTGCTGGGAACGGCTTCGATCTACTCCCCCGGTTGCAAGAGGATCTGAATCCGAGGAGCCACATGGCCGGAGCCAGAACACCCGCACCACGTTCCCTTGGGGACAAGCCTTCCGAAAACTAACGGGACGGCGATTCCGTGGCTGACTGAGCCGTGCGCTGAGGCTCCGGCGTCGTCTTGTCGCCGCCGTCGCCGAAGAGAGTGTTCCAAGCAGCGATCACCAAGAGAACGCCGACCGCAACCACCCAGAGCGCCGGCATCTTGACCTTGCTGGATACGTTCGTCGGCCGCACGTAGTGCGCCGCCCGGTAGTACCCCTTTCGCGGTTGTGCCACTGTCCTACCCCCGATTCGGTGCCTGGCTCCGTCAGGTGGAGTGTTACAGAGGAGCTGCGCCGGCGACCGGCAGATGGGGAACAGCGGCTGGATCTGGTCGGCGCACGGCGCTCTACTACTCCTTGCGACGGTTAGGGACGCCGTATTCAGCCACTGACGTCCACTTATCGCTCGTACGTACGCGCGATAGTCCACTGGTCAAGCCCTACAAAGCGCCACCTCGGACGGTCGGATGGGTCAGTCCGATTTCTCACCAGTTCTCACGGCGACCGCTTGCTTTCCGCCCTCTTGTGCATCGAGTGCACGCCGCCGGACCAAATCCCTGACATGACGTCAGAACCCGCGAGGGCCGCCACCCCGTACGGGGTGGCGGCCCTCGCGGGTTCGCTCGGAGTCAAGAGCCTGCAGTGGCTTACGCGGACCTGCCAACCACAGAGATCTCGCCGACGCCGGGCGGGCCGCGCAGAGGGCTGCGGCCGAGCGCGACGTTCTGTGAGTACGCCAATTGAGAGGTACGGGAACTCGCACAACCCACCATCGGGGCGAGAAATTGGTGATGGAATGAGCTATGTCCACACCTCCGGCTGAGTGGCCACCGAACGCTCAACAATTATGGCACGCGGTACGCGCGGGCCTCCCTTTGGAACTCTCCGCTCCTACGTCTGAGACCACAACCGGGCGGCATCGGCAAGTAACAGCAGAAGCCATCACCCGACTCCTGCTGCAACCGCCAGCCCCACAACCTGGCGCAATTCCACGACTGCACCTGGTCGGCGCCACCGTCACGGGAAACCTTCAGCTGTCGCATGCGAAGGTCGAAATTCCTGTGGCCTTCATCGACTGCCGTTTCGACAATGCCGTCGATCTAAGCGACGCCTCACTCCCCGCTGTTGACTTTACTGGGTCATGCCTTCCGGGCTTGAGTGCCGACAGGCTTAAAGTAGAGGGCGATCTGACGCTTTCCAAGACGGTTAGCGGAGCTATATCTCTGTTCAGCTCTGAAATTGCTGGCAGCATGTGGCTCAACCGCGCCGAGTTGGTCAGCGAGGATTCCCGATACGCCTTAAACGCACCCCAGTTGCGCGTCGGTGGCGGGCTGTATGCACTGGCCATCAGGGCCACGGGCGGGATAAACCTCTGGGGCGCGCAGGCTTTCACACTTGAGGTGACCAAAGGCTGCCTGAACAGCACGGGCCATCCAGCCCTTCGCTGTGACGGCCTCCGCGTCGCGCAGGACCTTCGCTGTGCGGAACTGTCCGTTGACGGGGGAGGAATCTCTCTGTTCGGGGCGACGATCGGCGGTCAATGGTGGTTCAACAGAGCTGCAGTACGCAACCACACTGGCTGGGCTGTCAGTGCCCCCTCGGTAAGAGTTGATGGAGGCATCTACGGCAACGGCATGTCAGCATATGGCGGAGTCAATCTCTTCGCTGCCACCGTCGGCGAATCGATTGAACTCTCCGGCTGCACCCTCACATCTCATGGTGATCACGCACTCCGGGCCCCAGGAATGCGCGTTGAAGCGAACCTCATTTTGGACGACGGAGCGTCCATCGCTGGCGGCATCACCCTGCCACGTGCCGAAATCAAGGGCACGCTGCGCTTGGCCGACTCCACATTCGCCGAAGCGTCGACGATCGATCTGCAGCGCGCAACCGTGGGCGTCCTGGACATGGTGTCGACCAACACGCGGCCCCCCGTGTTCGATCTTCGCGCTGCAACCATCGGGCGTATCGACGATTCCCCCACCGCGTGGCCACCACGGATCGAGCTGGACGGGCTGACCTATCAAGATCTTCGCCCCCTGTTGCCGGCTACTCAACGTCTGGCATGGCTCGATTGCAACAATGAGTACAGTCCTCACGCGTACGAGCGCCTGGCCGCCTACTACCGACAACTCGGCCATGACGACGATGCCCGAACCGTGCAGCTGGCACGCCACCGAAGGCGACGCAGCTCCGCACAGCTGCCTGCCCGGCTCTGGGGGTACTTCGAAGACCTGACCGTCGGTTACGGCTACCGCCCAGGGCGCGCGCTCGTATGGCTCTTCGCCCTCACGACATTCGTCGCCATCGTCTTCGCAGCAGTACCACCACACCCCATCCGCGCCAACGGTCCGGCCTTCCAACCGGTCGCATTCGCCCTCGACCTCATCTTGCCCATCCTGGACCTCGGCCAGGAGAAGGCGTTCGCGCCCTCCGGCAACACCGCATGGGTTGCCTGGACAAGTGCGATAGCCGGTTGGCTCCTGGCCACCACCATCATCGCCGGCCTAACCCGACGCCTTTCCCGCTCCGGACACTGAACCCCACAGGGTGTGCACCTGATGTGCACCGGGCCCAGCAGCCAGAGCTAATCACCGCAGGCCAGGGCTTCCTTCGAGCTGTACTTCGACATCTAAGCCGAAGGCGCCCGAAGAGCTCCCGGCAGCCCCTCCGAACAGGCGAAACCGCCGTTCGGAGGGGCTGTTTCGTGTCTGCCGGGGCTTCTCGGGGGACACTGGAGTCGGCCAGGATCGCCACAGTGCCTCGGACACGGAGCCGCTCATGACCACACCGCGTGACCTGCTGATCGTTTCCATGGACGGGGCATCCGGCCGCCCCGTGGAGCGGGGTGACCTGTCGCTCGTGCTCGCCGGGGCCGAGGTGATCGACCTCCTCGGTGCCCAGGCCCTCACGCTGGAGGACGATCGCATCGTGCCGGGCGCTCGGGGGACGCTGCCCGATCGGCTGTTGGACGAGGCCGCGTCGGTGCTCGTACGGGAGGATCCGTACGAGTCGGTCGAGGACTGGCTGTGGCGCCGGGGCGAGGGGTTGTCCGATGTGTACCTTTCCACTCTGGAGGCGGAAGGGCAGCTCACCCGTCGGCGTCACCGCTGGCTTCCCGTCCGTACCGGGCAGGCGGCCCTGGCCGATTCGCCCGCGCGGCGTGACGCGGCGCAGCGCTGGGCGGCGGGTGAGCCGGTGCTCGTCTCGCTCGCCGGGGCGCTGGGGATCGGGGAGCCGCAGGGCGAGGACTCGCCGGAGATCGCCGACGACTCGGTCGTGGCCGTGCTCGCCGCCGTCAACGACGCGGTGATGGAGCTGGAGGCCGTACGGCAGCGGCGCTCCATCGAGGGCGCCGCCTTCGACAACGTCTGGCGAGGCCTTTAGCGCACGTGGGTCAGCTAGGACCAGAGTGCCTTTGCGAGCGTGAGGCCCAGGTAGACCGCGCCCAGGCCTGCCGCCACGCTCGCGAGGATGTTGGCCGCGGCGTAGAAGTGGGCGCCGTCCTCGGTGAGGCGGAGGGTTTCGTAGCTGAAGGTGGAGTAGGTCGTGAGCGCGCCGCAGAAGCCTGTGCCGAGGAGGAGTTGTACGGAGGAGTTGGCCGCGCCCGCGGTGAGCGCGCCCGTCACCACGCCGAGGACGAGGCAGCCCGTCACGTTGACGGTGAAGGTGCCCCAGGGGAAGAGCGAGTCGTGCCGCCGCTGGATCGAACGGTCGGTCAGATAGCGCAGGGGGGCTCCGACCGCTGCGCCCAGGACGACCAGGAGCCAGTTCACCTGGTGGTCTCCGGGCCCGTGTGGCGGACGACCTCGCAGCGGTCCAGGGTCACCAGGCCGCAGGCCAGTTCGTCGAGTTGGGGCAGGAAGGCCCTGATCCGTTCCTCGGTGTCGACGATCACGACCGCCACGGGCAGGTCCTCGCTGAGGGAGAGCAGCCGCTGGGTGTGGATCATCGAGGAGGCGCCGAAACCCTCCACTCCGTGGAAGACGCCGGCGCCCGCGAGTCCCGCCCGGTGGGCGCGGTGGACGATCTCCGTGTAGACGGGCCTGTGGTGCCACAGGTCGCTCTCGCCGAGGAAGACGGTCAGGCGGAGCGCCGTACCGGTCGGTCTGGTCATGCCTGCCTCCACGCCAGTACGCGGCGGGTCGCCCACACCGCACTCCACACCGCCGCGAGCGCGGCGAACAGGGTCAGTCCCAGATAGGCCGCACCGGTGCCCGCCCGGCCGTCCGCCACCAGGCGCTGGATGTCCACCGCGTACGTCGAGAACGTGGTGAACCCGCCGAGGACGCCTGTGCCGAAGAAGGGCCGTACGAGGGGGTGCGCCGCCCGGAGGTCGGTGATCACCACCATGAGGACGCCGATCACCGCGCACCCGAACACGTTCACGGTGAGGGTCGTCCACGGGAACGCTCCGGGGGCGGTGGGCCAGAGGAGGGCGGCGCCGTAGCGGGCCGATGCTCCGATCGCGCCGCCCAGCGCCACGACGGCCACCGCCGGTGTCACCGGCGATGTGGGCCACTTTCGGCTCCGCCGCGCGGGCGGCGTCAGGCCCGTCTCGACATCCGGGTCTGTGGGCTCGGTCATCACGGGGGCACTCTCTCCTACTCGCCGGGCGCCCGCGTCGGGGCGCGCTCTCTCGCAAGTAGGGACCGTTGGCGGTGGTCGCACCGCGGTTCGGGTACGGCGGGCCCCACCGCCGTTTCGTACTTCCGACCAGGTTAACGGGAGGGGGCGCGGCTCGGCCAGCCGAGCGGATCCGCGGCTGTGGACGGGCGCGGGGGATTGTCAGTGGGCACTGGCACGATGAACGACATGAAGACCTACAACTGGCGTCCCTTCCTTGAGCGGTGGAGTGCGGACTGGGCCGGCTCCCCCGGTGCGCGGGCGCGGGAGTCCACCCAGTCCGTTCCGGGCCTGGGCGGGGCCGCGGATGCGCTCCACGAGCGGTGGCTCGGGTTCGCGGGCGCCGATCCGGGGCGGATCGGCGCGCTGGAGGAGCGGCTCGGGCCGGATGTGGTGCTGCCGCCGACCTACCGGTCGTTCCTGGCCGTCACGGACGGATGGCGGCCCGCGGGGACGGGCGTCCATCTGCTGGGGACGACGGAGGGGTCGCGCTGGTACGGGGATCCACATCCGCACGGCCTTCAGGAGGCCGAGGAGGCCGGTGCCGAGGTGTGGGGCAGGGCGCTGCGGCTCTCCGTGGAGTCGGACGGGCCGGAGGTCCTGCTCGACCCGGGGGAGGTGAACGCCGACGGGGAGTGGGCCGCGTACCTCCACCGGGGCCGGCCGGGCGACGCCCCGGAGGAGCGTTACGAGTCCTTCATGGAGCTCATGCAGGCCCTGTTCCGGAGCTTCCACCACCGGAACCGGAACACGCCGGGGTTCGAGAACGACACGACGCGCGAGCTGGACGCGGAGGTCGAGGAGGCGCGGCTGGCCTGTCTGCGCGGCGAGGCCGTCGAGGGCTTGTCGAAGGTGTTCACGGACGCGGAGGAGTGCGGCCGGCCGCGTGCGCGGGACCTGCGCGTCCAGATGGGGGCGCTGCTGAGCGGCGGGCGGACACGGGACCGTGTGGTGGGGCCGCTGGACGATCCGCTGGACGGGCTGGAGTCCGTGGGACGTACGTTCCGGCAGGAGGCCTCCGGGCCCTTCGGTGACGCGGTGGAAGCGGCGCGGGAGCAGGCACGCTGGGGGGACACCGACGCGGCCTGGCACACCCTCGCCGCCGCCGTGGCCGACTGGGAGCCGTACGGGGACGAGCACATCGCCCCGGTCGGACTGCTCGCCGATCCCCTGCTCGGGCCGGTGATCACTCCGGAGCGCGGCCGGTATCTGCTGGAGACGCCCCGGGGTGCGGAGGGGCGGGATCCGGAGGCGGCCGGGACCGGTCACGGGGCGGATGCGGGGGCCGGGGCCGAGGACGAGGGGACGTCGTGGGACGACGGGCTCGCCTGGCTCGCGGAGGAGCCGTCCCCGGACGCCGAGCGGGACGGCGCGTACCGCTTCGTCTTCGTACGGGGCGTCCCGCCGGAGGAGCTGGCCGGCCGGATCGGCCAGGGGCCGCTGCTGGCGCCGGCCGGCGAGGCCGAGGTGGCGGAAGCACGGTTCGGCCCGGGGAGCGGGGAGCGGCGGTCCGTCGCCCGGATCGGCAGGTGCGGGGACGGCTGGAGCTTCGCCTACGAGAGCCGCGTCGATCTCACCGACCCGTTCCTGCCGGACCGGCTGACCGGGCTGGGCGAATCGGCGTCGAAGGGCGGCGAGTCGGTCACGGTGTGGTGCGAGCGCGGCGGCCAACTCGCGGCGGCGCCGGGCGCGTTCCACCTCTCGTACGCCGAGGACGGGGAGCGCGTGTACGGGTTCACGGTGCGCGGCGAGGAGATCGAGCAATGGGGGGAGCTCCCGGACTCCCTCGACCCGGAGGAGTTGTTCCCCGAGTACGAGTACGAGTACGAGGAGGGGGACGGGCGCGGCTCGGGGGGTGAGGGCGCGGGGCTGGATCCTGATGACGAGTACGAGGCGCTCGACGCGCTCTCCGAGGAGTTCGGGATCTCGCTGCCGGAGTTCGCGATCAGGCACGGGCGGCTGCACACCGTCGTGACCCGGCCGTGGATCCGGCCTCCCGTTACAGGCGAGCCGTACGGGGACGGCATGCGGCAGGAACCGTCGTGACGACCGTACGGACCGCGGTGATCGAGACGGAGCGGCTGACCCTGCTGCCGCTGCGGGTCGAGCACGCGGTGGAGATGGCGGGCGTGCTCGCCGATCCCGCGCTGCACACGTTCATCGGCGGCAGGCCGTCGACGGAGGAGGAGCTGCGCGGGCGGTACACGAGGATGGTCGCGGGCTCGCCCGATCCTGCCTTCTCCTGGTGCAACTGGGTGCTGACGGAACGGGCGGGGCCGGGCGAGCTGTTCGGTACGGTCCAGGCCACCGTCACCCCGCACCGCACCCTTCGGGACGAGATGGTCGCCGAGATCTCCTGGGTGGTGGGGACGCCGCGGCAGGGGCGGGGGTTCGCCACGGAGGCGGCGCGGGGGCTGGTCCGGTGGCTGGAGGAGCAGGGGGTGGGGACGGTGATCGCCCATATCCATCCCGAGCACCGGGCGTCGGGCGCGGTCGCGGCGGCGGTGGGGCTCAGCCCGACCGATGAGTGGCACGACGGCGAGGTCCGCTGGCGGCGGCGCTTCGGGGAGTGAGGGGGTCGACCCGCCTTCGCCGCCCCTCCGGAAAGGACGGAGGGACGGCGAGGGACGGCGAGGGACAGGGCGACGCGGCGGGCAGGCCCCTCCGTCAGCCGATCAGCTCGCGCACCATGCGGCAGGTGGTGTTGGACGGCGGGTGGATCCCGATCCGGGCCGCCGTGCTCCGTATCCGGCGGTTGGGGGCGCTCGCCGACTGGTACACGCCCGAGTCGAGCAGGGCGATGGCGAGGCGCATGGCCTTGAGGCGGCGGTTGTGGCTCTCGTACCACTCCCGCGGTCGGCCCGCGGGGAGCCGCTTGCGCTTGAGGGCGGGTGGAGTCGGCGCGGTTTGGACGGACTTCTCCGTGATGGTGGCAACAGCCATCGTCAGCCTCCCGGCGTGGTGGTGGGACCCTCACGAACTCCCTCCATTTTACTGCCCACCACTGACAATCGCCCCTGGCCAGACCGGGTTTGACGGGAGTGGGAGGAAGTCTCGGAGGCACGCTCGGAGGTAGGCTCGGAACCATGGAGATCTGGATCAATCCCGCCTGTTCCAAGTGCCGCGGCGCACTGACCCTGCTCGACGAGGAGGGCGCCTCGTACACCGTCCGCCGGTATCTGGAGGACGTGCCGTCCGAGGACGAGATCCGGGCGGTGCTCGGCCGTCTCGGGCTCGAACCGTGGGACATCACCCGGACCCAGGAGGCCGAGGCGAAGGAGCTGGGCGTCAAGGAGTGGGCGCGGGACGCCGGTTCGCGGGAGCGCTGGATCGCGGCGCTCGCCGCGCACCCGAAGCTGATCCAGCGCCCGATCATCACGGCGGACGACGGTACGGCCGTGGTCGCGCGCACGGACGAGGCGGTACGGGACGCCCTGTCCCGCTGAGCGAGCCGCCCGCGCGAGCCCCGCCCCCGCCCCACTCCCCCGCCTACGCCCCGCCCTACGCCTCTGCCTGCGCTTCCGCCTCCGCGAGGATCTCCGTCAGCCGGAGCCCGAACCGTACGTCGCACGCGTGCGGCGCTCCCGTGCGGGCCGATTCCAGCAGCGCGTCGATCGCCGCCCCGAAGGAGTCCACCGGGTTGCCCCAGCTCTCCGGGAGCACCGCGACGCCGTGCTCACCGCGCAGCTCCACCCCCGTGCCCGCGCCCGCCTTCGGTGCGCTCAGGCTGAGCGTCACGGTGCTGGCCGCCCCGGACACGTGGCGCAGTACGAGATGGGTGAGGTCCGGCTCCGTCCGTACGGCCGTCACCGATGCCACGTCGCCCAGCGGCGGCAGCAGCGCGGACAGCGCGTGCGGGCCGACGTCCCACAGCCCGCCCTTCTCGCGGCGCCACGGCGACTCGGCGTACGCGCTCGTCTCCCCCGGCGCGTAGAGCGCGCCGAGCCACTGCGCGTGGGCCGTGAACCAGCCGCCCTTCGCCGCCTGTTCGTCCACCCAGTCGGCGGTACCGGGCGCGAACCGTAGCGTGCAGAAGACGACCGACGCCACCCCGGCGGTCGCCACCGCGTCCGCGACCTCGCGGGCGCCCCGTACGGTCGTCGCGACCGGCTTGTCCAGCAGGAGGTGGCATCCGGCCGCCGCCGCGCGGGCCGCCAGCGGCGCCTGGACGTCCGGCGGCAGGGCGAAGGCGACGGCGTCGCTCTCGGCGAAGAGCGCGTCGAGGCCGACCTCGCCGGAGTGGGCGGTGGTGCCATGGGCCGCGGCGAGCGCGGCGGCGGCCTCGGGGCGC
Organism: Streptomyces sp. NPDC050509; assembly: GCF_044457965.1. Classification (NCBI taxonomy): domain Bacteria; kingdom Bacillati; phylum Actinomycetota; class Actinomycetes; order Kitasatosporales; family Streptomycetaceae; genus Streptomyces; species Streptomyces sp. NPDC050509. The sequence continues at coordinate 261,758 of NZ_JBITHL010000008.1, read as the reverse complement.
CGCCCCCAGACGCCGCTGAATGCGACCCCGGCGTGGGCGGCCAGCGCGGGGGCATGGGTGCGCTCCGCCCACGGGCCGGTGCCGAGGAGTCCGATACGTGGCTTGTCCATGCGGGCCAGTGTGACGCGTGCAGCCGGACCGAGGGAAGAAAAACGGTGGCCGGGCGGGCCGCCGTGGGTGTTACGTTGCCCGGGCCGGCCGCGGGCCTCCGGTGCGACTTCCGGGACGTGCCTGTAAAGCAGTGATTTCGCTGTTCGCGCCCCCATGCCCCGGCCGGCGACCGCGTGAGGAAGGGGCGACACCGTGGCGGAGAACCTCGCCGATCTGGTCGCGGCCGAAGACGTCCTGCTCTTCGTGAACGCGGCCGTGACGGCGACCGGGCAGCGCGAGTTCCGCTCCGACGCGCACGAGCAGCGGCTCTCGCTGGGCTTTCTGCACGAGTACGTACGCGTCAACTACCGCCCCGTCTACGCCGCCACGCTCGCCCTCGACATCAACGACCACAACGCGGCCCTGATCATCGAACACCTCCTGCGGACCCCGCACGACACGACCCCCGCCGAGAAGCGCGTGGAGGGCAGGCTGATCGCGCGCCGGCTCGCAGTGCTGCCGCCGCAGCGCGTCTACCGGCTGTTCCGCGCGCTGCGCGCCGCCGGGGTCGGCAACCGCCGTACCCGCGCGATCTTCCGCGACTGGCTCGCGGCACGCCCCGACCCGGCGCACGACGCCGTGAAGTACCGCAGCGGGCTCAAGTCCGCCGCGCGCCACTTCCATATGCGCCTCTCCGCTCCCTCCACGCCCTCCGCTCCCTCCGCTCCAGGGACGGGCTCGGGGCGCGCGGCGGACGGCGAGATCGGCGATTTCCTCTTCGCGCCCGGCCGCCGCACGCGTTACGAGCACCGTCTCCTCGACACCTACCGCCGGGCGCACTACGAGCAGGGCGCGCTGTACGAGCTGCCGCTCACCGTCGCCGAGGGGTTCGCCGCCCGGCACGGTATCGCCAGCGAAGGGTTCCTGGAGCGGATGGCGCCCCGGATGACCCGGCTGGAGCGGCTGCGTACCCAGACCCGGCGTGCCACCGCCCCGGGCGCCGTCGGCGGAACGGATCTGGGCGTCATGCCGCTGACCCGGCTCGCGCTGTACGTCCTGTCGCTGGCCCCGGACGAGCGGGTACGGCGCCGGGCGGAGCTGACGCGTGCGCTGCGGACGGGCGCCCGGCGCGTGGCGGGCCCGTACGCTGGTGCCTGGGGGCGGGTGGCGGCCGTACTGGACGACAGCTACTCCTCCTACGGTTCGGGCGAGAAGCGCCGCCGCCCCCTGGGCACCGCGCTGGCCTGTCACTATCTGCTGGAAGCGCTGGCCGCGCCGGGGGCGTACGCCTCGCTGTGGACCTCGGGGCGCGACGATCCGCTGCTCGTCCGTCCGTACGGGCCGACGCCGCTCGGCACCCGGATCCTCGACGCGCTCGACCATGGCCCGGACCGCCTCGTGATCGTCTCGGACGGCTGGGACAACGCCCCGCCGGGGCTGGCGGGCGAAGTCCTGCGGGTGTGGCGTACGCGGCTCGACCGGGAGAGGCGTACGAGTGTGGTCCACCTCAACCCCGTATACGACGCGGACGGTTTCGACGTACGACGGCTGGCGCCCAGCGTGCCGACGGCCGGGATACGGGACGCGGAGGATCTGCCGGCGCTGGTGGAGATCGCGCAGTTCGCGGAGGGGCGTACGGGGGCGGCGGAGCTGCGGGCGTATCTGGACCGGCGGGTGCGGAACTTCCTGGCGGACGACGGGACCTGTCATTTCCCGGGTGCGGGCAAAGGTCCAGGGACCGGTGCGGGTCCAGGGGCCGGGGCTGGTACGGAGTCCGCGTCATGACCGGGCTCGATCTCACCGGGCTGACCGCCCGCCCCGCCCAGGTCTGGGGCGGCATCCGCCTCGTCCCGCTGGTGCGCGAGGCACCGGTGCCCGGGCTACGGCTGCACCGTGAGATCTACACCGGTCTCGGCGAGTCCGCGTACGGCCACGTCTCCGAGGTGGAGCTGGGGTCCGGGGCCCGTTACGCCTCGTACATCCCGCACGGCTTCGTGGCGGACTGGTCCGGCGACGGCGGGCAGCACGCCGCGTACGGCAGCCAGCTCGGGGACGAGCGCCCCCGGACCGTACGCCTCCGTCCGCATCACCGGATGGTGAAGCGCGCGCGAACCGCCCGGGGAGGCGGACCGGTCGCGCGCTGCCGCTTCCTGCCGCTCCATCTCGCGCTGGACGGCTATCTCGCGCTGCACTTCGGGGGGCCTTCCACGGCCTGGGACGAATGGTCCCAGCAGGCGATACGGCGCGGTCTCTCTCCTCGTGCCGAGGCGGCGTACCTCGGCATGAGCGTGCGCGGGCTCGCCGACGCGCTGCGGGTCTTCGAGATCCATCCCGGCCAGTGCGGGGTGATGGTGTACGCGGCGGACTCGCTCGCGGCGGCGTTCGTCGTACCGCATCCCGACGACTACCGCGCCCTGCATCCGACGCTGTTGCAGGACATGTACGGCGAACTCATCCACCAGCACGCGCTGTACGGCGCCCCGGTCCCGGAGTTCGAGGCGCGCATCCCCGACGGCCGGCATCTGAACACGCTCGCGGATCTGCGGGCGGCGGCGCGCGCGCAGGAGCGGGCGTGGAGCGAGGCGCACGACACGGTACTCGCGCGCGCCCTGCTCACCACCTCGTACTCCTTCGAGCGGGTGTACCGGATGGACGGCTTCGAACTGCGGCGCTTCCTGCCGCCGTTCCGGCGCGGGTACGGCGCGGAGCCCGAGCAGCACATCGGGGAGCTGATCAGCGACCACAAGGGGCGTACGGCGTACCTCAAGACGTTCCGGCTCTCCGATGCGCAGATCAGGCGCGGCCATCTGCTGAGCCGGCTGGCGGCGCACGACTGGCATCCGGGGCGTACGGCCGAGGCGCTCGGGACGACGGACGTCGAGTTGCTGCGGCGGATCCGTGCGGCCGGGTTCGGTTCGCTGCTCACGGCGCACGCGGTCGGCGGTACGGCAGCCGCGGCGGACGGGGCGGCCTCGTCCCGGAACGCCACAGAATAAACCCGGGTAACACGTGGTTCACGGAAGGGCAACGGCGGGGAAACCGCACATTGCGAGGCTTACGGGTCAAACCTGCTGCACCCGCAAAGGATGAGGCCCCGTGACGTTCAAGGCTGAGTACATCTGGATCGACGGTACCGAGCCGACCGCGAAGCTGCGCTCGAAGACGAAGATCCTCAGCGACGGCGCCGAACTGCCCATCTGGGGCTTCGACGGGTCGAGCACCAACCAGGCCGAGGGTCACGCCTCCGACCGTGTGCTGAAGCCGGTCTTCTCCTGTCCCGACCCGATCCGCGGCGGGGACGACATCCTCGTCCTGTGCGAGGTCCTGAACATCGACATGACGCCGCACGAGTCCAACACGCGTGCGGCGCTGACGGAGGTCGCCGAGAAGTTCGCGGCCCAGGAGTCGATCTTCGGCATCGAGCAGGAGTACACGTTCTTCAAGGGCGCCCGTCCGCTCGGCTTCCCCGAGGGCGGCTTCCCGGCCGCGCAGGGCGGCTACTACTGCGGCGTCGGCTCGGACGAGATCTTCGGCCGTGACGTCGTCGAGGCGCACCTGGACAACTGCCTCAAGGCGGGTCTCGGCCTCTCCGGCATCAACGCCGAGGTCATGCCGGGCCAGTGGGAGTTCCAGGTCGGCCCGCTGTCGCCGCTGGAGGTCTCTGACCAGCTCTGGGTGGCGCGCTGGCTGCTCTACCGCACGGCCGAGGACTTCGGCGTCTCCGCGACGCTCGACCCGAAGCCGGTGAAGGGCGACTGGAACGGCGCGGGCGCGCACACGAACTTCTCGACCAAGGCGATGCGCGAGGGGTACGAGGCGATCATCACCGCGTGCGAGTCGCTGGGCGAGGGCTCGAAGCCGCTGGACCACGTGAAGAACTACGGCGCGGGCATCGACGACCGGCTGACCGGTCTGCACGAGACCGCCCCGTGGAACGAGTACAGCTACGGCGTCTCGGACCGCGGCGCCTCGGTCCGTATCCCGTGGCAGGTCGAGAAGGACGGCAAGGGCTACATCGAGGACCGCCGCCCCAACGCCAACGTCGACCCGTACGTGGTCACGCGGCTGATCGTGGACACCTGCTGCACCGCGCTGGAGAAGGCCGGCCAGGTCTGATCCCGACTCGTCGCGCGAGGGGGGGCGGGTGCCGTACGGGCACCCGCCCCCCTTCGTCGTCCCGTCGTCAGGATCGGGGTCCGCAGGCTGATGCGCTCCCCCGATATCTGCTTCAATGGGGTCATGGCCAGCTTCCAGTACACCGCGAGGGGTCGCTTCGACCTGGAGCCGTTCTGGCCGTCCCGGCAGCATCACGACTTCGACCGGGTGTGTCGCCGCGTGAGGAACGCGCCGGCCCTCTAAAGCCATTCTTCTGGCCTTCGGCCGCCGCGCAGACGTACGTCCCGTCCGTCCCGTCGACTCGACGATCCGACGAGTCCTCCGCGCGAAAGAGCTGACCTCTCATGGCGAACTCCCTTTCCTCCCTTCCCGGTTCCTTCTCCTCGCCCGGCCGTCACCGGCTCCGGGCCGTCGACGACGACGAGACGCCCGGCGCCCTGGTGGGCGCCCCCGCCGGTCAGGTGGTGGACTTCCTGCCGCCGGGCGCGACCTGGCTGCCCGCGCCCCAGCACACCCTGCCCTCGCTGCCGGGACAGCCGCCGATGATCGGCTACCTCGTGCTCGTACCGGCCGACCAGCACCCGGCCGGAGCCGTCGCCCCCGCCCCCGCGCTCGGCCCCACTCCGGCCGCCGTCCCGGCCGCCGCCGCGGTGGGTGGCGGTCCCGTGCTGGTCGACAGTGTGCGGCGGACCGCCGTCGTGGACGGCCGGCCGCTCGACCTCACGTATCTCGAATTCGAGCTGCTCGCCCATCTCGTGGCGCACCCCCACCGGGTGCACAGCCGCGACCAGTTGGTGACCACGGTCTGGGGGTACGGACACGTCGGCGACGGGCGGACCGTCGACGTCCATGTGGCGCGGCTGCGCCGCAAGCTGGGCGCGGACCACCGCCGTTCGATCCAGACCGTGCGGCGCGTCGGCTACAAGTACATCCCCTGATCCGCGGAGGAGCGGGAGAGCCCCGCAGGTCCGGCGATCACCGGAACTGCGGGGCTCCTCCCTGTACTGATCCACGTACGGGTCAGGTACGGGCCGCCCGCGCGCGGGCGCGCAGGCCCAGTGCGCCGTCCAGGGCCAGGAACACCAGCAGGCTGATGCCGAGCAGCGGCAGGAACCAGCCGATCAGCGCGGTGGCCGCGCCGAGCGGCAGCAGCAGGCGCAGCGGTACCTTCCGCCAGGCGCCGCGCGGCATGGGCCGGCCCGCGCTCAGCCGCCGCTCCTTGGTGGGCCGGCGCAGCCACCACATGCGGTAGCCCCAGACGATGAGCAGGATCAGGGCGAGGGCGAGGGCCGCCAGCAGAAGCTGGTTGGGGAGGCCGAGGAAGAGACCCATGTGCGCGTCGATCCCGACGCGGGTGAGCTGCGCGAGCACCGGGTGGTCGGCGAAGCGCAGTTCGTCCATGATCATGCCGTTGGCGGGGTCGACGGAGACCGAGTCGAGCCGGGCCGGGAACTGGTTGTCCGTCTGCGCGACGACATAGCCCTTGCCCGTGGTCGGCAGGGTCACCGCGATCGGCCCGTCGAGACCGGCCTGGCGGGCTGCGACCACGGCGAGGTCGACACCGATGTCGGTACCGCCCTTGCCGTGCGTGCCCTCCATGCCGGGCATGTCCTCCATGGACTCGTGACCCTCGTGGCCGCCGCCCGTGTCCGCCCCCGTACCGCCGGTGCCGGTGCCGCTGTCGAGCGTCGCGGAGACGGCGGGGGTGGCCGAGCCGAGCTGGTCCTTGATCGCGGTGATGTTCTCGCCCGCGTACGCCGACCACGTCAGCCCGGTCGCGGAGAGCAGCACGAGCCCGGTCACGGCCACCATGCCGAGCGAGCCGTGCAGCGAGAGCGTCCTGCGCCGGCCGGTGGCGCCGCGCTCGGGCACCACCAGGGCGCGTTTCGAGGCGCGCTTGCGGGCGGTCCAGAGCAGCAGTCCGCCGAGCGCCACCACCCAGAGCCAGCTCGCGGCCAGCTCGCTGTAGAGGCGGCCCGGTTCGCCGAGCTGGAGATGGCGGTGCGTCTCGGAGAGCCAGGTGCGCACCGGCAGGGCGCCCGAGCTGCCGTAACTGGTCAGGGCGCCCCGTACCTCCGCCGTGTACGGGTCGACGAAGACGGCGAGGGACGTGAACTCCTCGCTGTCGGGCGTGGACATCAGGACCCGGGTGGTCGCCCCCTCCTCGGACGGGAGGCGTACGGAGGTGACGGTGCCCTCCGGATGGGCGGTACGGGCGGCGTCGAGCTGGTCGGAGAGCGGGACCGTACGGTCGCCGACCGGGACCCGCAGCTCATGGCGGTAGATGACCTTCTCCGCCTGGTAGGAGAGGGAGTAGAGGAAGCCGGTGGTGGCGGCGACCAGCAGGAGCGGGGCTATCAGCAGGCCCGCGTAGAAGTGGAGCCGCAGCACGAGGGGGCGCAGGGCGCCCCACAGGGACATGGGCACGGCGTTCGCCATCGGCGCGGTGGTGTCCGGAGCGGGATCGGGAGACGCGGGCGCGGTGGTGTCCGGGGTTCTGTCGGACGGGTCCGCCCGCTGTGCGGGGTCGTCAATGGCCATGACTGTCCTAGGCGTTGGATTCGGGCATGGGGAAGGCCGCGAAAGGGCCTGAAGGCCCCCGGCCGTCCCCTCCGCGTCAGACAGCGGTGGCGGCGGCTCCCGGGGCCGTGGCGCGAGGTGCTCGGCGCGCGGGCGGCCCGCGCCGCGACACCGTGTGCGCGAGGACGACACCCCGGAAGCGGTGCGCGCGGGACGCGCCGGGCCGGGGCCGGATCAGCCGGGGCGCGGCGGGCAGCGCCGCGGAGGTGAGCAGCAGCCGGAGCGGGGTGAAGGCGAGGGCCCCGACGGCGTGTACGAGCCGGAAGAGCGCGGCCTCGCCCTGGGCGAGCCAGAGGGCGCAGACGGCCGCCGCGACGACGTGGGCGGCGAGCATGGCGGGGGAAGCGCCGAACAGCTCGCCCAGCGCCGGGGCCGGACCGGAACCCGGTTCCGCCGCTGTCGCCGTCGCCGTTCCCATGGTCATGCCCCTGCCCGCGCCCCCGCCCGCGTCCATGCCGGAAGCGGAACCCCCGCCCGTACCCGTACCGACGTGCGGTGCGTGCCGGGAGGTGGCCAGTCCGTACGAGAGCGCTCCGGCGAAGAAGAGGTGCAACAGGCCCTGGACGGTGAGCAGTCCGGCGCCGATCGACAGGGCGCCCCGGCGCCGTCCGCCCGCGAGCCAGGCGGCGCACGCGGTCACCGCGAACGCCGCGAGCAGCGCCGTCAGCGGGATCTCGTGCCCGGCAGCGCCGGAACCGGACCCGACGGACCTGCCGGACATACCGGATACACCGGACGCACCGGAGGTGAGCGCGTGTCCCACCGCTGCCAGCGTCACGCACACGGCCGCGAAGGCGGCGGCGCGCACGGCGCGGAGCGCCGATCCGGTCTCTGTCATGGTCCGCACATGGTGCCATCCCGAAGCGGAAGGCGGCAGAGCCCAAAAGCCGCGGCTCCCGCGGAGGTGGTGCTGGGTACACCCCGGGCCGGGTGCGGACCGGCTACCCGCTCCCGCTCCTCTCCGGCGAGACTGGTGGTCGTACCGGGGAGACCGGAACGTCGGACGCCGTCAGGGCTGTCCGGCCACGAAGGGGGCGGGACAGTCATGAACAGCGTCACAGTCAGCGATCCGGGCGGCAAGGCCGGGCCGGCCGGCAGGTGGAGGCCGCGCGAGGCGCTGCTCGCGGCCGTACGCGGACTGGCGCTGGCCGTGGTCGGCCTCCCGGGGTCGATCATCCTCTTCGTGGTGACGGTGGTGTCGATCGTCCTCATCGTCGCGGGGGTCGGCGTCCTCACCACGCCCGCCGTGCTCACCGCGCTCCGCGCCTACGCCAACCAGCGCCGGCTGCTGGCGGCCACCTGGTCCGACGTACGGATCCCGGTGCCGTACCGCCCCTTCCCGCCGGATCTGCGGACCGGGATCACCGGGCAGGTGGAGCGCTGCACGCTGATGCTCAAGGACCCGGCGACCTGGCGCGACCTGCGGTGGCTGGTGGTCGACGTGACGGGCGGCTTCGTCACCGCGCTGTTCACGGCCGCGCTGCTGATCTACCCGGTGGAGGGGTTCGTGCTGGCCGTGGGGTTGTGGCGGGTCTTCGTCGACGACGCGTACTGGTACACGTTCGTCCCCGTCGACAGCCAGTCGACCGCTCTCGCCGCCGCGGCGGTCGGCCTGGTGCTGTTCGGCGCCGGTCTGCGCTACTGCCCCGATCTGCTGCGTCTGCACTTCCGGCTGACCGCGGCCCTGCTGGCCCCCGCCCCCGGTCAGGCGCTGGCCGAGCGGATCGAGCGGCTCACCGAGACCCGGCACGACGCCGTGGACAACTCGGCCGCCGAGTTGCGCCGTATCGAACGCGATCTGCACGACGGCGCGCAGGCCAGGCTGGTCGCCGTGGGCATGGACCTGGGCACCGTGGAGGCGCTCATCGAGAGGGATCCCGCCAAGGCGAAGGAGCTGATCAGCAAGGCGCGGCAGTCCTCGGCGGACGCGCTCACCGAGCTGCGCGACCTCGTGCGGGGGATCCATCCGCCAGTACTGGCCGAGCGCGGACTCGGGGACGCCGTAAGGGAGTTGGCACTGCGGCTGCCGCTGCCGCTGGAGCCGGAGGTCGATGTGGAGCTGCCGGGCCGCCCCGACGCGCCGGTCGAGTCGGCCGCGTACTTCGCGGTGAGCGAGGCGCTGACCAATGTGGTCAAGCACGCGGGCGCCGACCGGATCTGGATCGACATCTCGCACTCCGGGGGCATGCTGCGGATCGCGATCACCGACAACGGCCGCGGCGGCGCGGAGATCGGCCGGGGGTCGGGGCTGAGCGGTCTGGAGCGGCGGCTCGGTACATTCGACGGCATCCTGGCCGTCAGCAGTCCCGCGGGCGGTCCCACCATGGTGACCATGGAGCTTCCTTGCGTGTTGTCCTAGCCGAAGATCTCTTCCTGCTGCGGGACGGTCTTGTCCGCATGCTGGAGGCGTTCGGGTTCGAGATCGTGGCGGCCGTCGAGAGCGGACCCGAACTGACCACCGCGCTGGCTGAGTTGGAGCCGGACGTCGCCATTGTCGACGTCCGGCTCCCGCCGTCCCACACGGACGAGGGCCTGCAGTGCGCGCTGGCCGCGCGGCGGGCCCGCCCCGGGCTGCCCGTCCTCGTACTCTCCCAGCACGTCGAGCAGTTGTACGCGCGCGAGCTGCTGGCCGACGGCGCCGGCGGGGTCGGCTATCTGCTGAAGGACCGGGTCTTCGACGCGGAGCAGTTCATCGACGCGGTGCGGCGGGTCGCCGCGGGCGGTACGGCGATGGATCCGCAGGTGATCTCGCGGCTGCTCTCCCGGCGCGCCCAGGACGAGCCGATCGGCGGGCTGACGCCGCGCGAGCGCGAGGTCATGGAGCTGGTGGCGCAGGGGCGTTCGAACGCCGCGATCGCCGCCCAACTCGTCGTCACCGAACGGGCGGTGGCCAAGCACACATCGAACATCTTCGCGAAGCTGAGCCTTCACGTGTCGGACGACGACAACCGGCGGGTACTCGCGGTCCTCGCCTATCTGGAGGGCGGCCGCGAGTCCGGCGCCGACCGGGAGCACGGGCCCGGCAACCGGGGCCGCAGGTCCGAATGACGGGCATCCGCCCGGTTTGTTGATGGAGCTTTCTATGAATTCCACGGGCCTCTGAACACCTCGCGTTTGAGGCCCGTATGGAACGGAGCGCTTCGCTTCTCCCCCTGCCGCGATTTTCCTGTAATCGGCAACGAAGCTTGAGGAGTTCCATGTCACGCACATCGAGAAAACGCTCCACAGTGGCGAACCGGGCGATCGTCGCCGGGGCTGCCCTGCTCCTGGGCGGGGGTGGTCTGGCAGCGGTCAATGTCTACGCATCGGCGGGCGAGGGCAAGTCCTCGCAAGCGAACCAGAACGTGGCCCAGACGTTGTCGACCATCAGTTGCCCTGACCCGTCGACCAAGCTGACGGAGGTGCCTGAGGCAGCCCGGGCCGAGGTCGACCGCGAACTGGCCAAGATGGACACCCAGATCACCGAGGCCTACGCACGGTTCGCCAGCGAGAAGAGGGCGATAGAGCAGGACTCGGGATACGCCAACAACGCCATCCTCGGTCCGCTGAAGGCCAAGCGGTTCGCGGCGCTCGACCGGATCTCCATCGCGATGGGCCGGGTGGGCACCAAGCCGCAGGGGCTGGAAGCGCTCTCCAACTGCACGCTGCGCGCCGACGACAACGCCGGCGGCGGCCAGGGCAACGGGCAGAACGGCCAGAACGGTGGCCAGAACAACGGTCAGGACGGTGGCCAGGGCGACGGTCAGAACGGCGGCCAGGGCGACGGTCAGGACGGTGGCCAGAACGGCGCCGGCGGCCAGGACCAGGGCCAGAACGGCGGTCAGGATGGCGGTCAGGACCAGGGCCAGGACGGCGGTCAGGACCAAGGTCAGGACGGCGGCCAGAATGGCGGTGCGGGCGGCGGCCAGGCTGGTAACGGCCCCGAAGCCTCCGACTTCGTCGACATCACGACCGTTCAGCCCAACGTCCAGCAGGCCCGTAACGGCCGCGGCGGATCGAAGGGCACCTTCTCCACCGACTGCGGTCGCAACGAGGCCGGCCTGTTCAACTCGGACAATGTCATCGTCGCCCCGGGTGTGACCAACGGCGCCCACCACTTCCACGACTACATCGGCAACCAGGCCAACGACGCCTTCGCGACCGACGAGAGCCTGGCCGCGGCCGAGACCTCGTGTGCGAACCAGGGTGACAAGTCCTCGTACTTCTGGCCGGTGCTCCGGCTCCAGAACGGCCAGGACGAGGCCGACGCCAACTCCGACGGCGGTGGCAAGGAAGGCAACGTCGGCATCATCCAGACGCCGTCGCAGGTGACCAACACCTTTGTGGGCAACCCGAAGGCCAAGGTCACGGCGATGCCTCGCCTGATGCGCATCATCACCGGTGACGCCAAGGCGTTCGTGAACGGCACGGCCAACGCCAACGCCTCGTGGAGCTGCACCGGGTTCGAGGACCGTCAGCTCAAGGACAAGTACCCGATCTGCCCCGAGGGCAGCCAGGTCGTGCGTACGTTCAAGTTCCAGAGCTGCTGGGACGGTGTGAACGCGGACAGCGCCAACCACCGCACCCACGTGGCGTTCGCCGACGGCAACGGCAACTGCGGCAACGGCTTCAAGGCCATCCCGCAGCTCCAGCAGCGGATCGTCTACGACGTTCCGCCGGGCCCGGGCTTCGCGGTGGACTCCTTCCCGGAGCAGCTCCACAAGCCCGTCACCGACCACGGCGACTTCATCAACGTCTTCGACGAGAACCTGATGAACACCATGGTCGACTGCATCAACACCGGTCAGAAGTGCAAGTAGACACACGAGCAGGTGCTGTACGCGCTGCTGTTGCTGCGCGTACAGCACATGCCGCACGTGCCGCGTGTCAGCACGTGAGCCACCGGTGATCCGGTGGTACGGGGAGGGACCCACCCTCCCCGTACCACCGCCCCCCATTCCCAGACCCGCGCTGCGCGGTCAGCTCATGTCGTGACCCGAGTGACCCTCGTTCCCCCCACTGTCATCACTTCCCCCAGAGTGGTGCGACGAGCCGGTCTCCACGGTCCCGCCGAGCCGGCCGCGCAGCGCTTCCGTCACCTTCGCCTCGCCGACCGCGACCCACTTCCTGCCGACGAGATACGAACCGCCGTACGGCTTGGCCTCGTTGAGCCACTCGCGCAGTCCGCGGTCGGTCGCGAACGTGACCAGCACGTACTTCCCATCCTCCGTCTTGCAATTGGCCTGCCGCAGCTCCTCGTTGGGGTGCTGTATGTCCGGGTCGCACTTCGCCTTCGAGGCGATCTCCTCCAGGCTCCCGGTGACCGTCTTCGGCTCCTCGGGGGCCTTTTCGTCGTTCGCGCCGCAACCCGCAGTCAGCGCCACGGAGAGGGCGAGAGCGGGGGCGGCGAATAGCACGGGAAATCGATCCTTACGCATACGTCCATGGTCCCCTGTGATCGGAGGGTCGTGTGGGGGAACCGTGAACTCCACGGCCGGGGCGGGCGGGTGACCATCGGACCCATCGATCGTTCTGGTGAACGTGCCCCCAGACAAAGCCGCACTCGCCCCCGCGCCCCCGGTCCCCCCGACGGCCGCCCCCGTCGGGCTGAACCAGGCCGAGGCGGCGCTCGTACAGCACTACCCCCACCTGGTCCGCCTCGCCTATCTCGTGCTGCCGCCCTCCCTCGGCCGCAACCGGCGCGTGCTGACCGCGCACGCGCTGGTGCAGCGGTCGCTGCCGCGCGGACGCCCGGCGCCGGGCGGGGCCGTGATCCCGGGGCAGCGCCGGGTACAGACCGACGGCTTCGCGGCCCGGCAGGCCGGCTACGCGTACGTACGGGGCGAGGTGCTGCGCCAGGCACTGGACGCCGGGCGCCCGTTGCTCCGCCTCGCCCGGCCCGTCCGCGCCCAGCTTCCGCCGCTCCTCCCGCGCGTCTGGGGGCTGCGGCTCTTCCCGCGCTCCGGCGGCGCCGACGAACTCGCCCTGGACCAGCGGCTGTCCGCCCTCTCGGGACCGGCACGGGCGGTGTTCGTGCTGCGCGGGCTCGAAGGTCTCACGGACCCGGAGGTACGGGACCTGCTCGGCGCGGCCGGGGCGGACGACATCGACACCGCCCTGACGGAGGCCACAGCGGCGGCGTCCCCGCGCCCGGCGTCCCCAGATCCACAGACGGCCACCGACACCGGCGCCCTCCTCCGCTCCACCGAGTTCGACCCCTGTTCGCTCCAGGCCAGGCCCACCGACCTGATGCGCCGCCGCCAGTACCGCAGGGCCGCCCTCGCCGTCACCACCGCGGCGCTCGTCTGCGGGGCGCTGTTCGGGCTGCCCGGCGGCGGCTGGGGCCCGAACGGCCCGGCGGCCCCCGCGTACGCCAGGAACCCGGCGGCGGAGTCGGCCCTCGACCCGGCCCAGGTACGGCGCGTCGCACCGGCCGCGTGGCGGACCGCGCCCCGTACGGACTTCTCGGTCTGGCCCGCGCGCGGCCGGCTGGCCCACGACACCGGCCTGCTGCGCCGGGCACTCGCCGTGTGGGCCCGGCCGGGCGACGCCGTCCACCTCTCGGCGACCCCGGCGACACCGACGGGGCCCCCGATGGGTTCGCCGCAACTGCTCTACGCCGGGGAGGTCGACGGGGTGCGGGTGGTGCTCTTCCACGACGGCCTGCGGGTGGTGCGCTACGCGGAGACCGATGCCGGCGGTCTCGCGGCGCTGGACTTCGCGCGCACGGACGGCGCGGACGAGACGGCGTCGGGGGCGCTGGTCCTCGGCCGCTCGGACGGCAACGTCCGCTATCTGACCGCGCCGTGGGTGACCGGCACGGCCGTACGCGACCTGCTCGCCCCGACCGCCCCGGCGCGCCCGCTGCACCGGGACGCGCACGGCGTGACGGACCCGCTGCCGGCCCCCGGGGCGACTCCCGGGGCCTGCCGCTCCTGGGACACCCTGGAGGTGGCCACCGCCGCCCCGACCGCCCGGATTCTCACCGACCTGGGCGAGCTCATCCCGGCGCGCCTGACCTCGGGCCCGCCGCACTCCCCCCAGGACACGTCGACCCCCGCGGACCGGACGGCCTGGGCCCGCACGGCCTGTCTGCTCCCCGCGGTACGGGGACACGGCGTACGGTCCGTGAACTCCTGGGAGTACGCCCGCCAGCCCCTCCCCGAGTCCAACGGCACGGCGTCCTGGCTCTGCACCCGCGCCGAGACCTGGCGGGGCCCGGGCAGCCGCGTACTGGCCCACTTCCAGGCCCCGTCCTCGACCCCCGCCGCACTCGCGGCGAGAGCGGCGGACTCCCCGGCCTGCGGCCCCCGCGACCCCCGCGTCCTGGCAGGCGTCCTGTGGAAGTCCCGGGCGGGCCACTGGTACCTCCTGGCCGCGGGCACCCCGGACCTGCGCACCCTGACCGCCACGGGCGGAGTCTCCGGCACGTCCACGTCCCGCACCCTGGCGCTCCCCGCCCGGCAGAACACCCTCGCGGAACTCCACGGGCGGGCGGCGGACGGCACGGAGGTGGACGCGCTGCACTGACCCGGGACGCGTTCCGGCACCGCGACTCTGCCGACACCTTGCTAGGGTGCCCGGATCGCACCGCTGGGAGAGTGATGGCAGCGCTCACGAGAGAAGGAGCCAGGCGACGATGCACACGGCAGAGGTCCCACGTGCGGTGGCAGCGGCCATGTCGATCGCCTCATCATGTGGTCTGACAGTCGACGACGCGGTCGTTCTCCAGGACTCGAACAGACTCACGCTGCGTCTGCTGCCTTGTGACGTCCTGGCCCGGGTGGCACCTGTGGCGCATCAAGCGGCAGCGTTCGAGATCGAGCTGGCTCAGCGGCTCACCGAATCCGGGTGCCCCGTGGCCGCTCTCGAACCTCGCGTGGAGCCACGCGTCCACGAGCGGGACGGCTTCGCGGTCACGCTGTGGACCTACTACGAACCCGCGACACCTCACGAGGTCCCGCCGGCCGACTACGCCCATGCGCTCGAACGGCTCCATGCCGGCATGCGCGGGCTCGACATCCCGACGCCGCACTTCACGGATCGGGTCGAGCGGGCTCAGCGACTCGTGGCGGACCGCGACCGTACCCCGGCGCTCGCCGACGCGGACCGGGAGTTGCTCGGCGTCACGCTACGAAGGCTGCGCCGAGTGATCGGCGAGCACGGCGGCGCCGATCAGCTGCTGCACGGCGAACCGCACCCGGGCAACGTGCTCGCCACGAAGAACGGGCTGCTGTTCATAGACCTTGAGACGTGCTGCCGTGGGCCCGTCGAATTCGACCTCGCCCACGCACCCGAAGAGGTCGGCGCGCACTATCCGGGTGCCGATCAGGACCTGCTGCGCGCGTGCCGGATCCTCGTGTTGGCGGTGGTCACCACGTGGCGCTGGGATCGGGACGACCAACTCCCGAACGGGCTCCGGCTGGGCACGGAGTGGCTCGGCCGGATCCGAGCAGCGCTCGATCGCGACGGCGAGGGCGACGATCTCCACGGCGGCACCTGATCGCCGCGGTCTGCGCCACCGCTTTCGGTGACGGCCCGACCTGCGTCTCGGGGCGGCCCGGTGACCAACCCGCCCCCGGGGGACCGAAGCCACCGCAAGCCGCACCTCCGCGCCGTCACCCCGGTCACGGCAGCAGCAGCCAGTCCGCCGCCAGGGCCGCGAGGAGGCCCGCCGCCAGGAGCCAGGTGGAGAGGCGGGTGCGGCCGTGGCGGCTGAGTTCGATCACCACACCGCAGAGGATCATCGCCAGGCCGTAGACGCCCACGACGAGGACCGAGGTGCGTTCCGCCAGGCGGATCGCGAGCAGGGCCGCCAGGGTCAGCAGCAGGGCCGAGGCCAGGGTGATACGGAGCAGACGGGCCTGACGCGGCGTCAGTTCGGCGCGCGGGGCGTCCTGAGTGTCGGAGCGGTCCGGGGCCGGGTCCGGGTCCGGGAGTGGGGTGATGGGGGCGGCCTCGTCGGATGTGCTCATATGCCGGGAGCGTATCGGACATCTCGCGGAAGCAGCCGGTTAGGCTGTGCGCATGACGACCGGGGTGCGCCGAAGAATGGGCGTCGAGGAGCGGAAGCGGCAGCTTATCGGGGTCGCGCTGGAGCTGTTCAGCCACCGCTCCCCCGAGGATGTGTCGATCGATGAGATCGCGGCGGCGGCCGGGATCTCGCGGCCTCTCGTCTACCACTACTTTCCTGGCAAGCAGAGCCTGTACGAGGCGGCGCTGCGGCGGGCGGCCGACGAGTTGGCGGCGCGGTTCCTGGAGCCGCACGAAGGGCCGCTCGGGGCGCGGCTGCACCGGGTCATGGAGCGTTTCTTCGACTTCGTCGACGAACACGGCACCGGGTTCTCCGCGTTGATGCGGGGCGGCCCGGCCGCCGGTTCCGGGACGGCCACGGCGGCGCTGATCGACGAGGTGCGGCAGGCCGCGTACGAGCAGATCCTGGCCCACCTCGGGATCCAGGAGCCGCCCGCGCGGCTGGAGTTGGTCGTACGGTCATGGGTGTCGCTCGCCGAGTCGAAGGCGCTGCTCTGGCTGGACGGGCGGCGGATTCCGCGCCAGGAACTGGAGTGGCAGCTCGTCCACGACTTCGCGGCGCTGTCCGCGGTGAGCGCCGCGTACGACGACGAGATGGCCGGGATCCTGCTGAAGATCCTCGCGGATGAGCCGGCCGACGGTGCCTTCGGTGACCTCGTCGGCCGGCTCATGCGGTTGGGGACCGGGGTGCCGGGGCAGCGCGGTCAGGTGTAGGTGACCTTCACGTCGGTGAAGCCCAGGGAGTGCAGCAGGCCCTGGAGCATGGCGGTGGTGTTCTTCTCGGCGCGGGCGGTGAGTCCGCTGTCCTTGGCGGCGTCGCCGATGTGCCGGGCCGCCAGGCGGTTCACGGCACGTTCGTCGGCCGGGTTGTCGGAGAAGAGGTCGCCGAGCCGGTCGAGCAGTCCGCGCTGCTTGGACACGGCGTAGGAGCGTTCCGCGTCCAGGGCGGGGCTGCCGAGCCGCGCGTGCGGCAGGCTGATCGTCGCGGAGGTGCGGTCCTCGTCGACCGTGACGTTGCCGTCGCCGACGGCGCCGAAGTCGACGTACGAGCTGACCGTGCCCGCCCCCACGAAGAGGGTCCTGGAGCCGCGGATGGCGTCCGGCAGGTACTTGGTGTCCTTCTCCAGGTCCACGACGACCTGGAAGTTGCCTGACGCGGCCTCGTAGCGGTCGAGGTCCTGGATCGACTGGAGCAGGGTCGGCCCCGTACGGTCGTGGGTCTCCTCGCCGAAGAGGCCACCGATTCCGGGCAGCAGGTCGAGCCGGCTGCCGAGGAAGAGCAGCGCGGCCACGACGACGAGTGCGAGGGGCGCCTTGGCCCAGCGGGAGAGCCGCGCGGGGCGCGCCCCGTCCCGGCCCTTCCGGTCCTCCCGGTTCTCTCCCGGGCTCTCTTCCGGTTTCGCGTCGGTGGACGTCATACCTGTCGGATGTCCCGCCGCACGGCGTTCACACGGTCACAAGAAAAGCTTTGCCATAAGCCCCGCCGGGGCTCGGCTCCGTCAACTCGTGTCAGTTTTCCGGCAGATGGCCTCTGAGAGCGCGGGTGAGGCCGCTCTGCCCGTCGTCGACCAGGCCCCGGTGGAAGGCGTTCTCGTACGCCGGGTTCCCGGCCGCCGCGCGGGCCTGGCGCTCGCACTCCTCGCGGACCTGCGCCAACTCCGGTGTGCCGCGATGCGGATGGCCGACCATGCGCCAGAACGCCTGTCCCGTGCCGTAGGCGTGCGCGGCCCGTTCGCCGTCGCCCTGGGCGGCGACCGCGGCGGCCAGCAGGTCGAGGCCGAGGGCGATGCCGAAGCTGTCGCCCAGTTCCTCCTTGCCCGCGACCATCGAGCGGGCGTGGGCCTCCGCCTCGTACGGTCTGCCCTGGAGCAGGAAGATCAGGGCGAGTTGGTAGTCCGCGTACGACCTGGTCCAGCACTCGCCGCGGTCCAGGCAGACGCGGCGCAGCTCCGTGGCCTCGTCCCGGGACTCCTCGAACCGGCCGAGCGCGGTGAGCGCGAAGACCCGGACCAGCCGGCAGCGGAGCTGCGACGGCGAGTCGAAGAAGTCTCCGGGGTGGGTGCGCAGGGCGCGGTCGGCGACGGTGTACGAGGCCTGGGCGCGGCCCATCATCAGACAGGTGAGGCTGAGGAGGTAGGCGGCGGAGAGCATGGATTCGGGGTTCTGGTCGCGCCAGGCGGCGGTGGTGCACCGTTCCCCGATCCGGTACGCGCCCTCGTGGTCGCCCTGGAGCATGACGGTGACGCCGAGGGCCCACAGGGCGCGGGTGCGGTCGGGTCCGGGGGCGGGGGCGGCGTCGAGGGCGCGCTCCAGGTAGATCCTGGCCTCGTGGAGGTGGCCGCAGCAGGTCCAGAAGAAGGCGACGCGGCCGGTCATCTCCACGGCGGTGGCGGGGTCGTCGGCGAGGAGGTGGTCGAGCGCGGCGCACAGGTCGGCGTGGGTGTCGGTGATCCGGCGGTACCAGGCGATCTGCCGGCCGCCGGGCCAGCCCGCGTGGGCGGCGCGGGCCACGTCGGCGAAGTGGGCGGCGTGCCGGTCGGCGAGGAGTTTCTCCTCGCCGAGTTCGGCGAGCCACATCGTGCCGTACTCCCGGATGGTGTCGAGCATCCGGTAGCGGTCGCGGCGGTCCGCGGCGCCGGTCTCCCGGCGCAGGACGGACTGCCGGACCAGACCGGCGAGGGCCGTGGTGACGCCGTCGGCGGTGAGCGGTCCTCCGGCGCAGACGGCGCGCGCGTCGTCTCCGTCGATCTCGCCGCGGAAGACGGAGAGCCGGGCCCAGAGCAGCCGTTCCAGGGGCGCGCAGAGCTCGTGGCTCCAGCCGATGGCGGTGCGCAGGGCGCGGTGGCGCTGGGGCCAGACGCTCTGGTGGGTGAGCGTGTCGAGCCGGGAGTCGAGCAGGACGGCGATCTGGTCGACGGTGTTCTCGTCGAGGCGGGCGCAGGCGAGTTCGACGGCGAGCGGGATGCCTTCGAGGCGGTGGCAGATCTGGGCGGCGGACGCGAGGGTGCCGGGGTCGTCGAAGGAGAGTCCGGGCGCGGCGCGGGCGGCGCGGTCGCGGAAGAGCTGGAGGACGTCGTCCTTGCTGTCCTGGCTGTCCTGGCTGCCCTCGCCGTGTTCGCCGGGTTCGCCGGGTTCGCCGTCGAGGGGCAGCGGGGGTACGTCGAGCAGGTGCTCGGCGTGGATGCCGAGGGGCTGCCTGCTGGTGGTGAGGAGAGTGAGGCCGGGAACGGCGCCGAGGAGTACGTCGACGAGCCGGCCGCAGGCGTCGGCCATCCGCTCGCAGGAGTCGAGGACGAGGAGGAGGCAGCGGTGGGCGAGCCATTCGCAGAGGGCGTCGATGGGCATGCGCAGGGAGTGGTCGGAGAGTCCGACGGCGTCGGAGACCGTGATGAGCAGCATCCGCTCGTCGTGGAGGGGGGCCAGGTCGGCCCACCAGACGCCGTCGGGGTAGCGGTCCGCCTCCCGCGCGCGCTCGGCGGCGCGCAGCGCGAGTCTGCTCTTGCCCACGCCGCCGCTGCCGGTCAGCGTGGTCAGCCGGTGCTCCGTGAGCGCGCTTTCCACCCGGATCAGTTCGGTCCTGCGCCCTACGAAGCTGGTCGTCTCTTCGGGCATGTTCCCCACCACGGGGACAGTGTGGACCAGTTCGGGCCCGGGACCGACACCCGTGGTGGGAAACGGTCAGAAACAACCGCTAGACGCCATTTTTCGGTCAGTTACTGTTGACTATTAGTCAATTCACTTACCGTCCGATGCCCTGGCGGCGGGCGTCGAAGACGGCGACCGTACGGGCCGGCACGGTGAAGGTGCCGGACGCCCGCTCGTACGTGGCGGACCTGACCGTACGGTCCGCCCCCTGGGCCTGGACGCGGTGCAGCGCGTACGGACGACCCGCCAGCTCCGTCACACGCTGGCTCCGCGCCGACGGCGTGGCGTTGAAGACCACGACCAGATCGCCTAGGCGCATCGTGATGACGCCCGGGGTCTCGTCACGACCGGAGAGCGGGAAGGACAGCGACTGCTGGACGGCGGCCGTGGAGACGAGGCCGAACTCCGGTTCCGTGGTGCGGATGCGGAGCAGGTCCCGGTAGGCGGCGGAGGTGCCGTTGATCTCCGAACAGCCAGGCTTCAGGGCGGGGTTGGCCAACAGGGGCCGCGCATATGGCCACTTGTCCGCGTTGTCGGCGGCGGGCGGCAGCCCACGGCCGAAGCCGTTGCCAGCACCACCGCCACCGCCACCGTCCCGGCAGTCCCAGTGGATCGCGTTGAACCAGTCGCCGCTGTCGTACGAGTTGCGGTCCAGGGACTTGGAGCGCAGCAGGTCCGTACCGGCCTGGGAGAGCGCGGGCCCCTGCGAGAGCGCGGCGGTGGCCAGCGCCACCACCTGCATACGGGAGCGGTCGGCGGCGGACGTCGACGGCGGCAGCTTGAACGCGAGGGCGTCGTAGAGGGATTCGTTGTCGTGGGCGTCCGCGTAGGCCACGGCGTCCTCGGGGGTGGCCGCGTACCCGGCCGGGACGCCGTTGTAGTCGACCTCCGCGCCCCGGACCGTACGCCCGGAGGTGTCCGTGAACCGGTACCCGGCGAGGCTGCCGGAGAGCCCCACCTTGACCAGGTCCTGGTAGTGCAGCAGCCGGGCCCGCTGCTCCTCCCGACTGCCGTTGGCGGGCGAGGAGTTGGGGGCGGTGTAGAGGCCGGAGGCGAAGCCCTGGACGCCCGGGTCCGCGTCGAAGGGACTGCCGCCGCGTACCGCGTCGCGGGCCCGGTCGGAGAAGGTCGCGATACCGGTGCCCGCCATGTTGTGCTGGGTGGCCTGGACGAAGCGGGCGTCGTCGGCGATCTCACCGAAGTTCCAGCCCTCGCCGTACAGGACGATCGCCCGGCCGTCGACACCGTCCTTCGCGGGGGTCAGCGCGTCGAGCGCCTTCCGTACGGCGAGGATGTTCGCCCTGGGGTGGTGGCCCATCAGGTCGAAGCGGAAGCCGTCGACCTTGTACTGCTTGGCCCAGGTGACCACCGAGTCGACGACGAGCTTGCCCATCATGGCGTTCTCGGGCGCGGTGTTGGCGCAGCAGGTGGAGGTGGCGACGGTGCCGTCCGCCAGCAGCCGCTGGTAGTAGCCGGGCACGATCCGGTCGAGTACGGACTTCTCGTCCTGGCCGCTCGCCACGGTGTGGTTGTAGACGACGTCCATGACCGTGCGCAGCCCGGTGGCGTTCAGCGACTGCACCATCCGCCGGAACTCGACCGTACGCGGGGTCCCTTCGGGGTCGGAGGCGTACGAGCCCTCGGGCACCGTGTAGTGCAGCGGGTCGTACCCCCAGTTGTACGCGTCCCGGGCCGCGGTGCGCGCCACACACGCCTGCTGCTCCTCCGAATCGGGCGCGTACACGGCCAAGTCGCAGGCGGGTACGGCCTGTTCGGACTTCCGCTCGGGGATGGTGCCGATGTCGAAGGCCGGGAGGAGATGGACGTACGAGGTGCCCGAGGCGGCCAGCGTCCGCAGATGCCGCATACCGGCAGACCCGGTGTCCGTGAAGGCCAGGTATCCGCCCGGGTGGCGCGAGGTGCGGTCCGCGACCGAGAAGTCGCGGATGTGCAGCTCCTGGATCTGCGCGTCGCGCAGCGGTACGGCCGCCGGCTTGCGCAGGGTGGACCAGCCGGCGGGCGCGAGCCGCGGGTCGGCGAGGTCCACGACGAGGCTGCGCGCCGAGTCGGTGGTGAGCGCGGTCGAGTAGGGGTCGGTGACCTTGTTGGTGACGGTCCTGCCGACGCTGGGCGCCCAGACGGTCACGGCGTACCGGTACGGCTCGCCCGCCCAGGACGCGGGGCCGCGCACCGACCAGACGCCGGAGGCGTCGTCGCGCCGCATCGCGACCGTACGCGCCTCGGCGCCGTCCCCCAGTTCGAGGGAGACGGTACGGGCGGTCGGTGCCCAGACGGAGAGGGCGGGGCGGCCCCCGGCGAAGACGGGGCCGAGCGACGCCTCGGTCGCGCGGGCGCTGTAGAGGTCGTCCAGGACGCCGGAGATCTGGACGCCGGTGGCGGCGAGGACGGTGCCGTCGGCCGCGCGCTGGGTGACGGTGACCGGCCCGCGGAGCGCCGTACGGGCCCGGGCGCGGTCCCGTACGTCCACGGTGAAGGCCGGATACTCCTTGAGGTGCGGGAACCTGGCCGCCTGCGCACCGGTGAGGCGGCCGGGCGCGAGCCGCAGCCGCCCGTCACCGCCGTCACCGTAACCCAGCTCCAGACGGGCCCCGGGGACGGCGGCCACCTTCCAGACGACGGTGCCCGCGTCGATCCACTGGGCCTCGGAGGCGGCGACCCGCGCGGACGCGGGGACGGGGCTAGGGACGGGCGCGGCGGTGGCCGGCGCGGGCGCGAGCACCGCGCACAGGGCGGCGGCGACGACGGTGGTCACCGCGGCGCGCAGGGAGGGGCGTGGCACGCGAGGGCTCCTCGGGATGACGGGGGTGCGGAGGGGGACGGGTGTACGCGCGAAGGGCGCCGGGCGGGGCCGTGGGCGCGGCCCCGCCCGGCGCTCGCTGACGGGAGCGCTCAGCTCCGCCAGGTGTCGTTCAGCGTGACCTTGCCCGAGGCGGGCACCGTGGCCGTGCCGTTGGCGCTGCCCGAGCACGTCCGGGCGCCGGTGTGGAGGGCGAGCGCCGTGTTCGCGCCGAGCGTCGCGGTGAACTGTCCCGAGCCGTTGACCGTCACCGCCTTGCCGGTCTGCACATCGCAGTAGGCGCCGCCCGGCAGGGACGTCTGGAACGTACGGGTCAGCGCGGAGCCCTCGTGGTTGATGGCCACGTACCCGGCCGAGCCGCGGCCGAAGGCGATCTGGTCGCCGCCGTTGTCCCACCAGTTCGTGACGGCCTGGCCCCGGGTGGTGTTGCGGAAGCCGACCATGGACGAGATCTCGCGCCAGGCGTGCTGGCACTTCCAGCCGTCGCTGTAACAGGCGTTGACCGTACCGCCGTTGGGCGGTCCCGCGTCGCGGTCGGTGTACTCGTACCCCGAGTGCACATCGGGCGAGCCGTACGGCCAGGCCAGCATGAACACATTGGCCAGGGTGTAGTTCGCGCCGTCCTTGTAGCTGAGGGTGTCGCCGCCGCGCTCGGTGTCGTGGTTGTCCACGAAGACGGCGGACTTCCCCGACTCCATGTAGCCCCAGCCCTCACCGAAGTTCTTCAGATAGGCGAGGTTCTCGTTGTTGAAGACCCGCTTGAGGTCCCGGGCGTACCGGAACTCCTGGACGTCCCCGCTGCCGAGATACTCGCTGGGCGAGACGGCCTCGCCCGCGCCGTGGATCGCCTCCTGCTTCCAGTAGGCGCCCGGACTGCTCAGCCTGCTCTTGATGTTGGCGAGGTCGGCGGCGGGCATGTGCTTGGCCGCGTCGATGCGGAAACCGTCCACGCCGAGCGAGAGCAGGTCGTTGAGGTACGCCGCGATCCGGCCGCGTACGTACTCCTCGCCGGTGTCCAGGTCGGCGAGGCCGACCAGTTCGCAGTTCTGGACGTTGGCACGGTCGCCGTAGTTGCTGATGGCGGAGCGGCAGTCGTCCATGTCGGCGCCCGAATAGATGCCCGGGTAGGAGTACTTGGTGTACGAGGTGCCGCCGGTGCCGGTGCCGTCACCGGCGGCCATGTGGTTGATGACGCTGTCGGCGACGACCTTGACGCCCGCCGCGTGGCAGGTGTTCACCATGGCCGAGAAGGCGGCGCGGTCCCCGAGCCGGCCCGCGATCTTGTAGCTGACGGGCTGGTACGAGGTCCACCACTGGCCGCCCTGGATGTGCTCCTGGGGCGGCGACACCTGTACGTAGCCGTAGCCGGCGGGGCCGAGGCTGTCCGTGCACGCCTTGGCTATGGAGTCGAACTTCCACTCGAAGAGTACGGCGGTGACGTCCTTGGATCCGGGCGGTGCCGCCTGCGCGGTCCCGGCGGGGACCGTGAGGGCGGCTGCCGCGCCCGCCACGAGGGCGAGCGCGGCTGCCAGGGGTCTGCGAGCCATGGTTCCTCCAACAGCACTGGTGGGGGAGAGGGGACGTACGGATGGTGCGGGTGGTACGGGTGGTGCTGGTGGTGCGTCCAGGAGGGGCCGGCGGTGCGTCTACGCGGGGCCGGAGGCGCTCAGACCGACCACCACACCGTGGTGTCGGCCGGCAGCTCGAACTCCGCGCCCGGGGCGGTGCTCCCCGAGTCCACCGGGCCGCTCGCGAGCAGCGGCGCGCCCGGCGCGGGGATACGTACCGCCGTCCCCGTGGTGTTGACGGTGCAGACGAAGCCGGTCCTGGCGAAGATCAGCACGCCCTCGGGCGCGTCCCGCCACTCCACGGCGGAGCCGCCGCCGAGCCCCGGGTGCTCCTTGCGTACGGAGAGCGCCGCCCGGTACAGCTCCAGCGTGGAGCCGGGGTCCCCGGTCTGCGCCTCGACGGACAGCTCCCCCCAGTGGTCCGGCTGCGGCAGCCAGCTCCCGCCCGCGCCGAAGCCGTACGAACTCCCCTCGCGCGCCCAGGGGATGGGCACCCGGCAGCCGTCGCGGAAGCCGTCCTGGCCGTCCGCGCGGAAGTACGACGGGTCCTGCCTGGCCTCGTCGGGCAGGTCGGTGACGTCGGGGAGCCCCAGCTCCTCGCCCTGGTAGACATAGGCGGAGCCGGGCAGGGCGAGCATCAGCAGGGTCGCCGCGCGGGCCCGGCGCAGTCCGAGCGCCCGGTCGCCGGGCTCCCTGGTCTGGGTGCCCACGCCGGGCGGGCCGGCGAAGCGGGTGGCGTGCCGGGTGACGTCGTGGTTGGAGAGCACCCAGGTGGCGGGGGCGCCGACGGGGCGCATCGCGGCGAGGGAGACCTCGATGACCTCGCGCAGCGCCGCACCCTCCCACGAGGTGGCCAGGTACTGGAAGTTGAAGGCCTGGTGCAGCTCGTCGGGGCGTACGTAGTGGGCGGTGCGCTCGACGGTCGGGGTCCACGCCTCGGCGACGGCGATACGGTCGCCGGGGTACTCGTCGAGGATGGTGCGCCACTGGCGGTAGATCGCGTGGACGCCGTCCTGGTCGAAGAAGGGCGTGCCGCCGTCGGCGGTGCCGAGAAGCCGGAGCCGGCCCGCGCCGCCGAGGTCGGGCAGTCCTGGCGCCTTGACCAGGCCGTGGGCGACGTCGACGCGGAAGCCGTCGACGCCCATGTCGAGCCAGAAGCGCAGGATGGAGCGGAACTCGTCGGCGACGGCCGGGTGGTCCCAGTTGAAGTCGGGCTGCTCGGGGGCGAAGAGGTGCAGGTACCAGTCGCCGGGGGTGCCGTCGGGGTCGGTGGTACGGGTCCAGGCGGCGCCGCCGAAGACGGACTCCCAGTCGTTGGGCGGGAGTTCGCCGTGCGCGCCCTTCCCGGGGCGGAAGTGGTAGCGCTCGCGCAGCGCGGAGCCGGGGCCCTCGCGCAGCGCCCGCCGGAACCAGTCGTGCGCGTCGGAGGAGTGGTTGGGCACCAGGTCGACGATGACGCGCAGCCCCAGCGCGTGGGCGTCGTGGATCAGCGCGTCGGCGTCGAGCAGCGTGCCGAACATGGGGTCGATGGCGCGGTAGTCGGCCACGTCGTAACCGGCGTCGGCCTGCGGGGACGCGTAGAAGGGGCTGAGCCAGACGGCGTCGACGCCCAGTTCCCTGAGGTACGGGAGGCGGCGCCGTACCCCGTCGAGATCGCCCATTCCGTCGCCGTTGCCGTCGGCGAAGCTCCGTGGATAGACCTGGTAGATCACCGCGTCCTGCCACCAGCCGGTGCGGTGGCCCGGGGCGTCGTCGGACGTGCCGGAGAGAGGGGCAGCGAGGTGCTGGGTCATGTCGTCCCTGGGTGTCTGGGGGTGGCCTGGAAATCTGGGTGTGGCCTGGAGGGTTTCCTGGCCGGGTTGTCGCGCATGTCGCCGGTGCCTGTCGCGTGTCGCCGGGTGCCGGTGCCTGTTCCTGTGCCTGTGCCGGTCGCCTGTGCCTGTGCCTGTGCCTGTCGCCTGTGCCGGGCGCCGTCAGCCCTTGACGGCGCCCGCGGACATCCCGGTGACGAGATGGCGCTGGGCGAAGAGGAAGACGAGGGCGGCCGGGATGGCGATCAGCACGGACGCGGCGGTCATCGGGCCCCACTGGGCGCCGTACTGGTTGACGAACTTCTGGAGGCCGCCGGCGAGGGTCAGGCTCTCGTCGCCGGTCATGAAGGCGGAGGCGTACGCGACCTCGCCCCACGCGGTGATGAAGGAGTAGAACGCGGTGACCGCGAGCCCCGGCTTCGCGAGCGGCAGGATCAGCCGGAAGAAGGTGCCGAAGGGGGTGAGCCCGTCCACCATGCCGGACTCGTCGATCTCCCGGGGGATGGTGTCGAAGAAGCCCTTCATCATCCAGGCGCAGAACGGCACGGCGATGGTGAGGTACGTGAGGACGAGCCCGGTCGGATTGTTGAGGAGTCCGAGGCCCGCCATGATGTTGTAGATCGGCACGATGAGGACGGCGACCGGGAACATCTGGGTGATCAGCAGGGTCCACATCAGCCCGCGCTTGCCGGGGAAGCGGAAGCGGCTGACGGCGTAGCCGGTGGTGGCGGCGACGAAGACGCCGAGCACGGTGGTGAGGCCCGCGATGAGCAGCGAGTTGCCGAACCAGGTGAGGAACGGGGTGTCCCGCAGCAGGCCGGTGTAGTTCTCGAACGTGGTGTCCTTGAAGAAGTCCGTGGTGGTCGCGTAGCTCGCGGGCTTGAGCGAGGTGAGCAGGACCCACAGCACGGGGAAGACCGCGATCACCGACGCCACGGTGAGGGTGGCGTGCAGGGCGACGGAGGCCGCGGGTGAACGGCGCCCGCGCAGCGGGGTGTTGGCCGACGGGGCGCTCTCGGAGGCGGCGAGGCGGTCGGACGTGGACGTGGCCGGAGCTGTGGTCACCACGTATCTCCCTGCTTGCGGAGGACTCGCCGGTAGACCGCGGCGAAGGCCATCAGGAGGACGAGGATCAGCACGCCCCAGGTGGAGGACTGCGCGAAGTCGCGCGGGCTGATCTCGAAGGAGAACTTGTACGCCTGGGTGACCAGGATCTGGGTGGCGTCGCCGGGTCCTCCCCTGGTCAGCAGGAAGATCACCGGGAACATGTTGAAGGTCCAGATGGTGGAGAGCAGGATCACCGTCGTGCTGACGGAGCGCAGCCCCGGCATGGTGATGTGGCGGAAGCGCTGCCAGGGGCCCGCGCCGTCCATCTCGGCGGCCTCGTACATCTCCCCCGGGATGGACTGGAGTCCGCCGAGGAGCGCCACCATCATGAAGGGCACGCCGAGCCAGATGTTGACGGCGATGACGGAGAACTTCGCCCAGGTCGGGTCGTTGAGCCACGGCACGGCGTCGATGCCGCCGCCGGCCAGCAGCTTGTTGAGGAAGCCGCGGTCCTCGTTGTAGAGGAAGCGCCAGGCGAAGACGGAGACGAAGCCGGGCACGGCCCAGGGCAGGATCAGCAGCATCCGGTAGAGGGAGCGGCCCGCGATACGGCGGTTGAGGATGTTCGCGAGGGCCAGGCCGAGCGCGAAGGTGAGACTGACGCAGGAGACCGTCCACACCAGTGTCCAGCCCAGCGTGGACAGGAACTGACTGCCCGTCAGGGCGGCGGTGTAGTTGTCGAGTCCGACGAACTCGTAGGTGGCCGGCAGGTGGTTGACGCCGATGTTGCGTTCGACGTTGCGCTCGTTGGCGTCGGTGAGCGACAGGTAGACGCCGCGGACCAGCGGATAGCCGATGATCACGCCGATCACGACGACCACCGGGGTGACCATGGTCCAGGCGTACCAGTGTGTCGCCAGGGCCCGCCGGAGTCGGCCGGTCGGCCCGCCGGGCGGGGGCCCGGCCGGGGAGCCGGGGGGTGTGCCAGAGCCGCGGCCCCGGCCGCGGGCGAGTTCGTCGCCCGCGGCCCGTGCCGCCGACTGACCGGTGTGGACAGCCATCAGCCGGCCTTCCTTTCCTGCTACTTCCAGCCCTTGAGCAGCTTGCGGTAGGCGTCACCCGTGGTCCTGACGCCCTTGTCCGGGGTGGTCTGGCCGGTGAGGACCTTGGTGTACTCGGTGACCAGCGGCGCGAACAGGCTGCCGGTCTCGGGGATCCAGGGGCGCTCGATGGCCTTGTCGACGACGGGCTTGAAGAAGCCGACGATCTCGTTGTCGGCGACGCCCGGCTTCGTGTAGACGGAGGTACGGGTCGGGAGCAGGCTGAGCTGCTCGGCGACGGTCGCCTGGCTCTGCGCGTCGGTCATGTACTGGACGAACGCGTAGGAGGCGTCCAGGTTGCCGGAGCCCGCGTACACGGCGAGGTTGTGGCCGCCCTGCGGGGCGCCCTGCTCGGCGGAGCCCGCCGGTACGGGGGCGATGCCCAGGTTGGCCTTGTCCTTGAACTGGGCGCCGCCGTAGGTGTCGGCCACGGCCCAGGGGCCGTTGATGATCATCGCGACGTCGCCGTCCTTGAACGACGCCTGCATGTTCTCCCAGCCGTCGGTGGCGTCGGTCTTGGCGGCGCCGGAGTCGACCAGGTCCTTGACGACGGTCATGGCCTTGACGCCGGCCGCGTTGTCGACCGTGACCGTCTTGGACCCGGCGTCGACCAGGTTGCCGCCCTCGCCGTACAGGAACGACAGGAACCAGTACGCGTCGTCGCCGCGCAGGTAGAGCCCGGTCTTCCCGGTCTTCGCCTTGATCGTCTTCGATACGGTCTTCAACTCGGCGACGTTCTTCGGCACTTCGACGCCGGCGTCCTTGAAGATCTTCTTGTTGTAGAAGATGCCCATGGAGTCGATGACCTGCGGCACCGCGTACGTCTTGTCCTTGTACCGGGTGGACGCGGCGGCCTGCGGCAGGAAGTCCTTCTCGTCCTTGAGCGCCGACGTGCCGTCCAGCGGCGCGAGGTAGCCGAGATCGGCGAACTCGGGTGTCCAGGCGACCTCGGAGCGGATCACGTCGGGGGCGCCTGAGCCGGACTGCGCGGCGTTCTTGAACTTGTTCTGGGCGTCCCCGAACGGCACGTTGACGTACTTGACGTCGACCTTCGGGTGCTTCGCCTCGAACCCCTCGGCGAGCTTCTTGAAGACCTTGTCCTCGCTGCCGACGGTCGAGGTGTCCCACCACGTGACCGTCCCCGAGAGCTCGCCGCCGGAACTCTTCGAGCCGCCCGCGTCCCCGTCACCACCGCAGGCGGTCGCCGCGAGGGCCAGGATCGCGGCCAGGGCGGTGGCCGTTATGCCACGTCGCATCCGAACTCCTTCAACTGCCGTACCGCTCCGTCGCGGCGCCCGGTCGGACGTGAACGTAACAGCGATGCAAGAAGGCCGAAAGACCTTGCGGAAGATTTCTGCAAGGTCCGCCGATCGTTACCGGCATGTGTCCTGCCGATTGCGCCGCTCGCCCTTGACCCGTGGCACTCCCCCGCTCCCCCAGGGGCGACCGGGGTCCGCGCCCCTCCAGGAGGTCGTCAACGGCGCCGCAGGAAGGTTTCGCAAGATCTTGCAAGAACTTGCCGCGCGATCGGCTCGGACGCGCGGTGGGCAATCCGACAGACGACCGGTACAGTCCACTCACATGACCGCACGGCTTGCCGATATCGCAACTCAGGCGGGGGTCAGCGAAGCGACGGTCAGCCGCGTTCTGAACGGCAAACCCGGTGTTGCCGCGACCACCCGTGAGTCCGTACTCGCCGCGCTCGACGTCCTCGGATACGAACGTCCCGTACGGCTGCGACGCCGCAGCGCGGGGCTCGTCGGCCTGATCACGCCGGAGCTGGAGAACCCGATCTTCCCGGCGCTCGCGCAGGTCATCGGACAGGCGCTGACCCGGCAGGGCTACACCCCCGTCCTGGCCACCCAGACACCCGGCGGCTCGACCGAGGACGAGCTGACGGAGATGCTGGTGGAACGCGACGTCTCCGGCATCATCTTCGTCTCCGGGCTGCACGCCGACACCTCCGCCGACATGCGGCGTTACGAGAAGCTGGGCGCCCAGGGCGTGCCGTTCGTCCTCGTGGACGGCTTCTCGCCGAAGGTCAGGGCGCCGTTCATCTCACCTGACGACCGGGCGGCCGTACGGCTCGCGGTGACCCATCTCGTCTCGCTCGGCCACCAGCGCATCGGGCTGGCCGTCGGGCCCAAGCGGTTCGTCCCCGTACTCCGCAAGATCGAGGGATTCCGGGCCACGGTCCAGGAGTTGCTGGGGCTGACCGGGGCCCAGACCGACGAGCTGATCCAGCAGTCGCTGTTCACCCTGGAGGGCGGCCAGGCGGCGGCTGCCGCGCTGATCGAACGCGGCTGCACGGCGGTGGTGTGCGCGAGCGACATGATGGCGCTCGGCGCGATCAGGGCCGCGCGCCGGCTCGGTCTCGACGTGCCCCGCGACCTGTCGGTGGTCGGCTTCGACGACTCCCCGCTCATAGCCTTCACCGACCCACCGCTGACGACGATCCGCAAGCCGGTGCCGTCGATGGGCCAGGCGGCGGTCCGTACGCTCCTGGAGGAGATCGGCGGTACGCCCGCCCCGCACAGCGAGTTCGTCTTCATGCCCGAGCTGGTCGTACGCGGTTCAACGGCTTCGGGGCCGGGCCCCGGACCCCTGGGGATATCAGGGTCGCGATCTAGTCCTTGAGACGGACCGCGTGCGAACAGAACCCGTCCGGGGGATGATCGGTCGGGGGTGAGGAATCTGGCAGACTCTCGCCCCATGGGTGAATCAACGGTGAAGGCAGAGGCAGGCCGTACGGCCACCCCGTACCCCACGCCGTCACCCACCGCGGAAACAGCCCCGGAGGCGACGGAGGCGGTCACGGACACGGAGACGCGGGCGGACACGGACCCGGCGGCACAGCGGGAGACCGCGGTGCGGGCGGACCGTACCCCCGGCGCCACCGAACCCGCCGTACCGGCGGGACCCCGGCTGCTGCGGCGGCTGCGCTCCCCGCGCCGCCCGCGCATCTGGTTCGAAATCCTGCTGATCGCGGTCAGTTACTGGACGTACTCCCTCATCCGCAACGCGGTGCCGGAGCAGCGCACCCAGGCGCTGAAGAACGCCGACTGGATCTGGCGCACCGAGCAGACCCTCGGCATCGCCGTCGAGCGGAGCGTCAACCACGCCGTGGATTCGGTGACGTGGCTGATCGTGGCCATGAACTACTACTACGCCACCCTGCACTTCATCGTCACGATCGGCGTACTCGTCTGGCTCTTCCGCAGCCATCCGGGACGGTACGCCGCCGCCCGGCTGACGCTCTTCGCGACCACCGCCGTGGCCCTGCTCGGTTACTACCTGTATCCGCTGGCGCCACCGCGGCTGATGAACGGCGGCCACTTCATCGACACGGTCGTACGCCACGAGACCTGGGGCTCGATGGCCTCGGGCAACCTGAAGAACATGTCGAACCAGTACGCGGCCATGCCGTCGATGCACATCGGCTGGTCCCTGTGGTGCGGCCTGACCATCTTCGCGCTGGCGTCGGCGCCCTGGGCGAGGATCCTCGGCCTGCTCTACCCCGCGGCCACCCTGGTCGTCATCGTCGCCACGGCCAACCACTTCTGGCTGGACGCGGTGGGCGGCATGATCTGCCTGGCGTTCGGCTTCACCCTCTCGTACCTCTGGTACGGGGCGCTGCCGCACCGCCTGCCGCGCCGGGTGGCCGGGGAGCGCCGCCCCTCGCGCGTCCTCCTGCGGCGCCGTCCGCCCCGCCGGGCCGAGGACGAGAGTCCGGCGTCACTCTGAGAAGATCCGGGCATGCGCACGCCCGACTACCCGCACCTGCTGCACACCGCGATGGCCGCCGCCCACAGGACGGCGGGCCAGGGGCGCGTCGCCGACTACATCCCGGCGCTCGCCACGGCGGATCCGAACGCGTTCGGCATGGCGCTGGCGACCGTCGACGGCGAGGTCCACGGGGTCGGTGACTGGGAGCGGCCGTTCTCGATACAGAGCGTGTCCAAGCTCTTCAGCCTGGCGCTGGTGCTGGCGCACGGCGGCGACGCGATCTGGCGGGGTGTGGGGCGCGAGCCGTCCGGCAACCCGTTCAACTCGCTGGTGCAGCTCGAAAAGGAACACGGCATCCCGCGCAACCCCTTCATAAACGCCGGGGCGCTGGTGGTCACCGACCGGCTCCAGAGCCTGACCGGTGACGCGGCGGGCGCGGTCCGTGACTTCCTGCGTACGGAATCCGGCAATCCGCTGCTGGCCACGGATCCGGCCGTCGCCGCCTCGGAGGCCGCGCACGGCCACCGCAACGCGGCGCTGGCCCACTTCATCGCCGCCCACGGCAATCTGGAGAATCCGGTCGAGACGGTCCTCGACCGCTACTACGCGCACTGCTCGATCGCCGCGAGCTGCCGCGACCTGGCGCTCGCGAGCCGCTTCCTGGCCCGGCACGGGCTGCGCGCCGACGGCTCCCGGCTGATGACGGGCAGCGAGGCGAAGCGCGTCAACGCGGTCCTGCTGACCTGTGGCGCCTACGACGCGGCGGGCGAGTTCGCCTACCGGGTGGGGCTGCCGGGCAAGAGCGGGGTCGGCGGCGGCATCGTGGCGATCCTGCCGGGCCGCGCCACGCTCTGCGCGTGGGGGCCGCGGCTGGACGCGGTCGGGAACTCGGTGGCGGCGGTGGCGGCGCTGGACGCGTTCACCACGGCGACGGGCTGGTCGGTGTTCTGAACGGCCCGTACGCCACCACCGGTATCGACGGCGGGGCCCCTGCCCCTCACGGCGCTCCGTAGAACAGCTCCTCCACCAGCGCCCTCGCCCTGCGTGTCGTCCGCCGGTAGTCGTCCAGCATGCCGCCGCTGACGCCTCCGTAGCCGTTGTTGGCATGGCCGCCGTTGTGCCCGCCGTGCCCGTTGGCCCCGTTCTGCGGCTCGCCCCGCTCCGGTCCGGCGGGTCCGGCCGGTCCCGCCGGTCCCGGCGCGTAACCGAGGTAGCGGCCCATCGCGCCCATCTCGCGGCCGTCCGAGGGGAAGGTGTCGCCGGACCTGCCCCGTACCAGCATCACCCCGTTGCGCACCCGCGTCGCCAGGACCCACGCCTCGTCCAGGATCGCCGCGTCCTGCGCCGCGATGAGTCCCGCCTCGTGCGCCGCCGCCAGCGCCCGGCGCGTACGGGTCGTCCGCAGCCCCGGCACCTCCCAGCCGTGCCGCATCTGGAGGAGCTGCACCGTCCACTCGACGTCGGAGAGCCCGCCCCGGCCCAGCTTGGTGTGGAGCGTCGGGTCGGCGCCGCGCGGCAGCCGCTCCGTCTCCATGCGCGCCTTGAGCCGGCGGATCTCCCGTACCGCGTCGTCGCCGAGGCCGCGCTCCGGATACCGCAGCGGGTCGACGAGCGCGACGAAGCGGCGGCCCAGCTCGGCGTCGCCCGCCATCGGTTCGGCGCGCAGCAGCGCCTGGCTCTCCCAGGCCAGCGACCAGCGCCGGTAGTACGCGGCGTAGGAGGCGAGCGTACGGACCATCGGGCCGCTCTTGCCCTCCGGGCGCAGATCGGCGTCGATCAGCAACGGCGGGTCGGAGGTGGGTACTTGGAGCAGTCTGCGCATCTCGGCGACCACGGCGTTCGCGGCGCGGGCCGCCTCGTGCTCGCTGACGCCGTCGCGCGGTTCGTGGACGAAGAGGACGTCCGCGTCGGAGCCGTACCCCAGCTCGTGCCCGCCGAAGCGGCCCATCCCGATGACCGCGAACCGGGTGGGCAGGGTGTCGCCCCACTGCTCGCGCACGACGGCGCGCAGGGCCGCCGCGAGCGTCGCCGCGTTGAGGTCGGTGACCGCGTTCCCGACCCGGTCGACCAGCGCGCCGGGGTCCTCCTCGGCCGGGGACTCCTCCGTACCGTACGAGCCGATCAGGTCAGCCGCGGCCGTACGGAACAGCTCCCGCCTGCGCACCCCGCGCGCGAAGGCGACCGCGCCCTCGGCGGTGTCGGCGCGGCCGACCGCCGCGAGCACCTCCTGTTCGAGGTGGTCACGGCCGCGCGGGGTCAGCCCGTCCGGGTCGCCGAGGATGGCCACCGCCTCGGGGGCGCGCAGCAGCAGGTCGGGGGCGAGCCGCCCGGCCGACAGGACGCGCGCGAGGTTCTCGGCGGCGGCGCCCTCGTCCCGCAGCAGTCGCAGGTACCAGGGGGTCTTGCCGAGCGCGTCGGAGACCTTGCGGAAGCCGAGCAGACCGGCGTCGGGGTCGGCGGAGTCCGCGAACCAGCCGAGCAGCACGGGCAGCAGGGTCCGCTGGATGGCCGCCTTGCGGCTCACCCCCGACGACAGCGCCTCCAGGTGACGGAGCGCGGCCACCGGGTCCGCGTAACCGAGCGCTTCGAGGCGCTGCCCGGCCGCCTTGGGGCTGAGCCGGATCTCGCCGGGCGCGAGCTGGGCGACCGCGTCGAGCAGCGGCCGGTAGAAGAGCTTCTCGTGCAGCCGCCGTACGGCCGCGGCGTGCCGCCGCCAGGCCCTGTTCAGTTCGGCGACGGGATCGCCGCGCAGCCCCAGCGAGCGGCCGAGGCGACGCAGGTCGGCCTCGTCCTCCGGGACGAGGTGGGTGCGGCGCAGCCGGTAGAGCTGGATGCGGTGTTCCATGGCGCGCAGGAAGCGGTACGCCTCGTCGAGCTGCCGGGCGTCGGCGCGGCCCACGTACCCGCCGGCGGCGAGCGCGCCGAGGGCTTCGAGCGTGGAGCCGCTGTGCAGCGAGGCGTCACTGCGGCCGTGCACCAACTGGAGGAGCTGTACGGCGAACTCGACGTCCCGCAGCCCGCCGGGGCCGAGTTTGAGTTCGCGCTCGACCTGTCCCGCGGGGATGTTGTCGATGACGCGGCGGCGCATCTTCTGCACGTCGGTCACGAAGTGTTCGCGCTCGGCGGCCTGCCAGACCATCGGGGAGACCGCGTCGACGTACTCGGCGCCGAGGGCCGGATCCCCGGCGACGGGGCGGGCCTTGAGGAGTGCCTGGAACTCCCAGGTCTTCGCCCAGCGCTGGTAGTAGGCGAGATGGCTGCTGAGGGTCCGTACGAGCGGTCCGTTCCGCCCCTCGGGGCGCAGGTTGGCGTCGACGGGCCAGATGGTCCCCTCGGCGGTCGACTCGGAGCAGATCCGCATGAGGTGGGAGGCGAGGCGGGTGGCGGCCTGGACGGCGCTCTTCGTGCCGTCGGCGTCGTCGGTGCCCAGCGGGGGTTCACCGACGAAGATGACGTCCACGTCGGAGACGTAGTTCAGTTCGTGGCCGCCGCACTTGCCCATGGCGATGACCGCGAGCCGGCACGCGGCGGCGTCCTCGGGCGCGGCGGCCTTGGCGATCGCGAGGGCGGCGCGGAGGGTGGCGGTCGCCAGGTCCGCGAGCTCGGCGGCGATCTGGGCGACGTCGGCCGTGCCGCAGACGTCCCTGGCCGCTATGGCCAGCAGGCACCGGCGGTAGGCGATCCGCAGCGAGACGGGGTCCTTCACCTCGGCGAGGGCGTGCTCGAACTCCTCGACGCCGGGGTGCAGGTCCGCCAGCTCGTACGTGACGAGGACGTGCCAGTCCTCCGGGTGCCTGGCGAGATGGTCCCCGAGCGCCTCGGACGCGCCGAGCACCCCGAGCAGCCGGTCCCGCAGGGGCTTCGCGGTGATGAGGGTGTCGAGCAGGATCCGCAGGCGCTCGGGATGGGCCGCCTCGGCGAGCCGGACGAGCCCGCGCAGCGCGAGATCGGGGTCGGCGGTCTGGCCGAGCGCGTCGAGCAGCAGGGGGTCGGACCGTACGAGCGCCATCTCCGGGACGTCGAGCAGTCGCTCGGCGGCGGACGGATCGGTGAAACCATGCCGCAGCAGTCGGGTGAACGTACTGCTTCTGCGTCCCGGCATCGTCATCTCGCCGTCTCCTGTCAGCTCGGCATCCACGCGGCCGAGCACCAGGGATCGAGCCTAGTGCCAGGTGACGGCGGAAGACCGCCGCAGATCGCGGACGCGCGTCCCGGCCGAGCCGCACACGCGCGGCTCGGCCGGGACACCGCGGCTACAGCACCGGCAGGCTCTTCTTCAGCTCGAAGGCGGTGACCTCGGAGCGGTACTCCTCCCACTCCTGCTTCTTGTTGCGGAGGAAGAAGTCGAAGACGTGCTCCCCCAGGGTCTCCGCGACCAGTTCGCTGCGCTCCATCAGGGAGATCGCCTCGCCCAGGTTCTGCGGCAGGGGCTCGATGCCCATCGCGCGGCGTTCGGCGTCGGAGAGCGCCCACACGTCGTCGTCGGCGCCCGCCGGGAGTTCGTAGCCCTCCTCGATGCCCTTGAGGCCGGCGGCGAGCAGGACCGCGTACGTCAGGTACGGGTTGGCGCCGGAGTCGATGGAGCGGACCTCGACGCGGGCGGAGCCGGTCTTGCCGGGCTTGTACATCGGGACGCGGATCAGCGCGGAGCGGTTGTTGTGGCCCCAGCAGATGTACGAGGGGGCCTCGCCGCCCGATCCCGCGGTGCGGGTGGAGCCGCCCCAGATGCGCTTGTAGGAGTTGACCCACTGGTTGGTGACGGCCGAGATCTCCGCCGCGTGCTTGAGCAGCCCGGCGATGAAGGAGCGGCCGACCTTCGAGAGCTGGTACTCCGCGCCGGACTCGTAGAACGCGTTCCGGTCGCCCTCGAAGAGGGAGAGGTGGGTGTGCATGCCCGAGCCGGGGTACTCGGAGAACGGCTTCGGCATGAACGTCGCCTGTACGCCCTGCTCCAGCGCGACCTGCTTCATGACCAGGCGGAACGTCATGATGTTGTCCGCCGTGGAGAGCGCGTCCGCGTACCGCAGGTCGATCTCCTGCTGGCCGGGGGCGCCCTCGTGGTGGCTGAACTCCACCGAGATGCCCATGGACTCCAGCATCGTGATCGCCTGGCGCCGGAAGTCCATCCCCACGTTCTGCGGGGTGTGGTCGAAGTAGCCGGAGCTGTCGGCCGGGGTCGGCCGGGTGCCGTCGACCGGCTTGTCCTTCAGGAGGAAGAACTCGATCTCGGGGTGGGTGTAGAAGGTGAATCCCAGGTCCGAGGTCTTGGCGAGCATCCGCTTGAGGACGTAGCGCGGGTCCGCGAAGGACGGCGAGCCGTCGGGCATCAGGATGTCGCAGAACATCCGGGCCGTGCCCGGGGCCTCGGCGCGCCAGGGGAGGATCTGGAAGGTGCTCGGATCGGGCTTGGCGATCATGTCGGACTCGTAGACACGGGCGAAGCCCTCGATCGCGGATCCGTCGAAGCCCATGCCTTCGTCGAAGGCCTGCTCCAGTTCCGCGGGGGCGACGGCGACCGACTTCAGGAAGCCGAGCACGTCGGTGAACCAGAGCCGCACGAAGCGGATGTCGCGCTCCTCCAGCGTACGGAGCACGAATTCCTGCTGCTTATCCATATCCTACCCATCCTTGCTGGTCAGGCCACCTGCTCCCATGTCGCGGGGCACGTTGGGGCACACGAGCATCCCACCACACGATTTCCGGCGCGTTGCGAACGCCCGTCCAACGCTCCGCGTCGTGCGGGTGTACGGGCTCACGCCCATAGTGCCTGCCCAGGTGGTGCCCATGAAACAGGTGACCGCAATCCCCGCCGGCGAAGATCACTCCTGGCGACTGTCAGCCACTGGTTGAGGCTTCATCCGTCACGGTCGGCCCGGGTCGGCCCCGGGGTCCGCCGTCGCCCGGTCACCAGGTCACCGGGTGTGCGTGTCGGACCAGCCCAGCGGGTACGGCTCCCCCTCGTCGCCCGGGACGGCGGGCTCCCCGCCCGCCTCCGTGAACGCCGTCAGCGCCCCGACCAGGTCCGCGCGCTGCCCGGGGGTGAGCCGCTCGACGATCGCCGAGATCTCGCGGTGGCGTACGGCCGTGACCCGCTCGACCAGGGTGTGGCCCTCGGGGGTGAGCGCCAGCACCGTCTCCCTGCGGTTGCCGGGGTTGCTCTCGCGGGTCGCCAGTCCCGCCGCGATCAGCCGGTCGAGCATGCGCATGGCGGTGGACGGGTTCACGCCGAGCCGTTCGGCGACCGAGACGAGCTTGGCGTCGCCGTGGGTGGAGAGAACCACCAGAAGACGGAACTGGGGCAGCGTGACCCGCTCCCCCATCGCGGCGAGGGAACGGGCGGAGATGGCGACCAGGAGCCGGGACGCGGTCAGCACCGCGTGGGTCACCGCGTCGACATCGGCAGGGGGACGCCCGGCCCTGCCTTCTTGTTCGGCCATGCCTCTTTGTATCGCGCCGGTGACCGTTTCCGAGCGACCGTTTCATACCGTATCGACGGCGGTACACGGTCAGGACACGGCGGCCGACGGGTCCCACGGCCGACCGCGCCGACGCGGCACCGCCGCCCGCACTGCTGCTCCGGCCCGCCACGCACTACGATCTGGCCCCATGGGGGGACAGCCGCGCGGCCGCATCGGCCACATACGCACCACGCGTCCCACGGCCTTGTTCAGCGCCGTGGCGACGCTGCTGGCCGCACTGTTCCTCTGTCTGGGCACCGACACGGGGACGGCGTCCGGCCACCACCGGGACGGCACGGCCGTCACCACCGCCGTGGTGGGCAGCTTCACCGTCGGTACGGCACAACCGCCGCACGCCGGCGAATCCCAGTACATCTGCCCTTACCGCAACGGCGACTGCGGGCTCCTCCCGCACCTGGGCGCGGCCGTACTCACCGTGCCGCCGCCCGCCGCGGCGCCCGCCGTCGCCGTACAGCACCCGTACCTCGAACCGCCGCGCCCCACCGGCCGGGCACCCCGCTCCGGAGCGTTCCCCCGCGCGCCGGACCTTCACGTCCTTCAAGTACTGCGGACGTAGCCGGGCCCCGCACCCGCACCGTGTTCCACGCTTCGCGTTCAGCATGCAGCGTTCCGCGATTCCGCAGCCATCCCCTGAAGTCAGAAGGACGAAAACATCATGGGTTCGAAGTCCCAGTCAGCCGACCGCAAGGCCCGAATAGAGGAGATGCGCCGTGCCGAGCGGGCCCGCGAGCGGCGCAGCCGCATCATCACGATCACGCTGAGCACGGTCGTGGTGGTCGGTCTCGTCGGCTTCGGCGCGTACGCGCTCAACAAGGAGTCCGACAAGAAGGAGGCGGAGAAGGCCGCCGCCGCGGCGCCCGTCAAGGAGGAGAAGTCGTGGGACGCCAAGAAGCTGGGCCGCAACCATGTCACCGAGGCCGTCAAGTACCCGATGACGCCGGCGGTGGGCGGTGACCACAACCAGGTCTGGATGAACTGCGAGGGTGACGTCTACAAGGAGGCGATCCCCGAGGTCAACGCGGTGCACTCGCTGGAGCACGGCGCGGTCTGGGTCACGTACAACGACAAGGCGTCGGACGACGACGTGAAGGCGCTCTCCGACAAGGTCGGCAAGACCCCGTACACGCTGATGAGCCCGGTCAAGGACCAGGACGGCGCGATCATGCTGAGCGCCTGGGGCAAGCAGGTGACGGTGGACAGCGCGTCGGACTCCCGCGTCAACCAGTTCTTCACCAAGTACGTGCAGGGCAAGCAGACCCCCGAGCCGGGCGCCGCCTGCACGGGCGGAATGGGCGCGCAGTGAGCGGG
The DNA here is from genome assembly GCF_044457965.1 of Streptomyces sp. NPDC050509. NCBI lineage: Bacteria > Bacillati > Actinomycetota > Actinomycetes > Kitasatosporales > Streptomycetaceae > Streptomyces > Streptomyces sp. NPDC050509. The sequence continues at coordinate 222,458 of NZ_JBITHL010000008.1, read as the reverse complement.
GCGGCCCCGGAGGACGGCCCCCGGCGGTCCGTGACGCGGACGCAGTGGGCGGCGATCACCGCCGTCGTGCTGGCGCTGGTCTTCGCCGGTACGGCCACGGTCGCCTCGGCCGCGCGGGACGACGGTACGGCGGCGGCGTCCCGTACGCCGTCGTCGGAGTCCGCGGACGCGGGCTTCGCCCGGGACATGGCCGTCCACCACCAGCAGGCCGTGGAGATGTCCTTCATCGTGCGGGACAGCACCGACGACGAGGACGTGCGCCGGCTGGCGTACGACATCGCCAACACGCAGGCGAACCAGCGCGGCATGCTCATGGGGTGGCTGGACCTGTGGGGGCTGCCCAAGGTGGAGGCCGGTACGGAGCCCATGGCCTGGATGGAGGGCACGGCGGACACCGACGGCATGGAGGGCATGGACCACGGCGACGCGGGCCATGGGGGCCACGAGGCCCACGACGGTTCGCTGATGCCGGGCATGGCCACCAGGACGGAGCTGGACCAGCTCCGCAAGGCCCGCGGCAAGGCGGCCGAGATCCTCTACCTCCAGCTCATGACCGACCACCACAAGGGCGGCGTCTCCATGGCGCAGGGCTGTGTCCGGCTCTGCTCCAACGGTACGGAGAAGAGCCTCGCCGAGGGGATGGTCGCGGCGCAGGAGTCGGAGCTGTCCCTGATGGCGGACCTGCTCGCGGAGCGCGGCGCGAAGGCGCGCGCCTGACGCCCGGCCGCGGTGCACCCGTCGTCGGGCCGGACCGTACGGCCTGACGGCGGGGCGCCGTCGGACCGTACGGCCTGACGGCGGGGCGCCGCCCGCTCCCCCGTTCGGGTGACTGCGGTCGCGTCACCCGAACGTACGCACGATGATGGTTCTGGCTCGGGGCCGACAGCGGCAGCACCGCACTCAGGAGGCTGAGCACCCATGACCACGGCCAAGGACATCATGCATTCCGGCGCCCGGTGGATCCCGGCGCACGAGACCCTGGACCGCGCCGCACAGCTCATGCGCGAGCTGGACGTGGGCGCGCTGCCCATCGCCGACTCCCAGGAGCGGCTGACCGGCATTCTCACGGACCGCGACATCGTCGTCGGCTGTGTGGCGCGCGGCCACGACCCGGCGCAGACGACGGCGGGCGAGATGGCGCACGGCACACCGCGCTGGATCGACGCGGACGCGGACGTCGAGGAGGTTCTGAGCGAGATGCAGAGCCATCGGATCCGCAGGCTCCCGGTGATCGAGGACAAGCGCCTCGTCGGGATGATCAGCGAGGCCGATCTGGCCCGGCATCTCACCGAGATCCAGATCGCCGCGTGGGCGGAACAGGTCTACGCGGGCCGCTGACCACGGCCGCTCAGGATTCCGTGGGCCCGGAGTGGCCCGCCCCACACCGGCACCCCAGGGCATCGCGTCAGACAGACGATTACACTGGGCGGCGTGCCTCAACTACGCCTCGCCCTGAATCAGATCGACTCGACCGTCGGCGATCTCGCCGCGAACGCCGAGGCGATCGTGCACTGGACCCGGCACGCCGCCGAGCAGGGAGCGCATCTCGTCGCGTTCCCCGAGATGGCGCTGACCGGCTACCCCGTCGAGGACCTGGCCCTGCGGTCGTCCTTCGTCGAGGCGTCCCGGGCCGCCGTGCGCGCGCTCGCCGGGCGCCTCGCCGAGGAAGGCTTCGGGGAGGTGCCCGTCGTCGTCGGCTATCTCGACCGCTCGGAGTCGGCGCAGCCGCGGTACGGGCAGCCCGCGGGCGCCCCGCGCAACGCCGCCGCCGTACTGCACCGCGGGGAGGTGGTGCTCAACTTCGCCAAGCACCACCTCCCCAACTACGGCGTCTTCGACGAGTTCCGGTACTTCGTGCCGGGCGACACGATGCCCGTCGTCCGGGTGCACGGCGTCGATGTCGCGCTCGCCATCTGCGAGGACCTGTGGCAGGAGGGCGGGCGCGTGCCGGCCGCCCGGTCCGCCGGGGCCGGGCTGCTGCTGTCGGTCAACGCCTCGCCGTACGAGCGCGAGAAGGACGACACCCGCCTGGAGCTGGTCCGCAAGCGCGCCCAGGAGGCCGGCTGCACCACCGCGTACCTCGCGATGATCGGCGGCCAGGACGAGCTGGTCTTCGACGGCGACTCGATCGTCGTCGACAGGGACGGCGAGGTCGTGGCCCGCGCCCCGCAGTTCGCGGAGGGCTCGGTCATCCTGGACCTCGATCTGCCGGCCGCCGCCGCGGAGCCGGTGGAGGGCGTCGTCGACGACGGGCTGCGGATCGACCGGGTCGTCCTCTCCGAGGACCCGCTCCCGGCGTACGAGCCGGAGCTGACCGGCGGCTACGCGGACCGCCTGGACGACGACGAGGAGGTGTACTCGGCGCTGGTCGTGGGGCTGCGCGCGTACGCCGCCAAGAACGGCTTCCGCTCCGTCCTGATCGGGCTCTCCGGCGGGATCGACTCGGCGCTGGTGGCGGCCATCGCGTGCGACGCGCTCGGCGCGCAGCACGTGTACGGGGTGTCCATGCCGTCCAAGTACTCCTCGGACCACTCCAAGGGCGACGCGGCCGAGCTGGCGCGCCGTACCGGCCTCAACTTCCGTACCCACCCGATCGAGCCGATGTTCGACGCGTACATGGGGTCGCTCGGGCTCACCGGGCTCGCGGAGGAGAACCTCCAGGCGCGGCTGCGCGGCACGATGCTGATGTCCCTCTCCAACCAGGAGGGGCACATCGTGCTCGCGCCGGGCAACAAGTCCGAGCTGGCGGTGGGGTACTCGACGCTGTACGGCGACGCCGTGGGCGCGTACGGCCCGATCAAGGACGTCTACAAGACGTCGGTCTTCCGGCTCGCCCGGTGGCGCAACCGCGCCGCCGAGGAGCGCGGCCGGACCCCGCCGATCCCCGAGGCGTCCATCTCGAAGCCGCCCAGCGCCGAGCTGCGGCCGGGCCAGGTCGACACGGACTCGCTGCCGGACTACGACGTACTGGACCGGATCCTGGAGCTGTACGTCGACCGCGACCAGGGCATGGACGCGATCGTCGCGGCGGGCTTCGACGCGGAGCTGGTGGCGAAGACGCTGCGGATGGTGGACACGGCGGAGTACAAGCGGCGCCAGTACCCGCCGGGCACCAAGATCTCGGCCAAGGGCTTCGGCAAGGACCGGCGTCTGCCGATCACGAACCACTGGCGCGAGCAGGTCTGACGCCCTGCCGCCGGGACCCCGGCCTCCGGCCCCAAGCGGGGCCGGAGGTCCGGCTCAGACGCGCTCCGTCGCCCCGGTCGCCGCCGGTTCGGCCTGCGCGCCGCCCGAGGCGACCACGCGGGAGACCTCAGGCGCCAGGTCGTGGCCGCCCCGGCCGCCCCGGTCGAGGAGCCCCGCAGTGACGGCGGTCGCCAGGCCGAGGACCGCGAGGACCGCGCCGACCAGGGTCGGGGACATCCAGCCCCAGCCCGCCGCGATCGCCATGCCGCCGAGCCAGGCGCCGCCCGCGTTGGCGAGGTTGAACGCCGAGTGGTTCGAGGCCGAGGCGAGCGTGGGCGCGTGCTTGGCCTTCTGCATGACCAGCATCTGGAGCGGCGTGGTCGTCATGAAGCCGACCGCGCCCAGGACGACGACGGTCACCAGCGCCATCCACTGCACGTGCACCGTGAAGCGGAACGCGACCAGGACCAGCGCCAGGGTGGCGAGCGAGCCGTACAGGGTGGGGCGCAGCGCCCGGTCGGTGAGCGGCCCGGCCGCCAGCGCGCCGAGCGTCATGCCGATGCCGAAGAGGGCGAGGACGAGGGTGACGGAGGACTCCCCGAAGCCCATGACCTCGGTGGTCATCGAGGCGAGGTAGGAGTAGACGGCGAAGACGCCGCCGAAGCCGAGGACGGCGGTGGCGAGGCCGAGCAGCACCTGCTGGTTGCCGAGGGCGCGCACCTCGCGGCGGACGCTCTGCTGGGCGTCCACGGGTACGTACGGGACGAGCCGGGCCAGCGCGGCGAGCGCGACCAGGCCGATGACGGTGACCACGAGGAAGGTGGCGCGCCAGCCGAGGTGCTGGCCGAGCAGGGTGGCGGCGGGGACACCGACGATGTTCGCGACGGTCAGGCCGAGGAACATGGTGGCCACCGCGCGCGCCTGCCGGCCCTCGTGGACCAGCCGGGCGGCGACGACCGCGCCGACGCCGAAGAACGCGCCGTGCGGCAGCCCCGCGAGGACCCGGCCCGCCAGCAGCCAGCCGAAGCCGGGGGCGAGCGCGGAGGCGAGGTTGCCGACGATGAAGAGGCCCATCAGCAGCAGGAGCATCCGCTTGCGCGGGATGCGGGAGCCGAAGGCGGTGAGCAGCGGGGCGCCGATGACGACACCGATCGCGTACGCCGACACGAGGTAGCCGGCGGTGGGCACGGACGTTCCCAGATCGTCCGCGACATTGGGCAGCAGGCCCATCATGACGAACTCGGTGGTACCGATGCCGAAGGCGCTCACAGCGAGGGCGAGCAGAGCCAGGGGCATGACGAGACAGCCTTTCGAAGGGGGTTCACGGGGGGGTACGGAACTTACTTAGTACCCCTGCGGAACAAAGTGTCTCAGGCCCTGTATTCCGGCAGGTGAACACCGCATTGCGTGCGATGCATCACTCAGCGCAGTTTGACCCGTGCCGCTATCGGCAGATGGTCGCTGTCCGTCCTGGGCAGGGTCCACGACGAGGTCGGCTCGACGTCCTTGACCATGATCTGGTCGATCCTGGCCAGCGGGAACGCGGCCGGCCAGGAGAAGCCGTACCCGTCGCCCGCCGCGCCCTGCGTCGAGCGCATCTGGGCGGTGACGGCCTTGAGGGAGCGGTCGTTCATCGTGCCGTTGAGGTCGCCGAGCAGGATCACCTGTTCCAGCGGCTCGTGGGAGATGGCCTCGCCGAGCGCGTCGGCGCTCTTGTCGCGCTGGTTGGCGGTGAACCCGGCGTGCAGTTTGACCCGTACGGACGGCAGGTGCGCCACGTAGAAGGCGACCGGGCCGTGCGGGGTGGTGACGGTGGAGCGCATCGCGCGGACCCAGCCGAGCCGGATGCCGACGGGCTTGGTGTCGGACATCGGGTACTTGCTCCAGAGCCCGACGGTGCCCTGCACGGAGTGGTACTTGTACGTCCCGGCCAGGGCCTTCTCGTACGTCTTGACGGCGCTGGCCTTCAGCTCCTCCAGCGCGACGACGTCCGCCCCGGACTCCGCCAGCGAGGCCGCCGTGCCCTCCGGATCGGGATTGTCCGCGTTGACGTTGTGCGTGGCGACGGTGAGGTCACCGCCGCCGCCCGACTTGTCGGTGATGAGGCCGCCGAAGAGGTTGACCCAGACAACGGCGGGCAGCAGCAGGGCGATCAGCGCGGTGGCGGAGCGGCGCACGAGGCCGAGGACCAGGACCAGCGGGACGACCAGACCCAGCCAGGGCAGGAAGGTCTCGTTGAGGCTGCCGAGGTTGCCGATGGTGTTGGGGATCTGCGCGTGCAGGATCATCAACAGGGCGGCCAGCAGGGCGAGAAGAGCCAGCACGATGCCGCGCCGCCAGATGCCGGGATCCCTGCGCAAGCGGTCCAGCAGGTCCCTGACACGGGATCGGGAGCGGTGGTCCTCGCCGTCCGTCGTCACCGACTGAGCCGTGTACTCCTGCGTCATGTCCGCCCTCACTGCCTTGCCCGTGCACGCCCGCCACTGACCCTAGGACCTGTTCCGTGCGGAACAGACCCTAGGCGATGAACGGACCCTTTCTCCGCCGTCTCCCGACGGCCGTACGGGGACAGGGACGAAGGAGCCGCCGACACGAGTTCCTGTCGCGGACGAATGACCGGGAGCTGTGACAGAACGGTCATGTGACGCGACGGGGAAAGCGGGCGGGACCGGGGGTCGAAACGGGTGTGACAGGTCTCACGGCCCGGGCGTTTCGCCCTCCGTGGACGGACGTGGCGGGTGCGGGTGCTGCGGGTGCGGGTGCGGGTGCTGCGGGTGCGGGTGCGGGTGCTGCGGGTGCGGGTGCGGGCCCACCCCCTGGAGCGCCGCACCGATGATCTGCTCGGCCAGGTCGTCGGGGAGCGGCGCGCCGGGCCGGTGCAGGGTGCGCATCAGCATCGGCCCGACGATCAGGTCGTCGACCAGTTCCGGGTCCAGGTCGGCGCGGAACTCCCCGTCGGCGATCCCCCGCCGGACCAGGGCCAGCGTGGCCGCGCGGCGGGGGGCCACGACCGTACGGCGGTACTCCTCCCAGAGCTTGGGGTGGCTCTTCATACCGAGAGCGCCCCCATGGGGCCCCGCTACGGGGCCCCACTTCCCGTGCGGGTCCGGGGATGCCACCATGGAGGCGGTCCGGGGACACCGTCAGGGTGCCTCGAGATGACGAAGGGGCCTTCGGCCATGACTGCTCAACTGGCGCTCTACGGTGGCAAGCTCTCCCGCCGTATCACCGTCCACGACATCACCGCTTCCAAGGAACGCGGCGAGAAGTGGCCCATGCTCACCGCCTACGACGCGACGACCGCGTCCGTCTTCGACGAGGCCGGCATCCCGGTCATGCTCGTCGGCGACTCGATGGGCAACTGCCACCTCGGGTACGAGACCACCGTGCCCGTCACCCTCGACGAGATGACGATGCTCTCCGCCGCCGTCGTACGGGGCACCAAGCGCGCCCTGATCGTCGGCGACCTCCCGTTCGGCTCGTACCAGGAGAGCCCCGTGCAGGCGCTGCGCAGCGCCACCCGGCTGGTGAAGGACGCGGGCGTCGGCGCGGTCAAGCTGGAGGGCGGCGAGCGCTCGCACGGCCAGATCGAGCTGCTGGTGCAGGCGGGCATCCCGGTGATGGGGCACATCGGGCTCACCCCGCAGTCCGTCAACACCCTGGGCTACCGGGTCCAGGGCCGTGGCGAGGAGGCCGCGCAGCAGTTGCTGCGCGACGCGAAGGCCGTCCAGGACGCGGGCGCCTTCGCGGTCGTGCTGGAGCTGGTGCCGGCCGAGCTGGCCGCCGAGGTCACGCGGGTCCTGCACATCCCGACGATCGGGATCGGCGCCGGGGCCGAGACGGACGCGCAGGTGCTCGTCTGGACGGACATGGCCGGACTGACGAGCGGGAAGATGCCGCGCTTCTCGAAGCAGTACGCGAACCTGCGGAAGGCGCTCGGCGACGCGGCGAAGGAGTTTGCCGAGGAGGTCGTTGGAGGAACGTTCCCTCAGGAGGAGCACACCTTCCACTAGGCAGGTTCGGCCCAGCCTGAGCGCTCCGGTCCGGCTCGGCACCCAGACCACTGCCCGCACGACGACAGCCCGCCGATCTTCCCCCGTCGGCGGGCTGTCGAGCGCCCGGCACCTGGATGTCGACGAGTTATCCACAGGCTGTCGGCGGCTTGTCGGTGCGTTGTCGGTGGCGGATGCTCTGATGGGGCACATGACGAAATTCGGCAAGAACCCCAACGGCGGCCGGGCCGGCAACGCCGTCGAGGTACGGGGGCTGGTCAAGCAGTACGGCGGACCGCAGGGCACCCGGGCCCTCGACGGCGTCGATCTCGATGTGCGCGAGGGCACCGTGCTCGGCGTGCTCGGACCCAACGGCGCGGGCAAGACCACCCTCGTCCGCATCCTTTCCACGCTGGTCGCGCCCGACGCGGGCACGGCCATGGTCGCGGGGTACGACGTACTGCGGCAGCCGCGCCAGTTGCGCCGCAGGATCGGCCTCACGGGCCAGTACGCCTCGGTCGACGAGAAGCTCTCCGGCTGGGAGAACCTGTACATGATCGGGCGGCTGCTCGATCTGTCCCGGGCGGACGCCCGGCGCCGCGCCGACGAGCTGCTGGAGCGGTTCTCGCTCACCGAGGCGGCGAAGAAGTCCGCGATGCAGTACTCGGGCGGCATGCGGCGCCGGCTCGACCTGGCCGCGTCGATGATCGGCCGGCCGTCGGTGCTCTACCTGGACGAGCCGACGACGGGGCTCGACCCCCGTACGCGTAACGAGGTCTGGGACGAGGTGCGGCGGATGGTCGACGAGGGGGCCACCGTCCTGCTCACCACCCAGTACATGGAGGAGGCCGAGCAGCTCGCCGACGAGCTGACGGTCATCGACCGCGGCCGGATCATCGCCAACGGCGGGGTGGACGAGCTGAAGGCGAAGGTCGGCGGCCGGACGCTCCAGATCAGGCCGGCGGACCCGGCGCAGCTCGCCGCGATGGCGCGGGCGGTCTCCGAGAGCGGTCTCGACGGGATCTCCGGTGTGCAGCCCGTGCCCGACGAGGGGCTGCTGTACGTGCCGATCCTGAGCGACGGCCAACTGACCGCCGTCATCGGCCTGCTGGCCGAGCGCGGCTTCGCCATCACCGACATAGGCACCCATCTGCCCAGCCTGGACGAGGTCTTCCTGGCCATCACCGGCCAGAAGACCGCCTCCGTGACCCCGTCCGACACCACACCCGAGGAGGTCGCGGCATGAGCACGACCGACACCACCGTCACACCGCCCGCTTCGGGCGCCGCCTCCGGCACAGCCGTCGCCGCCTCCCCCGCCGGCTCCGGCGGCCCCGGCTCCCGGTCCGTTCCGACCGCCGGTTCCGACGAGGGCCGGATCGGACTGCGGGCCAATCTGCGCCACATCGGCGCACTGGTGCGCCGCAACGCCCTGCAGATCAAGCAGGACCCGGAGTCGATGTTCGACGTCCTGCTGATGCCGATCATCTTCACGCTGCTGTTCGTGTACGTCTTCGGCGGGTCCGTGGGCGCGAGCCTCGGCGGCAGCCGCGAGGACTACGTGAACTATGTGGTCCCGGGCCTCATGGCGATGATGGGCATGAACATCGCCATGGCCGTCGGCACGGGGGTGAACGACGACTTCCGCAAGGGGGTCATGGACCGGTTCCGTACGATGCCGATCGCCCGCTCCTCCGTACTGATCGCGAAGATAGTCGTGGAGATCGGCCGGATGCTGGTCGCCATAGCGATCCTGCTCGGCATGGGCTTCCTGCTCGGCATGGAGATCAAGACGTCGGTGCTCGACCTGGGCGCCGCCATCGGTCTCTCCCTGGCGTTCGGCGCCTCGCTGATGTGGATCTTCATTCTGCTGGGACTCACCATGAAGACGGCACAGGCCGTCCAGGGGGTGGCCATGCTCGTGCTGATGCCGATGCAGTTCGGTTCCTCGATCTTCGCCCCGCCGTCGACGATGCCCGGCTGGCTCCAGGCGTTCACCGACTACAACCCGCTCTCCAACCTCGCGGACGCCGCGCGCAACCTGATCAACGGCGGCCCTGTGGCGCACTCCGTGTGGATGACGCTGGGGTGGGCGGCGGCGATCACGGTGGTGACGGCTCCGCTGGCGGTGGCCAAGTTCCGTAAGAAGTCGTGACGTGAGGTGCGGCGCGGCTTCAGACGAGGGCGGCGGCCTCCTCCAGGGAGAGACCGGCGCCCTCGGCCCGCGCCGCGTCGAACGCCGGGCCGTCGAGAACGGCCCGTGTGGCGGCCTCGGCGGCGGCGAGCAGTTCCCGCTCCCGGGCGTTACTGAAGTGCCCGGCGGGGAGCAGCGCCTCGTACGCGCCGATCAGCCGGGCGGCGTCCAGGGCCCGGCACCCTTCGTCGGCGGGGAGTCCGCTCAGCGCCCAGGCCGCCGTCAGCAGGTGCCCCGCGGCCATCTCGGGCGCGATCATCAACGACAGCGGGGTCAGCGCCGTCCCCAGGGCCACGCGCACGCCCTTCAGCGCCTCGGCGAAGTGGCCTTCCTGGCAGTCCAGCCAGGCCAGGCCGCTCCGTACGAACCCCTCGAACGGGTCCAGGGACTCGTTGCGGAACATGCCGAGCAGCACATTCATCTGTTCCCTGGCCTCGTCGCGGCGTCCGGTACGACCCAGCCGCAGCGCGAGGAAGAGCCGGGCGCCCACCACCGCCTCGTGCCCGCCGTCCCGCTCGCCGCGCAGCACATCGCGCAGGATCCGCTCGCCCTCGTCGCCCGTGCCCGTCTCGAACATCGTCCCGGCCAGCCGGGTGCGCAGCAGGGCCACCTGGCTGAGCGCGCCGAGCCGTTCGGCGTGGCCGACGGCCGCCGCGTAGTCCTCGGCGGCGAGGGCGTAGTCGCCGCGTTTCTCCCGGGCCTCGCCCCGGGCGGACAGCGCCTCCGCGGTGCCCCAGCGGTCACCGAGCCGGTCGTAGATCTCCAGGCTGCGGTCGGCGTCCGCGCGTGCGTCGCCCGCCCATTCGGCACGGTTGGCGAGCACGTTGGCCCGCATGTGCAGCGCGCCGGCCAGTTCCCATTCGTATCCGAACTCCTCGCAGGCGCGCACGGTCCCGTTGAGCGCCACCCGCAGGCCCTCGGCGTCCCCGGTGAGCATGATCGCGAAGAACCAGAGGGTGGCCGGGAATCGGCAGGTCTGCGGGAGCCCCGGCCGGTAGACGGTGGACACCACACCGAGCCAGGCGAGCCGTTCCGTGGAGAGCCAGTCGCCGTTGTCGTGGTCCATGTTGACCATCTCGACCAACCGCACCTGGCGCCGCGCCTCCTGGAGCAGGTCGGGGGCCATCGGCGGCGGCGCGTCCGTGCAGCGCGACAGGATCGGCGGGGCGGGCTCGCCGGGCGGGGCGAACGGATCGGGCCCGAGGGCCGAGGCGGCCTGCGTCCACTGGCGGGCCTCGGCGCGCAGGTCCAGCATCTGCCAGAACCAGACGAGGGAGAGGACGAGGCAGAGTGTCTCCTGCTCGTCGGCGGCGGCCACGGCGCGGCGCAGGGCGGTGCGCAGGTTCTCGTACTCCTGCTGGAGCAGCCGGATCCCGGCACCCTGACCGGGGCCGCGCAGCGTGACGTCGGTGGTGCGGGCCAGTTCCCGGAAGTGGACGAGATGGCGGCGCTCGGTCGCGGCGCGCTCGGTGACACCACGGAACCCCTCGGGCCCGCCGGACTCGCCCGGGTCGCCGGTCCTGTCCGCCTGGCCGAGGCGTTCGGCGGTGTACTCCGCGACGGTCTCCAGCAGCCGGTACCGCATGGTGCCGTCCGGCGCGGGTCCGGCGACGACGAGGGACTTGTCGATGAGGGAGCCGAGCAGCCCGGCGACATCCCGGGCATCGACGACGGGCGCCGACGGGCGAGCCCCCGGGCCGGCGGCCGGGCGGGCGCCGTCGGCGCAGACCGCCTCCGCGGCCGTGAGGTCGCAGCCGCCCGCGAAGACGGAGAGCCGCCGCAGCACGGCGCGCTCCTGGGCGTCCAGCAGGTCCCAGGACCAGTCCACGACGGCGCGCAGGGTCTGCTGGCGCGGCAGTACGGTCCGGCTCCCGCTCGTCAGCAGACGGAAGCGGTCGTCGAGCCGGTCAGCCACCTGACGCGGCGTCAGCATCCGCAGCCGCGCCGCCGCCAGCTCGATCGCCAGCGGCAGCCCGTCCAGCCGGCGGCAGATCTCCGCCACCGCCCCCGGGTCCTCCGCCGGGTCGAACGACGGCCGTGCCGCGCGCCCGCGCTCCGCGAACAGCCGGTGCGCCGGGTCCGGCGGCAGCGGCTCCACCGGGCGCACCACCTCGCCCGGCACCCCCAGCACCTCCCGGCTGGTCGCCAGGACGGTCAGCCCGGGGCAGTGCGCGAGGAGTTCGTCGGCGAGGGAGGCCGCCGCGCCGATCACGTGCTCGCAGTTGTCGAGCAGGAGGAGCATGCGGCGGCGGGCGCAGTGCTCGGTCAGCCGTACGAGCGGTTCGCCGGCGTGCCGGTCGGCGGCGCGCAGTTCCTCGGCCCCGGCGCCGCGCAGTACGGCCTCCCGCGCGCCGAGAGCGGTGAGGACGGCCTCGGGGACCGTCGCCGGATCGTCGACGGGGGCCAGCTCGGCCAGCCAGACGCCGTCGGGCCAGTCCCCGGCCATCAGCTCGGCGGCCTCCTGCGAGAGCCGGGTCTTCCCGGCCCCGCCGGGCCCGAGCAGGGTGACGAGCCGGGCGCCGCCGAGGTCGCTCCGTATCGCCTCGATGTCCGCCTCGCGCCCGACGAAGCTGGTCAGCCGGGCGCGGAGGTTCCCAGGGCGTACGGGCGCGGGGGCGAGCGGCGGAACGGGGGCGCCGGGGCCGTGGGCGGGGGTGCCGTTGGTGAGGGGGCCGACGGATATCTCCGGTATTTCCGGGGGGCGCGGGGCCTCACGGCCCGTCCCCTCGCTCCCGCCGCTTTCGCCGCTCCCGCCGTGCAGCAGCTCCCCGTGCAGGGCGCGCAGCTCCGGGCCCGGGTCGGTGCCCAGCCGGTCCGCGAGGGCGCGGCGCACCTGCTCGTAGGCGGCCAGCGCCGCCGCTGGGCGCGCCGCGTCGCGCAGGGCCCGGATCCGTAGCGCCTGGAGGGGTTCGTCGAGCGGGAACTCGCCGCAGAGCGCGGCCAGTTCGGGCAGGGCCTCGTCCGCCCGGCCCAGCGCGAGCGCGGCCGTCAGCCGGGTCCTGCGGGCCTCCATCCGGCGGGTCTCCCAGCGGGCCGCCTCCGTCGTACGGTCGGGGAGGTCGGCCAGCGCGGGCCCGCGCCAGAGCGCGAGCGCGTCGTCCAGCAGGTCGGCCGCCTTGGCGGCGTCGCCCGCCTCCAGCGCCTGCGCGCCCTCGCGGGCGAGGGAGCCGAAGCGGTGGAGGTCCACGTCGTCCTCGTGGGCGCGGAGCAGATAGCCGCCGTTCTCCGAGGCCACGGCCGAGGCGCCGAGGACCCGCCGCAACCGTCCGACCAGCGCCTGGAGCGCGCCGACCGCGTCGGCGGGCGGATCGCCGTCCCAGACCTCCGCGACGAGCACGCCGACCGGGACGGTACGGCCCGGCCGCAGCGCCAGCACGGTCAGCAGCGCGCGCAGCCGGGCGCCGCCGAGGGCGGCGGGGGTGCCGTCGGCGTGCTGGGCGAGGGTGGGGCCGAGAATCCGGTAGCGCGGGCGCATGGGCCCATTGTCCTGGACGGCGCTCACCGGGACCGCCCCGCGTGCGGTGACGCCGGACGCCGGGGGACCGCGAGGAGCCCGGCTCGTCCGTCGCGGGCGAGCACCCCGCCCGTACCGTCACCCCCGCCCGTACCGTCGCCCCAGCCCCTCGCCCCGTTCCCGCCCGTTGCCCCGCTCCCGCCCCTCGCCCCGGCCTCGTCCTGCCCCCGGCCGTCCTGCCGCCCGTCGTCGTACGGGATCGTCCACAGCGCCATGCGCCCAGCCTCCCCGGAACCGTGCCCGGGGGCGAGACGTTTTCCGCGTGTCGGACGTTCGGGAAGAGTCGGCGGTACGGTCGGGGAGGTCCCGGGCCGTACGGTCGCGCCACGCCCGCCACGCCCGCCACGCCCGCCACGCCCGCCACGCCCGCCACGCCCGGCCCGCCGGACCAGCCCTCCCCGGGGAGCCCACCCACGACCACGGAGCCCCAGCTATGACCAGCGTCACCTCCCGCCACAGCGACCGCCGGATCTCCCCCGTCTTCCTGGGCATCGTCGCCGTCACGGCGGTCACCGGCTGGGCGGTGTGGACGGACTTCGCCGCGGACATCAGGATCGGCGTCTTCCTCTTCGTCACGGGCGCGTGGATCACCTCGCTCTGTCTGCACGAGTACGCGCACGCCCGCACGGCGCTGCACAGCGGCGACATCTCGATCGGCGCGAAGGGCTATCTGACGCTCAACCCGCTCAAGTACACGCACGCGCTGCTGAGCATCGTGCTGCCCGTCATCTTCGTGATCATGGGCGGGATCGGGCTGCCGGGCGGGGCGGTCTTCATCGAGCGGAACCGTATCCAGGGCCGCTGGAAGCACAGCCTGATCTCGGCGGCCGGGCCGCTGACGAACGTGCTGTTCGCGATCGTCTGCACGGCGCCGTTCTGGCTGGACGCCCTGTCCGGCGTCCCCCTCGGCTTCCGTTACGCGCTCGGCTTCCTCGCCCTGCTCCAGGTCACGGCGGCGCTGCTGAACTTCCTGCCGGTGCCCGGCCTGGACGGGTACGGGATCATCGAGCCCTGGCTGTCCCACAAGTTCCGCCGCCAGGTGGAGCCGTTCGCACCGTTCGGGCTGCTCGCCGTCTTCGGTGTCCTCTTCATCCCCGAGGTGAACATCGCGTTCTTCGACGGCATCGACGCGCTGCTGCGGGCGCTGGGCGTCTCGGAGTTGGAGACGTACTGCGGCCGGAACCTCTACAGCTTCTGGACGAGCCGGCAGGAATTCGTGTGCGGGCCTGTCGGATAACGGGCCTGGTCGAATAACGGGCCTGCCGGACAGCGGCCCTTCGGGCAGCGGGTCTGCCGAACGGCGCACCTTCGGGCAGCGCTCCCTACGGCTGGGCCGCCGCCCGCTCCGCCTTCGCCTTGCGTACGTAGTACCAGGCCATGTTGGACGAGAGCCCCGCGAGCAGCACCCACACGACACCGAGCCAGATGCCCTGGGCGAAGGAGACCACGGCCGCGGCCACGGTCAGGACGCAGACGGCGAGGGCGTAGAGAGCGAGGCGGGGCATGCGGGTCGGCTCCTGTCGGGGGCGTTCCGGGCCGGTGGACCCGGCGAACCGGCCAGGACCCGGGGGTCCGGGATGGACCGGGGGGGCGTCGTACGGCCCCAGTCTCCCTCAGACCCGCCGGGCGGCGCACGCACGCCCCACACTCACCGGCCACCCACCCGCCACCCACCGGCTGCCGACCGACCACTGACCGGCGCGAGCTACCCATCGGTAAGGGTGAGCGTCCAGGCCATGCGACAGGGAACGGAAGGCAGAGTCCTCGGTTTTCGGGGCAGAATACTTCGCCCCTGCGCTACCTGACGGGGGTCCGCGCGCCCGCTAACGTCAGCGCGTGAGCCTCTGGACTTCTCTTGAGCCCGCGTCCACCACGGTGGCCCCTGGCGACACGACCACCGTGCGGCTGCGTATACGCAACACCGGTGATGTCGTCGACGAATACCACTTCGTTCCCGTCGGTGATGTTGCCCCGTACATCACCGCCGAACCCACTTCCCTCCGACTTTTCCCGGGGACCACGGGCGTCCTCGAGCTCACCTTGTCGCCGCCCCGTACCCCGGACGCGACCGCCGGGGCGCATCCGTACGGGGTGCAGGTCGTCCCGACGGAGCACCCCGAAGCCACCACGGTCGCGGAGGGCAACGTCAGCTTCACCCCCTTCACGGAGGTGCGGACCGAGCTGGTCCCGCCGACCGTGAAGGGATGGTTCCGCGGCCGGCCCAAGCTGGCCATCGACAACCTCGGCAACACCCGCCTCACCGCCTCCCTCTCCGGCAGTGACAACGGCGACTCGCTCTCGTACGAGATATTTCCCGCCAGCGTGCAGATCGAGCCGGGCCGCGCCGTGTTCGTGGACGCGAAGCTCAAGCCCCGGCACATCATCTGGTTCGGCCAGAAACAGGAACGGCCGTACACACTGGACCTCCAGCGATCGGGAACGACACCGCTGGAGACGGACGGGACCTACGTACAACGGGGCTTCCTGCCCCTCTGGCTCGCCACCCTGCTGAGCATCCTCCTCGCGCTGGCGATCACCTTCGCCGTGCTCTGGTTCGCCTACAAGCCCGCGCTGCGCAGCCTCGCCCAGGAGAAGTCCCAGTCGGCCGCCGCGCGTGCGATCCCCAATGCGGAACCGTCGAAGCCGCCGAGCCTGCCCTCGGCCGAACCGCCCGCCCCCGCACCCAGCACTCCTGTGCAGGAGTCACCGGCCGAGGAGAAGGACAGCGGGAAGTCGGGCGGCGGCGAGAAGGAGAAAGAGGAGCCGACCGAGCCGGTGGAGAACACCGCGGCGGTCGCCGTGACCAAGCTGAACGAACGGACCCCGGGCCGGCACGTCTGCTACCGGGCCTATGTACGGGGCACCGGCTGGCAGGACCCGGTCTGCGACGGCCTCACCTCGGGTACGGAGGGCCAGGACCGGCCCATCGAGAGCATCAACATCGCCGTGTCCGGCACGAACGGAATGGCCGCCAACGGGTACATCGAGAACACGGACTGGGAGCCGAAGTGGAAGGGCGGCGAGAACCTCAAGGACGTGTACATCGGCACCCCGGACCAGGAAGCGTTCATGCGGGGAATGGCGATCAGCGTCGGTGAGGGCAGCGTCTGTGTCACCGCGCGGGTCCACAGCCAGGAATGGCTGGAGAAGGCGTGCACCGACCCCGGTGGTTACAAGTTCGGCGGGACCTTGGCCAAGGATCTGGCGCTGGAAGCCTTCAAGCTCATCGTGTGACGACGGAAACCCGAGCCTGACCGGCGGAACGCCCGATGCCGGCCCACCACCGGGCCGGCATCAGGCCCTCACGGTCACGACCACGTCTCCGACCGACCACGCCCCGCTAGGCGCCCGGCTGGACGCCCTTCGGCTCGACGTCCGTGATCCGCAGCCCCGCGTGCGCCTTGTAACGGCGGTTCACCGAGATCAGGTTGGCCACCAGCGACTCCACCTGGTGGGCGTTGCGCAGCCGCCCGGCGAAGACCCCGCGCATGCCCGGGATCCGGGCCGCCAGCGCCTGGACGAGGTCGGTGTCGGCGCGGACCTCGCCCAGCACCATCACATCCGTCTCGATCCGCTCGATCTCCGCGTCCTGGAGGAGCACCGCGGAGAGGTGGTGGAAGGCGGCGGTCACCCGCGAGTCGGGGAGCAGGGCGGCGGCCTGCTCGGCGGCGCTGCCCTCCTCGGGCTTCAGGGCGTACGCGCCCTTCTTGTCGAAGCCGAGCGGGTTGACGCAGTCGACGACCAGCTTGCCCGCCAGCTCCCCGCGCAGGGCCTCCAGCGTCCTGGCGTGCCCGTCCCACGGCACGGCAACGATGACGATGTCGCTGCGGCGCGCGCAGTCGGCGTTGTCGGCGCCCTCGACGCCGTTGCCGAGTTCGGCCGCCGCCGCCTCGGCCCGGTCGGCCGCCCGGGACCCGATGATCACTTTCTGTCCGGCGCGCGCCAGCCGGTAGGCGAGCCCCTTGCCCTGCGGCCCCGTACCGCCCAGCACACCGACGACCAGCCCGGAGACGTCAGGGAGGTCCCACGGGTCCTTGGCGGCGGGCCTGGCCGCGGGCTCGGCGGTGGGCTGGTCGGGCGTGCTGCCACTGTCCGTTGAAGTCATGGTCAGACTCTACGGGTCGGTAACCGGGCTCCCCGCAGCCCCGTTCGCCGGTAACAGGGGTCCCGGCGGCCCCGTTCGGGTGAGAGGGGCCGGGACCCGCCCCGCCCCGCCCCGTACTGCGGCAGGATGCGGGCCCATGGATGCCGTACGCGTCGCCCTGCTCCGCGAAGTCCTCACCGGTACGCAGTGGCCGTCGGCGACCCGGCGGTTCGCGGGGGCGCTGCGCTCCTCCGTCGTGCCCCAGGGCGGCGGGCTGCTGCTGGTCGGGACCGAGGCGTACGAGCCGTGGCACCTCGCCGCGCACCTCGTGGACGAGGCGGCCTGGTCGGGCCAGCCGGAGCTGAACCCCACCCTCGTACGCCACCGGGTGCTGCCCGGCGATCCGGCGCATCTCGCCGTCGGGCTCGGCCGTCTGGAGGCGGCGGGCCGGGGCGAGACGCTGCTCGTCGTGGCACCGGAGCGGCCGGACGGCGGGCTGCTGGAGCGGGTGCACGACGCGCGGCGCGCCGGGGCGACGGTGCTGTCCCTGGACGGTGGCGACGCGGACGTACGGGGGCTCGCGCACGACGCGCTGACGGTGGCGGCGGCGGACGCGGCGCAGGGCGTGGACCTGGACACCGTGCAGCATCTCGTGGCCGCCGCCACCGGCGAGAACAGCCTGCCGGCGCCGCGCGGGCGGCGCCGCTTCCGGGACCGGTTGTCGCGGCTGGCGGACCAGTTGACGGCGCCGCCGCCCGCCCGCTGGTGAGTCACCCGGCCCGCCCCGCCGTCGTCGGGTGAGCCGTCCGGCCGCCCCGTGCGTCGCGCGATCGGCTTGCCGTGGCACCCCCTGGCCACGCACCATGGCCTCTCGTGACCACAGCCCCCCTCCGTTCGATCCGCTCGATCCTGCCGGACCTCTCCCCGCTCCGCTCCTCCCGGGATTTCCGGCTGCTCTGGGTGCAGGGGCTGGTGACGACCTTCGGCAGCTTCATGGCGATGATCGCGCTGCCGCTCCAGATCAAGGACCTCACCGGATCCCCGCTGGCCGTCGGCGCGATGGGCGCCGTGGAGCTGGTGCCGCTGATCGTTTTCGGGCTGTACGGCGGGGCCCTCGCCGACGCCGTCGACCGGCGCCGCGTCATCCTGCTCACCGAGGCGGGGCTCGGTCTGCTGGCCGCCGTCCTGCTGATGAACGCCCTGCTGCCGCGCCCCATGCTGTGGCCGCTGTACGTCGTGGCCGCCGGGGTCTCCGCGCTGGCCGGGCTCCAACGGCCCGCGCTGGACTCGCTGATGGCCCGTATCGTCCCGCACGACCAGCTCACCGCCGCGGCGGCGCTCAACGCGGCGCGCTGGCAGCTCGGCACGATCGCGGGCCCCTCGGTGGCGGGCGTCGTCGTCGCGTACGCCGGTCACGCCCCCGCGTACGGGATCACGATCCTGGGCTTCGCCGCCTCCGTACTCCTCTGTCTGCGCCTGTCGCCCGCGCCCGCCGCGCACAACGCGGAACGCCCGTCGCTGCGCGGCATCGCGGAGGGCGCGCGCTACGCGTGGAGCCGGCCGGTGCTGCTGGGGACGTACGCGATCGACCTGGCCGCGATGTTCTTCGCCTTCCCGAACACGATCTTCCCCTTCCTCGCCGACGAACTGGACGCGCCCTGGTCGCTCGGGCTGATGTACGCGGCGGGCGCGGTCGGCTCGGTCCTGCTCAGCGTGACCAGCGGCTGGACCTCACGGGTGCGGCGGCACGGCCTCTTCGTGGTGTTCGGCGCGGCGGCGTGGGGGCTGGCGATCACGGCCGCCGGGTGGTTCTCCGACATCTGGCTCGTGCTGGTCTGCCTGGCCTTCGCGGGCATGGGCGACACCCTGAGCGGGCTGGGCCGCTCCACCATCTGGAACCAGACGATCCCCGAGGAGCTGCGCGGCAGGCTCGCGGGCATCGAGGTGCTCTCGTACAGCATCGGCCCGCAGCTCGGCCAGGTCCGCGCGGGCGCGATGGCGGGCTGGACCGGGACCAGGCCGGCGATCTGGGGCGGCGGGGTCGCGTGCGTGGCCACGGTGGGGCTGCTGGCGGCGGTGCTGCCGAAGCTGGTGACGTACGACGCGGACACGGACGAGGACGCGCTGCGCCGCCGCGCCCAGAAGCAGGCGGCGACGGCCGCGCAGGAGTCGCCCGCTCCGGGAGCGATCACGGGTACGGCGACGGAGACGGCGGCGCCCTGAGCACACGGGGTACGCGGGGCGGGGGAAGCCCGCAGGTGAGCCACCCCCGGCCTCGGACCCCTCAGGCCCGTCCGTCCGGTCCGCCCGATCCGCTCTCCCCGCCCTTCGACGGGTCGTGCCAGCGCGGATCCGTCTCCCACTCCAGATTGCGCTCCCGCGCCGTCTCCATCGCGTGCTCCGCCTCCTGGCGGCCGGCGTACGGCCCGAAGCGGTCCTTGGCGGGGCAGTCGGGCCCCTCCTCCACCTTCTGGTGCCGCAGGCAGTAGTACCACTCGCCGGGCTTGCCGACCGTGCGCTTCTTGAACAGGGCCATCATCGGCTCCCTTCCTCTGACGTCATGCTGCCCCACCTGGGCCGGTTGAGCCCTGCCATAGACTCGCCGGTATGTCTGGCCAGTCGCTGCTCGTACCAGGGGAGATCACTCCCGTCCGTTCCGTGCCCGGAAAGATCCGGCGCCCCGAGTACGTCGGGAAGCCCGCTCCCACCCCGTACACCGGGCCGGAAGTGCAGACCGCCGAGACGGTGGAGCTGATGCGGATCGCCGGGCGCATCGCCGCCCAGGCGATGGAGGAGGCCGCGAAGCTGATCGCGCCGGGCGTGACCACGGACGAGCTGGACCGGGTGGCGCACGCGTACATGTGCGACCACGGGGCCTACCCCTCGACGCTCGGTTACCGGGGGTTCCCCAAGTCGCTCTGC
This sequence comes from Streptomyces sp. NPDC050509, assembly GCF_044457965.1. NCBI lineage: Bacteria > Bacillati > Actinomycetota > Actinomycetes > Kitasatosporales > Streptomycetaceae > Streptomyces > Streptomyces sp. NPDC050509. The sequence goes on along the minus strand of NZ_JBITHL010000008.1, from coordinate 202,567 downwards.
ACCTCCGTCAACGAGGTCATCTGCCACGGGATCCCGGACTCGACCGTGCTCCAGGACGGCGACATCGTCAACCTGGACGTGACCGCGTACATCAACGGGGTGCACGGCGACAACAACGCCACCTACTTCTGCGGGAACGTCGACGAGGAGTCGAAGCTCCTGGTGGAGCGGACCCGTGAGGCGCTGAACCGTGCGATCAAGGCGGTACGGCCGGGGCGCAGGATCAATGTGATCGGGCGGGTCATCGAGTCGTACGCCAAGCGGTTCGGCTACGGCGTGGTCCGCGACTTCACCGGGCACGGGATCAACTCGTCCTTCCACTCCGGGCTGATCATCCCGCACTACGACAGCCCGCACGCCACCACGCTGATCGAGCGGGGCATGACGTTCACGATCGAGCCGATGCTCACCCTCGGCACGTACGAGCACGACATGTGGGACGACGGCTGGACCGTGGTGACGAAGGACCGCAAGCGGACCGCGCAGTTCGAGCACACGCTCGTGGTGACGGAGTCGGGCGCGGAGATCCTGACGCTGCCCTGAGCCGTACGTACGCACGTAGGTACGCCTGACGCCTGACCGCGCGAAAACCCCGGGATTGCCATGTGGCGATCCCGGGGTAACGTTTTTACCGACAGGACGTCGGGAACCATTGACTTAGGTAAGCCTAAGTAAGAGTATCGGTCATGGCGGCCGTACGCCGTATCCGCTGCCAGTCCGTCCTTCCCGTCCCCCTCGGTCTCCGGAGGCCCGCCTTGGACGCAACCGCCACCACCGCCACCGCCGCCACCCCCTTCTCCACGCTGATCCGGGTCGCCTCGCACGAGAAGCACGACGAGGCGAACGCGGCGCCGTTCATGAGCAACCTGCTCGGCGGCCGGCTCGGGGTGGACGCGTACACCCGGTACACGGAGCAGCTCTGGTTCGTGTACCGGGTGCTGGAGGGCGCCTCCGAGACACTGAGAGAGGACCCGGTCGCCGGGCCCTTCATCCAGAACAAGCTGGCGCGCACCCCCGAGCTGGAGCGCGACCTGGCGCATCTGCGGGGCGCCGACTGGCGTACGGGGCTCGAACCGCTGCCCGCGACGGCCGCGTACGCCGCACGGGTCGAGGAGTGCGCGCGCGAGTGGCCCGGCGGGTTCGTGGCGCACCACTACACGCGCTACATGGGCGACCTCTCCGGCGGCCAGATAGTCCGCGACAAGGCGGAGAAGACCTATGGCTTCGCCCGCAAGAGCGACGGCGTACGGTTCTACGTCTTCGAGGGGATCTCCAACCCGGCCGCCTTCAAGCGCGGATACCGGGAACTGCTGGACACGATCGCGGCGGACGACCTGGAGAAGCAGCGGATCGTCGACGAGTGCAAGCGCGCGTTCGACTTCAACGGGGCGGTGTTCGAGGAGCTGAGCGCGGAGTTCCCGCTGAGCGCGTAGGCGTACGTACGGGGGCCGGGCAGCTCAGGCGGCCCGGAGCCCCCGGGGCTCCTCTGGGCTCCTCGGGGCTCAGAGGGCGTGCTCCGTGAGCAGCCGGACGCGCCCGCCGATCTCGATGGTCCCGTCGGGGCCGGGGGCGGTGATGAGCTGTGAACCCCGGCCCTGCGTGATGTTCAGCGCCCGCCCGAGCCGCGCCGTGAGCAGCAGGGCGGCGGCGCCGGTCGCCTCGTCCTCCACGATGCCGTCGTCCCGGCGCGGGAAGGCCCGCGCCCTGACCCGCCCCGCGGCCTCGTCCTCCCAGGCCCACGCGTACAGCCACCCCTCACCGGGCGGCGGCGCTGCCAGCGCGTCGACCTCGGCGGCGGAGGCGTACTGCTCCAGCGCGCGCGGCGGCGCCCACTCGGGACGCGCGGTGATCCACGTGAACTCGCCGTCCTGCCGCACCCAGACCTCCCCGGCCGGCGGGTTCACGGCCTCCAGATCGAGCAGCCACGCCGCGCCGACGAGCGGATGCCCGGCGAACGGCAGCCGCAGCCCGGGGGTGTAGATGTCGACCACGCCCCGCTCGGGGTCGTCGACGAAGACGGTCTCGCTGTAGCCGAGTTGGGCGGCGATGGCCTGCCGGGCCGCCGGGTCGGGGTGGTGCCGCCCCTCGCGGACGACCCCGAGCATGTTTCCGTGCCGGCCGTCGGCGCCGCAGAAGACGCTGAGCACGTCGATGTCAGCCACGGTCAACGTCTCGGTTCCAGCCCCAGTCACAGTCACGCACGCATTCAAACATCACATCAGCAACAGCGGCATCGTCCCACGGCTCCTTCCGGAACGACCGGCCGCCCAATGGCCCACTTCTCGCACTTCTCCGCACACACCACCCGCCGGGCGAACCCACCCGCAAGCCTGCGACGGACCCCAGCGACACAGGTGTTCCCCAGTGGCCCCCTCCCCCCGGCCGCCCCCTCCCACAAGGCTGTACCAGCGGTGGAGGGACGGGGGTCACGGGTGGAGCGCAGCGACATCGGCGAAGCCGACGCGACGCAGGAGCGCCCTTGACGCACGGCCCGGAACCGCGACCATCAGAACCGGAGGGGGCGGCCCCGCCCGCCATCAGGCACCCTGGGCGACCTCGGTCGCCCCTCGGCACGAACCCGCCGCCGTGTCGCGTCCGTTACGCCGTGCCCTCTTCCGCCGGTCGGCGCCGGCGTGCCGCGAAGACCGCTGCCGCTCCCGCTGCCGCGATGGCGCCCGCCGCGCCCAGGAGGGCGCCGGTGGGGATGTCGGAGCCCGTGGAGGCCAGGGCGCCGCCCGTACCGCCGCCGACCGTGCCGCCGCCCACGGTGCCGCCCGTGGTGCCCGAGCCGCCGGTCGTGCCGCCTGTGGTGCCGCCGGTGGTGCCGCCCGATGTGCCGCCTGTCGTGCCGGGGAGGTTCGCGTCGGCGTCCAGGGAGATCGCGAGGGTCAGCGGGTCGAGGGCCGTGGCCTCCGGGTACATGCCGCCGAACGCCTTGGTGCCGTCGGCGGTGAGCGTCGCCGGGACGGCGTTCAGGGTGACGACGCCGTCCTTGGCGGCCGGCAGGGTGGCCGGGACGTCGAGGGTGGCGAAGGTGAGGTCCTTGTACGAGGAGACCTTGTGCGTCTCGCGGTCCTTGGTGGAGACGTCCGTGACCAGCGTGCCCTTGCCGTCCTTCACTGTGACCTGGAGGCCGCTGAGCCGCATATCGAGAACGTACGTACCGTCGGACTCCCGGTGGCCCAGGAAGCGGACCGTACCGCCGAGGGAGGCGTCGAGGGTCCCCGTGGCCGCGTCGAAGGCGCCGGTGGCCTTCGGGAAGCGGTAGGCGGCGCCGCCCGGCTGGGTGGCGCCGTCGCCGAGTTCGACCTTGCCGGAGGCGATCGGGCCGGTGACGTACGACCGGAAGGACGCCTTCACGCCCCAGTCGAGGTGGCCGTCGACGATCGCGCCGTCCTCTGCGGACGGGGCCGACACCGAGGGCGTGACGCCCGGTCCGGCCGAGGGCCCGGCGGTCTGGGTGGGCCGGGTGGTCGGCGCCGCGGAGGTGGGGGGCGGCGTCGGAGTCGGGGTAGGCGTCGCTCCGGTGGGGGGCGGCGTGGGGGTGGGAGTGGGGGCCGGGGAGGAGGCCGCCTCGTACCCGACGGAGAGGGTGGCCTTGTCGAGTTCGGTGCCCTCGGCGTACATACCGTTGAACGCCTTGGCGCCGTCGGCGGTCAGTTCGGCGGGGATGTCCTTGAAGACCATCGTGCCGTTGGCGTTCTCCGGGCGGATGCCCGTCAGGTCGATGGAGGCCAGCTCGATGTCCTCCTGGGTGGCGCCGTTGAGGGTGACGTCGGCCTCGATGGCGCCGCCCGTCCCCGAGGTGACCAGTTCGATGTCGGCGATCTTGATGTCGAAGCCGTGGGCGGTGGAGGAGAAGCGGACGCCGCCGTCGAACTCCGTCGCCACGTCGTTCGTCGTGGAGTCGTACGTGCCGGTGCCGTTGACGAAGGTGAACGGTCCGTTGCCGGTGGCCTGGGTGGCGCCGTCCGAGGGGGTGATGGTGCCCGCGGCGATGCCCGTCACGTACTTACGGAAGGACTCCTTCAGGCCCCAGTCCAGGGTGCCGTCCTTCAGGACGAAGTCCGGGGCGGCGCCGGGCGCGGCGGCCGGGGCGGCGGCCGGCGCGGCGCCGAGGCCGCCCGACGCGAGCGCCGGGAGGGTGAGCACGGTCGCGCCGAGTGTGACCGCCGTCGCGATGGCGGCGGCGAGAGCGACGGGACGGCGAGTGGCTGCCATGGGCGGGGTACTCCTCGATGGTGTGAGACAAGACATGTCAGGGGGAGAGAACGGGCCCGTCAGCCTGCGTCGGGCGGGCCGGTGGGACCGGAAGAGCTGGGCGCGCCGTCCGGCGCCGTGGCCGCGCGGCGCCTGCGCGCCACGAAGACCGTGACTCCGGCGGCCAGGACCACCCCGGCACCGATCGCCGTGTACGTTCCCGCGCCCACGGAGGTGACGGAGGTGACGGACGACTCGGTGTCGGTCCTGGTCCCGGCGGTCTCCGTACCGGACGGCGTGGGTGTGGGCGCCGGGGTGGCCGTCGCCGCGTCGCTGCCCAGGTCCGGGAGCGCGGGGAGCTTCGCCTTCGGGTCGACGGTGACGGCGAGCGAGACGGGGTCCATCTCCGTACCGGCCGGGTAGAGGGAGCCGAAGCTCTTGGCGCCCTGTTCCGTCAGTTTCGCCGGGGTCTCGGTGAGGGCGGCGAGGCCGTCCTTCGGGGTGAAGTCCTTGGCTTCGAAGGTGACGAGGGGGACGGCCTTGCGCGGCGGGCTGCCCTCGGCCGCGTCGGTGACGTCGGCGGAGAGCGTGCCCTTGCCGTCCTTCACCGCCACGGCGACCTTGCTCAGCGTCAGGTCGAGCCGGGTGCCGGTGAAGCGGACGCTGCCCGCGAAGTCGGCGTCCAGAGTGCCCTTCTTCGCGTCGTAGGTGCCCTTGCCCCGGGGGAAGCGGAAGAGCGCGCCGCCGTCCTGGGCGCCGTCGCCGAGCGTCCACGTGCCCCGGGCGATGGAGCCGGTGACGTACTCGCGGTACGTGCGGCGGACGCCCCAGTCGACGGCCGCGTCTTGAAGTGCGGCGGTCGTGGGCTTCTCCGGTGTCCCGGCGCCCTTCTCCTTCTCCTCCGCGTCCGGTGACATGGTCGCCGTCGGCGCCGCCGTCCTCTTCGCCGCGGTGACGTCCACGGAGAGGCTGACGGGGTCGAGCGCCGTACCGGCCGTGTAGTACCCGGCGAAGGCCGTCGCGCCCTGTGTGGTGAGGGTCGCCGGGACGTTGCTGAGGGCGATCGGCGAGGAGCCGCCACGCATGTCGATCCCGGAGAGGTTCAGCGAGGCGAACGGGACCTGGGAGGACGTGGTGACCTTGCCCGAGCCCTTCGCCTTGCTGACCAGGTCGGCGTGGAGGGTGCCCTTGCCACCGGAGATCCGCACGGTGGGGCGGGAGACGCTGAGGTCGAGTTCGTACGAGCCGTCGGACTTCTGGTGGCCGACGAACCGTACGCCGCCGGAGAACGCGGAGCGGAAGGCGCCGCTGTCCGGGTCGTACGAACCGGTCGCCGAGTGGAACCGGAACTGGCTTCCCACCGTGGCCGCTCCCCCGGTGAGGCCCCAACTGCCTTGCGCGATGGGCCCGGTGACATAGCTCAGGAAGGAGGATTTGATGCCCCAGTCCAGCCTGCCGCCCTGCACCGTACGGTCCGCCGCGTGCGCGCCGGCGGCCGGGAGCAGGGCCACCGGCAGCGCCATGAGAAGCGCGAGGAGCGCGAGGGGCAACGTACCGGGGATCCCGCCGGGGTACCGGGCGGAGAACCCGACGCGGTACGGACGCACGGGTCTGAAGGACAGCATGGGGTCACTCCCGCATCTGACGTGAAACAGCCTCAGGCCTGGAAACCGAGGTAAGGCTAACCTAAGCTACTTCCAGTCCGTGCCGGAACCCTTCCGCCACAGAAGCCTTGAACTTGAGCTTGACCTCGACCTCGACCTCGAACTCGACCTCGAACTCGAACTCGACGAAGGACGGTGCGCTCCGTGCGCAGATCACGCCTGGCGGGTGCGCTCGTCTCCGTGCTCGCCCTCGCCCTGGCCGCCACCGGTTGCGGCGGAAACGGCACGGGCGGTACGGGCGGAACAGGGCAGCCGGAGCAGCGCGCCGGGGCGGCCGGGGCGGCCGACCGGGTGGAGCCGCCGGCGGCGGCCCCGGAGCCGCGACTGCCCGTCACCGTCGGCTCGGCGGACGGCAGGAAGGTCACCGTCGCCTCCACCGACCGGATCGTGCCGCTGACCGGATCGCTGAGCGAGATCGTCTTCACGCTCGGCCTCGGCAAGCGGGTCGTGGCCCGCGACATCACCGCCACGTTCGAACAGGCCGCGAAACTGCCCGTGGTCACGCGCGCCCATGACGTCTCGGCGGAGGGCGTGCTCTCCCTCAGGCCGACCCTCGTCCTCGCCGACACCACCACGGGCCCCGCCGAGGCCATCGGGCAGATCCGGGCGGCGGGCATCCCGCTCCTCGTCGTCGAACCGGCCAAGAGCCTCGCGGATGTCGGCAAGCGGATCGACGCGGTGGCCGGGGCACTTGGCGTCACGGCGGCCGGGACGGAGCTGAAGGAGCGTACGGAGAAGCGGATCGCCGCCGTACAGAAGGACATTCCGGCGCGCGAGGGCGAGCGGAAGCCGCGTGTCGCCTTCCTCTACCTGCGCGGCTCGGCCTCCGTCTATCTGCTCGGCGGCGCCGGCTCCGGGGCGAGTTCGCTGCTGGAAGCGGCCGGCGCGGTCGACGCGGGCAAGGAATCAGGGCTCACGAAGGACTTCACCCCGATCACCAGCGAGGCCCTGGTGAAGGCCGCGCCCGACGCGATCCTGGTGATGGCGAAGGGGCTCGCGTCGGTGGACGGGCTCGACGGCCTGGTGAAGATCCCGGGCGTCGCGGAGACACCGGCGGGGATGGACCGCCGGGTCGTCTCCGTCGAGGACGGGGTGCTGCTGAACTACGGCCCGCGTACGGACGAGGTGCTGGCGTCGATCGTCGAGCAGCTCTACGCGGACGAGAAGTGACGGGACGGCACGAGAAGTGACCACCAGTCCCGCCGCGCGGACCTCGAAGGCGCCGAGCCCTGCGCCGGACGGTCCCGGTCCCGGCTCCGAACCCGACCGCGGCGAGCGGCGGCGCCCCGGTGCCACCGTCCTCCTCACCGCCGGGCTCCTCGGCGGGCTCGTCGTCCTCTGCCTGTTCTCCGCCGGGATCGGCGCGTACGACATCCCCCTCGGGGACGTCCTCGCCTCCCTCCAGCACCGGTTGGGGCTCGGCGGCGCGCCGCTCGACCGGGTCGGGGAGAGCGTGCTGTGGAACGTACGGCTCCCCCGCGTCGTCCTCGCGCTGCTCGTCGGCGCCTCGCTCGGCTGCGCGGGCGCGCTGATGCAGGGCGTGTTCGGCAATCCGCTCGCCGAGCCGGGCGTCATCGGGATCTCGTCGGGCGCGGCGGTCGGCGCGGTCGCCTCGATCGCTCTGGGGCTGAGCTTCTTCGGCAACTGGACGGTGACGGTCTGCGCGTTCGTCGCGGGGCTGGCGACGGTCCTGCTGGTGTACGCGCTGTCCCGCTCGGGCGGCCGTACGGAAGTGGTCACGCTCATCCTCACCGGCATCGCGGTCAACGCGTTCGCGGGCGCGCTGATCGGGCTGTTCGTCTTCTTCGCGGACAGCGCGCAGATCACCCAGATCACCTTCTGGCAGCTCGGTTCGCTGGCCCAGGCGACCTGGCCGAAGGTGCTCGCGGTGCTGCCGTGCGCGCTGGCCGGGCTGGCGTTCGCGCCGCTCGCGTCCCGGAAGCTGGACCTGCTCGCGCTCGGCGAACGGCCCGCCCGTCACCTGGGCGTGGACGTCGAGAAGCTGCGGATCCTGCTGGTGCTGGTCGTCGCGCTGCTGACCGCGGCGGCGGTAGCGGTGGCCGGGATCATCACGTTCGTGGGGCTGCTCGTCCCGCATCTGCTGCGGATGGCGAACGGCCCGGGCCACCGCTTCCTGGTCCCGGGCAGCGCGCTCGGCGGTGCGCTGATCCTGGTGGCGGGCGACCTGGCGGCCCGTACCGTGGCGGCGCCCGCCGAGCTTCCGCTGGGGGTGCTGACGGCGCTCTTCGGCAGCCCGTTCTTCTTCTGGCTGCTGCGCAGGACCCGTCGTAAGCAAGGTGGTTGGGCATGACTCTGCGTACAGCGGTCGGCGGGCTGTTCGCCGTGCGGGGGCGCGTCCTGCCCTCCCCCGTCGCCCCCGGCTCCCCCGTCGCCGAGGTCGCCGGGCTCCATCTGCGGCTCGGGCAGCGCGAGGTGCTGTCCGGGATCGAGCTGACCGCGCGCGCCGGGGAGGTCGTCGCCCTCGTCGGGCCCAACGGGGCCGGGAAGTCGACCCTGCTCGCCGCGCTCGCCGCCGATCTGCCGGCCGACCGGGGCACGGTACGGATCGACGGGCGCTCCGTACGGGAGTGGTCCCCGGCCGAACTGGCCCTGCGCCGCTCCGTACTGCCGCAGGCCGCGACGCTCTCGTTCCCCTTCCCGGTCGCCGAAGTCGTACGGATGGGCCGGGCGCCGTGGGCCGGGACCGTACGGGAGGACGAGGACGACGAGGCGGTCGCGGCGGCGATGGCGGCCACCGAGGTCGCCGCCTTCGCCGCCCGCCCCTTCTCCGCGCTCTCCGGCGGCGAACGCGCCCGGGTCGCGCTCGCGCGGGTCCTCGCCCAGCGGGCCCCGCTGCTCCTGCTCGACGAGCCGACCGCCGCGCTCGACCTGCGCCATCAGGAACTCGTGCTGCGGCTCTGCCGGGAGCGTGCGGCGGCGGGCGACGCCGTGGTGGTGGTCCTGCACGATCTGGGGCTGGCGGCGGCGCACGCGGACCGTACGGCCGTGCTCCACGACGGGCGGATCGCCGCCGAGGGGCCGCCCTCCGAGGTCCTCCGCGACGAGTTGCTGAGCCGGGTCTACCGCCAGCCCGTGGAGGTCCTGCCGCACCCCCGTACGGGCGTTCCGCTGATCGTGCCCAAACGTCCCGGCTGACGCTGCCCCCTTGACCGTCGCGCGCCCTTCTTGACCCTGGCTTTGCCCTGCCGTGGGGCGGCCGAGGGGCTGCTGTGACCTGCCTGTGTCCGGGTGTCATTCCGGGGCGGGAGTGAGAGCTGAATCACTGAACGAAGGGGTGCCACTCAGGTAAGCCTAAGTTAAGTTGAGCGCGCCGCATTCTCCTGCCATGTCGGCATTACCGCCCAATGTCCCTTGTTCGGATCCCATCCGTTTCCCGCCCCTCGTGGAGCCCCGTATGCGACCTGCCCGTCTCTCCGTCGTCACCGCCACCGCCGCGGTGCTGGCCCTGACCGCCGTCACGGGGTGCGCCGAGAAGAGCGAATCCAAGGGCGGCGCGGGCGCCGTCCAGGTCACCGCGAAGGACGACGCCTGCGAGGTCTCCACGAACGAGTTCCCCGCCGGCCATCTCGAACTGGCCGTCGAGAACAAGGGGTCCAAGGTCACCGAGGTCTATCTCCTCTTCCCCGACGACCGGATCGTCACCGAGCGCGAGAACATCGGCCCCGGCACGAAGGCGAAGATCACCGCCGAGGTGAAGTCCGGTGCGTACGAGATCGCCTGCAAGCCCGGCATGAAGGGCGACGGCATCCGGCAGAAGGTCACCGTGACCGGCGGTACGGCCGCCAAGCGCAGCCCGGAGATGGACGCCGCGGTCGCCGCGTACCGCGGATACGTCCAGGAGCAGGCCGATGCGACGCTGCCGAAGGTGAAGGTCTTCACCGACGCCGTGCGCGCCGGTGACCTGGAGGCCGCGAAGAAGGCGTACGCGCCGTCGCGGATCGGCTGGGAGCGTACGGAGCCGGTCGCCGAGTCCTTCGGCGACATCGACCCGAAGGTGGACGTACGCGCCGACGGCCTGGAGCCGGGGCAGAAGTGGACGGGCTGGCACCGGCTGGAGAAGGAGCTCTGGCAGGACAAGAAGCTCGGCCCGGACGCGAAGACCCTCGCCGACGCCCTCGACAAGGACCTGCTGGACTGGCAGAAGCGGGTGGGCCGCGCCGAGATCACGCCGACGTCCATGGCCAACGGCGCGAAGGAACTCCTCGACGAGGTCGCCTCCGGCAAGGTCACCGGCGAGGAGGAGCGGTACAGCCACACCGACCTCGTCGACTTCAAGGCCAATGTCGAGGGCGCGGAGCACTCGTACGAGCTGCTGAAGCCGGTGGCCGCGAAGAACGACCCGGCGCTGGTGACCGAGCTGGACAAGCAGTTCGCCGCGCTCAACACGCTGCTGGACACCCACCGGGAGGGCGCGGAAGCGAACGGCTCGTCGGACGCGGCCGGTTCGGCGGACTCGTACACGTTCACGTCGTACGAGAAGGTCGGCAAGGCGGAGCGCAAGAAGCTGTCGGACGGCGTCAACGCGCTGGCCGAACCGCTGTCGAAGCTCGCCGCCGCCGTGGTGAAGTAGGCGACCGCGCGCGATGTCCGGCACCGATGAGATGAACGACGAAGCGAAGGGCGAGGCCCCGCCCGCCCCGTCCCCGGCCGTCCCGTCCCCGGCCGTCCCGTCGCGGCGCGCCCTGCTCGGCTGGGGCGGTGCCGGGCTCGCGCTCGGGGCCGCCGCGGCCGGCGGCGCCGTGGCGGTGGTCCGGGTCGGGGACGCCGCCGAGCCCGCCGCCGACAGCGGCGCCGCGGTGCCCTTCCACGGCGCGCACCAGGCGGGTATCGCCACGCCCGTCCAGGACCGGCTGCACTTCGCGGCGTTCGACGTGACGACGGACGACCGCGCGGAACTGGTCCAGTTGCTGAAGGACTGGACGCGGGCCGCCGAGCGGATGACCGCGGGGCACGCGGTCGGCGAGGGCGCGTACGGCGGTCTCGCCGAGGCGCCGCCGGACGACACGGGCGAGGCGCTGGGGCTCAAGCCCTCCCGGCTCACCCTGACCGTGGGCTTCGGCCCCGGGCTCTTCGCGCACGGCACGGAGCGCACGGACCGGTTCGGTCTTGCGGCGCGCCGACCGGACGCGCTGGTCGACCTGCCGAAGTTCCCGGGCGACCACCTCGACCCGGCGCGCGGCGGCGGCGATCTCTGTGTGCAGGCGTGCGCGGACGATCCGCAGGTCGCCGTGCACGCGATCCGTAATCTCGCCAGGATCGGCTTCGGGAAGGTCGCGGTGCGCTGGTCGCAGCTCGGCTTCGGCAAGACGTCGTCGACGACGCCCGGCGCGCAGACCCCGCGCAATCTCTTCGGGTTCAAGGACGGCACCAGCAACATCGCCGTCACCGAGACCGCCGCGCTGGACCGGTACGTCTGGGTGGGTGGGCAGGAGGGGTCCGGCGGGCCGGAGGGAGCAGGCTGGCTCGCGGGCGGCTCGTATCTCGTCGCCCGGCGGATCTCGATGCGGATCGAGAGCTGGGACCGTACCTCGCTCCAGGAGCAGGAGGACGTCTTCGGCCGGGACAAGGGCGAGGGCGCGGCGGTCGGCACGGCGCGCGAGCACGACAAGCCGAACCTCGCGGCGATGCTGCCGACCTCGCATGTGCGGCTGGCCCATCCGGAGTCCCACCACGGGGTACGGATGCTGCGCCGCGGCTACTCCTTCACGGACGGTACGGACGGGCTCGGCCGGCTCGACGCGGGGCTGTTCTTCCTGGCGTACCAGCGGGACGTGCGGGACGCGTTCATCCCCGTACAGCGGTCACTGGCGCGCTCCGACGCGCTCAACGAGTACATCCAGCACGTGGGTTCAGCGGTCTTCGCGATCCCGCCGGGCGTCCGGGACAAGGACGACTGGTGGGGCCGGGCACTGCTCACCTGACCTGCGCATATTCCCAAAGGAGTTCCGACGTGTTCGGAAACTATCTGATCGGCCTGCGCGAGGGGCTGGAGGCGAGCCTCGTCGTCTGCATCCTGATCGCGTATCTGGTGAAGACGGGGCGGCGCGACGCGCTGCGGCCCATCTGGACCGGTATCGGCGTCGCCGTGGTGCTCGCGCTGGGCTTCGGCTTCGGGCTCGAATTCGGCTCGCAGGAGCTGACGTTCGAGGCGCAGGAGGCGCTGGGCGGCTCGCTGTCGATCCTCGCGGTGGGGCTGGTGACCTGGATGGTCTTCTGGATGCGGCGTACGGCGCGGCATCTCAGGTCCGAGCTGCACGGGAAGCTGGACGCGGCGCTGCGGATGGGGACGGGCGCCCTGGTCGCGACGGCGTTCCTGGCGGTGGGCCGGGAGGGGCTGGAGACGGCGCTGTTCGTGTGGGCGTCGGTGCGCGCCTCGTCGGACGGTACGCACGCGCCGCTGATCGGGGTGCTGCTCGGGATCGCCACCGCGGTCCTCCTGGGGTGGCTCTTCTACCGGGGCGCGCTGCGGATCAACCTGGCCAGGTTCTTCACCTGGACCGGCGGGATGCTGGTGGTCGTGGCGGCGGGGGTGCTCGCGTACGGGGTCCACGACCTCCAGGAGGCGCGCTTCCTGGGCGGGCTGTCGGACAAGGCCTTCGACATCAGTACGACGGTCCCGCCGGACAGTTGGTACGGCACGCTCCTGAAGGGCGTTCTCAACTTCCAGCCGGACCCGACGGTGCTTCAGGTCACCGTCTGGTTCCTGTATCTGGTCCCGACGCTCGCGGTGTTCCTGGCCCCGGTAGGGTGGCGAACCGTTCGTACGGGTCTTGGCAGGCGTACGGGACCTGGTAGGCGTCAAGGAACAGAGGCGGCCGATGAGCAGGCGGGGAAGGCCGATGCGGGGGACGCACCGGGCAGCAGGCCGGGCGGTGGCGGCCCTCGCGGCGGTGACGGTGCTGTCGCTGACGGCGAGCGGGTGCGTGACGGTGCACGGGGAGCTGGCGGTCCTGCCGTCGGCGGACCGGAGTGAGGCCGAGCGGGCCCTGAAGGATTTCACCGACGCGTACAACGCGGCGGACAAGGCGTACGATCCGGCGCTCGACGCGGACCGGGTGACCGGCGCGCTCGGCGCGATCAACCAGGCCGGTCTGAAGGCGCGTTCGATCACCTCCCCGAACGGGAACCCCGCGCACCAGCCGCTGGAGCTGGGCGACGCGAAGTTCACGATCCCGAAGAAGGCCGGCTGGCCGCGCTGGTTCGTGGCGGACACCGACAGCAACCGGGACCAGGACAGCGGCGGCGAGCAGGACACCCGCTGGGTGCTGGTCTTCCTGCGCAACGGGCCCGGCCAGAAGTGGGAGGTCCCGTATCTGACGATCCTCGCGGCGGACGCGGTCCCGGAGTTCAGGACGGACGGCGAGGGCTGGGGCGAGGCGGTGGAGCCGGGCAGCGAGGGGCTGTCGGTGGCGCCGAAGGATCTGAGCGCGGAGTACGCCTCGTACCTGGAGGACGGCGAGCCGGACCGCTTCGCGGACGGACCGCACACCAGCGAGTTGCGGGAGACCCGCAGGAAGAAGGAGCGGCTGCAGGGTCTGACGACGCAGTACGTCGACCAGGCGGCCAGCAGCGGCGACTTCGAGCCCCTGGGGCTCGCGACGCGGGACGGCGGCGCGCTGGTCTTCTTCGCCACGCGCTACTTCGAGCGGCTGACGGGCGCGAAGGGCGTCAAGCCGGAGCTGAGCCCGGACGTGAAGGCGCTGACGACGGGCGAGGTGACGAGCACGCTCACCAAGGAGTGGATCTCCAGCCAGGTCGTCCTGGTCCCGCCGGCCGACGCGGGTGACCCGAAGGTGACGGTGGAGGGACGGCTCCAGGGCGTCATCGCGGCGAAGGGCTCGTAGGCGCCGGACTCGTTGGCGCGGGACGCACGTCCAGGCGCCGGGAGCGCGCCGGACGGGCGGTGGCCCGTCCGTCCGGCGACGCCGCCCGGCGCAGCCCTAGCGGCCCAGGGGCCAGGCCACCGCGTGCGGGTCCAGTTCGCCGTTCTCGCCCGCGTACCGCGCGCACGCGTCGGTCAGCGTCTCCAGGAGGGTCAGCGGGTCCGGGAGCGGGTACTCGGGGCCGCGCAGCCAGCGGACGGACAGTTCGCCGGGGAGCCGCGCCGGGGGTACGAGGACATAGCTGCCCCGGCAGTGCCAGCGCAGCCCGGGGTGCTCGTCCATCGTCTCGGGGTGGCAGTCCAGCTCACAGGGCCACCACTCGTCCTCGTCCTCCGGGGTGCCGCGGGTCGCGGTGAAGAAGAGCATCCGGTCGCCGCCGGAGTCGGCGACGGGGCCGACGTCGATGCCCTGTTCCAGCAGGCGTTCCAGGGCGCGGCTGCCCGCTTCGAGGGGGACGTCGAGGACATCGTGGATCATGCCCGTCGCGGTGATGAAGTTGGCCTCGGGCTGGTTGCGCGCCCAGCGCTCGATCTGCGCCCGGTCGGTCGTGGACTGGGTCTGCCAGGCGAAGGAGATGGGGTGTCTGGCCGGGGTGGGACAGCCGATGCGTTCGCACGAACATCGGTATCCGACGGGGTGGGCGGCGGGCGAGACGGGCATTCCCGCTTCGGCCACGGCGAGCAGCAGCGCCTCACGGCCCGCCGCGTCCCCTTCGAGCGTGGCAGCGGCGCTCTTCTTGGGTCGCCTGCGCAGCCACTGGGGAATCCTGCTCTCCGTGCCGCGGTAGCGGCCGAAATCGTCGCCCATCTATCCCCTCGCCCTCATGCTCGTCCCTGCGGACTCTTCCCATGGTCGCACCATCCTGCGCCTCGGGTCGCCGCGCTCCCGCACCGGGGGCGGAGGGCTCATCCCTCACAAGCCGGAGAATTGCGGCTTATGCGGCGGTACGAGGGGGTGATGGGCGGCTCCGGGGCGGCTCGGGCGCCCGGTGGTCTTCACCACACCCGCCCCACATGCCTCGACGCGCCCCCGCGCGCCCCCGGGGCGCCGGGCCCCGGGCCGGTCCGCCCCGGTCCGACCCGGCCCGGCCCGGTTCAGGTTCGGGGGGCCAGCCCGTGGAGCGCGTACTCGACGACCGTGTCCGCGTACTCGTGCGTCAGCGGGAGCGTCCGCAGCAGCCAGCGGTGGGCGACCGGCCCGACCAGCAGCTCCAGCGCGATCCGCAGGTCGAGGTCGCGCCGTACGGCACCGGCGTCCTGTCCGGCGGCCAGGCGCCGCACATACAGCCTGAGCTGCGGTTCGAGCAGCTTGCGCGCGAACTCGGCGCCCAGTTCCGAGTCGATGATCCCCTCGGCGGCGAGCGCCCGGGACGGCAGGTCGTAGGCGGGGTTGTTCATCTCGTCGACCGTGGCGCGCAGCACCAGTTTGAGGTCGGTCTCCAGGTCTCCGGTGTCGGGGATCTCGTACGCCGTCGCCCCGCCGCCCGCCTCGCGCGCCGCCTGGTCGCCGAGGTCGACGAAGGCTTCCAGCAGTACGGCGGCCTTGGAGGGCCACCAGCGGTAGATCGTCTGCTTGCCGACCCCGGCGCGGGCCGCGATGCCCTCGATGGTCGTGCGCGCGTAGCCGGACTCGGTGACCAGAGCGAGAGCGGCGTCGTAGATGGCGCGGCGGGACCGCTCGCTGCGGCGGGAGGAGTCGGGTGCCTTGCTCTCAGCCATGACGGCCAATCTAGTCCTTCTCCCGGGTGGCGGGAGCCGCACCCAGGCGGGTCTGCGAGTCGAAACGTACCGTCTCGCCCAGCCGTCTGACATGCGCAAAGAACCACCCGAACGGTGCACAGCGCGCGGACCGTACGCGGCGGACCATGACACTCACGCACACATCGTGCGCACCGCCGCTCGTGAGGAGCCTCCGTTGCCTCGTGACGCCTCGCCCCGCAGCTATCTGATGTGTCCGCCGGAGCACTTCCGCGTGACGTACTCGATCAACCCCTGGATGGATCCGACCAAGCCCGTGGACCAGGCCCTGGCGCTCGTCCAGTGGGAGGACCTGCGCGACCGCTACCGGGCGCTCGGCCACACCGTCTCCGTACTCGACCCCGAGCCCGACCTGCCCGACATGGTGTACGCGGCGAACGGTGCGACGGTGGTCGACGGCCGGGTCCTGGGGGCGCGGTTCGCGCACGAGGAGCGGTTCGGGGAGGCGGAGGCGCATCTGGACTGGTTCCGGAGCCACGGCTACCCGGACATCAGCGAGCCCGTGCACATCAACGAGGGCGAGGGCGACTTCGCCGTCACCGCCTCCTACCTGCTGGCCGGACGCGGCTTCCGGTCGAGCCCGCTCTCCCACGGGGAGGCGCAGGAGTTCTTCGGCCGCCCGGTGATCGGCCTGGACCTGGTCGACCCGCGCTTCTACCACCTGGACACGGCGCTCTGCGTACTGGACGACGCGGCCGACGAGATCATGTACTACCCGGACGCGTTCTCCCCCGGCAGCCGCTCCGTTCTCGCCCGGCTCTTCCCCGACGCCCTGATCGCCGCCGGCCCCGACGCGGCCCGGCTCGGTCTGAACGCGGTGAGCGACGGCCTCCACGTCCTGCTGCCGCAGGCCGCCACCGGGCTGTTCGAGCCGCTGCGGGAGCGGGGGTTCGAACCGATCGGGATGGACCTCGGGGAACTGCTCAAGGGCGGCGGCAGCGTCAAGTGCTGTACGCAGGAGCTGCGCAGACCCGCGAGAGCCGTGGAGGCCGTGCCACGGGGCTAGCTCCGCGTGCGCAGCCGACCCGAGAATGTGCTTGACCTGGGTGGCGTTCGGCAACGGATGCACGTAGGCGGCGCCGGCCGCCGCCATCGCAGCGGGCGCCGCGTCCGCTGCGGCCGGCTGGGCTTCCTTCGCTGCCCTGAGCACCGCCCGAGCCGCGTCGCGCAGCGCTCTACCGCGCTTGCCGCCTCTGGCGAACTCCCCTGCTGTGTCGATCGCGTGGCCGGCAGGATGAGCGCTGGGGCAGGGAATCGCGGCGGCCATCCCGACCCCGCGACCACCCTGGCCACCGGCACCTCACGCACCCGGCCCGAGCTCGGTGCGGACTTCCACCCGCTGCTTGAGGCCGGTGTTGAACGCGGCGTACCCGTCTTTTTTGGGTGTTCTCAGGAAGGGCCGGATCAGGGTGACCAGGGCGCCGGAGAATTCCTCGTGGTTGGTCAGGCGGGTGGTGCCGTCGTGGTTGGGGGAAAGGACGAAGGAGTGCCGGCCGTGGAACAGCTGCTTGATGCCGAGCGTGCCGACCCACCGCAGTTCCTCGCCGGGCGTCGCGACGGTGACCGTGGGCCTGAAGGTCATGCCCGGCATGCGCATCGTGAGCCGGCTTCCCACTTGAGCGGTTCCCTCGGCTGCGGAGAAGGTGCTCCACTCGCCGTAGGCGGCGAAGTCGGTAAGGACGTCCCACACCGCTTGCGGGGTGGCGTCGATGTCAATAACGGCGGTGAGGACCGGCTTCATGGTGGTTTCCACTTCTGGCTGGTGCGGCAGGGAGGGGCGGGGGCGGCGAGCGGGTGGTCCACCGAGGCCGGTGGGGCCGGGGACTGGCGTGGAGCGCAGTCCCCGGCGGGTCAGAGCGACACGCCCGGCGCGGCCCTGCGGGAGGGGGCGCTGTCGGTGCTGGTGGCCGTGGTCTCCTGCAGGCCGTGGTCGATGAAGTCGATCATCCAGGTGAAGCTGTCGTCGATGTCGGTGGCGAACTGGAACCCGCCGGCTGCTTCCAGGGATGCGTATCCGTGCAGGACGGTGCGCAGCATCCGCAGCGCGTGGATCTGCTGGTCCGGGTCGATGTGGTAGCCGTGGAGCATGGCGGCCCAGGAGTCGACCACCCGGTTGAGGGCGTCGATGAGGGGGTCGTCGGGCCCGGTGGGGCGGGCGGCGTTGGCTGCGGCGTATCGGCCGTGGTGGTCCTTGACGAAGGTCCGCATCGCCTGTGCGCCGCGGGCCAGGGCTTCGGTGCCGGAACGACCCTGAATGGCGTCGCGGATGGCGTCGGCGCACTGGTTCATGGCCAGGATGGCGATGCGGTGGGCGAGGTCGGTCTGGCCGGTGACGTGCTTGTACAGCGAGGGGGTTTTGACCCCGAGCCGTTCGGCGACCAGGCCCATGCCGAGCTGGTCGAACCCGACCTCGTCGACCAGGGCGGCGGCGGCTTCGGTGACCGCCGTGGCGGTGAGTCCGGCCCTAGGCACGGGAGGCCGTCTTGGCCAGGAACGGCAGGGCCAGCGCGAGGACCTGGTCGGGGGTCTGGGCGTGCGGGTAGTGGCCGGCGCCGTCGATCACGGCCAGCTCGCCGAGGCCGGCGGGCAGGTCGGCGATGATCTTCGCCCCTTCGGCGCGGGGGTCGGCCCAGTCGGGGTCCAGACTGCCCTCGACGATAAGGACCGGGCAGGTGACGTGGGCGAGCTGGGTGCCGGCGTCGGTGGGCTTGGACTTGCACATGTCCTGCAGGGCCTTCATCCGGCCGGGCTCACTCAGGTTGGCCTCGATGCGGGCCAGTTCGCTGTTCCAGTCGGCGGGCTTGGCCGGGTAGGCCACGTCGAGGTACTTCTTCCAGTCCGCCAGGCGCCCCCTGACGATGACCTGCGCCATCCGCGTGTACCCGGTCCGGAAGCGCTTGACCCGGATCAGCCCGCCCAGGTCGACCGGCTGCGCACGGGTGAACGGAGCCAGCTCGATCACTCCGCTGATCACGTCGGGCGCAGTGGCAGCCGCGATGGTCGCGGCGCCGCCGCTGATCGACTGCCCGATGATCACGGCCGGGCCGCCGAGGTGACGCACGACGGCGACCAGATCTCCGGCGATGTCGGTGCGGCTGTAACCGTCCCAGCCGAGGCTGGACTCCCCGCACCCGCGGATGTCGACGTTCGCGACCCGGTAACCGGCGGCCACGAGGCCGGGAACGAGGAAGCGGTAGGAGTGCCGGCTGTCGCCGATACCGTGCGCCAGCACGACCAGGGGACCTTCCCCGGCCACGTCGAAGGCGATGGTGTTCTTGCCGATTCTCAGGTGCTCGGTCATGCCGTCCTCCAAATAGCTAATCTGATTAGCTATAGGCTAGTCACATTAGCTACGAAGGTCAACACCACACCCAGCCGCGCTCGATCGGGGCCGGGCATCGGGAACGAAGACTCCCCGCCGAACGCCTTCGGGCCTGGCTTCCCAGCGGGACTGCTGGTTCCCCTCCCCAGCCGACGTGGTGGTCGGTCCGCCGGCCCTGGCTCCGCCCTCCTCGCTAGGTGACACAGAATTCGTATTGCCGTTCCCCATCCCGCCCGGCTGACCACGCTCGCCGGGGACCGGCCCGCAGCCGCGCTGGTGCCTGAGGACCACGCTGCGGTGATGGACCGGTGGGACGCCGCAGCGGCCGCGACCTGGAACCGGCACCTGTCCGCGCTGACCCCGTTCACCGCCTGGGCCGGGACGGCAGGAGATCCTCGCCACCGATCCGGGACGCTGACCGGGGCGGCGCAAACCCGCCTGCCGCTGCGACCGCTCGATCCCGCGCGCCCGGCTGGACAAGCCCGCACCAACGGCAAGGGAGGCGACAGTGAACCAGGCGGACTACGCCGGCCACCGCGCTGGTCCACTCCCCGTCGTCGGCATCGTCTGATGCATCCGGGGCGCGCAGCGGACAGCAAGCCCGTGTCCGGCTGCTACAGCCCGGCTCCGAGCTCGTCCATGCCGGCGGTCCGCAGCGGCCGGTGTCCCTGGTCGTCGGGCTGGGCGAGTTCGCGTTCGTAGTCGACGGTGATCGGGCCGTAGCAGTTGACCACCGAACTGCGCGCCGGGGGGATGTGCGCCAACACCTCGGCGTCCACCCCGCGCCCGGCGGTACGCAGTTCGCCGACGGCCTGGCCCATGTACTCCGTGTGCCAGCAGACCACTGCGTTCGTCACGACGGTCAGGCACCACGCCTGTTCGTTCTGCTGCTCGGGCCGGCGGCGGGTGACCTTGCCTTCGCGGGCGTAGTGGAGCCGGCGGCGCAGGGCGTGGAGGGACTCGCCCTTGTTGAGCCGCCGGGCGATCCTGCGCCGGCAGCCCTCGTCCGACAGGTACTTCGGCGCGTAGATCGTGCGCCGGATCGCGCCGTACTCCTTCAGCGCGGCGGCCGGTGCGTTCTGCCCGGCGTTCATGAGGCAAGTGCGTTGCCGGGTGACAAGGTGTCGGCTTCTTTAGAACACGCGCCCGACCGTAGGTTCATTCTGGCGCTGGCGCGGCCATCGTGGACCGGCTCACCTTCGGCGGCAACATCATCGAGACCGGTACCGAGTCCTACCGGCTCGCCAGCACCAGGTCCCGGGCCGCCGGGCAGGACGCTGCCACGAGCTGACCACGGACCCCACAGAGCAGGGGTTGGACGGCCGGGTCTTCCCGCGCGCAGCGGGCCCCTCGGTCACGGCATTGACCGCAGGGGCGGGTGCTGCGTCGTTATCCCTGAAGGCTGGAGCAGTGGCGGAGGTTCGGGGCCGGGATCCTCGGTGACCACGACGCCGGCGGCCACGTGGTCGAAACCGGCTGGCCAGCGAGTACGCTCGCTGGCCAGCGCGCCGGTCAGACGTGCCTGGAGAAGGTCGGCCGTGCTCAAGTTCGAGCCACGCAAGTCGGCCAGGCGCAGATCGGCGCTGCGGAAGACAGCGCCGCCTGCGTCGGCCTTGCGCAGGTTCGCCTCGCGGAGGTCGGCCTCGGTGAAGTCCGCGTCACGCAAGTCGGTTTCGACCAACCGGGCGCCCCGCAGGTCAGCCAGAACGCAGCGGGCCCGGCGCAGGATCGCGGTCTTGAGGTCGGCGTGCCGCAGGTTGACCGAGACGAGAGACGCCTGCGTCAGGTTGGCGTGGTACAGGCCCGCCGCCTCCATACAGGACCGGTCGAGGTTGACCTCATGCAGCCACAGCCCGTCGCAGTCGGCCCGGCGCAGGTCCGTGACGCTGAGGTTGACCCAGGACTGCTCCCGGGGTTGCAGCAACAACACGCCGAGCCCCGTCAGCGCCACCTGGGCGTCGGCGGCACGGACCTCCAGCGGCACGACGTCGTTGATGGGCACGTCCGCCGCTGGAGCTTCCGGTCCGGCGGGCGGCCACGGCAGGTGTGTACGCAGGTAAGCGGCCTGAATGGAGATGACGGCCTCACGGTCACGGGCGGAGTGCTCCGCGATTCGCCACAGCGCGTGGAGCCCGCCGATGCGCGTTTCCAGCTTGTCACTGCCGAGCTGATCGACGGCCGTGCTGAACCGGTCGGTGACATAGCCCTCCTGGGTGGCGCGCAAGCCCGCCTGGCTGACTTGCAGTTGCCGCCATGTGGCGTACGCGCCGAACAGCACGACCATGCCGCCCACGGCCTGCAGAAGCGTCGTACGGACGTCGTTCACCGCTTTCAGCCGGTCCTGCGCAGCGACGCTCGCCCCGGCGAGATCATGGTCGACCACCACACCCGGCAGGACGACAAGCACCGTGCCAAGAAGGGCCGGCCCCGCTGTCCCGGCCAGCAGGGCCGCGATCGCACGATGCCTGACCAGCCGGTCGCGCCACGGCCTGCGACCGCGGCCCGGCTCCCCCATCTCCATGAGCATGGGAGCCTAGGCGCCGCTCAAAAAACGATCAAGGTGCACGACTTCGAGCGGCGGCGTTCAACTGCCACTGGCTCGACGGGCCATCACCGGACGACGCAGGGCGTTGCCAGTTCTCATCGCTATTTTGCGGGTTGGTAATCCTGTAAGTCCTCAATTCGGCTTCAGTATTTGTGTTGCCGCCTCTCATCTGCGCGACGCCCGTCGACGCGGGGCGGGAAGACGGGTGACGTTCCCGGAGAGCTCAAGTTCCTCTCGGGCCTGCATCAGTTCAAGGTCGAGCTCGGCAATGATCCGCCGCAGCGCGGCGCTGACGGCCTGTTCCTTCGTGAGGTTCTCCGTGACGGCCGCCAGCTTCTCCTTCACCTCGCTGCACTTGTCGGCCGGTTCCCGCATGGCAGCCGGCGTGGTGTTCTGAGCTTTGACGCGGGCCTGGAACTCCTCGACGAGGTCCCTGTGGTCGCCGTAGGCGACGTCTCGCCTCAGGCCGGACTGTGTGCCGGTCCATCTCCACCAGCAGCGAGGCGATCGGGACGTTCGGCGGCATCCGCTCCAGCTCGGCGTGCAGATCCTCGGCCTCGGTGGGGATGTTCTCCGCGGTCAGCGGAGAGATGACCAACTCCCCGTCGTCGTTCAGCCGAACCGGTCCGTCGCCGCGCCCCAAGACCTCCTCCAGGTCGGTGAGGGCCTCATCCAGTTCGTCCATCACCAGCGGCAGCGCCTGTGAGGCGTCGGGGCTCTTGCCGACCAGACGGCAGAACTCCGTACGGTGTGTCTCCCACTGGGCGGGCTTGAACAGGTGGGCGGCCGGGTTGTCGTAGCGCCGCGAGCCCGGCACGAACACGTCGGAGGAGGACCATCGGGCCGGCAAAGCCGGTGACTTCGGCGGGCATGTCGTAGTGACGGTCGCAGACGGCCATGCCGACGCGGAGTTCACCCGGCACCGGCCGCGACACGGGGAGCGGTCGACGGGGGCCAGGGGAGTCCAGGGGGTTCAGGGGGTCCAGGGGTCACTTCCAGTCCCCCGAGCGGCGGTGCGGGTGGTTGCGGAGTTCGTCGTTCCAGGCCTGTACGGTGCGCCGGTCGCCGCGTGCGCGGGCCTCCTCGCGCTGACGGCAGAGGGCCGCGCACACATCGCATCCGGTCGCGGGATCGGGCTCAACTCCCGGCGGGGGTGCGGTCATCGCCCGGATCCGGAAGAGCCGGGGGCATCGGGGGCGTCCGGGCACAGCGCGTGGCCGCACTCGCACGGGGGCCACCTGAGCGCGCCCCCCGGGGCCAGGTCCGCGCCCTCGGCGCCGGGGCCGTACCCGGCCGCCGGTACGACGAGCGAGCCGTCCACCCCGTACGCGGCGATCAGCAGGGACAACCGCCTGCGCGCCTCACTGCCCTTCATCGGCCGGCCCCGCGTTCCGTCAACTCCGGTGCCTTGGACGGGTAGTTTCCGGTCAGCCATCGCCGCGCCCCTCTGTCGCCGAATAATTACTGTCTGTGCCCAAGCTTCGGCATTCGCGCGTACGCTGACCAGAGTTGAGAGCACGGCAACGGGCCTGGGGTGAAGGAGACGGACGTATGTCGGACGGGGTGAAGGGACCGACGGGGCCGGTCAGCGGGGCGGCCTACTTCGGCAACGAGGTACGGGAGTGGCGGGTCGGCAGGGGCCTGAGCCAGCGCGCGGTGGGCGCGCCCGCGCGGTACGGGCAGCAGTACGTGGCGAAGGTGGAGGCCGGGGAGCGGATGGCCAGTCCGGAATTCGCCGCCGGGTGCGACGAAGTCTTCGGCACGCCACGGATGTTCGCCCGGCTGCGGGACCGGTGCGCCGAGAAGGGCGGGTACCCGGACTGGTTCGAGCCGTACGTTCAGCTCGAACAGAAGGCCTCCACGGTACTGAACTACAGCAATAACCTGGTTGCCGGCCTGTTGCAGACCGAGGCGTATGCCCATGCGGTTTTCCGGAAAGGCTGCCCGACCGACGACGCGGACGAGACCAGCGCGAAGGTCGCACGCCGGTTGAAACGGCGTGACGTGCTGGAGCGCGAGGATCCACCATTGATGTGGGTCCTTCTGGATGAGTCCTGCCTTCGGCGGGAGATCGGCAGTCGCGCTGTCATGGCTGAGCAACTGGCGCACTTGATCAAGGAAGCGGAATCCCCTCGCTTCACCGTTCAGGTACTCCCGTACAGCTCAGGTGCTCCCGCCTGGCCGCTGGCATTCACGCTGATGAAGTTCGACGACAATGAACCGGACGTCCTCTACCAGGAGACTCTGGGGGCGGGCCATGTGACCGACTCCCGAAAGGTCGTGGCGGAAGCTGGCGTACTTTACGATCGGCTACGCGCCGATGCACTTGCCCCGGCGGCGTCAATCGATTTCTTGCGCAAGGCAAGGGAGGACTGGACCCCATGAACACATGCGACCTCTCCGACGCGCTCTGGGAGAAGTCCAGCTACAGCAGCGGCCACGAAGGCGAGTGCGTCGAGTTCGCCCGTAACCTCGTCCCCTCCGGCGTCGTCCCCGTCCGCGACAGCAAGACCCCCACCGGGCCCGTGCTCCTCCTCACTCCCATCGCCTGGAGCGACTTCGTCGCCTTCGCAGCCAACGACAACTAGTGCCGCATCAAGCAACGTTCGCCCTGTCCACGGTCTCGCGTAGGCGTTCGCCGGCGGCGTGCTTGTTCCGCAAGATGATGTAGCGGCGAATCATGCTGTCCTGCTCCTTGTGGCTGGAGTGGTCGGTGCCATTTCTTCTTCGGCTTGATGTGGCCGTAGAGCTTTACCTTGGCCAGGTCGTAGGCGGCGAACAGGTGCCTGACTCCGTGTGGGCGTGTGCGGGTCGCCCGACTGCGGCGTACCAGACCAGGGCCGCACATATGAAGGCCGTCGCCGCGGAGACCAGTGACCTTGTGAGGGTGTCGTTCCGTGCGCCGGAAACGAGGGCGACGGCCAGTGCCGTCGTCAGGGTGATGACGGGCAGCGCACGGGGGCTCCGCATGGCGCCTGGCGCGGCGGCTGGCGGCAGCAGCCAGGTTGCGAGGCCGTAACAGGCACAGGCCAACAGTGTGGCTCCCAGCACTTCGCTGGGCCGGTGGCCGCCGTTGGTCGCGCTGTAGGCGGCGATGCAGGCGAGCCACAGCACACCGGCCGTGGCGACGTAGGGGCGGATGCGGGGGGAAACCACCAGGACGGCGGCAAGAGTCAGCGCGGCGGGGATGGCCGTGTGCCCGCTGGGGAAACCCTGATCAAGGAGACTCTCGCGCGCGCCCACCAGATCGGGACGGGGCAGGATGGTCGATTTGAGCACCTCCTTGCCTCCGGCCGTGAGAATGACGACCCCGAGCGCCGCGCACCCCTGCCACCAGCACCGCCGCACCAGAGTGAGGACCACGATGACGGCCAGGCCCACCATCAGGGTGGGCTTGGCGCTCAATTCCAGCGGCGGCAGGGGCGTCGAGCCGTATTCCGCTCCTGACAGGGGGTAGATCCATACATCTTCAGGGTTGTCTCTACCGAGATCAAACAGGACGTTCTCAGCTCGTTGCCCCCACGGGGTGCAGATGGCGAGCAGGTAGACCGTCAGGAACCCCAGGGTGTACAGCAGAGCCGGCATCCACGGCCGTGTCGTACGCGACGGGCCGAGGCCGTCGGGGGCCTCGGGGGCCCGCCTTGAGGCCCCCGGACGGTTCGCGGGCAGGATCGGAGATTCGTGCTGAGTCATCGCTCTGTTTCTTCCGTTGGGGGGAGTTCGGTCACGCACGCCTTGTGGCACGACGTGGGCCGCCGGGCTCGGCCGGCCCACCGGGGGTCCGCTCCTATTCGGCGGGTGCCTGCCCCTGTCGGCGCTGGGCGGTGAACGCCAGGGCGGGGAGGGGTGCGATCAGCAGGAGGAAGACGACCAGGTCTGGAAAGGACTGCATGAACGCGTCCGGCCGGACGACGATCGCCTGCGTGCGGACGATCGCGACCGCCGCGACGGGGATCAGCCACCGGTGGTCGCCGGTGGCTGCCGTCGCAACCCACGCGCCGAGCAGCGCGGTGGCTTCGAGGACGAACAAGCCGCGCTGGAAAGCCGGACTGACGGAGATGATGTGCAGGCTCCCGGCAATGAACATGGCGAGTACGACGGGGGCCAGCCAGCGGTAGGAGCGGCGTCGCAGGCGGCTGGGACGGCAGAGCGCCAGCACGGCGCACGCGGCGCACAGTGTCCCCGAGAGCACCAGGTCACGGGCGGTTATCGGGGCGCCGAGACCGTAGTAGCTCAGGCCCGCCTTGCCCTCGTCGCCGAAGAACGTAGTGCTGTTGAACGTGGCACCGGCGTAGATCATCACCGTTGCGGCCGGCAGTGCGATCCAGGCCCTGCCGCGCAGCAGGGCGATCAGGCAGACCAGCGGAAGCAGCCCGTAGGGCAGCAGCCGTGTCCGGCCGCCGGGACCTTGCGCCCACGGGTACCAGCCGGAGAAGTGGAAGGCGATGGCGTGCTGTCCGGGGTCGATGCGCAGTGCCCAGTGCCACACATCCTGCAAGTACGGAACCAGCGCCAGCGCGGCGAGGACGAGAGCGGTCAGATGGATGCCGTCCAGCCACCACGGCCGGGCCGTGTCGTCGGCGACGGCACGGGCGCGGGCCTGCACCCCGGCACGCGCCAAGGCGGCAACTTCCCGCGGCGGGGGCCAGGAGCGGCCGGGATACGCCTCGGCCAGGCAGGCCAGCACTTCCTCTCCCTGCCGGGAACGGTAGGGCTCGGGATAGGTCGCAAGCAGCAGACGATTCACGCCGGGGCCACCCCGGCATCCCGCGAGTGTCCGATGACGACAGCCGCCGCCTGCTGCATCCGCAGCGCCTCCCGGGCGAGCGCCTCGGTGCCGTCCTCCGTGAGCCGGTAGTAGCGCCGCGCCCGCCCGTCCACGATCTCCTCGTCGCCGGCGGCCACCAGCCCGGCCCGCTCCATCCGCTCCAGCGCGCCGTAGAGAGTGCCGACAGCGATCCGGAGCCGCCCGTCGGTGGCCTGCCCGGCAGCCTTGATGATGCCGTAACCGTGCAACGGACCATCCATGAGTGCGGCAAGGATGAAGTACTGCGGTTCCGTCAAGGGCGGATTCCGTCTGGTCATGCGTCGAGCATATATCGAGCTACGAAATATATCCGCCAGCCTCGGGTGGTCACCGGCAGCGCCTCCACGCCTGCGGCGAGCGTCACCCTCTCCCGGCCGGCGGGCGCGACGGCGGTCTCCTCGACGCACCCGCGCGGCGTTGGCGGATGCTCACCGCGACCTGGTCCGGCCTGCCGGCAGCGTCGGGGCGGCCGCGATCGCCGACTTCGGCATCGATGTGGCCCGCATCCACTGGGATATGACGAGCATGTCCGTGCACGGCGCCTACCCCGAGGCCGGGCAGGACGAGGACTACCCGGTGGTCAAGTTCGGGCATCCCAAGGACCGGCGGGTGGACTTGAAGCAGGTCCAGGCCGGCATCGGGGTGGCCGCCGACGGCGGCGTCCCGGTCTTCTCCCGCGTCCTTTCCGGCGACGCCGGGGAGGTCTCCCAGGTCGTCGGCGCGATACAGGCCCTCAAGGCACTCGCCGGCGAGCGACGCCTGCTGATGGTCGCGGACTCCAAGCTGTATTCCTGGGGCAACATCGGTGCGCTGCTGGCCGCCGAGGTGGACTTCATCGCGCCGGTACCGGCGTCCAAGATCAGCGACGAGTTCCGGGCCGGCCTGGACCTCCAGCATGCCGCGCCGGTGGACTGCACCGCCGAGCGGGAGGAGCACCTGCCGCCCGAGCAGCGTGGGCACTACCGCGTCCTTCAGGACATCCAGCGCATCCCCGGGCCCCGCAAGCGCGATCCGGTGCTACAGGTGCGCCGGATCCTGGTGCATTCCACCGGTAACGCCGCCGGCCAGCGCCAAGCGCGCACCAAGCGGCTGGCCAAGGCCACAGCCGAACTGGAGAAAGTTCAGCGCGGGGCCGGTGGCCGCTACTACAACACGGCTGAGAAGCTCGCCGCCCGGGTCGGGGTAATCGCCAAGACCCGCAGGGTCGCCTCCTGCCTACGCACCGAGATCGGCACCGACGAGGAGGGCCGGCCGACCCTGGCCTGGCACTTCGACGAGCAGGTGCTGGTCGTGCAGGCGGCGGCCGACGGCTGGTACGCGCTGATCGCCTCCCGCCCGATCGAGCAGGCCACCCCCGCCCAGGTCCTGCTGGACTATCGTCCAGGTCGACCTCCTCGATCTGCTGGGACTCGACGTGCGACGCCCACGCTGGCTGCAGACCTGAACAGCACCCGCAGCGACCCGCGAAATGCGAGGCCAGGACGCCGCTGGGCAGCGGCCATGCCGCGGGCGCCGGGTGACGGAGCCCGCGCCGGCCGGCCGGCCCGGCCTCACTTCCGCCAGAACAGGTGGTGCGTCACGCCGCTCGGGCTGGGCACGACGTCCTGGTGGAACCGGTCGAGCAGCTCGTCGGGGGACTCCCACAGCCGGGCCCCGGAGCCGAGCTTCGTCGGCGCGACCGCCACATGCACGGTGTCGACGAGGTCGGCATCGAGGAACTGCCGGATGATCGTGGCCCCACCGCCAAGCCGGACGTCCTGGCCCTGCGCTGCCTCCTTCGCCTGGGCGAGCACCGCGGCCGGGTCGCCGTCGACGAAGTGGAACGTGGTGTCGGAGAGCGTGAACGACGGGCGCTTGTGGTGCGTCATGACGAACACCGGCGTGTGGAACGGGGGCTCGTCACCCCACCATCCCTGCCACTCGTGGTCCTGCCAGGGCCCGCGCTGCGGCCCGAACTTGTTGCGGCCCATGATCTCGGCGCCGATGTTGCGGGCGTAGTCCCGCGTGAAGTAGTCGTCCAGACCTCGGCCACCGGGTTCGGAGCGGTTGATGGGTGGGTGGTCGGTGGCAAAGGCCCAGGCGAGCAAGTTCCCCGGATCGGCATGGCCGAAAGGCTTTTCGAGGCTCTGGCCCTCGCCGGCGCCGAACCCGTCGCTCGAGACGGTGAAGTTCTGGACCCGCAGCAACTGGCTCATGTCGCTCCTCCTGCTTCGCACTTTCTGATCACCTGACGAACCGTAGACCGGCCGGGCCGGGAAAACTCATCGCCGCATCGTGCAGTTCTCAGCGAGCTCCCGCAGCCGCGCGCACGGCGACGACTCCCCGTGGTCATCCCCCGGCGCGGCCGCGTACCCCTCACCGGGCGAGCGTCCAGCGGAAGCGGGGGGGCTTCCGGTCCTTGACGTCCAGCCGGCGCAGAAACTCGGCAGCGACGGGCAGAGCGCCCAAACGCTTGGTCACCACGGCCTCGATCACGCACTCCATACGGGGGCGTTCCGTTCGTGGCCGCGGGGACCGGGAAGTCATCGACACACCCGATCGAACGTTGACAGGCCCGTGCCGGACACTGCCCGGCCCCGCTCTCCAGCCGAATCAGCGACCCGCGAAATACGGGACTAGTGCCGGGAGGGGCACTAGCCTTCGCGCGGCGGCCACGCGTCGCCCCAGTCCGTGTCCCTCGCCGCGCGGTAGAGGGGGCCGTGGCGCTTCGTGACCGTTTCGCGGCGCAGGGCGTCGTCCGCCGTGCAGAGTTCCAGGAGTACCTGGCCCTTGCGGATCTGCGGCCTGCGGGTCACGCGCGCCGGGGCCGGGTCAGGGGTGAAGCGGACCGCCGCTACGTAGCTGAACTTCTCGTCCTCGTACGGGAGTGAGCCGCCCTTCACCTGGCGGTGCAGGGACGATCTGCTGACCCGGGCCGAGAAGTGGCACCAGTCCGTGCCCGGGGTGATCGGGCAGGCGCGGTCGTGGGGGCAGGGGGCCGCGACGTGGAAGCCCGCGCCGATCAGGAGGTCGCGGGCCTCGATGATGCGCAGGTAGCCGTCGGGGGTGCCCGGTTCCACGATCACCACGGCCCGGGCGGCCCGCGCGGCCTCGGTGACCAGTGCCGTACGGTCCGGCGCGGCCAGTTCCTTCAGGACGTACGAGACCGTCACGAGATCGCTTCCGGCCAGCTTCAGGGCCTCCTCGATCCGACCGCCGCGCCATTCGGCGGCGCGCAGCGCGGGGAGGCCCGAGGACTGGGCCAGTTCGCGGCCGAGGGCGAGCGCCGGTTCGGCCCAGTCCAGGACGGTGGTGGCCCGTGGTGCGTCCGGGGCGTCGCCCCAGACCGCGTCCGCCGCCCATACCGCCGCCCCCGTACCGCCGCCCACGTCGAGGTGGCTGCCCGGCGTCCAGCCGGGCGCCGCGTCCGCCAGGGCCTCCAGTGCGGACCGTACGGCCTCGAAGGTGGCGGGCATCCGGTACGCGGCGTACGCGGCGACGTCCGAGCGGTCCCGGAGTACGGGCGCGTCCGTCGGGGTGGTCCCGCGATAGTTGGCGATCAGCCGGTCGACGGCCTGCGTGGCCTGCTTGGGCGGCAGCCCGTCGAGCAGGCGGCCGAGCTGGGCGCGCAGGGTTTCCGCGGTGGAGAGGGTGGCGTTCACCGGCCAGATTGTAGGCAACCGGGGCAACCCGCAGCGCCGCCGACAGGTCGCCCGCCCGTCACCCCGGTGCGAACGCCGAAGGCCTGACGGCCTGTTGCTACGCTGACGGCCTTGTCAGGCGGGGCGGGGGCTCTCACGGGAGGACCACGGGGACCATGGGGACCAGGTGGCAGCGGATCCGGCTCAAAACCATCGGCCCCACGGGGACCTTCAGACCCATGCGGCGGATGCGGCCCCTCGGGGAAGCCCCGACCAGGAGAGAGCGGATCGTACGCGGGTCCCTGGTGGCCGGAGTGATCGTGCTCGCGCTGCTGCTCCTGCTCGCCACCTGCGGCGGCCCGACGAAGGACGCCAAGGGCGACCGGGACGGCAAGAGCACGACCACCGGGACCAAGGCCACGATGCCGTCGCCGAGCGGTACGTCACGGATTCCGCAGCTCCCCGTGCCGGCCGCGTACGACACGGGGCGCGGCTGGGACATCATCGACGGCTCCCCCACCTATGCGATCGCCGAGGACACCGGGCTCGTCGCCTATCTGTCCAGGACCGACGACGACCGGTATCTGATCCGTACCGTCGACCCCGCCACCGGGAAGGCCGACTGGAACGGTGAGCCCCGGCGCACCCTGTTCCCCGCCGACCGCTTCCCCCGGCTGCTCACCGTGACGACCGGCGACAACCGGGAGTTCTTCGTCACCTGGTCGTACGGGCGGATCAACCAGGGTCCGGGGCAGCCCTCGGACGCGCTCATCTCCCTCGACATCTACAGCGCGTCCGACGGCTCCGTGCGACGGGTCGAGATCCCCTGGGCCGACGCGCCGAAGGTCACCGCGTCGGGGCCCGGCCTGCTGATCACCGACGGCAAGGCCACCAGCGCCGTCGTGGACCCGGTGACCGGCGAGGCGGTCAGTGTTCCGCCGGGCGCGCTCGGCTACCCCAAGGGCTGCAAGGAGTGCCGCAAGCTGACGCAGGTGCGCGGGACGACCGACAAGGGCCTGCTCGTCAGCGGCGCCAAGGAGTTCTGGGTGCGCGGCGGCTGGTACAGCAGGAAGGTCGCGCCGAAGGACACGGACGCGGCGACCGGGGTGCCCGCCTCGACGGCGGGCGGCTACATCCTCGCCACCTGGCAGAAGAAGAAGGGCGCGAAGGACGCCCGTACGCACGAGGTGTGGGCGCTGCACGACGCGGCGACGGGCAAGGCGGTGCTCCAGGTCCGCTGCCGCAAGCCCGCGATCACCCCGGCCGACGACCCGCAGCTCGTCATCTCGCCGCAGGGCAACTACCTGGTCGCCGGGCGGCTCGCCTTCGACCTGGAGGAGAAGCGCGCGTACTGCTTCGAGGAGGAGGACGGTACCCGCCCGCTGACGCTGGCCACGGTCGCGGACGACGGCACGGCGTACGGGGCGCGCAGCGCCCGGAGCGCGGCGGACGCGCTGGCGGGCGGGGGCAGCGCCCCGGTCACCGTGGATCTGGCGACCGCGACGCCCGAGACGCTGGCCCGCAATGTGCGGCTGCCCGGCGCGGAGATCGCCGGGGTCGGTCTCTTCCGCTGGACGGACGGCAGGGACAGGTCACATCTGACCGGCTTTCCGCACCGCGACAACTGGAGCTGAGGGCCCCGGGGACCGGGGCCTACGCGACCCGGGGCCGGGGAGGGGGCTGGCCGCCCGGCACATCTGGCGAGCCCTTGCGGAGGGGGATGTCTAGGCGTCAAGCATGTCCGTGAAGTAGGTGTCGTGTCGCACCTGGAAGGCCTTGGCCTCTTCGCGGCCGCGTTCCGCGTACTCTGCGGCCTTCTCGAAGTACTCCTCGCGCGGCGCACCCGGCGAGAAGATCATCAACATGGACAGCGGCTCATCGGAGTCGTTCTGGAAGGCATGCAGGCCACCGGCGGGCACGTAGAGGAAGTCTCCCTCCCCGCCCCTGATCCAGCGTTCGCCGTTGTAGAACTGGACCTCGCCGGAGAGCACGTAGAACGACTCCGAGATCGCCCGGTGGAAGTGCTCTTCGGCGCCCATGGTCTTCGGTCCCATGTCGACCTTGTACAGGCCGTACTCGCCCCCGGTCGTCTCCTCGGTGGCCACGTAGCTGATGTTGGTGGCGCCGATGAAGCCGGTGTCGGGCTCCTCGGCCGAGGGTTGGTACTTCGCGCTGATCTCGCCGTTGTCGTTGAGGTAGCGAGGGTCGGGGTACGACACGATGGTTCCTTTCGTGAGGGCGGTTTGACGCCGCGACGGGATTCTTCAGACAGAGCGGTTGGTAAGGGCGGTGACACGCCTGTCTGCTGCGTTGCCGCAGGTGGGCGGGGTGGGCCGAATGGGCGTGGTGACTCGCCCGGTCCGTGGTGCGGCCGGTCACTCAGCTGAGGATGAGCATGGTTGCCAGGGCCGGGCCGAGGGCTCCGCCCATGAGGTAGGCGAGTTGGAACAGGCCGATGGCGGTGGGCCGCTGACGTTCGGGGACGGCGGAGGCGGCGGCCATGGACTGGGTGGCGTTGGCGCCGGTCGCGGTGAAGACAGCCAGGCCGATCGCGAGGAACAGGACGATCGCGCTGTGGGCGAAGATCGCCGCCGCGGCGGCGAGCGCTCCGACCGCGAGCAGGAGTGCTCGTACCGTGCTCTGGCCCAGGCGCGCGGAGACGGCGGCGAAGGCGAGGGTGAGCATGGACCCGGCGATCATGGCGGTCATCTGGCCGACCGCGACCGATCCGGTCGACCAGTCGGCCCGGTCGGTGATCAGCTGGGGGATCCCGAACAGCAACGTGAAGTAGAGAACGGACAGGGCGACGGCGATCAGCACCGAGCCGCGGAAGAGCCGGGACCGCAGCGCGGCCAGGGGGACGTAGCCGTGCGGGCGGCGCCGTATGTGCAGGGCCAGGAGGGCGGCGGTGACGGCCGCCACGGCCAGGGCGGGCAGCGGGTTCGACGGCAGGAGGACGATGCCGCTGGACAGGATCGCGAGCAACACCGCGCCGCGGGCATCGAAGTGGCCCTCGGTCGTGGGGGGCGCCTTGGTGGTGTGCCGGCTGACGGCGGGGACGGCCAGGAGGGTGATGATCAGGATGGACAGGGCCGCCCGCCAGGAGACCACGTCGGTGAGGCGTTCGCCGAGCAGCGGGCCGACGCCTCCGAGGATCCCGGAGCCGGCGCTGATGACGCCCATGCGGCGGGCGGTGCCGGCGAGATTCATGGCAATGGCCATCATGCCCGCGCCGCCCGCCGCCTGTCCGGCCCGGCCGACGAGGGTGAGCGGCAGCCACGGCGAGACGGCCACGAGCGCGGTGCCGGCGACGACGAAGGCCGCGCTGGTCCACAGCGCCGCGCGGGTGCCACGCCGGCGCACCAACGTCGCGATCAGCGGGGTCGCGACGGCCAGCGTCAGCGCGAACACGGTGACCAGCCACGACGCGGTGGCCTTGGTGATACCGAGGGAGCGGCTCATGTCGCCGAGGATCAGGACGGCGGCGTTGTTGGCGGCGGCGACCGGAGTGGCGAGCAACGCCAGCCAGAGGACGGGGACGCGGCGGGTGGGTTCGTTCACGGAAGCGGGGGTGCGCGTGGTGGCTGGTCCGGTCGTGATGGACATGACTCTTCCTGTGCCGGTGGACAGTGGGATGGAAGGGAGGAGGGATGGGGCCGGACCACCCGGTTTGTCCGGTGGCGACGGCCTGGAGTTCCAGAGGGAGCGTGAGGCGAACGGCTGGCAGGGCGCGTAGGGCCATGGCCGGCCTGTTCACCTCGTAGGCGGTCAGCTCGCGGTCAGCTCGCGGTCACGTCGTCCAGCATCCGAGGCGCGTCGCCGTCGAACTCGATCCACGGGTTGGTGCCCAGCGCGTCTGCGCCCTCGGCACTCGGGGCCTCGTAGCGCATGACGAACTTCTCGGGGCCGTGGGCGTATGCCACGATCAGGCCGTGCTCGGCGTCCAGGAACGCGCCGTGGGGACGCTTGCCGGGGTAGCTGATGCGCCAGGCCAAGTCGCCGGTCTCCACTGCGGGCACGGAGAGCTTGACGACAACGCCGTCGGGGAGCCGGTAGAACCACGTCATCGGGCCGCCGGACACCACGGTCATGACCTCGTCGATGCCGACGCCGTCGTCGGTGGTGTTGACGTGGAGGCGGCCGAAGCGCGCCTGCACAAAGTGCTTGGCGTCGTCGTCCATGGCCTGCATGTCGTAGACCTTCGGGTACGGAGCGACCCCGTGCTCGGACGTGTTCAGATGGCCGCCGTCAGGGGCCTCGGGCGTGCGGCCGGCGAGCTGGATGTGCGCCAGCAGGTCGCTGCGGTGCTGGCTGAACATCGAGATCAGCCCGGCCTGCTCGTCCTCCGAAAGCGCCCGGGTCTTGGACACCTCCAGGATCGGGAGAGCCTGATCGGGAACGGGAGTCCGGCCGGCGTGGACGCCCACGGTGCGCAGCACCTCGTTGACGGCCTCGATGCCGATCGTGGACGGTCGTCCGTCGATGTAGGAGAGCGTGAGATCTGTCTTGGTCATTTCCAGTCCTGAGGTGAGTAGCGGTTGAACGGCCGCGGGAACCGCCGCCCTGCCCTCTTACGGTCAGGAGCGACTGGAACCCGCTGTCATCGACGCCCCTCCTGAGGGGTCGGCGCCGCGACACTTCGACCATCCGCCATCAGACTCGTTTATGGAAATACTTCCTGTGCATCTCTAGTATTCGCACCATGGATGAACTGCAGCGGATCGACCTCAACCGGCTCCTGACGCTGCACGCCCTGCTGACCGAGAAACACGTCACCCGCGCGGCAGTGCGGCTGCACAAGAGCCAGCCGGCCGTCAGCCACACCCTGGGGCAGCTGCGGACACACTTCGGCGATCCCCTTCTCGTGCGGCACGGCGGCCGCATGACCCTCACGGCACTCGCCGAGGCGCTGGTACAGCCCCTCGAAGACGCCCTGACCAGCTTGAACGACCTACTCAGTGCCCCCGACTTCGAACCGGCGCGCACCCGCAGGCGCTTCAGGATCTCGATGTCGGACTACGCGGCGCACATCCTGCTGCCCCCGCTGGTGCGCCATGTCCGCCACCAGGCACCCGGCCTCGACCTTGCGATCAGCCAGGCCAGCCGGGAAGCGATGCTCGCGCAACTCCAGGACGGCGAACTCGATCTCGCGCTGGGAATCTTTCCCCACCTGCCCGACGACATCGAGATCCAGGACCTCTTCCAGGAGGAATTCGTATGCCTGGCGGACAAGGCGGTCCTCCCCGGAAAAGGAGGGCTGTCGTTCGAGGAGTGGCTGGAGCGTCCGCACATCTCGCTGACCCTGCGACCCGATGCGAACGACGAGATCGAGAAAGCGCTGGCGGCACGCGGACTACGGCGGCATCTGGCCGTGACAATGCCCCACTGGAGCGCGGCAGCCGACCTGCTCCCAGGCACCGACCTCCTGCTGACCGTTGCCAGCCGGGCGGTGGGGCCAATGCGCCGGTACAAGACACTGCGGAAGTTCGCTCCGCCCCTGGAGCTTCCCCGACCCGCCTACCAGCAGGCATGGCACGTCCGGCGGGCAGGCGATCCGGCGCACCGCTGGCTGCGCCGGGCCGTGGTGACGTGCAGTCAACCCAGCGGCCCGAACGCCGCCACCACGGCGCCGGTGCATGGGGCCCGGTCATGAAGACGCCTGCCCCCGGACGAAGCAACCGCCGGTCCCGCAGCCCAGCACGAACTGACGCCCTCCCGCACCTGCCGTGCCTGAACGCGCACCAGGCGTCCCGGGCGGGCGTCCCCTCGCAGTCCTGCTGGTGTCGGTCAACCGACAAGGGACAGCGCCCCTCGGTCACCACCGTCTACCGCCCCCTCGCCGAGGACGACGAGGCCGACGGCACCGAGCGAGCCCGGACGTACGGGACTTCAAGATCACCCCATTGCCCCTCTGTCCCGTATCTCGGTCGGACCCCGAGGAGCCTCAGGCCGCCGGGCGGTCCATCGGGCGCTGGTGGCGCCACGGCCGTACGAGCCCCGCGAACGCGGCCAGCGCGCCCACCGCGCAGACCAGTTGGACGACGGCCATCGGTACGGCCGTCTCCTCGCCCGCGATCCCCACCAGCGGCGAGGCGATGGCCCCGATCAGGAACGACGCCGTGCCGATGAGCGCGGACGCCGAGCCCGCCGCGTGCGGGGCGCGCATCAGCGCGGAGGCGTTGGTGTTGGGCATCGCGAGGCCCATCGCGGACATCAGGACGAACAGCCCCGCCGCGACCGGGAAGAGGCCCACGTCCCCGAAGACCCCGGCGGTCATCAGCAGCAGCGCCAGCGCGGCGCCCGTGATGACGAGCAGGCCGAAGCCGAGCACCCGGTCCAGGGAGACCCGGCCGACCAGCACCCTGCCGTTGATCTGGCCGACGGCGATCAGGCCGATGGAGTTGACGCCGAAGAGCAGGCTGAAGGTCTGCGGCGACGCGCCGTAGATCTCCTGCACCACGAACGGCGAGGCGGCCACGTACGCGAAGAGCGCGGCGAAGGCGAGCCCGCCCGCGAGCGTGTAGCCGGTGAAGACCCGGTCGGCGAGCAGGCCGCGCATGGTGCGCAGCGCCTGGCCGACGCCGCCGCTGTGCCGCCGCTCCGGGGGCAGCGTCTCGTGCAGCCACTTCCAGACGACGAGGGTGAGGAGGACGCCGACCACGGTGAGGACGACGAAGATGCCGCGCCAGTCCGTGAGGCGCAGCACCTGGCCGCCGATGACGGGGGCGATGACCGGGGCTACACCGGAGATCAGCATCAGGGTGGAGAAGAAGCGGGCCATCTCCACGCCGTCGTACAGGTCGCGTACGACGGCGCGGGCGATCACGATGCCCGCCGCGCCCGCCAGGCCCTGGAGCAGCCGGAAACCGATGAGGAGTTCCACGGTGGGCGCGAACGCGCAGATGGCCGTGGCGATGACGTACACGACCATGCCGAACATCAGCGGCCTGCGCCGGCCGAACTTGTCGCTCATCGGGCCGACGACGATCTGGCCGAGCGCCATGCCTGCGAGGCAGGCGGTCAGCGTGAGCTGCGCGGTCGCGGCGGCCGTGCCGAGGGAGCGGGTGACCTCCGGGAGGGCCGGGAGGTACATGTCCATGGAGAGCGGTGGCAGCGCGGTGAGCCCGCCGAGGACGAGGGTGACCAGCAGCCCGGCCCGGCGCGCGGCGACCACGGCCGTCGGCACGGCCACCGGGTCGGGGACGGGCGTGGGGGGCGGTACGGGGGCGGTGCCCGCCGTGGGGGCGACCTTGGGGGTGGGTGCCGAGCGGCGCTGCTCGGGTCGTATGTGTGCGGTGCTTCCTTCGGTGGTGCGGCCGCCGTCCGGCATCCATATCTCCATGTCGTTGAAATCCTTACCTATGCTCTCAGCTCAGCCGGAGTGGTCGGGACCCATTAATCGGGAGCGGGCGAACAGTGAGTGAGGCGGCTATGACAGCAGGACGGATTCCGGACGACCGTGCCGTGCGCTGGGGCGTACTGGCGACGGGGGGCATCGCGGAACGGTTCACCTCCGATGTACGGGAACTGCCGGGCGCCGAGGTCGTCGCGGTGGCCTCGCGGCGCGAGGCGTCGGCGAAGGAGTTCGCGGACCGGTTCGGGATCCCGCGCGCGTACGGGGACTGGGCGGCGCTCGTGGCCGACGAGGAGGTGGACGTCGTGTACGTGGCGACCCCTCACTCCGCGCACCGGGCCGCCGCCGGGCTCGCGCTGGCGGCGGGCAAGCCGGTGCTGTGCGAGAAGGCGTTCACGCTCAACGCCCGGGAGGCCGGGGAACTGGTCTCCCTCGCCCGGGAGCGCGGCGTCTTCCTGATGGAGGCGATGTGGACGTACTGCAACCCGGTCGTCCTGCGGCTGGCGGAGCTGGTACGGGACGGGGTGATCGGCGAGATCCGTACCGTCCAGGCCGACTTCGGCCTCCAGGGCCCCTTCCCGGCCGATCACCGGCTGCGGGACGCGGCGCTCGGCGGGGGCGCCGTACTGGACCTGGGGGTGTACCCGGTCTCCTTCGCGCACCTGCTGCTGGGCGAGCCCGACCGCGTACAGGCGGACGCCCTGCTCTCCCCCGAGGGCGTCGACCTGAACACCGGCATGCTGCTGGGCTGGGAGTCGGGGGCGACGGCGCTGCTGTCGTGCTCGATCACGGCGGGGACCCCGGCGACGGCCACGGTGACGGGGACGGCGGGCCGGATCGACGTACCGTCCGGCTTCTTCCACGCGGACCGGTTCGTGCTGCGCCGGGACGGCGCGGAACCCGAGGAGATCACGGCGGGTCCGGAGGCGACGCTGCACGGCCTCCAGTACGAGGCGGCCGAGGTGGCGCGCTGCCTGCGGGCGGGCGCGACGGAGTCGCCGCTGGTGCCGCTGGACGGCACGCTCGCGGTGATGCGGACGCTGGACGCGGTACGGGAGCGCATCGGCGTCCGCTACCCGGTCGACCTGGAGGGGTAGACCTGGAGGGGTAGGACGCGGCCCGGGTACGCTCCGGGGCCATGGACGTCATGCGCAGCGGTGAGGACCAGGGCGGAGGACGGCGCGTCGCCGTCGTGACCGGGGCGGGCTCGGGCATCGGCCGGGCGGTCGCGGTGGCACTGAACGGCGCGGGCTGGTCGGTGGTGCTCGCGGGGCGGCGGGTCGCGGCGCTGGAGGAGACGGCCGGGGCGATGGGGCCGGGCGCGGACGTGGCGGCCGTACCGGCCGATGTGTCGCAACCGGCGGACGTGGACGCGCTGTTCGCGGCGGTGCGCGAGCGGTACGGCCGGCTCGACCTGCTCTTCAACAACGCGGGCACCTTCGGCCCCGGCGGCATCAAGGTGGAGGACCTGCCGTACTCGGCCTGGCGGAAGGTCCTGGACACCAATCTGACCGGTACGTTCCTGTGCGCGCAGGCGGCGTTCCGGCTGATGAGGGCGCAGGACCCGCAGGGCGGCCGGATCATCAACAACGGCTCCATCTCGGCGCACGCGCCGCGCCCCGACTCCGTCGCGTACACCGCCACGAAGCACGGCATGACCGGCCTCACCAAGTCGCTGTCCCTGGACGGCCGTCCGTACCGGATCGCCTGCGGGCAGATCGACATCGGCAACGCGGCGACCGACATGACGGAGCGGATGCGGCAGGGGGTGCCGCAGGCCAACGGGGAGCTGGCGGTGGAGCCGGTCATGGACGTGACGGATGTGGCGCGGACCGTGCTGCACATGGCGGAACTGCCGCTGGAGGCGAACGTGCAGTTCGCGACGGTGCTGGCGACGGCGATGCCGTTCGTGGGCCGGGGCTGACGGCTCCCGGACTGTCTCCGCTCAGGAGCCGTGTGTGACACGGATCTTGGACTGGCCGTGCGGCAGCTCCTCCCAGTCGTCCATGAAGCGGGCCGACAGGCCGTACTTCCCGGCCAGGGCGATGAGCGTCTCCGTACGGTAGTAGAAGTCCTCCCGCAGCACCTGGTGCTCCTCGCCCTCCGTACGGTCGAAGGTGAAGTCGAACCAGCCGCCGGGCGCCAGGACGCGGCCGACGTGGGCCAGGCACTCCTCGATGACCGGGAGCGGGGAGTGCGAGAAGACGCTGTGCGCGTGCACGACGTCGAACCAGGCGTCGGGCAGGAACGCCAGCTTCAGGTCACGGACCGGGGTCAGCGTGGGCAGCCGGTCCTGAAGCCCCCGGTCGACCAGGGTGTCCTGGGCAGCGGCGAGGATGTCGGGCGAGATGTCGATGCCGTAGTAGTGCGCGGGCTCCAGATGGCTGATGAAACGCCAGCCCGCCCGCAGGTTGCCGCAGCCGATCTCCAGCATCCGGTGCTCGGGGCGCAGCCCGTGGCCGAGCAGGTAGTCGAACTGCATCGTCCCCAGCGCCAGCCACCGCTCGTGCGTGGCGCTGCCGACCGCCGCGTGCGGGGCGACGCGGGTGTCGGAGCGCATCACGGCGCGGTAGTACGCGATGTGGTCCGGCCAGCGGTAACGCAGCCAGGTGTCCCTGGCCGCGCGCGCCAGGAAGCGCGGGGCCCTGCCGGGGTGGCGCAGGGCGTAGCCGACCCGGTGCCCGAGGGAGGCGCGGTTGACGGTGAGATTCTTGGCGGGCATGCGGATTCCTTTGGGGGGCTCGTCCTGGTGCTCGTACGGGTGCTGGTACCAGCCTCGGTGCGGGTGCGGGGAGTCCGGGTCGGCGGAGCGGCCCCGGTTCGGGGGCGGTGCGGGTGACGCCCGTGTCGGCCGATCGGTTGATGCGGGACGGCGGAGGAGGGGTTAGGACTGCTGGAGGAAGGAAGGGCGGTGCGGGGCGATGCGGAGGTTTCCGGTGGTACGGCACGGTGAGCCGGAGGGCGCGGCGCGGGCGGACGCCGACGTACGGTCCGACTCGGACGCGCGGGCGGACGGGGACGTACATTCCGACTCTGACGCGCGGGCGGACGCGGCGCGCGCCGACGGGAGCACGAACCCCGGCGCGCGGGCCCGCCGGGACGCGCGAGCCGGCGGTGACGCGGACCCCGACGCGCGGTGGCTCCGCTCGGTCCTGCACGCCGCGTTCTTCCTGCTGCTGGGCTCCTCGCTCCTCCGGCATGTGCTCCTGCACGGTGACGCGCCGCGGATCGGCTGGATCGTCACCCTCTTCGTCCTCTTCGGGCTCCTCTACGCGCTCGGCCGGGCCCTCGCGCCCGCGCCCCGCCCCGGCGCCCGCCCCACCGCCCGGTATCTGGTCTGGCTGGGGGCGGTGCTGGCGGTCTGGATCGTCCTGCTCGTCCTCGCGCCCAGCTCCGCCTGGTGTGCCATGCCGCTCTTCTTCGCCGGGCTGCACACCCTGCCCACCCGGCCGGCGGTGACCCTGGCGGCTGTGCTGACGGGACTGGTGGTGGCCTCCAAACTCCGTTTCACGGAGGGGGAGTTCGACCCCAACGTGCTGATCGTCCCGCCCGCCGTCGCCGCCGTCGGCACCGCCGTCCTGATCGCCCTCCAGCGCCAGGCGGCCCGCCAGCGCGTCCTGATCGAGGACCTGGTCCGTACCCGCCGCGACCTGGCGGCCACCGAACGGCGCGCGGGGATCCTGGCGGAGCGGCAGCGGCTGTCCGCGGAGATCCACGACACCCTCGCGCAGGGCCTGTCCAGCCAGCAGATGATGCTCCAGGCCGCCGACCGCCTCTGGCACGCGGACCCCGACGCGGCCCGCGGACATGTGCGGGACGCGGCCGGTATCGGGGCCCGCGGGCTCACCGAGGCCCGCCGGTTCGTCCATGACCTGGCCCCCGCCGACCTCGCGGAGCGCACCCTCGTCCAGGCGCTGGACGCGCTCGCCGACCGCGAGAGCGGCCCCGGCCTGGCCGTGGTCCTCCGGGTCGACGGCGCCCCTGGCCCGCTGCCGGAGCAGACCGAGGCCGCGCTGCTGCGGATCGCGCAGGGCGCGCTGGCCAATGTGCGCGAGCACGCCGGGGCGACGCGGGCCGCGCTGACCCTGACCTGGCTGGGCGACCAGATCTCCCTGGACGTCGCCGACAACGGGGCCGGCTTCGACGCGGACGCCGTGCCCGCTCCCGGCGCGGGCTCGGGGCGCGGGCACGGGCTGCCGGCCATGCGGGTCCGGGCGCTCGGCTCGGGCGGCACGCTCACCGTCGAGTCCGAGCCGGGCGGCGGCACCGTCGTGACCGTGGCCCTCCCCCTCACCGCCCCCGACATTCTCGAAGAGGTCGCCCCATGAGCCCGTCCGATGACACGTCGCCCGTACGGCTGCTGCTGTGCGACGACCACGCCGTGGTGCGGGCCGGGCTGCGCGCGCTGCTGTCCAGCACCGAGGGCATCGAGGTGGTCGGTGAGGCGGGCAGCGGCGAGGAGGCCCTCGCCCTGGCCGCCCGGGTCCGGCCCGACGTGGTGCTGATGGACCTCCAGCTCGGCGGCGGTATGGACGGCGTGGCCGCCACCCGCCACCTGGCTTCCGGAGCCGCGTACGGTACGGGGACGGAGACGGCGCCGCGCGTCCTGGTGCTCACCATGTTCGACACCGA
Source organism: Streptomyces sp. NPDC050509 (assembly GCF_044457965.1). Classification (NCBI taxonomy): domain Bacteria; kingdom Bacillati; phylum Actinomycetota; class Actinomycetes; order Kitasatosporales; family Streptomycetaceae; genus Streptomyces; species Streptomyces sp. NPDC050509. The sequence continues at coordinate 160,762 of NZ_JBITHL010000008.1, read as the reverse complement.
CGCCGACATCACCCGCGCCATCGAGGCCGGCGCCACCGGCTATCTGCTCAAGGCGGAGCAGCCGGACGAGCTGTTCGCCGCGATCCGGAACGCGGCGTCCGGGCGTACGGCGCTGTCGGCGCCGGTCGCCGACCGGGTGCTGGCCCAGATGCGCAGCCCGCGCCCCGCGCTCTCCGAGCGGGAGCGGGACATACTCCAGCAGTTGGCGCGCGGCCTGGGCAACCGGGACATCGCGCGCGCCCTGTTCATCAGCGAGGCCACGGTGAAGACCCATCTCGGGCGGATCTACGGGAAGTTGGGCGTGGACACCCGGGCGGGAGCGGTGGCCGTCGCCAACGAGCGGCGCCTGCTGCCCTGAGGCGGACCGCCTCGTACCCGGGAAGCCTGACCGCCTCGTACCCCGGAGCCGGACCGCCTCGGACCCGAGAGCCGGACCGCCTCGCGCACGAGGCCGGACCGCCGGAATAGGGTGGCCGGCCGTGCGGTTGGGCAGTGGCATGACCTCTCACGCCACACCCGCCCCCGGGTCCCCCGCCGTCCTCCGGTACACAGCCTTCTCGACCGATCCCCTGGGCGGAAACCCCGCCGGTGTCGTCCTGGACGCGCGAGGTCTCGACGACGGCGGGATGCTCGCGATCGCGGCGGAACTCGGGTACAGCGAGACCGCGTTCCTGACCGGCCTCCCGGAGGAGGGGGCGGCGGGCGGCGACCACGGCCGGGGGTACACCATCCGCTACTTCAGCCCCAAGGCCGAGGTCCCCTTCTGCGGACACGCCACCGTCGCGACCGCCGTCGCCCTGGCCGAGCGGACCGGCCCGGGTGACCTGGTCTTCGAGACCCGCGCCGGGACGGTGCCCGTCACCGTCGCCGAGGAGGGCGGCACGCTGCGGGCCACCCTCACCAGCGTCGAGCCGCACGTCACCGACGTGGCGCGGGACGACGTCCAGGAGGCTCTGGCCGCCCTCGGCTGGCCGGCCGCCGATCTCGACCCGGCCCTGCCGCCCCGTATCGCCTTCGCGGGCGCCCGCCATCTCGTGCTGGCCGCCGCGAGCCGGGCCCGGCTCGCGGATCTCGCCTACGACTTCGACCGGCTCGAAGCCCTGATGCGCCGGCTGGACCTGACCACGGTCCAGCTCGTGTGGCGGGCGTCCGCCGAGGTCTTCCATGTCCGCGACCCGTTCCCGGTGGGCGGGGTGGTCGAGGATCCCGCGACCGGCGCCGCCGCCCTGGCCTTCGGGGCGTATCTGCGCGCGCTGGACGCGGTGGCCGGGAACGCCGTCCTCACCCTGCACCAGGGCGAGGACATGGGCCGCCCCGGCGTGCTCACCGTGGAGCTGCGGGCGGGCGACCCGCGCGTCCGGGTGAGCGGCGCGGGGGCCCGTATCCCGGACGGCGGCTGACCCTGCGCCGAGGTCCAGGGCCCGCCACGCCTCAGGCCGCGAGGAGTGTGGCGATCTCCTTCATCTCGCCCTCGCCGAGCGGCCCGTACCGCAGCGCCCCCGCGTTCTCCTCGGCCTGGGCGACCGAGCGGATGCCCGGGATCGGCACCGTGTGCGGGCTGCGGGCCCAGAGCCAGGCGAGCGCTCCCTGCGCCAGGGTGCGACCGCCGGACGTGAGGAGGTCCCGTACGGCGTCGACCCGCGCCGCCTGCTCCGGGACCGGCAGCCCGCCCTCGCCGAACCAGCGCAGCCACGCGGGCGGTACGGTGCGGATGTCACCGGAGCCGCGCGTCCAGCCGGTCCCCGTGTCGGCCCCGGCGCCGGGGTTCCGCGCCAGCAGGCCCATCGCGAGCGGGCTGCGCACCACGCTCGCCAGTCCGTGTTCCGCGCACAGCTCCAGCATCTCCGGGGCGTCCTGGAGCACGTTGCACATGTGCTGCACGGCCGCGCAGTGCTCGCCCTGCGCGAACAGCGCCGCGCGCTCCGGGTCGTCGGTGCTCCAGGCGTACGTACGGATCAGCCCCTCCCGTACGAACTCCTCGCAGGTGTCGCGGAGTTCGGCGGCGGCGTCGAGGGGCGCGTCGGAGATGTGGAGCTGGTAGAGGTCCACGTACTCCGTGCCGAGGCGGCGCAGTGACGCGGTGAGCGCCCGCCGGGCGTGGCCGGGGGTGGCGTCCTGGCCGTGGGCGGTGCGGGTCGTCGCGTCGAAGAGGTTGCCCCATTTCGTGGCGATGACGGCCTCGTCGCGGTGGCCCCGCAGCGCCCGGCCGAGGACGGTCTCGCTGTGGCCCGTGCCGTAAGCGTCGGCCGTGTCGAAGAACGTGATGCCGAGGTCGAGCGCCCGCCGGACCGCGGCGACGGACTCGTCGTCGTCGACGGCGCCCCAGCCGAGCGGATTGCCGTCGGTGTTCTGCCATGCGCCGCCGATCGCCCAGCATCCGAAGCCGAGCGCGCCGACGGTGATCCCGCTGTCTCCCAGGGTCCTGCCCTGTATCTCAACCATGGTCAGCACCTTAGGAGTTGGAGCGCACGCGAAGGCAAGGACATCACTACGACCCAATCGTCAACTTCGGGTTGACGACCCCCCATCGTCAACCTAAGGTTGACGACATGGAGAATCCAGGGAACCCCACCCAGAAGCCCCTTCAGATCACCAACCCCGTCCGCCTCGACGACCTGATCGAAGGCATCAAGAAGGTCCACTCCGACACGCTGGACCAGCTCACCAGCGCGGTCGTGGCCGCCGACCACCTCGGCGAGGTGGCCGACCACCTCATCGGCCACTTCGTGGACCAGGCCCGGCGCTCCGGGGCCTCCTGGACCGACATCGGCCGCAGCATGGGCGTCACCAAGCAGGCCGCCCAGAAGCGCTTCGTACCGAAGGCCCCCGGCGAGATGTCGGCCCCCGACCCGAACGAGGGGTTCGGCCGGTACACCCCGGGCGCGAAGAGCGCCGTGGTGGCCGCGCAGAACGAGGCGCACGCCGCCGGGAACGACGAGATCGGCACCGCGCACCTCGCGCTCGGCCTGGTCAGCCTGCCGGACACCCTCGCCGCGCGGGCGATCGTCGCCCAGGGCGTGCCGCTGGACACCGTCCGCCAGGCGGCGACGGCGGCGCTGCCGGCCCGGGCCGAGACGACGCCCTCGCTGGTGCCGTTCGACGCGGGGGCGAAGAAGGTGCTGGAGCTGACCTTCCGCGAGGCGCTGCGGCTGGGCCACAACTACATCGGGACCGAGCACATCCTGCTGGCGCTGCTGGAGTTCGAGGACGGTACGGGGATCCTCCACGAGGCGGGCATCGACAAGACCGCCTCGGAGACCGAGATCACCGAAGCACTGGCCGCGATCGTCGCGGCCACCGCCCGGCAGGCCGAGAAGCCGCAGGAGTAGCCGCAGAAGTAGGCGGGGAGAACGGCCTCCCGGGGGTTGCCGTCGCGCCGTCGAAACTTTCCCGACGCGCGGCGGCAACCTTTCCCGTACCGGCGGCGACCAGAGAACACAGGGGCCCCAACCCCCCACCCCCTCTGGAGGATTCCGTGCGGTTCAGACCCCCACCCCCGGGCAGTTCACGCCCGCGTGCCCGCGGCTGGAAGCCGCTGGCCGTGCTCGCTCCGGCCGGCGCGGTCGTCGCCGCCCTCATGTCCCCCGTGGCGACACCCGCACAGGCCGCCGACCCGGCGCCGTCCGCCGACGCACGGAACGCACGGAACGCAGGGGACTCCCGACTCGCCGCCGCCGTACGCATGGAGCGCCTCGACCGCGGTCTGGTGAGCGTGCACACCGGCAACGACAACCTGGTGAGCTGGCGGTGGCTGGCGACCGACGCCGACAACGTCACGTTCAACCTCTACCGCGGCTCCGCCAAGGTCAACACCGAGCCGATCACCACCACGAACTACCTGCACAAGGACGCGCCCAACTCGGCGGACTACACCGTGCGGGCCGTCGTGAACGGTACGGAGCAGGCCGGCTCGCCCAGCGCGACGCAGTTCCGGCCCGGCTATCTCGACATACCGATCTCGGTGCCGCCGGGCGGCTCCGGCTACACGTACGAGGCCAACGACGCCTCCGTCGGTGACCTCGACGGCGACGGCGACCTCGACATCGTCCTGAAGTGGCAGCCCACCAACGCCAAGGACAACTCGCAGTCCGGTGTCACCGGCAACACGATCGTCGACGGCTACACACTCCAGGGCCAGCGGCTGTGGCGCATCGACCTCGGCCGCAACATCCGCTCCGGGGCGCACTACACGCAGTTCCAGGTCTTCGACTACGACGGCGACGGCAAGGCCGAGGTCGCCATGAAGACCGCCGACGGCACGGTCGACGGCACGGGCAAAGCCATCGGCAGCGCCTCGGCCGACCACCGCAACTCCTCCGGCTACGTACTGGCCGGGCCCGAGTACCTGACCGTGTTCAACGGGCAGACGGGCGCGGTGCGTTCGACCGTCGACTACGTGCCGCCGCGCGGCACCGTCTCCTCGTGGGGCGACTCGTACGGCAACCGCGTGGACCGCTTCCTGGCCGGCACCGCCTATCTGGACGGCGCCACCCCCTCCCTGATCATGGCGCGCGGCTACTACACCCGTACCGTGATCAGCGCTTGGAGCTTCACCGGCGGGCAGCTCACCCGTAAGTGGACGTTCGACACCAACAGCTCCACCAACACCGGCAAGGGGTACGACGGCCAGGGCAACCACGCCCTGACCATCGGTGACGTGGACGCCGACGGCCGGGACGAGATCGTCTACGGCTCGATGGCCGTCGACGACAACGGCTCGGGGCTGTGGACGACGAAGAACGGCCACGGCGACGCGGCCCACCTCGGCGACCTCGACCCGTCCCGCCCGGGGCTGGAGTACTTCAAGGTGGACGAGGAGTCCACGAAGCCGTCGTCGTACTTCGCGGACGCCAGGACCGGACAGGTCCTCTGGTCGACCCCGGCCTCCGGTGACAACGGCCGCGGGGTGTCCGGCGACATCTGGGCCGGCAGCCCCGGCGCCGAGTCCTGGTCGGCGGCCGACGGCTCGCTGCGCGGCACCGGCGGCGCCGCCCTGGGCCGCAAGCCGTCCTCGTCCAACTTCCTGGCCTGGTGGGACGGCGACCCGGTGCGCGAACTGCTCGACGCCACCCGCATCGACAAGTACGGCACGTCCGGTGACACCCGGCTGCTGACCGCCTCCGGTGTGCACTCCAACAACGGGACGAAGGCGACCCCTTCGCTCTCCGGCGACATCCTCGGCGACTGGCGCGAGGAAGTCGTCTGGCCCACCGCCGACAACACGGCGCTGCGGGTCTACTCCACACCGCACCTGACCGACCGCAAGATCACCACACTGCTCCACGACCGGATGTACCGGACGGCGCTGGCCTGGCAGAACACGGCGTACAACCAGCCGCCGCACCCCAGCTTCTTCATCGGCAACAACATGCCGACCCCGCCCCGTCCGGTCATCACCACCCCCTGAACCGCACGACACCCCTCGGGGGCAACTCCCCAGCAATTCCCCGCAACTCCCCACACAAGGAGACATCTCCGTATGAGTGACCAGCAGCACGGCAAGCAACTCAGCGTCAGGAAGCGCCGGATGATCACCGGCGGCCTCGGCGCCGTCGCCCTCACCGTCGGCGCGCTGACCTCCGGCCTGACCCTGCCGTCCGCGATGGCGGCCACCTGGCCGTCGGCCAACGGCAGCGAGGCCGTGGGCGCGACCAAGCCGATCAGCGGCACCGTCGACGGCGGCATGAAGCGCTACTACGGCACCGGCGACCTCGGCTCCGGCGGCCAGGACGAGAACCAGGAGCCGCTGTTCAAGCTCGCCGACGGCGCGACCCTGAAGAACGTCATCATCGGCGCGCCCGCCTCCGACGGCATCCACTGCTCCGGGAGCTGCACGCTCCAGAACATCTGGTGGGAGGACGTCGGCGAGGACGCGGCCACCTTCCGGGGCACCGGCAAGACGTTCAACGTGGTCGGCGGCGGCGCGCGCAAGGCCGGGGACAAGATCTTCCAGTTCAACGGCGGCGGCACGCTGAACGTCTCCAACTTCGCCGGGCAGGACTTCAAGACGTTCGTCCGCTCCTGCGGAAACTGCTCCTCCCAGTACAAGCGCACGATCAACGTCACCAACACCGAGATCACCGCGCCCGGCGGGGTCATCGGCGGGATCAACACCAATTACGGTGACTCGCTGACCCTGCGGGGCATCACCATCGTCGGGGACAGCAGCAAGAAGATCGTGCCGTGCCAGAAGTACATCGGCAACAACACCGGTGCCGAGCCGACGAAGAACGGCACGGGCCCGGACAGCACGTACTGCAAGTACGCCACCTCGGACCTCACCTACAGGTAGGCAGGTGGCCGGGTAACAGGAAGGCCTGCCCTCAGGGGCGGTAGACGTCTTCTCCGGTGCTGGTTCCGGTCCCCGTACCGTTACCGGTGCCGGAGGAGGCGTACCCCTCGCCCTCCTCGACCGCGCCGCCGAGCTTGCTCCTGGCGGCCTCGACGGACTGCGTCTCGTTCGTGCCGATCACCCACCGCGTGCCGATCAGATAGGCACCGCCGTACATCTGCGCGTAGTCGACCCACTCACGCTTGCCCTTGTCGGTGGTGAAGCTGATGAGCGTGTAGGCGGTCTCGCCCTTCTTGCAGACCCCCTGGCGGTAGTCCTCCACCGTCATCCTGATCTGGGCCTCACAGCCGACGGCGGCGGCGAGCTGCTCCACCGTGGCGGGCCGGGGTGACGGCGAGACGGAGGCGGCGGGCCGCTCGGGATCCGCCGAGCCCTTGCCCTGCGCCGTGCTCCGGTCCTTGCCCTGGTCCGGGTCCTGGTCGGTGCCGCCGCCCCCGCATCCGGCGAGCAGCAGCACCCCCGCGGCGATCAGCCCCGCCACCACCGGACGGGGCCCGGGGCGTGAGGGGTAGAGCGGTTGCGGCCTGTGCGGAAGAAGGCGTATCACGCCCACGCATACGTACACGGCGGCGTGTGCGTTCAATGCGTTGCGTTCAACACGGCGCGTTCCCATACGATGCGTTCAACCGCGGTGCGGCGCCCCCGTGTCGGGGCGGCGGGGCACGTTGTTGAGATACGTGAGCACCGCCTGCACCCGGCGGTGTCCGCTGTCGCTCGGCGGCAGCCCCAGCTTCAGGAACACATTGCCGATGTGTTTGCTCACGGCCCGTTCCGTGACGACCAACGTGGTGGCCATGGTGGTGTTGTCATGGCCCTCGGCCATCAGCTTCAGGACCTCGCGCTCGCGCGGCGTCAGCGAGTCGAGGGGCGAGTCCCGGCGGCGGGTGAGGAGTTCGGTCACCACCTCGGGGTCGAGCGCCGTGCCACCGGCCGCGACCCGGTCCAGCGCGTCCAGGAACTCGTCGACCCGGCCCACCCGGTCCTTGAGCAGATAGCCGACGCCCCGCGCCCCGCCGCCCAGCAGCTCGGCGGCGTACGACTCCTCCACGTACTGCGAGAGGACCAGCACCGGCAGCCCGGGGATCTCCTCGCGCGCCGTGAGCGCCGCGCGCAGGCCCTCGTCGCGGAAGCCCGGAGGCATCCGGACATCGAGCACGGCGATGTCCGGACGGTGTTCGAGCAGCGCCGGCACGACTTCGGGCCCGCTGCCCGCCACGGCCACGACCTCGTGCCCGGCGGAGGAGAGCAGCAGGACGAGCCCCTCCCGCAGCAGGGCATGGTCCTCGGCGATCACCACACGCACGGCAACTCCACTTCGATCAGGGTCGGGCCCCCGACGGGGCTGGTGACCACCACGGTTCCGTCCAGCGCGGCGACCCGGCGCCGCAGTCCCAGCAGCCCCGACCCGCCCGGCTCCAGACCGGAGGCGGCGGCGGACGCCGGGCTCGCGAGGGCGTTCTCGGCGCCGCCCCTGCCCTCGTCGCGCACCCGCACCCGCAGCCCCGTCACCGTACGGTCGAGCCGGACCTCGGCCCGGTCGGAGCCGCTGTGCCGGGCCGCGTTGGTCAGGGCCTCCGCGACGACGAAGTAGGCGGCGGCCTCGACCGCCGCCGGGGCCCTCGCCCCGTCTCGCGCGTCACTTCCATGGTGCCCGTCCGCCAGATCGGTCACCGTGACACTCACGTCGAGCCCGCTGCTCGCGGCGAGCGCCCGTACGGCCCCGGCGAGACCGCGGTCGGTGAGGATCGGCGGGTGGATGCCGCGTACGACATGGCGCAGCTCCGTCAGCGCCTCCTCCGCCTGGTCCTGCGCGTCGTCCAGGAGCTTGCGGGCGGCCACCGGGTCGCCGTCGTACATCCGCTTCGCGAGGCCGATCCGCATGGACAGCGACACGAGCCGCGCCTGGGTGCCGTCGTGCAGGTCCCGTTCGATCCGGCGCAGTTCGGCGCCGTGCGCGGCGATCGCGCCCGCCCGGGTCTCGGTCAGCACCTCGACGCGCTCGGCGAGCCGCGCCTTCGGCGAGGGCTTGAGCAGGGCGGTCGACCAGGTGGCGTCGAGATCCGCGAGGCGGCCGATCAGCGGCAGGACGACCGCCTCGCGGCGCAGCAGCCCGCACCGCACACCGTCCACGAGCAGGCCCGCCACCCACAGCGGGACCGCCAGGTACGCGAGGCAGCCGTACACGTAGTGGGCGGCCATCCAGCGCAGGTCGGCGTAGGTGCCGGGGTCGCGGACCACCGTCCGCAGGCGCGTCCGGAGCGTCCCCGTGACGGGGAGGTACGCCTCGGGGATCTCCCGGCCCGTCCACGCGGCCACCTGGCGCCGCTTGGACCCCGCCATCCGGCGTACCAGCAGCACCGTCTCGGGCAGTATCCCGGCGCCGACCAGCAGGAGGGTGACGGTGGCCGTGAACAGCAGCACGGCGACGAAGAGGTACGAGCCGAAGGCCAGCACCGCGGCCCCGGCGAGCTGGACCGTGGCCCGCGCCGCCTGTCGCACCGTCGTCCGCATGGGGCTCATTTCAGCAGTTCCTACAGATCCGGGGGGGGCGGCGCTCAGTGGCCGAGCCAGTAACCGAAGCCCTTGCGGGTGTGGATCAGCGGCGGATCCTCCTGGTTGACCTTGCGCCGCAGACGGGAGACCAGCTTCTCGATGGCGTTGTCGGCGCGGTCCTCGCCCCAGACGTGCCGGCGGATCTGCTCCTTGGAGAGGACCTGTTCCGCGTGGACCAGGAGGTGGCGCAGCAGCCGGTACTCGGCGGGGGTGAGGTCGAGCGTGCGCCGGCCGCGCCGGGCCCGGCAGGTGGCGTCGTCCAGGGTGAGGTCACCGTAGCGAGGCGCCCCGGCCCGGGGCCCCTCGGCGCTGCGGACGCGCAGCAGTGTCTCGGCCCTGGCCAGGACCTCGGCGATACGGAACGGCTTGGTGACGTAGTCGGAGGCGCCCGTGCCCAGCCCGGGGGCCAGCGAGTCGAGGGAGTCCAGGGCGGCGAGGAAGAGCAGGGGCGGGCGGTCGGCGGCGGGGAGGCTGGGGTAGCCGCTGACGTGCTTCAGGTCGCGCATGGTCAGGTCGACGACGACCAGATCGGCGGGCTGTTCCCCGAGCCGTGACAGCGCCTCCTGGCCGGAGCCGGCCGTTCCGGTGCGGAAGCCCGCGAGTTCCATGGTGGTCGAGAGCAGTTCGACCGTTCCGGGGTCGTCGCCGACGATCAGGACCCGCCGCCCGGCCCCGCGGGCCGACAACGGTCTCTCACTGAACGGTCTCCCACCGACATTCCCGTACATGGACCGACCATTCGTGTAGGGCTCGCGTGCCACCGATTCGTGCGCCGCCATGGGGTGCGTCCCGCCCGGTCAGGCGGTGGGCTCCGGCCCGGTGTCCTCCTCGTCGACGGCATGGCTGAGGAAGTCGTCGACCATCCGGTTGAAGAGGACGGCGAGCTGGTGGAGCTCCTCGGGCGACCACTCCTCCAGGGCCATCTCCATGCCCCGGCGGCTCGCGTCGCGGATCCGGCCGATCGCGTCCCGGCCGACCGGGGTGAGCTGGACGCGCTGGGCCCGGCGGTCGTCCGGGTCCGGGACGCGGGTCACGTAACCGGACTTCTGCAACTGCTGCACCTGCCGGGTGATGTGCGACGCCTCGACACCGAGCCGGACGGCCAGCTCGCCGGGGCGCAGGGCGTCGGAGTCGGCCATCGCCCGCAGGAGGGCGACGGCGGCGCGGTCCAGTGAGACACCGGCCAGCGCCATGAGGCGCTCGTGCTGCCGGACCCGGTTGGTCAGGTACGAGATGTGGGTGAGGGCCCGTTCGATCTCGATGATGTCGGTCGAGACGGGGACGGGAACGGGGCCGGGGACGGCGGTGTGCGGCGGTGTGGGCATGTGCACCAGTTTATCATCTGCTTGCTTGACTCAAGTAACTCAAACGTGCTTGCCTGACTCAACCAAGCGGGCGCTCACCGTATCGCGCGCGCTCAGGTCCACCCGACCGTATCCGTAGGAAGAAAGCGGGCACCTCATGAGCAGCACCGGCCTTCAGGGGCGCAGTGTCGTCGTCACCGGAGCGGGATCGGGGATCGGCCGCGCCGCGGCCCTCCACTTCGCCAGGGAGGGCGCACAGATCCTGGTCGCGGACCTGAACCAGGAAGGCGCCGACGGGACCGTCGAGGCGATAACGGCAGCGGGCGGGACGGCCGTCGCGGTCGTCGGCGACCTGAGCGACCAGAAGGTGGCGGAGCAGGTCGTCGCCACGGCCGTGGAGAGCTTCGGCGGGCTGGACGTCCTGGTGAACAACGCCGGTGTCATGGACCGCATGTCGGCGCTGGGCGAGACAGACGACGCCGAGTGGGAGCGGGTCATCGGGGTCAACCTGACGGCACCCTTCGTGCTGACCCGCGCCGCCCTGCCGCACCTGCTGACGGCGGGCGCCGCGGGCGGCGCCGCGATCGTCTTCACCGCGTCCGAGGCCGGTCTGCGCGGCAGCGCCGCCGGAGCCGCCTACACCGCCTCCAAGCACGGCGTCGTCGGGCTGACCAAGTCGCTCGCCGTGATGTACCGGACGCGGGGCATCCGTACCAACGCCATCGCGCCCGGCGCCACCGCGACCCACATCCAGGTCGACGCCAGGAGCGAGGCCGAGGGGCCGGCCACCCTCGCCCCGTACCTCCGTCTCGCGGGCAAGGTGGCCGAGGCGGAGGAGCAGGCCGCGGCGATCGTCTTCCTCGCCTCGGACGCCGCGAGCAACATCAACGGGGCCGTCCTGCCCGTGGACAACGGCTGGTCCGCGATCTGAGCCCGGGAGGGGGGACTGATCCGGGGCGGAGACGTTCGAACCGAACGTCCCCGCCCCGGACCGGGCCTGCTCACCCGCCGCGGATCACCCGCTCGGGATCACTCGCTCTCCGCCACCGAGATCGCGGCGGCCGGGCAGACGGTGGCGGCTTCCCGGACCGTCGGCCACAGCTCCGCGGCCGGCTCCGGTTCGAGCAGGATGACGACGCCGTCGTCGTCCCGCTGGTCGAACACCGCGGGCTCCAGCAGCACACACGTACCGGCGCCGCAGCACTTGTCCTCGTCGACGGTTACCTTCACGGTCGTTCCTCCCTCGGCTACGGGCGGTGCGTGGCGGGCGCCAGCCACATGCCGACGAGAGCGTCGACCAGGCCGGTGGCGGCGTCGTGCCAGCAGGAGCGGACCGTGCCCGCCCCCTCGGCCAGCGCCCGTTCACGCTCCGCGCACATGTGGACCATCAGATGCCGTGCCATCAGTCCGCGCTCGGCGTGCACCTCGGCGGGCAGGTCGGGCAGGGTGCGGTTGAAGCCGTCCACGATCCCCTGGAGCGCCGGGGACGTCAACGACTCGTCGATCACGGTGTCGCGCAGCGCGGGGTCGGTCATCGCCTGGGCGCAGAACCGCGCGTACCAGGTGGGGCTGCCCAGCGCCTCCAGGTGCTCCGTCATCGGATACACCAGGCAGGTCACCCAGACGCGGACGTCGGTGGAGTCACCGGCGTCGGCGAGCCGCCGCTCCCTGGCCCGTTCGATCTGCGCGGCGTGCTTGCGCGCGATCGCCCGCACCAGATCGGCCTTGGTGCCGAAGTGGTAGCCGACCGCGGCGTTGTTGCCCTGGCCCGCGGCCTCGCTGACCTGCCGGTTGGAGACCGCGTACACCCCGCGCTCGGCGAACAGCCGCTCCGCCGTGGTCAGGATCGACTCCCGTGTCGCGCTGACCTGTTCGGCCCGCACCGTCCTGCCTGCCATGTTCACCATCTCACTGGTACCTCGCGCAAGCCGCCGACCATCAGGCCTTCGAGCTTGGGCAGTTCTTCCACCGTGACAGCGAGGTGCAGCGTGGGCAGCCGGCGCAGCAGTACGTCCAGGACAGCCTGCAACTCGGTGCGGGCCAGTGCCTGTCCCAGGCACGAGTGTGCCCCGGAGCCGAACGCCAGATGGACGTTGGGGGTGCGGCCGAGCTCCATCTTCTCGGCGTGGTCGAAGGCCCGCTCGTCCCGGTTGGCCGCGCTCATGTTGCACATCACGGTGGTACCGCGCGGCACCAGAACCCCGCCGATCTCGGTGTCCTCGCCAATGTATCGCGGCAGGCCGAGTCCCCCGCTGGCGTCCAGCCGCAGCGCCTCCTCCACCGCCGAGCGGACCAGCGACCGGTCGGCGAGCAACTGCTCCCAGAGCCGCCGGTCGCCCAGCAGCATGGCGACCATCTTGCCGATCTGGTTGGCCGTCGTCTCGTGGCCGGCGAGCAGCAGTCCCAGTCCGGTGGCGACCAGTTCCTTGTCGGACATCCGGTAACCGTCGGCGCCGGTGGCCACGATCAGCTCGGAGAGCAGGTCGTCGGTCGGCTCGGCCCGTTTGGCGGCGACATGGCCCGCCATGTAGTCGGAGAACTCGTGGTGCGCCCTCTCGACCTCCTCGTCCGTGTAACGGGTGAGGTTGAGCAGCGAGTCGGACCAGTGGGAGAACCTGTCGCGGTCCGTCTCGGGCACCCCGAGCAGGTCGCAGATCACCCACACCGGCAGCGGGAAGCCCAGCGCGGCCTTCAGGTCGGCCGGCCGGCCGCTCGCCACCATCTCGTCGATGAGCCGGTCGGCCATCGCCTCGATGCCGGGGCGGAGCGCGGCCATGCGCTTGGCCGTGAACCACTTCCCGACCAGCCGCCGCCACTGCTGGTGCCCCGCGCCGCTCTGCGGGATCGTGGCCGACATCTCGCTGTTGAAGAGCCCGCCCGACTCGGTGTCGGAGATCCGGGCCGCGTCCGCGGCGTCGAGCTGCCGGCTGAACCGCGGGTCGGACAGCACCTGTTTGACGTCGTCGTACCGCGTCAGCAGCGCCGCCTCGTCCCCGCTGGGCAGCTTCACCCTGGCCACCGGGCACCCCTGCCGCAGCGCCGCCCACTCGGCCGGCGGGTCCAGCGGCGCGTCGTTGGGGATCGGGTAGGTGTGGACCTGGTCGGCCTCATTGTTGCTCATCGTGTCTCCTCGGTCAGGGAAGAACGGTCGGGGGAAGAGCGGTGGGAAGGGTTCGGAAAGGGCGAGAGGCGATCACCAGGCCACGGGCAGTTCGTACACGCCGTAGACGGACCCGTCGTGCTTGAACGGGACCTTCTCGATCTCGCCGGCCAGCCGCAGCCCGGGAATGCGCCGGTAGAGGGTGCTGTACGCGACCTGGAGCTCCATCCGGGCCAGTGTCTGGCCCAGGCACTGGTGCACCCCGAAGCCGAAGGCCAGGTGGCGGCGGGCGTCGCGCCGGAGGTCGAGCCGGTCGGGGTCCTCGAACACGTCGGGGTCCCGGTTGGCGATGTCGTTGGGCGCGATGACGCCCTCGCCCGCGCGGATCACCTCCCCGGCGACCTCGATGTCCTCCAGGGCCACCCGGCGCCGCCCGTTGTGCGTGATGTTGAGGTAGCGCAGCAGCTCGTCCACCGCCGAGGCGACCAGCGCCGGGTCGTCGGTGTCGCGCAGCAGGGCAAGCTGGCCGGGGTTCTCCAGCAGGGCGAGCGTGCCGAGCGCGATCATGTTCGCGGTCGTCTCGTGCCCGGCGATCAGCAGGAGGACGCCCATCTGGGCCACCTCTGCGCGGGTCAGCTCACCGGCCTCGACCTTCGCGACCAGTCCGGACAGCAGGTCGTCGGTGGGGTGGGCGATCTTCTCGCTCATCAGCTCGTCGAGATAGCGGATCAGCGCCCCCGACGCGGCGGCCCGCTCCTCCGGTGTCACGTCGCGGTTGATGAGGACCTTGCTGCTCTCCTGGAAGAACTCGTGGTCGCCGTACGGCACCCCGAGCAGTTCCGAGATCACGAGCGAGGGCAGCGGCAGGGCGAACGTCTGGACGAGGTCGACCGGGGTGGGGCCGGCCAGCAGGCCGTCGATCAGCTCGTCCGTGATCTTCTGTACGGCGGGGCGCATCGCCTCCACGCGTTTGAAGGCGAACGGCGCAGCGACCATCCGCCGCAGCCGGGCGTGCTCGGGGTCGTCCATCAGGATGAACCCGATCGACGCGTTGCCGGTGACGGGGGCGCTGCTCGGGTAGCCGGGCCGGGTGATGTCGGCGCTGAGCCGCGGGTCGCCGAGCAGGGCGCGCTGGTCGGCGTAGCGGGTGACCAGCCACGGAGTGCTGCCGTCCCACAGCCGCACCTTCGCGAGCGGCCCCTCCTGCTGGGCGTCCCGCAGCTCCGGGGGCGGGTCGAACGGGCAGCGCGCGGCCCGTTCCATCGGAAATCCCGGCAGGGCGCTCTGGTGCTCGTCCGACGGGTTCAGCGTGCTGGTCATCGATCCCTCAACTCTCCTCGGAAGCCGTCCTTCCGGTGTGATCAGGCAATCCCATCCCGTAACCCGAGTCAAGCAAGTGACTTAAATCCGCGCGCGTCACCCACCCGATCCGGCCACCGGCCCGAGCCACGGCATGCCGTCCGAGGCGTCGTCCGGGCCGGAGCGGGCACCTGGTGCACGATGGGGCGAGGTCCGGCGAGCGCCCGCCGCGCGGCGACCGGGGTCACCGCGCGGCTTCGGAGACGAGGCGGAGGAGGCAATCGTGACCAGGCACGAGGGCGGTACGGCCGACCGACCGAACCGGGGACGGGCGGAGACCGAGGACGAGCGGGCGGACCGGCAGTGGCATGAACTCATCCAGGAGATCCGAGTCACCCAGACCGGCGTGCAGATCCTCTTCGGCTTCCTGCTCACGGTGGTGTTCACCCCGCACTTCCAGGAGTTGGGGGCGACGGACAAGAACACGTACCTCGTCACCGTCGTGTGCGGCGCCCTGGCCACCGGCGCGCTGATCGGCCCGGTCGCGCTGCACCGGATCGTCTCGGGGCGCCGGATCAAACCGCAGGCCGTCGCCTGGGCCTCCCGGCTCACCTTCGCCGGCATAGTGCTCCTTCTCGCGACGCTGACCTGCGCGCTCTTCCTGGTGCTCCGCGTGGCCGGTCATGACCCGTACGTACCGTGGATCGTCTCCGGGGTGGTCGCCTGGTATCTGCTCTGCTGGTTCGTGCTGCCGCTCTGGGTCCGTTTCCGCCACACCGCCACCCCGTGAGCAGGGCCGGGGACCCGTGAGCACGGCCGGAAACCGTGGCGCGCCATGTGGACGCGCCCGTTCGCCGCGCGAGGTTTCCGTTCCCAAGGGACCGGCTAAACGCCCCACATGCCACAATTCGGATACACGATGATGACGGAACAGGCGGGCCCGCGCGCGCTCGTGGAACATGTCGTCGGTGCCGAGCGGGCCGGGTTCGACTTCTCCGTGACCTCGGACCACTCCTCCCCCTGGCTCGACTCCCAGGGGCACTCCCCGTACGCCTGGAGCGTCCTGGGAGCGGCGGCCCAGGCGACCTCGCGCATCCCGCTCATGACGTACGTGACCTGCCCGACCAGGCGGTACCACCCGGCGGTGATCGCGCAGAAGGCCGCGACGATGCAGTTGCTGTCCGAGGGCCGGTTCCGCCTGGGCCTCGGCTCGGGCGAGCAGCTCAACGAGCATGTGGTCGGTGGCGGCTGGCCCTCAGCGCCGACCAGGATCGGGATGCTCGAAGAGGCGGTCGGGATCATCCGTGCCCTGTTCGCCGGCGGCACCGTGCACCACCGGGGCGCCCACTTCGAGGTGGACAACGCCAAACTGTGGGACCTCCCCGACGAGCCGCCGCCGCTGGGCATCGCGGTCTCGGGGGAGCGCTCCTGCTCACTCGCCGGGCGGCTGGCCGATCTGGTGATCGCCACCGAACCCAGGGGTGAACTCCTCCAGGCGTTCGACGCGCACGGCGGTACGGGAAAGCCGAAGGTCGGTCAGCTCCCGGTCTGCTACGACACCGACAGGGCCGCGGCCGTCGCCCGCGCCCACGACCAGTTCCGCTGGTCGGTCGGCCCCTGGCCGGTCAACTCCGAACTGCCCAACCCGGCCGCGTTCGCCGGGGCCACCGCACACGTACGCCCCGAGGACATCGCCGAGGCCATTCCGTGCGGCAGCGACCCGGACGTCTTCACCGAGGCGGTGAAGCCGTACATCGAGGCGGGCTTCACGGAGATCGCGCTGATCCAGATCGGCGGCGACCACCAGGAACCGTTCCTCGCCTGGTCGGAGAAGACCCTGCTGCCCGCCCTGCGCGCGCTCTGAGGCTCTGAGCCTCAGAATCACCCGGCCCCCCAGCGACCGGCGCTCCGGCAGGCGCGGTCGCCACGTCAGCCTGCGATGTGCGCTGCCTGCTCGCGGAGTTCCTGGGCCTCCGGCACTCCGCTGTACCGCCGAAGGCGGCAGGTCCTGGAGGGCGGCCTGGACCTTCACCGAGCGGATGCCGTCGGCGCAGTCGAGGAAGCCGCGCCAGGTGGCCATGGCTCCGCCGACGTCGCCTCGGCGGAGGCGGACGCCGCCGAGGTCGGCGAGGACGATGGCGCGGGTGCGGCGGCGGTCGAGGCCGTGGATGTCGAGGGCCAGGTGGAGATGTTCCTCGGCAGCGTCGAGGTTGCCGAGACGGGAGAGGATCATGCCGGATCGTGGGCCCACCGGCCGGGGGAGTAGTGGGCGGCCCAGGAGTCACCGCCTGGGTGAGGTGGCGGACGGCCAGGTGGCGGGCGCGCCCGGACGACCAGATCAAACGCCACTGCGTACCACGCAGGGGCCGGCCCGAGGATGTCGCGGCCCTGGTGGCGTTCCTCGCGGGCCCCTCCGCCTCGTTCATCACCGGACAATCGGTCCACGTCGACGGCGCCGGCTGCCGCACTGAGACCGTCGACAGGCAAGGAGACAGACATGATCGAACGAGTCCGCGCCGTCCTCGTCACCGCTGACGACACGATGCTGGTCATCCGCCGCACCAAGCCCGACATCCCCGAGTACTGGGTACTGCCCGGCGGCGGCGTCGAACCCGGCGACGACTCCCGGGAGGCCGCCCTCCACCGGGAGATCCACGAGGAGATCGCGGGGAAGGCCGACATCATCCGCCTCCTCCACACGATGGAGTCCGACGACGAGCGTCAGCTCTTCTACCTCGCTCGCATCGCGACCTGGTCCTTCGATGACCGGACCGGTCCCGAGTTCAGCGCCGGGGGTCGCGGCGCATACGCGCTGGAGGAGATCCCGCTGACCGTGGCGGGGCTCGACGGCATCGACCTCACGCCTGAGGAGATCGCCCACGTCCTGCGGGGAGCCGTCAGCGCCGGAAGCCTCGGAGGCGAGGCATCGCTCTGAGCCTTCGAGCACGGGGTCAGCCGGACCAGGTCCAGTCGGCCACCTCGGGCAGGTCCGTGCCGTGCTCGCGGATCCAGGCGTGGTGGCGGGTGCGTACGTCCGCCATGGCCTGCCGTACGGCGACGGCCCGGACGCCGAGCCCCGGCACCCGGTCGATGGTGTCCATGACCAGCCGGTAGCGGTCGAGGTCGTTGCGGACCACCATGTCGAACGGGGTGGTGGTCGTCCCCTCCTCCTTG
Organism: Streptomyces sp. NPDC050509; assembly: GCF_044457965.1. NCBI lineage: Bacteria > Bacillati > Actinomycetota > Actinomycetes > Kitasatosporales > Streptomycetaceae > Streptomyces > Streptomyces sp. NPDC050509. Next base: position 142,980 of record NZ_JBITHL010000008.1, on the reverse strand, counting down.
TAGCCGTGTACGTGGAGGTGGGCGTGGCCCCTGCGGCGGTAGGCGAGACGGTGGATCAGCCAGGGGTAGCCGTGGTACGCGAAGATCACCGGCTTGTCGGTGGTGAACACGGCGTCGTACTCGGAGTCCGTCATCCCGTGCGGGTGTTCGTCGTGCGGCAGGAGCCGTGCCATGTCCACGACGTTCACCACGCGTACGGACAGCTCCGGCAGATGACGACGCAGCAGGTCGGCGGCGGCCAGGGTCTCCAGAGTGGGGACGTCCCCGGCGCAGGCCAGCACGGCGTCCGGTTCCCGGGAGCCGTCCTCCGTACCGGCCCACGGCCAGACCCCCGCGCCCCGCGCGCAGTGCGCGCGGGCCTCGTCCAGGGTGAGCCAGTCGAAGCCGGGCTGTTTGCCGGCCACGATCACATTGACGTAATCACGGCTGCGCAGCACATGATCGGCGACGGAGAGGAGCGTGTTGGTGTCCGGCGGCAGATAGACCCGTACGACCTCGGGGCTCTTGTTCAGGACATGGTCCACGAAGCCGGGGTCCTGGTGCGAGAAGCCGTTGTGGTCCTGGCGCCAGACATGGGACGTCAGAAGGTAGTTGAGGGAGGCGATGGGGCGGCGCCAGGGCAGCCGCCGCGAGGTCCGCAGCCACTTGATGTGCTGATTGACCATGGAGTCGACGATATGGGCGAACGCCTCGTAGCTGGAGAACAGCCCGTGGCGGCCGGTCAGGAGATACCCCTCCAGCCAGCCCTGGCAGAGATGTTCGGAGAGCACCTCCATCACCCGCCCGTCGCGGGCGAGATGCTCGTCCGTGTCGAGCGTCCCGGCCTGCCACGCCTTGGACGTGGCGTCGTAGAGCGCTTCCAGCCGGTTCGAGGCGGTCTCGTCGGCGCCCACGACCCGGAAGTCCCGCCGCCCCCTGGTGGCCTCCATGATGTCCTTCAGCAGGAGGCCGAGCACCCGGGTCGGTTCATGGACGGCCGTACCGGGCCTGTCCACCCGTACCGCGTACCGCTCCAGCGGCGGGACCGGCAGCTCCCGCAGCAGCAGACCGCCGTTGGCGTACGGGGTCGCGCCCAGCCTGCGGGTCCCCTCAGGAACGTGTTCGAGTACGGCGGGACGGGGGGCGCCCGTCGCGTCGAACAGCTCGTCGGGGCGGTACGAGCGCAGCCACGCCTCCAGTTGGCGCAGGTGATCGGGGTTGTCCCGGACACCGCTCAACGGGACCTGGTGCGCACGCCAGGTCCCCTCCACCGGCAGCCCGTCGACCTCCGCGGGGCCCGTCCACCCCTTGGGCGTACGGAGCACGATCACGGGCCAGGCGGGCCGCCCGGTCTCCGCGCCGTCGCGGGCGGCGTGCTGGATCTCGGCGATACGGTCGGCGGCGCGGTCCATCGCCGCGGCCATGGCGGCGTGGACGGCGGACGGCTGGTCGCCGGTGACATAAAGGGGTTCGTGTCCGTAACCGCGCAGCAGGGAGTCGAGTTCGGCCTGCGGCAGCCGGGCGAGCACGGTCGGGTTGGCGATCTTGTAGCCGTTGAGATGCAGGATCGGCAGGACGGCGCCGTCGTGCACCGGGTCGAGGAACTTGTTCGCGTGCCAGGAACCGGCGAGCGGTCCTGTCTCCGCCTCCCCGTCGCCGATCACACAGGCGACCAGCAGATCGGGGTGGTCCAGCGCGGCTCCGTAGGCGTGGGCGAGCGAGTAGCCCAGTTCACCGCCCTCGTGGATCGATCCCGGGGTCTCGGGGGCGACATGGCTGGGCACGCCCCCCGGGAACGAGAACTGCCGGAACAGCCGCTCCATTCCCGCCCGGTCCCGGCTCACATCCGGATACGTCTCGGAGTACGTGCCCTCCAGCCAGGAGTTGGCCAGGACGGCGGGGCCGCCGTGGCCGGGCCCCCAGACGCACAGCGCGTCGATGTTCCGCGCCGTGATGAGCCGGTTGAGATGGGTGTGCACGAGGTTGAGGCCGGGGGAGGTCCCCCAGTGGCCGAGCAGCCGGGGCTTGATGTGCTCCGGCGCCAGCGGCTCCAGGAGCAGCGGGTTGGCCCTCAGATAGATCTGGCCGACGGCCAGATAGTTCGCGGCGCGCCAGTGCGCGTCGAGCGCCGCCAGCTCCCCGGCCGTCAGCTCACCGACCACCTGTTCACCGGCCGCCGGTTCACCGGCCGCCGGTTCACCGGCCGCCGGTTCACCGGCCGTCGTCCGTGCTCCGGCCGTCCGGTTCCCGGTGCCCACACTGTCCTCGCGCATGCTCGTCTCTCCTGCTGAGGCCGGAGGCCGGAAGGCCGCGGTTTCGGTCAAGGCTGTCGGAGTGCTTGCCTGCCCGCCGCCTCGGCGGCAGCGGCCTCGGTGGTCTGGCTCCGGGTGCTCAGCCCGCCACCGGCGTTCTCCAGGTGCGCCCGGATGAACCACTGGAAGAGTTCCAGGCTACGGAGGTGCTGGATCAGCAGGTCCTGGGTGACCGGGTCCAGTTTGTCGACCGCGTCGACCGCCCGCCGGTGATCGGCGACGATGCCGGAGTACACGACGTCCAGGGCCCCGAGATGCTCGATGGCCTCGGCGCGGCCGACGGCGTAGTCGTCCCAGCCGCGCTCCCTGACCAGGGCGCCCGGGGTACCGGCGGGCGAGCCGCCGAGGGTGGAGATGCGCTCGGCGGTCTCGTCGACCATGCCGCGGACGGCGTCCACCTGCGGATCCAGCATCTCGTGCACCGCGATGAAGTGCGGCCCGACGACGTTCCAGTGGACATGCTTGAGGGTCAGGGCGAGATCGTTGAGGGCGTGCAGCCGCATCCGCAGCAACTGGATGGTCTCTCCGCCCTCCGAGGCCGTCATACCCGGAACGGTGTACCGCGGGTCGTTCTCCGATGTCATGAGGTTTCCCTTCTTGTCGGCCTCTGTCGGTTCCGCCCCATCGGGTACCACGGGCTCGCCGGCCCAAACACCGCGCCGGGCACCGGCCGGCTCCGCACCGGTCCTGGCCGGTGCCTCCGTGTGGAAGCCGTACCGGGACCATCTGGAAGCCGTACCGGGACCATCAGCCGGAACACCCCCAGGTCAGCGGCCGAGCGCGCGGGCGAGCTGCTGCTTGGTCATCGAGGAACGGCCCTCGACACCACGCTTCCTGGCCTCGGCGTAGAGCTGATCCCTCGTGGGCCCCTGGGCCCCGCTGTGCGAACGCTGACCGCCGCGCTGCGAGGCCGACTTGGGGTCGCGCAGGGATGTCCTGCTCGCGGTCCTGGACTCCCCCGCCCTGGCCCGTTCCTTGTTCACCGTCCGCGCCGCGATCTCCTTCGCGCGCCCGGGTGAGGTGCCGCGCTTCTCGGCGCCCTCCTTGATGTGCTCGTACTGACGCTCGCGCTTGGAGCTGGAACCACTCGGCATGACACTTCTCCTCACGGTCGGGCGGCCCGTGCGCGGGCTCGCCTGGGGTGGTACGGATCCCCTCCCGGCGTCGTGACTCCGGGGCGTGACTCCGGCGTCCGTTGCGCGTACCCACGACGCGCGGGTTCTCACATCACGGGCAGCGTGGACGGGGCCCGACGGGGTCCTGCCACCACTCCACGCGCCCGGACCCGGACCCGCCACAGGGAGACGGCCGGACGAGTCAGGGCCACCCGTGGGCCACTCCCCGGGATCCGTACTAGAATCTGTACAGAATCAAGCCTCTATACAGGTACGGTGACAGCATGGAGATTCCTGAGGTCGTGACCGTCAGCGACGCACGCGCGAGACTGTCGCGGATCCTGACCGACCTGTCGGAGTCCGGCGCGGATGCCGACCCGATTCTGATCGGCGCCCACCGCAAGCCCCAGGGCGTCCTCCTGTCCGTCGATGCCTTCGAGGCGCTGAGCGGCCGAGCGGCACGACGTGCGGCCGTCGCCTCGGCCACCGGCTCCATCGAGGCCGAGGGGCTCCATGCCTCCCCTGCCTCCGACCGCGACACCGAGGCGTACGTAAAGGGCGACCTCGACGCGGACACCCTTGTCGCCCGCGCGGTCGCCCGCCACCGACAGACGTCGGAGCGGCGGGCAGGGTGAACGATCCGTACGCCATGCCCAACGGTGTGCTGCGCAACAAGCTCGGTATCGGTGACAGCAATCTGATGGAGCAGATGCTCGACGAGCTGGTCACCACGAGCTGACGCCCGTGACCCCGACCGGGTCCATGTCCCGCCCCGTGGCTCTTTCCAAGGCAAAGCCGCAGGTGGCGGGGAAGGCGGCAGACGAGTCGGGCTGTACGCCGGATTTTGTCGCTCGGTCGCCTCGCGGCGGCCGGGGAGACGGCCATCCATCTAGGACCGGCGTTGCCGCCGGTCTCGTGCGGTCTACCCGCGGACTCGGGCGGGCAGCCCTCGATCGTCCGCGCAGGGACGCCGTTCCTCGCGGAACGACGACCCCTCTTGACCTTGCTCCGGGTGGGGTTTACCGAGCCGTCCGAGTCACCCCGGACGCTGGTGGTCTCTTACACCACCGTTTCACCCTTACCTGGGCCGTCCTCTTCAGAAGAGCACAGCCCCGGCGGTCTGTTTTCTGTGGCACTGTCCCGCGGGTCGCCCCGGGTGGGCGTTACCCACCACCCTGCCGTGTGGAGTCCGGACGTTCCTCGGCAAGATCGAAGATCTTGACGCGGCCGTCCGCCCGGCTCGTCTGCCGTGCTGGCCATCGTACCCGGCCGGGCCACCACCCGTGGTCGCGGCTTGACCTCGTGGTCGCGGCTTGACCTTGCCGCGACGTCAGGGTTTGTACTGAGCCCATGAGAATCGCCGAGATCGCCGCGCTCGTCGGGGTCACCTCCCGTGCGGTGCGCCACTACCACCACGTGGGCCTGCTGCCCGAGCCCGCGCGGCGGCCCAACGGTTACCGGGACTACTCGGTACGGGACGCCGTTCTCCTCGCCCGGATCCGGCGGCTGACCGAGCTGGGGCTCTCCCTGGACGAGGCGCGGGACGTTCTCGCCGACGACGCCGGGCGCGAACTCGCCGAGGTGCTGAGCGAACTGGACGACGATCTGGCCCGGCAGGAGGCGAAGATCCGGGAGCGCCGGCGCCGGCTCGCCGAGCTGATGGAGTCGCCACCGACCGCCGACGGGCCGCTCTCCCCCGGGCTCGCGCGGTTCCTGCACTCCCTGCCCGCCGTCGACTCCCCCGCCGCCGCCACGGACCGTACGCTGCTCGTCCTGCTCGACCGGTACGGCGAGGAGAGCGGCGACGGCGCGATCGGGGGCGAGGGCGAGGGCGCCGGGGGTTTCTACGACGCGCTGCACGCCCTCGCCACCGCCCCGGAGACCCTCGACCTCTACCGGCGGCTCGACGAACTCGCCGACGCCCCGCCCGACGACCCCCGGATCGCGCCTCTCGCGGACGACCTGAGCGCGCTCGCGACCGACGAGATCCTGGCCGCGATACCGGACGGCGACGGCCCGTCCCTCGACGGGTTCGGGGACGCCCTGCTCGCCGAGTACAGCCCGGCCCAGGCCGAGGCCGTACGCCTGACCATGGACGCGCTGGCGCGGCGGGTACGGGAGCGGGCGCAGGAGCGGGGGCGGGCGTCGTGAAGCGCGTTGCGTGGTTCGCCGTACCCGTGTGCGAGATCGGCCTGATCGTCTGCCTGCTCGCCGGGGTGTCCCTCCCCACGCCCCTGCTTCTCGCCGCCGAGGCGGTGGTACTCGTCCTCGTCGTCATGGAGGCGCTGATCCTGCGCCGCCACTACGCCGCGGCGCGGCGCTCCGGCACCGGGCGCCGGGACGCGCTGGCCGCGGCCGTCCGCACCGCCGTGCCGACCCCCGTACGGCGGCTGACCGCCCAGGAGATACGGAGCTGGGGCAGCCTCGTGCGCTGGACCGCGCGGCGTACGCACGGGGTGGGCGAGGCCGATCTCCCGGTTCCGTACACCGGACCGCAGACGGCGATGCTCTACGGGCTGCTGTTCGTCGCCGTCGTCGAGACGGTGGCACTGGCCCTGCTGATCCCCTGGCCGCTGGTGCATCTGATCGTACTTGTGCTGGACGTGTACACGGTGCTGATGGTGCTGGGGCTGCACGCGGGCTGTGTGACCCGGCCCCATGTCGTGGGCGCCGACGGCTCGTTGAGGATCCGCTACGGCACCCTCTTCGACCTGCGGATCCCGGCGGCCGACATCGTCTCCGTACGGGCCGACCGGCGCTTCCCGGACGGCGGGCTCCTCCAGTACACCCCCGCGAAGGAGGGCGAGGACGGAGGCGGGGTGCTGGATCTCGTCGTGGGCAGCCAGACGACCGTACGGGTGGAGCTGTCGGCGCCCGTCCTCTTCGTACGGCCGCTCGGTGCGACGGGCCGGGCGCGGGTGGTCCGGTTCCACGCCGACCGTCCTGAGGAGCTGGTGAAGGCGGTCAGGCAGGCGCTGCCGCCGAGTCCGGGGGTACGGGGGTGAGGGCGGGCGGGGCGGAGAGGGGACCCCGGGCGTTCACCTACGCTGACGCGTGGGCCGCACCCCGTCGTCCGGTTCCGTCACGCCCTCCGACCTCCGAGGAGAACCACCGTGCTCGTGCTGTTGCCGCCGTCGGAAGGAAAGGCCGCTTCCGGGCGCGGCGCTCCGCTGAAGCCGGAGTCGCTGTCGCTGCCCGGTCTGGCCGGGGCGCGCGCCGCCGTACTGGACGAGCTGGTGGAGCTGTGCGCCGCCGACCGGGAGAAGGCGCGCGAGGTACTCGGGCTGAGCGAGGGGCTGCGCGGCGAGATCGCCAAGAACGTGGAGCTGCGCACGGCGGGCACCCGGCCGGCCGGGGAGATCTACACCGGCGTGCTGTACGACGCGCTGGGCCTGGCCACGCTCGACCCGGCCGCGCGCCGGCGGGCGGGGAAGTCGCTGCTGGTCTTCTCCGGGCTGTGGGGCGCGGTACGGATCGGTGACCGTATCCCCTCCTACCGCTGCTCGATGGGGGTGAGGCTGCCGGGGCTCGGCGCGCTGGGCGCGCACTGGCGCACGCCGATGGAGTCGGCGCTGCCGGCGGCGGCGGAGGAGGCCGGGGGCGGTCCCGTACTGGATCTGCGGTCGTCGGCGTACGCGACGGCGTGGAAGCCGAAGGGCGAACTGGCCAGCCGTACGGCGACGGTACGGGTGCTGCACGCGCAGACTGATCCGGTGACCGGCGTGGAGAAGCGGTCGGTGGTCAGCCACTTCAACAAGGCGACGAAGGGCCGGCTCGTACGGGATCTGCTGACCGCGGGCGCCCGGCCGAAGGATCCCGCGCACCTGGTGGAGACGGTGCGGGAGCTGGGGTACGCGGTGGAGGCGACGGCTCCGGCGCGGGCGGGGCGGCCCTGGGCGCTGGATGTCGTCGTCACGGAGATCCACTGACGGCAGGTCCACTGGCGGGGACCCGGACCGGCCCGTTGCGCCCTGCGCAACGGGCATTGCGCATCGTGAGGGCGAGCGGCAGGATGACCCCATGACCTCCGTGCTCGACCTCGCCCCCGTGATCCCTGTCGTCGTCCTCGACGACGCCGCCGACGCCGTACCGCTCGCCCGCGCCCTGGTCGCGGGCGGGCTGCCCGCCATCGAGGTGACGCTGCGGACGCCCGCCGCGCTGGACTCGATCCGCGCGATCGCTGCGGAGGTGCCCGGCGCGGTGGTCGGCGCGGGCACGGTCCTCACACCCGGCGCCGTGACCGCGTCGGTGGCGGCGGGCGCCCGCTTCCTGGTCAGCCCGGGGTGGACGGAGACGCTGCTGACCGCGATGCGGGACTCGGGCGTACCGTTCCTGCCGGGGGTGTCGACGACGTCCGAGGTCGTGGCGCTGCTGGAGCGCGGGGTGACGGAGATGAAGTTCTTCCCGGCGGAGGCGGCGGGCGGCAGGCCCTATCTGAAGTCGCTCGCGGGACCGCTCCCCGACGCCCGCTTCTGCCCCACGGGCGGCATCACCCTCGCCTCCGCGCCGGAGTATCTGGCCCTGCCCAACGTGCGCTGCGTCGGCGGTACCTGGCTGCTCCCGGCGGACGCGCTCGCGTCGAAGGACTGGGCCCGGGTCGAGACGCTGGCGCGCGAGGCCGCCGCGCTGGGCGGGAAGCACGGGGCCTGAGCCGCCCCATCACGATCCTGAACCGCCTCCGTCATGGCCGGATTCAGGCGAGTTCCGCCGTGGCGTACACCTTCACCGGGCGGTAACCCAGGCGCTGGTACAGGGCGTTGGCCGTCGGGTTGGCGTTGTCGGCGAAGAGCAGCACCTCGTCGGCGCCCGTCCGCAGGGCCGCCTCGCCGACCGCCGAGGTCACCCCCGCCGCGTATCCGCGTCCACGGTGGGCGGGCGGCGTGTAGACGGGGGCGACGCGGATCTGCCCGGCGATGAGCGGGGCGTGGCCGGCCAGGGAGACCGGGACGCCGTCCACCTCCCAGAGGAGCAGCCGCCGTTCCTCGATCCGGGCGACCGCCAGGGCCCTCCGGTCGCGCGCGGGCGGGTCCCCGATCTCCTCGGCGAACGCCGTCAGCCACTCCACCGCCAGGGGGATGTCCTGGGCTGCCGCGTACCGCGCGCGGCCCTCGGGCGCGGGGTCCGGCGGGGTCGGTTCGCCCAGCCGGAAGAGCCGCATACCGTCGGAGAGCCGGTACGGGGGCGCGTTCCCCGCGCCGGGCCGCCGCGCCGTCCACGCGGCGCCGAAGGCCTCGACGTCGGCGACCCGGCCCCGTACGCCCGACGGCGGGGTGCCGTGGCCCGCCGGGGTGCCGCCCAGCGTCCTGGCCAGTTCGGCGGCGGCCCGCGCCGGCATCGTGCCGAGGAACGGCGGGTGCGGCGGGGTCTCCAGGAAGGCGCCGGTCACCGGGGCGTCCGCGGTCTCCCGCCACCAGCCGAACCGTACGGGCCCGGCGTACGCCACGCCTCCGGTCCGCAGCGATTCGCTGACCGTGAGCAGGATGGTGTGACGCGCGGCGTCGGCCGCGAGGTACGGGTCCGCCGCGCCGCGGAACTCTTCGACGTCGTCGGTCAGTTGCCAGCTCATGCCGGTCATCGTCCTACGGCGGACCCGTCCCTGGCCAAGCCCTTTGGGGCTAGGCCATGTCGTTTGGCCGTCAGCGCAGGTGCGAGGTGTCGTTGAAGAGCCGCACCGACGCGTTGCCGTCCGCGTAGTACGCCACGACCGAGACCGACGCCGCCGACAGCTCCATCCGGAACAGCGACTCCTGCGGGGCGCCGAGGGCCAGCCGTACCAGCTCCTTGACCGGGGTGACATGCGTGACCACCAGGACCGTACGGCCCCGGTAGCGGTCGAGGAGGGCGTCACGGGCCGCCGCGACGCGCCGTCCCACCGTCGCGAAGCTCTCGCCGCCGCCGGTCGGCTCGACGTCGGGCGAGGCGAGCCAGGCCGTCAGGTCGTCCGGGTACCGCTCCTGCGTCTCGCCGAAGGTCAGGCCCTCCCACGCGCCGAAGTGCGTCTCGCGCAGGCCCTCTTCGATCCGTACGTCGAGACCGAGCCGGTCGGCGACGGCCTGCGCCGTCTCGCGGCAGCGGCGCAGCGGGGACGAGACGATGTCCTGGACGGTGCCGCGCGCGGCCAGCGCGGTGGCGATCGCGTCGGCCTGGCGGCGGCCGATGGCGGACAGTTCGGGGTCCGTGCCGCCGCTGCCGGAGAAGCGCTTGTCGGGGGTGAGGGCGGTCTCGCCGTGCCGGAGCAGGACGAAGGTGGCGGGAGGGCCGAGGTCGGCGGCGCCCCAGCCGACGGACGAGGAGGACTCGGAGGAGAGCGGGACGTCCTCCGCCTCACGGGCGGGCTCACGGGCTGCGGCGGCGGAGGCGGAGGCGGCCGAGCGTGCCGCGCCCGCGTCGAGGGCCGCCGTGGAGGCCGAGGCCTCCCACTGGCGGCCCTGCTTGCCCGCGTCCATCGCCTCGTTGGCCAGCCGGTCCGCGTGCTTGTTCCGCTCGCGCGGGATCCACTCGTACGTGACCTGGCCCGACGGCAGGATCCGTCCCGCCTCGGCGGCCAGCGGCTTCATGTCGGGGTGCTTGATCTTCCAGCGCCCCGACATCTGCTCGACGACGAGCTTGGAGTCCATCCGGACGCGCACCCGGGCGCCCGGGTCCAGCGCCTTCGCGGCCTTCAACCCGGCGACCAGGCCCTTGTACTCGGCGACGTTGTTCGTCGCGACACCGATGAACTCGGCGGCCTCGGCGAGCGGTTCACCCGTGGTCCCGTCGAGGACGACGGCGCCGTAACCCGCGGGCCCCGGGTTGCCCCGGGAGCCGCCGTCCGCCTCCACGATGAACGTCCGCATCAGGGGGTCACAGCCCCGAGTCGGCGGTGCGGACCAGGATGCGGCGGCAGTTCTCGCACCGCAGCACCGCGTCCCTGGCAGCCGCCTTGACCTCGTTGACCTCGGTGATGTTCAGCTCCAGCTGGCAGCCCTCGCAGCGCCGCCGGAAGAGCCGGGCCGCGCCCACCCCGCCCTGCTGGACGCGGAGCTTCTCGTACAGCTTGAGCAGGTCCGCCGGTACGGAACCGGCGACGATGCCGCGCTCCTTGGTGACGGTCGCGGACTCGGCGTCGAACTCCGCGACGGCGGTGTCCCGGCGCGTGGCGGCGTCGTCGGCCTTGGCCTGGACGGCGGAGACCCGCTCGGTCAGCTCGGCGACGCGCTCCTGCGCCGACTCGCGGCGCTCCATGACCTCCAGGACGACGTCCTCCAGATCGCCCTGGCGCTTGGCGAGGGAGACGATCTCGCGCTGGAGGTTCTCCAGGTCCTTGGGCGAGGTGACCGTGCCGGAGTCCAGACGCTGCTGGTCCCGTACGGCGCGCTGGCGCACCTGGTCGACGTCCTGCTCCGCCTTGGTCTGCTCGCGGGCGGTGTCGCTCTCCTCGGTCGTCGCGGCGACCAGCAGGTCGCGGAGTTGCGCGAGGTCCTTGGTGAGCGACTCGATCTCGGCGTGCTCGGGCAGCGCGGTGCGCTTGTGGTCGAGCTGCGACAGTCGTACGTCGAGGGCCTGGACGTCGAGGAGTCGGATCTGGTCTGCGGGCGCGGCGTTCAGTTGGGGGCTCCTGAGGAGTGGTGGGCTGACCAGGGGTCGGTGACCGTCTTCGAGACGTGGACCCGCAGGTCCCAGCCGTGGCGGTCGGAAATCTCGTCGAGCTGGGCGGCGGCCTGCTCGCACCAGGGCCATTCGGTGGCCCAGTGCGCGGCGTCGACCAGCCCGAGCGGGCTGTGCTGCGTGGCCTCGGAGACCGGGTGGTGGCGCAGGTCGGCGGTGAGGAAGACGTCGACGCCGGCCGCCCTGACCTGGTCGAAGAGGCTGTCGCCGGAGCCGCCGCTGACCGCGACCGTACGGACGAGGGCGTCCGGGTCGCCGGCCACGCGGATGCCCTGTGCGGTGGCGGGCAGCCGGTGCGCGACGCGGGCGGCGAAGTCGCGGAGGGTGGCGGGATGGTCCAGCTCGCAGACCCGGCCGAGGCCGCGCCGCCCGGCGGGGTCGGTGGGGTCCGGGACGAGGGGCCGTACGACCCGCAGGTCGAGGGCGCCCGCGAGGGCGTCGGAGACACCGGGGTCGGCGCTGTCGGCGTTGGTGTGCGCGACGTGCAGCGCGATGCCGTTCTGGATGAGGGTGTGCACGACGCGGCCCTTGAAGGTGGACGCCGCGACCGTCGTCGTACCGCGCAGATAGAGCGGGTGGTGGGTGACGATCAGATCGGCGCCGAGCCGCAGGGCCTCGTCGGCGATGTCCTGGACGGGGTCGACCGCGAACAGGACGCGGGTGACCGGGGCGTCGGGATCGCCGCAGACCGTGCCGACGGCATCCCACTGCTCGGCCCGCTCGGGGGGCCAGAGGGCGTCGAGCGCGGCGACTACGTCGGCGAGACGGGGCACGGAGGGGACTGGAGGCACGGAGCAAAGGCTACCTGCCCTGGCTGTCGCGCCCACCATGCCTGTGGATACCGCCGGTACCCCCGGCCCGGGAGGCACCAACGCCCCGCCCCGCCGCGCCCCCGCCCACCGGCTCCCCGCCTCCGGTCGGCCGTCGCCCCGGCTACTTGACGAGGTAGCCGCGCAGGTCGTCCAGGACCAGTTCGGCGGACGTCACGCCCAGTCCGAGGTACCAGGTCTCGTCGTCGACGTCCTTGGCGTGACCGTCCTTGACGGCCTTCAGGTTCTTCCACAGCGGGTTGGAGCGCGCGCTGTCACGCTGGGTCTTCGCCGGGTCTCCGTACACCCCGGTGAAGATCCAGTCGGCGTCCGCGTCGTCGATCCTCTCCGGGCTGATCTCCACGGCCAGATCCTCGACCTGCTGGTTCTCGGGGCGCGGCAGGCCGACGTCGTCGAGGATCGTGCCGATGAAGGACGCCTTCGCGTACAGCCGCAGCCGGTCCGGCATGTAGCGGACCATCGAGACGGTCGGCTTGTCCGGCCCGATCTCCTTGCCGAGGGCCCGCGCCTTCTTGTCGTACGCGGCCAGCGCGGCCTTCGCCTCGGCGGTGCGGTCCAGCGCCTGGGCGTTGAGGAGGTGGTTCTCCTTCCAGGTGAAGCCGGGCCGGATGGCGAAGACCGTGGGGGCGATCGCCGAGAGCGCCTTGTACTTGTCCGCGGCGCGGAGCTGGCTGCCGAGGATCAGGTCGGGCTTGAGGGCCGCGACGGCCTCCAGGTTGAGGTTGTTGATCGTGCCGACGTTCTTCGGGCTGCCCGCACCCTTCTTCAGATAGCCGGGGAGCGACGCGTCGCCCTCGGTCGGGGCGTAGCCGACCGGCTTCACCCCGAGCGACACCACGTTGTCCAGTTCGCCGACGTCGAGCACGACGACGCGCTCGGGGCGCTTCTTGAGTTCGGTGGTGCCCATGGCGTGGGTGATCGTGCGCGGGAACTCGCCCGCCTTGGCGTCGGTCCCGTACGAGGCGGTCTTCTTAGCCGCGTCGGCGAAGTCCTTGCCGCCCGTGGCGACGGCCGCCTTCTTCCCGCCTCCGTCGCCGGAGCCGGCGTCGCTGTCGGAGGAGCCGCCGCTGCCGCAGGCCGCGAGGGAGAGGGCGGCGGCGAGCGCGACGGCGGCGGCCGTGCCACGGCGTCTTATGGACATCTTCAAGCTCCTGACAGGGTCACTTAGGGTCGCCTTACTCTAAGCGCCGCCCTCTGTGCCAGCACACCCGCCCCCGCACTTTCAGTCGAATCGTGCGACGGCCACCCTTATGTGTGAAGTGCGAGGTGTCGTGTTGTTCGGCAGGAAGTACGAAAACTAGCTTCTTCGCCGGAGGTGACGGATCAATGACTGCCTGTGCTGTCGAGACGGCGGGGCCCGCGGAGTTCACGGTCACGGCGGACGGGGCGTACGCCGCCCGGCTGGCCCTCAAGGGAGGCACCGGGGACGCGTGGTTCCCGGAGCGGTGGACCCTCGACGGGCCGGAGCCGTACGCGGTGCCCCTTCCCCTCGACCAGCCCGAGGAGCCGGACACGGAGGTGCTGCCGCTGACCGACGGGCGGGTGCTGGTCCGCCGCCGGGTCGCGGACCGGCACGATCTCTCGCTGCTCTATCCGACCGGGCCCGGGACGGGTCAGCTCCCGGTGGGCGCGGTGCGGTGCCCGGAGCTGACACTGCTGCCGCCGTCGCCGGACGGCCGGCGCGCGTACGCCCTGTCGGCGGACGCCCGCTCCACCACGGTCTGGCTGGTGGCGGGCGGCGCCTTCGGCCCCGAGCGGGTCGCCGAGGTGCCGGGGAGGTGCGCGGGCGGGGTCTGGCTCGACCGTACGGGGCGGATACTGGCGCTCGACCGGGAGACCGACGGCGTGGTCAAGGCCGTGGCCGTGGATCTGGCGCGGGGCGGCGAGGCGACGCCGCTGCTCCAGATCACGGAGGAGAGCAACGACCGTCTGCTGCTGGCGGATCCGGACAGCGGGCTGCTGCTGATCCGCTCCGACGCCCCGGGCCACGACCGGCTGGGCTGGGGGGTGCTGGGGAGCCGTCGTCCCGTGCGGTTCCCCGAGTGCCTGCGGTTCACGGACCGCGCGGTGACGCCGTTCGCCGTCCAGCCGGGGCAGGTGCTGATGCCGGAGAGCTGCGCGGTGGCGCTGCGGATCGACGGCCCGGCGGAAAGCTGGGTGGGGGTGTGGCGCCCGGCGGGCCGCCGGCTCCACCAGCGGCCGGCGCCGCAGGGGTGGCTGGCGGGGGCCGGACTGTGGACCCGGGAGGGGGTGCTGCGGCTGCCGTACGCGACGGACGCGGTGCCGTGCGGGGTGGCCTCCCTCCCCGCGCCGATGGACGCGCCACTCGACGCACGGATGGACGCACCGATGGACCCGGCGGCGGGCCCGGCGGCGGATCCAACAACGCCCTTCGGCCGTCCGCACCAGGACAAGGTCACGGAACCCACGCAAGCGGAATCCTGCGACGGGGAACCGTCCGGCTCTCCACGGACTCCTGCCATGTGCAGGCCGGTGCCGTTGCAGCAGGCGCCACTCACCGGCCGCGGGGCACCTGGATAGACTTTCCTCCGGCCCTGTGCCACAGAACAAGAAGCGAACACAACGGGGTGACTTCCCACATGTCCGAAACCCGAACCGACACGACGCAGCAGCGCCCGCAGGGGATGGCGACCGCGGGCAGCGGTGACAACGACGGTCTCGGTAAGCACCGCGGGGGTGCGGCACCGGCGGAGGACTCCACGTCTCCCGCCTACGGCCGCCACCGCCGCCCGGAAGAGGGCAGGAACGCGGCCTGACGGGCCGCGTTCACGACCCGCGCACACGACGGAGAGCCGAGAGGCCGCCACGGAAGCCCGTGGCGGCCTCTCGCCGTTCACGCACGGGGGTACCCGGGGTCTTTCGTCAGGCGTCCGAGGAGGCGCGCGGCAGCCACAGCACCATCAGGACCACCGCCCCGAGCAGCACCCCGCAGCCCGTCCTGAAGGCGAGCGCGTACCCCTCGGTCAGCGCCTGCGGCCCCGTGCCGCCCGCCGTCCGGGACGCGGCGACGGTGGAGAGTACGGACAGGCCGAGCGCGCCGCCCATCGTGCGGGAGGTGTTGACCAGTCCGGAGACCAGGCCCGCGTCGCCGGGTGCCGCGCTCCCCGTGGCGAGGGCGGCCAGCGGGGTGGTGGCCAGGCCCAGGCCGGCCATCATCAGGATGCCGGGGCCGAGGATCACCGAGAGGAACGTTCCGTCGGCGGTCATCGTGGACTGCCAGCCGAAGCCGGCCGCCGCCACCAGCGTCCCGGTCACCGCGAGGGCGCGCGCCCCGGTCCGCGGCATCAGCCGCGGCGCGAGCTTCGAGCCGAGCACCACACTCAGCGAACTGGGGACGAGCGCGAGCCCGGCCTCCAGCGGCGTGTAGCCCAGGACGTTCTGGGCGTACACCGTCATGAAGAACCACATGCTGAAGGAGGCCGTGCCACAGACGAACAGCGCCGCGTTGGCCGCCGACACGGCCCGGATCCGGAACAGCCCCAGCGGCATCAGCGGCTCCCTGGTCCGCGCCTCCACCACCACGAACACACCGAGCAGCAGCACTCCGCCCAGCAGCGGCAGCAGCGTCGGCACCTGGCCCCAGCCGCGCTCCTCGGTCTGCACGACGCCGTACGCCACCGCCGCGAGCCCGGTCGTGACCAGCGTCGCGCCCGGCAGGTCGAGGCGGCGGCCCGCGGCGTCACGGGACTCGGTCAGCCAGAGCGCGGCGCCCGCCAGGACCAGGACGCCGACGGGCACGTTGATCAGCAGCACCCAGCGCCAGGAGAGCAGGTCGGTGAGGAGTCCGCCGACCAGTCCGCCCGCCGCGCCGCCGCCCGCGCCGACCGCCGACCAGGTGCCGATCGCGCGGGTCCTGGCGGCGCCCGCGGGCACGGCCGAGGTGAGAATGGTGAGGGTCGCGGGGGCCAGTACGGCCGCGCCGAGCCCCTGGACGGCGCGGGCGGCGATCAACTGCCACCCCTCCTGGGCGAGTCCGCCGGCCGCGGAGGCGAGCGTGAAGACCGCGAGCCCGGCCAGGAAGGTCCGCTTCCGGCCGAAGAGATCGGCCGCGCGCCCGCCGAGCAGCATGAAGCCGGCGAACGCGATGGCGTAGGCGTTGAGGACCCATTGGAGCCCGGGGGCGGAGAGCCCGAGGTCGGCGCGCATGGACGGCAGGGCGACATTGACCACCGACACGTCGAGGACGACGAGGAACTGCCCGGCGCAGGCGGCCAGGATCACGGCCCAGGTGCGGGCCCCCGGTCTGGTGCGCCCGGCGGGGGTCGCGGGGACGGCGGGGACGGCGGGGTCCGGCGGGGCGGCGGGGCCCTTGGGGCCGGAAGGGGCCTTGGGGCCGGAAGGGGCCTTGGGACCAGAAGGGCCCTTGGCGAGGGAGGGGCCGGTGAGAACGGAAGGGGGCGCCGGGACGGACAGAGCTGTCGGTACGGAGGAGGCTGCGGAAGCGGATATCGCGTCGGCTTCGGTTTCCGACTCGAATTCTGACTCTGAGGAGGCTCGGACCATGGCTGTCATGGTCGCAGTCGACGAGTGCCCCGTACATGGATATTTCGTCGGAGCCACGGGCCGGTCGAGGCCGCCCTGTTCACACACCGTTTACCGGAATATGACCGCCGGAGCCGGAATACGGCGGCGGCGCCCCGGGTTGGACTGAGAAGCTTTCATGGTGCACGCACTTTACGGCCGACGCGGTCGTGTCCAGTGCGGCACGGGGCCCGCGCCCCCACCGACAGAAACCGCCAGACCCCGATAGACCCCGATAGACCCCGATAGACCCCGCCAGAACCTGACAGCTCCTGACAGACCCGCGCCAGACTCCGCCGGATCCCGCCGGACCCGCACCCCCGTACGTACCCCTGGTACGCCTTTCTTTTTTCTGCCCCGGAGGCCGCACGTATGCCGCAGACGACGACCGAACAGCACGCCGGAGGGCTCCCGGACCCACGACCCCGCAAAGCCGGCGGCATCGTCCCCGTCCTCGCCTTCGCGGGCATCACCGTCGCGGTGATGCAGACCCTGCTCGTTCCCGTCATCAAGGACCTGCCCACCCTTCTCAGCACCGCGCCCGCCAACGCCACCTGGGTCATGACCGCGACCCTCCTCGCGGGCGCCGTCGCCACCCCGATCATGGGGCGCCTCGGCGATCTCTTCGGCAAGCGGCGCATGCTGCTCGCCAGCCTCGCCGTCATGGTGGTCGGCTCGCTGATCTGCGGTGTCACCGACGACCTGGTGATCATGATCGTCGGCAGGGCGCTCCAGGGCTTCGCCATGGGCGCGATACCCCTCGGCATCGGCATCATGCGCGACGAACTGCCGCGCGAGAAGCTCGGCTCGGCCATGGCGCTGATGAGCTCCTCCATCGGCGTGGGCGGCGGACTCGCCATGCCCGTCGCGGCGCTGATCGCCCAGAACGCCGACTGGCACGCCCTGTTCTTCGCCGCCGCCGGTCTCGGCGCGCTGTCGATCCTGCTCACCGTCGTCTTCGTACCGGAGTCGTCCGTACGCGCCCCCGGCACCTTCGACTGGCTCGGCGCGATCGGGCTCTCCGCCGGTCTCGTCTCCCTGCTCCTGCCGGTCACCAAGGGCAGCGACTGGGGCTGGACCTCCGGCACCACGCTCGGGCTCTTCGGCCTGGCCCTCGTCATCCTGCTGCTGTGGGGCGTGATGGAGCTGCGCAGCTCCGCGCCGCTGGTCGACCTGCGCACCAGCGCGCGCCGCGAGGTGCTGCTCACCAACCTCGCCTCGATCATGATCGGGGTGGCCTTCTACGCGGTCACCCTCGTCCTGCCGCAGCTTCTCCAGCTCCCCGCCTCGACCGGGTACGGACTGGGCCAGTCGATGGTGGTCGCGGGCCTGTGCGTGGCGCCGCTCGGCCTGACGATGATGCTCACCGCTCCCCTGTACGCGCGGATATCGGCCCGCCGCGGCCCGAAGGTCACCCTGATCATCGGCATGCTGATCATCGCCCTCGGGTACGGGGCGGGCCTCGGCCTGATGAACGCCGCCTGGCAGACCGTCATCATCTCGGTCGTCCTCGGCGCGGGCATCGGACTCGCGTACTCCTCGCTCCCCGCCCTGATCATCGGCGCTGTCGACGCGTCGGAGACCGGCGCGGCCAACGGTCTGAACACCCTGATGCGCTCCATCGGCACGTCGATGTCGAGCGCGGTGATCGGCATGGTGCTGGCCCACACCTCCGTCCAGTCGGGCGGGGTGGCGCTGCCGTCGATGCACGGCTTCCGTATCTCGTTCATGATCGCCACCGGCGCGGTCCTGGTCGGTCTGGTGCTGGCGATGTTCCTGCCCGGGCAGCGGCCCGCCGCCCGGCCGGAGCCGCAGACCGCCGGTGAGGAGCTCGCCTACGGGACGGCCGAGCACCGCATGACCCTGGTCGCGGGCTCCGGCGGCTTCACCGGGCGGGTGCTGGACGCGGACGGCGCGCCGGTCGCGCGGGCGAACGTCACGCTGATCGACCGGCGCGGCCGGCAGGCGGGCCGCACCACGGCCGACGCGGAGGGCCGCTACGCGCTGCTGCCGCCGGGCGCCGGGCCCTACGTCCTGGCGGGGACGGCCTCGGGGTACGCGTCCCACGCGTGCCCGGCGGAGTACCGGGGCGACGGGGTCCCGGTCGCGGTCGACCTGGTCCTCGGCCAGGGACAGGGCGCGCAGGAGCGCAGCTCGGCCGTCACGTCCTGACACCCGGCCCGTGCGCCGCGCCCGTACCCCGGCCGGGGCCCCCGCCCCTGCCCCGGACCTCGTACGGTCGCGGCCGTACGGCACCATGGACGCGCCCGGTATCCGGCACACCGCCGGATCCGTCCGAGGAGGCAACCCTTAAATGACCGGCACGCCTGGCACGTCCGGCACGTCCGCAGTGGCCGCAGCCGTCGGAGCGCCCGCGCCCGGACCCGCGCCGGACGTCCTCGCCGCCTTCGAGGCGGCGAAGGGCTTCATGCCCGTCCACGAGGGGCTCGCGCTGTACGCGGCGGCCACCGAGGCCGGGGCGCTCGGGCTGCCGCTCCTGGAGATCGGCACGTACTGCGGGCGCTCCACCCTGCTGCTGGCCGCCGCGGCGCGCGAGGCCGACACGGTCGTCGTCACCGTGGACCACCACCGCGGCAGCGAGGAGCAGCAGGAGGGCTGGGAGTACCACGACCGGGAGCTGGTCGACCCCGTCTCCGGCCTGATGGACACGCTGCCGGTCTTCCGCTCCGTCCTCCACCGGGCCGGTCTGGAGGACCACGTGATCGCGGTGGTCGGCCGCTCGCCGCGGGTGGCGCGCGCCTGGGGCGACGGGCGGTTCGGTCTCGTCTTCATCGACGGCGGCCACACCGACGAGCACGCGGGCGGCGACTACGAGGGGTGGGCCCCGCGGGTCGCCGAGGGCGGGCTGCTCGTCATCCACGACGTCTTCCCCGACCCGGCGGACGGCGGCCAGGCACCGTACCGCGTCTGGCTCCGGGCCCTCGCGTCCGGCGACTTCACCGAGGTGTCGGTGACCGACACCCTGCGCGTGCTGCGCCGTACGGTGGCGGGAGCCCAGGAGCTCTGACCCGTCGGAGGGGTCCCTGACCGCTCCACGGGCCCGCCCTGCCCCCGATCGGCGGGCGGGACGTCTAGCATCGCGACGTGTCGTACGACGAGAGCCCGCAGCCCGCACGCCGCCGCTTCGGCCGGCACCACCTCACCGTCGCGGTCGCCGCGCTGGTGCCGACCGCCCTGGCGGGGTGGCTCGTGTGGCAGGGGACGGGCGGATCCGACGGCGCCGGCGCCTCCGCCGCGACGGCCGCCGGATCCGCCTCCTCCGCCTCCGCGCCCGCCTCCCCCACCGCCACCGCGTCCGGCCGCACGGCCGCCCCGGGCGACGGCGCCCCCGGCGGCGCCGGTCCGGCCGGACCGCTGGCCGGCAAGGTCGTGGTCATCGACCCCGGCCACAACCCCCGTAACAAGGACCACCCCACCGAGATCAACAAGAAGGTCGACATCGGCACGACCACCAAGGAGTGCGACACCACCGGCACCGCCACCAAGTCCGGTTACGCGGAAGCCGCGTTCACCCTCGACGTCTCCCAGCGGCTGCGTACGCTGCTCGCGCGGCAGGGCGCCACGGTCTCCTTCACGCACGACAACGACCGCCCGTACGGCCCCTGCGTGGACGAGCGCGCCCGTATCGGCAACAAGGCGAAGGCCGACGCCGTCGTCTCCGTCCACGCCGACGGCTCCGCGTCCGGCAACCGCGGCTTCCACGTCATCCTGCCCGCCCTGGTCAAGGGCGGCGGCGCGGACACCTCCGCGATCGTCGGCCCCTCCCGCGAACTCGGCGAGCGCATCGTCGGCGATTTCCGCCGGGAAACCGGAAGCGCTCCGGCCAACTACCTGGGCGACGGTACGGGGTTGGACGTACGCAAGGATCTCGGCGGTCTCAACCTTTCGACCGTCCCGAAGGTCTTCATCGAGTGCGGCAATATGCAGGATTCGGCCGATGCCGCACTGCTGTCCGACGCGGAATGGCGGCAGAAAGCGGCCCGGGGACTGGCGGCCGGCATCAGCGGTTTCCTGGAGAACTAAAGAAGAAGAAGTGAATCGCTGTGAGACCGCTGTGAGGAAGTCGGCGGGGAGTTGGTGAAGGGGTTCGTGAGGGAGTCGGTACGGCAGTTGGCTCGTATGTCACGGAAGGGGCCGGAGCGGGCCCTGTGACGGCCCTTCGATGTCGCGGAACCGCATAACGGACCCTCGTAACGGCCCGGTACCAGGCCGGATACCCGGCAGACGACCCGATCGGGCAGACGATAGATTCATCCGTACGATAGGGAGCCGCCCCCGAGCTTCGCACCGTGCACCGCACCCTGAGCGGCCCGCGACGACCGCCCCGCCGAGACGACTGACGAAGGATTCTTCACGTGAACATCCGCTCCCTCACTAGAGGCGACGGCGTGGTGATCGGAGCAGCGGTGTTGCTGTTCATCGCCTCGTTCCTCAATTTCTACGACTCGACGAGCTTCAGCAGCGGGCCGAAGGCATGGGACATCCTCGGCGTCGTGATGAGCGTCCACATCGCCGGTCTCATCGCCGCGGCCCTGATTGTCGTCTCGCACGCCCTCCCGCAGTCCCCGAAGAAGATCGCGGGCCTTGACCTCGGCCAGTTCGGCGTCGCGCTCGCCCTCTTCGCCGCCTGGACCTCGCTCTGGTACCTGCTCGGTGACGGCAAGGCCGGCGGCGGCCAGATCCTCGGCTTCTTCAGCGCCGTCGCCCTCGCGGGCGCCGCCGTGGCGACCCCGCTCGTCCCCGCGCTGAAGGTCGCCCTCGTCGGCCCCCCGAAGCCGCAGACGCCCCAGCCGTACGGCGGGGCCCCGGGCGGCCCGGCGCAGGGTTACGGCTACCCGGGCGGCCAGCAGCCGTACGGTACGCAGGGCCAGCCGCAGCCGTTCGGCGCGGGTGCCCAGCCGGCCGCGCAGCAGGCCCAGCCGTCCCAGGGCGGGGCGGCTCCGGCGGGCGACTTCTCGCCGTTCTGGTTCGCCGTACCGGTGGCGCGCCCGCTCTTCGGCGAGGACGGCTCGCCGTCCCCGATCGCCGAACTGGCGCCCGGCACCTGGTACTTGGCGGTCGAGCAGCGCGGCCCCAGCCTGGTGGCCCAGACGCAGGACGGCCGTCGCGGCGTTCTGCAGGACACCTCCGGCATCCAGCGCGGCTGACCGCCCGCTCCGTCAGGCGTACGGAAGAGGCCCTGGCCCGGAACTTCGCGTTCCGGACCAGGGCCTCTTCCGTCCGGTCCCGCGTGCTGCCGGTTCCGCGTGCCACCGGCCCCGCGTACCTTCGGTCAGCCGGAGCCGCTGGTGAGCTGGGACAGCGAGGGCACCTTGTTCTTCACCGGCGCTCCCGCGCTCTCGCCTGCGCTCTTGATGCCCGTGATGGTCTTCTCGAAGCTGCTGATGTCCGTGCCGCTCGCGTCGCCCTTGCGGAGCTTCGTGGCGAGCCCCTTCAGCGAGGCGATCCCGGCCGACAGCGGTGCCACGGCCTTGGACAGCAGCGGATCGGCCTTGGCGTTCTTGGTCGCCGCCTTGAGCCTGTTGTAGGTGAAGGCGCCGGCGAGCGCCGCCTTGACCAGGGCGAACCTCCGCCCCTTCGCACCCTTCTTGAACTTGCCCGCCTTGTACGGCTTGATGATCCACTGGTACGTCGCGCCGGCCGCGAGAGCGGCGTTGGCGACGAAGCGGGTCTTGGCGAACTTCTGCTTCTCGGCCGAGCTGGTGGGCGAGGCCGCCGCCACATCGGCGGCGGGTGCCACCTGGGCGGCTCCGGCGGCCTTCTCGGCCCGGGGGGACGCGGCGCCACCGCACGCGGCCGTCGTCAGCAGCAGGGCGCAGGAGAGCAGCAGGGCCAGTGCGGCGCGGCGCACCGTCACCCGGGGCGCGCCCGGTATGTGAGGGGTGTCGGACATGGGAACCTCCCTGGCAGACTGCCTGTAGCCTCACCGCCGCCCGGGCCCGCCGCCACGCGGACTGGGCCGTTCGGGTCGGTCACGGAGGGTCGGCCCGGAAGGCGGTCACCGGCGGTCGGCCCGGAAGGCGGTCACCGAGGGGCCGCCCGGGAAGGCGGTCACAGGCGGTCTGCCCGGGAAGACGGTCGCCTACGGTCGGCCCGGGTCAGCGGCAGCAGTCCGGTTCCAGGCCGTGCGGCAGCCGCTCGCCGCTGAAGACGGCGGTCGTCGCCTCGTCGCCGCCGAGGGCGGCCACCGCCAGCAGCAGGGAGCCCGCCGTCCAGGTGGTCAGCTCCTCGGGCCACATGCCGCGCTCGTCGCCCTCGAAGACGTACCCCGTCCAGTACATCCCGCCGTCCGCGCGCAGATGCTGGATGGACTGGAGCACTTCCAGCGCACGGTCGGACTCCCCCATCACCCAGAGCGCCAGGGCGAGTTCACAGCTCTCGCCGCCCGTCACCCAGGGGTTGGGGAGGATGCAGCGCACCCCGAGACCGGGCACGACGAAGCGCTCCCAGCCCTCCTCGATCCGGGCCGTGGCCGGGGCCCCGGTCACGGCGCCGCCGAGCACGGGGTAGTACCAGTCCATCGAGTAGCGGCTCTTGTCGAGGAACCGCTCGGGGTGATCGCAGATCGCGTGCGCGAGCGCGCCGGCCGCCAACTCCCAGTCGGGCTGCGGCTCTTCGCGTTCCTCGGCGATCGCCAGCGCGCACCGCAGCGCCTGGTGCACCGACGAACTCCCGGTCAGCAGCGCCTCGTCGAGCGCGGTGCCGTCCGCCTCGCGCCTCCAGCCGATCTGCCCTCCGGGCCGCTGGAGTTCGAGGACGAACTCGACCGCCGCGTGGACGACGGGCCACATCCGGTCGAGGAACGCGTCGTCGCCGGTGGCCAGGTAGTGGTGCCAGATGCCGACGGCCGGGTACGCGCAGAAGTTGGTCTCCCGGCCCCGGTCGGCGGGGAGGCTCACCTCTTGGTCCGCGTCGGCGTAGGCCGCGTACCAGGAGCCGTCCTCGTTCTGGCGCCGGGCCAGCCAGTCGTAGGCGCGCGCCGCCGCCTCGTGCTCGCCCGCCGCGTCCAGCGCCATGGCCGCCTCGGTGTGGTCCCACGGGTCGAGGTGGTGGCCGCGGAACCAGGGGAT
The DNA here is from genome assembly GCF_044457965.1 of Streptomyces sp. NPDC050509. NCBI lineage: Bacteria > Bacillati > Actinomycetota > Actinomycetes > Kitasatosporales > Streptomycetaceae > Streptomyces > Streptomyces sp. NPDC050509. The sequence goes on along the minus strand of NZ_JBITHL010000008.1, from coordinate 119,464 downwards.
CGCGCCGTCGGGCCGCTGGACGGCGAGGATCCCGGCCACGGTCCGCGCGGCCTGTTCCGCGGTGAGCACGCCGGGCAGGACGAGGTGCTCCGTGGCGCCGGGACCGGTGCCGGCCCCGGAACCGAAGCTGGGCCAGGTCACTTGACGGCCGCCGCTGAGGCGTCCGCGGAAGGCACCGGCGTAACGGCTGCCGCGGGCAGGTGCGGTTTGGTCGCGTACGCCACGAAGCTCTTGCCGACCACAGGGTTGAGGAGCTGCTCGGCGACCCGGGTCGCGAGGGGCTTCTTCATGATGTCCCAGACCAGCAGTTTGTGGTACGCGCGGACCGGCAGCGCCTGGTCGTTGTCGACCCCGAAGGCGCACTTGAGCCACCAGTACGGCGCGTGCAGCGCGTGCGCGTGGTGGGTGCCGTACGGCTTGAGCCCGGCCTCCCGCATCCGGCCGAGCAGTTCGTCCGCCTTGTAGATGCGGATGTGGCCGCCCTCGACCTCGTGGTACGCGTCGGAGAGCGCCCAGCAGACCCTCTCGGGGCCGTAGCGCGGCACGGTGACGGCGATCCGGCCGCCGGGGCGCAGCACGCGGACCATCTCGGCGAGCACGCCCTTGTCGTCGGGGATGTGCTCCATCACCTCGGAGATGATCACGACGTCGAACGACTCGTCGGGGAACGGCAGGTTGAGCGCGTCGCCCTCCATGGCGGTGGCCGTGGCGCCCTCCGGGGCCTCGCCCTCCGCCTTCATCGCGGCGAACCACCTGGCCACCTCGCGGATCTCCTCGCCGTTCCGGTCGAGGGCCACGACCTGAGCGCCGCGCCGGTAGCACTCGAAGGCGTGCCGGCCTGCGCCGCACCCCAGATCGAGCACGCGGTCGCCCGCGGCGAGCGGGAAGCGGGTGAAGTCGACGGTCAGCACAGGGTCGTCCTGCTTTCGCGGTCGAAGGAGCGGGGGCGGAGGCGGGAGAAGTGGCAGGGGCGGGTACGGACGTACGGGCCGACCATCAGCGGCGTCCGCCGCCGCGGGGAGGGTCGGTACGGGGCACGTCGGTACGTACGGCGGTCACGGGCCCGGCGGCGGGCGCGGTGGTCCGCAGGCCCCGTCTGCTGTGCGCCTGCCGGGCGATGGCCTCGCGGTACAGCTCCGCCGTGCCCTGGGCGGCCCTGGCCCAGGTGAACCGCGCGAGCACCCGCTCGCGGCCCGCCGCGCCCAGCCGGGCGCGCAGCTCCGCGTCGTCGAGCAGCCGCCCGAGGGCGGCGGCGAGCGCGCCCGCGTCGCCCGGCGGTACGGCGAGGCAGCTCTCCCCGTCCGCCCCGGCGACCTCGGGGATCGCCCCGCCGGTGGTGGCGACGAGCGGGGTGCCCGTGGCCATGGCCTCGGCGGCGGGCAGCGAGAAGCCCTCGTACAGGGACGGCACGCAGGCGACCTGCGCGCCCCGCACCAGATCGACCAGCTCGGCGTCGGAGATGCCCTTGACGAACTCGACGGCGCCTTCGAGCCCGTACCGTTCGATGGCCTGCGCGACCGGACCGTCCTCGGCGCGCCTGCCGACCACGACGAGGTGCGCGTCGGGGTGTTCGGTACGGAGCTTGGCCAGCGCCTCGACGAGATGCACGAGGCCCTTGAGCGGGACGTCGGCGCTGGAGGTGGTGACGATCCGGCCGGGGATCTCCCGGACGCCCGGGTCCGGCGAGAACAGCTCCGTGTCGGCGCCGATGTGCACGACGTCGATACGGTCCGCCCGTACCCCGAGGTGGTCGGTGATCTCCTGCCGGGAGGAGCCGGAGACGGTGAGGACGGACGGCAGCCGGCGCGCGACGCGCTTCTGCATGCGGGTGAAGCCGTACCAGCGGCGTACGGAGGCCCGGCGGCGCCAGTCCTCGGCGGCGTCCAGATCGAGCCGCCGGTCGACGGTGATGGGGTGGTGGATGGTGGTGACCAGCGGCGCGCCGAGGTCACCGAGCAGCCCGTACCCGAGGGTCTGGTTGTCGTGGATGACGTCGAACCGCCCGGCGCGGGCGGCGAGATGGCGCCGGGCGCGGAGCGAGAAGGTCAGCGGTTCGGGGAAGCCGCCGGTCCACATGGTGGCGACCTCGACGGCGTCGATCCAGTCGCGGAACTCGTCGCGGCGCGGCGTACGGAACGGGTCGGGCTGCCGGTAGAGGTCGAGGCTGGCCAGCTCGGTGAGCTTTACGCCCTCGTCGAGCACGGGGTAGGGCTGGGCGCCGATGACCTCGACGCTGTGGCCGAGGCGGGCGAGTTCGCGGGAGAGATGGCGTACATAGACGCCCTGGCCGCCGCAGAAGGGGTTGCCCTTGTAGCTGAGGAGCGCGACGCGCAGCGGCCGTTCGCCGCCGCCTCCGCCGTCCTCGCCGCCGCTGCCGCCTCTGCCGCCCCGGTCGTCCTGGGACTCCGGCCCGGTGCCCGCCGCTATGGCCTCAGCGGTCACACTCGGCCCCCTTCATCACTGCGTTCTCCGTGTTCCGACGGATTCGCCGGAGCGTAACCGCTGCCGACGATCTAGAACAAGTTTCAGACCCGTCCGCCCGCGGCCCTCGAATCTACCGGCAGGTAGCGTCGGCGCACGAGCCCCCACAGGTGATTCCCGCCACGGCGGGGTCTGCCATGCTGTGCGCCCGTACTGTGCGCCCGCAGAGCCCCGAAGGGAGCGGCAACCGATGGCAACGGCCTCGCGCCCCTGTACGGCCGCGCTGACGGAGCGTCAGGAGGCCCGGCGGCGGCGCATCCTGGACGCCACGGCGCGGCTCGCCTGCCGGGGCGGGTTCGACGCCGTACAGATGCGCGGGGTCGCCGAGGAGGCGGAGGTGGCCCTCGGCACGCTCTACCGGTACTTCCCCTCGAAGGTCCATCTGCTGGTCGCGACGATGCAGGACCAGCTCGACATCCTCCACACCACCCTCCGCAGACGGCCCCCGGCCGGTGACACCCCGTCGGAGCGGGTCGCCGGGACGCTGCTCCGGGCGTTCCGCTCGCTCCAGCGCGATCCCCAGCTCGCGGACGCGATGGTCAGGGCGCTGACCTTCGCGGACCGGGGGGTGAGCGGCGAGGTGGAGACGGTGTCGCGGCAGACGACGGCGATCATCCTGGACGCGATGGCCTCCCACGCCGCGCCCCGGACCCCCGCCGCCCGGAGGGCGACGCCCGCCCGGACGGGGACGCCCGCGCGGACGCCGCAGGACCCGACGCCGGAGCAGCTCTCCGCGGTCCGGGTCATCGAGCACACCTGGCACGCGACCCTGATCGCCTGGCTGTCGGGCCGCGCCTCGGTCGCGCAGGTACGGGCCGACATCGAGACGGCCAGCAGGCTCCTCGACCTGACGGCACGGGGCGCCGCGGAGCCGCGCTGAGTGCTCCGTCCGGGGGCGGGAGGCCGCCGTCGTACGGAACCGGCGGGTGCGTCCGGGTGAGCGGGCGTCAACTCCACGTAGCGGGCGGTGTACCGTGCTCGGTCGTTGTGTCCGCCCGTTCGCCGCCCGTTCACCGGAGGAGTGAGGTCCCCCATCACTGCCGTGCCGCCGTATGCCCCTCTCAGCGTCGAGATCGTCACCGGCCAGGACCGCGTTCTGGTGCGGGTCCGCGGCGAACTGGACTGCGACACGGGCCCCGACCTCTTCGCCGCCCTGGCCCCACTGGCGCACCGGTACGTCGAAGTGGACTTAAGCCAGGTGCCCTTCATGGACTCCACGGGCCTCAGCCTTCTCCTCGGCCAGCGCCGCGCGAGCCGCAGGGCGGGCGGTGACCTGACCCTGCTCCGCTGCTCGCCCCCGGTACGGCGGGTACTCGACGTCACCCGGACCTTCACCCACCTGACGACCCCGTGCGACACCGCCCCCGGTCTCCCCCGGCCCGACACGTTCTAGGGCGCCGTCGTGTCTGACGCACCCCCAGCGGTCGCACGGTTGTTCAATTGGCGCATGTTCACCGCAAAGGCGCCGGGATCCGCGCAGCCCCGTCCGCGTCACTCCGTTCTCGTCCGGCTGATCCCGGTGTTGTGGACCCTCGCCCTCGGCTTCTGGGGGCTGTCCCGGCAGGACAGTGTGTGGCGGGACGAGGCCGCGACCTGGCAGGTGGCCCAGCGCTCCACGGCCGAGATATGCCGCATGCTGGTGAACGTCGATGTCGTGCACGGGCTCTACTACCTGCTGATGCATGGGCTGTTCGCGTGTTTCGGGCCCGGTACGACCACCCTGCGGCTGCCCTCGGTGCTGGCCATGGGGGTCGCGGCGGCCTGTGTGGCGGCCATCGGCCACCGGCTGGCCGGGCGGTGGGCGGGGCTGGCCGGAGGGATGGCGTTCGGGCTGCTTCCGGCCGTGCAGTTCCATCTCCAGGAGGGCCGTCCGTACGCACTGGTCGCGGCCGGGGCCGGGATCTCGACCCTGCTGCTCGTGACCGTGCTCCAGGGGCGCGCCCGGACGGTGCACTGGGCCGCGTACGGCGCCACCGTCCTGCTGTGCGGGCTGCTCAACTGGTTCTCGCTGATGATCCTGCCGGCCCATCTGGCGACGCTGCTCTGGACGCGCGCCGGGCGCGGGGTGTGGGCGCGCTGGGCGACGGCCTCCGCGGTCGCCGTGGCGGGTGTGCTGCCGCTGGCCCTCTTCAGCGGGAGCCAGTCCGCACAGGTGTCCTGGATACCGCCGCTGAGCTGGCACATGATGATCGGCCCCGCGGTCCTGCTGGCGATCGGTGGCGTCGGTGCCCTGCTGGACCGGCCCCGGGCGGGCGGGCCCTCGGTGGCGGCCGTCGGGCTGCCGCTGCTGGCTGTGCCTCAGCTCGGCCTCATCGGCCTTTCCTTGATCCGGCCGCTCTTCCTGGACCGGTACATCCTCTTCAGCCTGCTGGGTCTGGCGCTGCTGATCGGTACGGCCGTCGGCTCCGCGATACGGGCGGCCGAGCCGCGCCTGCCGAGAGCGTCGGCGTGGATCCTCCCCGCGGTGGTCGCCGTGGCGATGGTGGCGCTGCTGCCGCAGTCGCTGGCCAAGCGGTCCCCGGCAGGCCGGCCGGACGACGTACTGGCCATAGCGTCGGACGTGCGGCGGCTGAAGGAGCCCGGGGGTGCGGTGCTCTTCCTGCCGTCGGCGCGCCGGGACACCGCGTCCGTCTCGCCCAACGCCTTCGCCGGTCTGCGGGACATCGCGCTGACGCAGAGCCCGCGGAAGTCCGGGACGCTGAAAGGTCTGGAGGCGCACCCGGTCCTGATACGCACCGCGATGCTGGCCCATCGGCGGATCCTGCTGGTGACGGACGCGCCAGGGGTGGCGAGACCGGTGCGGGGAGCGCGGGACCGGATGAAGGCCTCGGTGCTGGAGCAGTACTTCACGGCGGTGGCCGACGAGCAGGTCCGCGGCCGGAGGGTCACGGTGTACGAGCGGCTCGCGCCCGCCCGCTGACCGCCGGTTCCCCGCGTACGGCGTGACGTGTGGGCGCCCCACGCACGGGGCACCCACACGCCACCCGGCGCAGGCGGGTCAGCGGATGCGGACCACCTGCGGGTCATGGTCGCTCGCCTGGTCGGCGAACTCGGCGTTGATGTGGACGACGTCGTAGTCGGGCTTCTTGACGCCCGGGCTGACCAGGATGTGGTCCAGGGTCTGCGAGTTGCCGTCGTACACGTAGCTGTAGCGCTCGTTCTTCGGGAGCTTGTCCATCAGGTCGGTGAGGACCTTGCCCCGGGTGAGGGCGGCGACGGGCTTGGAGAACGGGTAGTCGTTCAGGTCACCGAGGACGACGACCTTGGCCGTCGCGTCCTGCGAGAGCAGCCCGGTGACGAAGGAGTTGACCTCCTTGGCCTGCGCCAGGCGCTGGGTCTCGGAGCCGAGGACCGGCGGCTGGAAGCGGCTGTGCAGCGACTGGTCGCCGCCCTTGGAGTTGAAGTGGTTGCCGATGACGAAGACCTGCTCGCCCCGGAAGGTGAACTCCCCGACGAGCGGCTTGCGGCTGTTCTGCCAGGCGTCGGCGGTGGGGTTGATCCGGCCCGGGGAGACGGACAGGGTGATGCCCCGCTCCTTGCCCTTCTTGTCGGCCTTCGGCGCCTTGGGAGCCTTCGGGGCCTTGACGACCTTCGTGGCCGTCGTGGCGTCGCCGCCCGGACGGTCCACGAAGCTGACGCGCTGGGGGTTGAAGAGGAAGACGTTACGGATGTTGCCGCCGGGCTCGCCGCCGTCGACCTTGTCCTGCGGATCGACCGAGCGCCAGTCGTATGTGGGGCCGCCCTGGGCCTTGATCGCCGCGATGAACTGGGCGAGGGTCTTGTCGGCGGCGACCGTGCCGTCGTCCTTGGCGCCGTTGTTGTCCTGGATCTCCTCCAGGCTCACGACGTCGGGCGAGGCGAGGTTCTTGACGACGCCCTCGGCCAGCCGGTCGAACTTCGCCTGCGGGTCGGTCGGGTCGAGGTTCTCCACGTTGTACGTGGCCACCGCCAGCTCGTCGGCCTTCGCCTTCCTCGCCACCTCGGGCTTGAGGCCGCCGGACCTCACCGTGCCGAGCGTGGTGGCCTGGAGGCCGTACCCGCCGTAGTTGGAGTAGTCCAGCACGCCGGTGGTCGGGCCGGTGAGCGTGTCGCCCACGTCGGCCACCGCCTTCTCGCCGGTGAGCGAGGCGACCAGCAGACGGCCCGAGTTGGGCTGGGAGTAGGAGCCGTAGAGCGTGCCGCCGCGCGGGGTGGCGTTCTGCTTCGGCTTGGTGGTGACCCAGGTCTCGCCGTACGCGTTGGAGGCGCCGACGACCCGGGTGTCCTCGACCTGGACGCGCATGCCCTCGCGGGACTCCAGCCAGTCCAGGGCGAACTTCCTGGGCTTCAGGGCCAGCGGCTCGATGTTCAGGCCCTTGACCTTGGGCGCGTACGCCTCGGGCAGCGTCTTCTCGTCGATGACCTCGGCGGCGGGCAGCGCGTTGCCGGAGGACAGGACGGTGGAGGTGGGGCCGGTCAGCTCCGTGACGGACTGGTTGCCGCCCGCGGCGCCGCCCGGGTAGTACTCGGTGACCTTGCCGCTGACCAGGACCGAGTCGCCGACCTTGACCTGCGGGGTGACGGAGCCGGTGAAGACGAACACGGCCTCGCTGGTCGCCGGGTCCTTGTCCGGGTTCGGGTCCTGGAGCCAGTAGCCGCGCGCGGATCCGGTGGCGCGTACGGCGGTGACGACGCCGGGCACGTCGGTGACGGTCGAACCGGCGTGCGGGGAGAGGCGGGTGGCGCCCTGGATGTCGTGGACGCGCAGCTCACCGGGGGTGGTGCTGGTGGGCGAGGGGGTCGGGGACGGCTCCGGGCCGCCGCCCGCGCCCGCGCTGTTACGGGGGGAGGGAGTGGCGCCCGTGAAGTCGGCGGAGTTGTTGTCGGTGTCGCTGAGCGCCGCGTTCCTGGCGACCGAGGTGGTGTTGCCGGCGCCGGTGGCCGGGGTGGTCTCCCGTACGACGGCGGTGCCGAAGCCGACCAGGTCCTTGACCGTGGCGTCCGCCGTGCAGTCGGCGGCGGTCAGGCAGGTCAGCGCGGTGGTGGAGTGGACGAGCGCGACGGTGCCGCTGCTCGCCGACATCGCGATCGCGCCGGCCGCGTCCGGGGTGGGCAGGGCGGTGTCGCCGCCCGCGCCCTTGCCCTCCCCGACGAGATAGCTGCCACCGGCGGGGATGGCGCCGGTCAGCGGGGTGACCTGCCACGTGGAGCTCGCGGTGGGCGAGCCGCTGAGGTACTGCACGGACCAGCCGGTGAGGTCGAAGGCGCCGCCGCCCGCGTTGCCCAGCTCGATGAAGTCGTGGGTGAGGGTGGCCCCGGAGTTACCGCCGCCGCCGAAGACCTCGGCGATCACGGCGTCCGGGGACGGGGTCGCCTGGGCGTTGAAAGGCAGCACGACAAGGGAACCGGCGAGACCTACGGGGAGCGCCAGCGCGACGATCTTCGCGCGACGGCCACGAAAGGCCGGGGGTATGGAGGAAGACACGAGTGACTCTTTCTGTTCCTTGGGCTGCGACTTCCGGCGGGCCCCCCGTGGGTTCCTTCGGTGACGTCGCGGATGAGCGTGATGGCGGAAAAGTCGGCTCAAGATACGCGCGTAGATACTGCCCGAACAAGAGGTCGCGCACACCAAGAGGCAAGTGTTTCCCGAGTGTTCGCCGGATTTAACCTGGTTGCCGGGGAGGACCGCTCCGGTCCTCTGCTCCGGCCCGTCCCCGGGCGCCCCGGAACGGGCCGGGGCCGGGGAGTCCGGCGGGGCCGGGCCGGTAGAGTGGGCGCGTCGTCATCATGCCCGTATGGAGGGAAGCCGGTGCGAAACCGGCACTGACCCGCAGCCGTGAGCCGCCGTCGCCGGCGGCGAGTCGGAATGCTCCGTACACGGTCGTGACCGGCTCATGCCACCGGCAACCCGCCGGGGCAGGCATCGTCGAGGTACACGAGGCCGGAGTCCGGTGCCTGAGTGTGCCTGGTGTCCGGCTCGCGCAGGAGAGGCCAGGGCCTCTCGTTCGGGTCTGGCCGGATCAGGGAGCGGGGCCTGGTGTCGTGGATCGCAAGGCGGAGGAGGGAGGCGACGCGGGAGCCTCGGCTCCCCCGTATCCGCCGTCAACGCCGCGAGGCGCGGCACCAGGGCACGCGAGCCCGGCAAAACCCGAACGAAAGGCCCAGCATGACCACCGTTCGCCGCTGCACCGCGGCGCTCGCCGCATCCGCCGTGCTCTGCGTGGTGTTCGCCCCGGCCGCCTTCGCGGGCGGCGACGTGCCTCCCCCGGCCTCCGGTTCCTCGCCCTCACCCTCCCCCTCGTCCTCTCCTTCTCCCTCCCCGTCGGCGTCCGCGCCGCCCCCGGTGGTGGAGCTCCCGCGCGGGATGTACGGCGAGAAGGACCCCACGTACGACGGCGTCTGGCGGCAGTCCCTCGCCCTGCTGGGGCAGGCCGCCGCCGGGGTCAGGCCCGCCAACGACGCCGTGCGCTGGCTGAAGAAGCAGCGGTGCGCGAACGGCGGGTTCGCGGCGTTCCGCGCCGGCCCGGCCGCGCCGTGCGACGCGAGCACACCGATCGACTCCAACTCCACGGCGGTCGCCGTCCAGGCGCTCTCCTCGCTCGGCGACCAGCGGCCCTTCATGGCGGCAAGCGTGGCGTGGCTGCGCTCCACCCAGAACGAGGACGGCGGCTGGGGCTACACCCCGGGCGCGCCGAGCGACGCCAACTCCACCTCCCTGGTGATCGGCGCGCTGACCTCGGCCGGTGTACGACCCACCGCGGTGCGCGTGCCGCAGGGCGACCCGGACGGCAAGCACGCCTACGACGCGCTGGTGGGGCTGTCGATCCCGTGCGACGCCGGGTCGGGCGCGGACGCCGGGGCCTTCGCGTACCAGCCGGACCAGGACGGCAGGCTGACCGCCAACGACGACGCCACGGCGGCGGCCGTACTCGCCGGGCTCGGCAAGCGGCTGGTCACCGCACCGGTCACGGCGGGCCCCGCGCCCACCTGCGCACCGGCCACCGGCTCGAAGCGGCCCTCCCCCGAGCGTGCCGCCCGCAACGGCGCCGCCTATCTGGCCGGCGTGCTCGCGGCCACCGGCCACCTCGACCAGCCGCCGCTGCCCGGGACCAGTAACAGCGACGCGGGCGACGCGGGCGCCGCGACGCCGGACATCGGGAACACGGCGGACGCGGTGGTCGCCCTGACGGCGGCCGGTTACGGGGACCAGGCGACCGGCGCCCTGGAGTGGCTGAAGAAGAACTCCGGGACCTGGGCCCAGCAGCAGGGGCCCGCCGCCTACGCCCAGTTGATCTTCGCGGCGTACGCGACGGACACCGACCCGCGCAACTTCGGCGGTATCGACCTCGTGGAGCGGCTGAACGCGACCGGGCCCACGCCCCGGTCCGTGGCGCCCCCGGAGCCGCGCCCCGGCAACGCCGCGGAGAGCGCGATCGCCGACGGCGGGGCCGCGGTGCTCCTGTGGGTCGCCGGGATCGGTGTGGTCGCGGCGCTGGGGACCGCGTTCCTGCTCAGCCGCAGGAAGACCCGGCAGCCGTGACCCGCCCGCGGTACGTGATCGCTCTGACGGTGGCGCTGGGGCTCGTGCTCGGGGCGGGGGCGGGCGGCGCGCAGGCCGCCGGTTACCGCTACTGGTCGTTCTGGCAGGCCACCGGCGGGAGTTGGGCGTACGCCACCCAGGGCCCGGCCGTGCTCCGCCCCGCCGACGGCACCGTCACCGGCTTCCGCTTCGCGGTGAGCGCGGACAGCGGGGACGCGGCCGGGCCCCGTACCGCGCCGGACTTCGCGGCGGTCTGCGCGGCCACCCCCGCGCGGGACGGCGCCAAGCGGATCGCGGTCGTCGTCGACGCCGGTACGGCCGCGGACGCCCCGGCCGGGGAAGAGCCGCCCGCGCCCCGGGCACGGTGCGCGCGGGTCGGCGCGGACGCCACCGCAGCCGACGCGCTCGCCGCGGTGGCGAAGCCGCTGCGCTACAACAGCGACGCGCTGCTCTGCGCGATCTCCGGCTACCCGGAGTCCGGCTGCGGGGAGCAGGTGCGCGACGGCGCGGCGGCGGACCCCGCGTCCTCCGCATCCCCCTCCCCCGCGCCCACGTCCACCGCCGGCCGTACGGGGGCCGCCGAGCCGGAGCGGGACGGCGGCGGTCCCTCGCTCGGCCTCTTCGCGGGTCTCGCCGCCGTGGCCGTCCTCGCCGTGGCCGGGCTGTGGCAGGCACGCCGCCGGCGCGGCTGAACCGCCCGTGACGTGCCCATGAATCGCCCCGCCGAGCGCCCCGCGCACCGCCCTGCCGTCCCCGCCGCGCACCGCCCCCTCGACCATGCCGTGGACCGTCCGGTGGCCCCCGCCGCTCCCCGGCGTACGCTGCGGGCGCCCGAGGCGAGCCGGTTCAACGCCCTGCACGCCGGGGCCTGGTGGCTCTGGGCGCTCGGGCTGGCCGCTGCGGCCTCCCGTACGACCAACCCCCTGCTGCTCGGACTGCTCGTCGGGGTGGCCGGCTATGTGGTGGCGGCCCGGCGTACGGACGCGCCCTGGGCCCGTTCGTACGGCGCCTTCGTCAAGCTGGGGCTGGCCGTGCTCGCCGTCCGGCTGCTGTTCTCGGTCTTCCTCGGCTCCCCGGTGCCCGGCGCGCACGTCCTGTTCACGCTGCCCGAGGTGCCCCTGCCCGGCTGGGCGGCGGGGGTGCGGCTCGGCGGCCGGGTCACGGCCGAGCAGGTCGTGTTCGCGCTGTACGACGGCGCGAAGCTGGCCACGCTGCTGATCTGCGTGGGCGCCGCCAACGCCCTCGCCAATCCGGTGAGGCTGCTCAAGTCGCTGCCGGGCGCGCTCTACGAGGTGGGCGTCGCCGTCGTCGTGGCCATGACCTTCGCGCCGAACATGGTCGCCGACGTCGGACGGCTGCGCACCGCCCGCAGGCTGCGCGGCCGGTCCACCGGCGGGGTCGGGGCGGTGCTCCGGATCGGACTGCCGGTGCTGGAGGGCGCGTTGGAGCGTTCGGTCGCGCTCGCCGCGTCGATGGACGCCCGGGGGTACGGCCGTACGGCACAGGTCCCGCCCGCCGTGCGCCACACCACCACCGCGCTCACCCTCGGCGGGCTGCTGGGCATCTGCGCGGGCGTGTACGGGCTGCTCTCCTCGGCGGGCAGCGGATACGGGCTGCCCCTGCTGGTGGCGGGGGCCGTCGCGGCGGCGGCCGGGCTGCGGCTCGGCGGGCGGCGCTCGGTCCGTACCCGGTACCGGCCGGACCGCTGGGGCGCCCGCGCCTGGCTGGTCGCCGGGTCGGGCGCGGCCGTGGCCACCGTGCTGATCGCGGCGGGCGCCGCCGATCCGGCGGCGCTGCACCCCGGGGTCGTACCGCTGGAGGCGCCGACGCTGCCGCTGTGGCCGGCGGCGGGGGCGCTGATCGGGCTGCTGCCCGCGTTCGTCGCGCCCGCGCCAGGGCCACCGCCCCCACCCGAGGAGCCGACACCGTGATCCGATTCGAGCGGGTGTCGGTGACGTACTCCGACGGCGACGGCAGGGCCGAGAGCGGCGGCAGGGGCGACAGGGGCGACAGCGCTCCCGCGCCCGTGATCAGCGGGGTCGATCTCACCGTGCCCGAGGGCGAACTGGTGCTGCTCGTCGGCCCGTCGGGCGCCGGGAAGTCGACCCTGCTGGGGACGGTCTCCGGCCTCGTACCGCACTTCACGGGCGGCACGCTGCGCGGCCGGGTCACCGTCGGCGGCCGGGACACCCGTACCCACAAGCCGCGCGAACTCGCCGATCTCGTCGGCACGGTCGGCCAGGACCCGCTCGCCCACTTCGTCACCGACACCGTCGAGGACGAACTGGCCTACGGCATGGAGTCGCTGGGGCTGGCGCCCGACGTGATGCGGCGCCGCGTCGAGGAGACGCTCGACCTGCTGGGCCTGGCCGAGCTGCGCGACCGGCCCATCGCGACGCTCTCGGGCGGGCAGCGGCAGCGGGTCGCGATCGGCTCCGTACTGACACCGCACCCCGAGGTGCTGGTGCTGGACGAGCCGACGTCGGCGCTGGACCCGGCGGCGGCCGAGGAGGTGCTCGCGGTGCTGCAACGGCTGGTGCACGACCTCGGCACGACGGTCCTGCTGGCCGAACACCGCCTGGAGCGGGTGGTGCAGTACGCGGACCAGGTCATCCTGCTGCCGGGCCCCGGCCTGCCCCCGGTGATCGGCGCGCCGGAAGGGATCATGGCGGTGTCGCCGGTGTACCCGCCGGTCGTCGCGCTCGGCAGGCTGAGCGGCTGGGAGCCGCTGCCCCTCTCCGTACGGGACGCGCGGCGCCGGGCCGCGGGGCTGCGCGCACGGCTGGCCGGGGCGCAGCCGGTCGAGGTCCCTCCCGTACGGGCGCGGCCGGCCCCCGGCGCTCCGGCAGCGCCCGTACGGCGGGGGCTCGGCGCCCTGTTCCACCGGCGGCCCGCGCGGGCGGAGGACGACACCGGGGCCACCGGTCCGGTGGCGGTCGAGGGGCTGCGGGTACGGCACGGGCGGACCGAGGCGCTGCGCGCCGTGTCGCTGACCGTCGCGCCCGGCGAGACGGTGGCCCTGATGGGCCGCAACGGCGCGGGCAAGTCCACCCTGCTCGCCGCCCTGGTGGGAACGGTCGCGCCGACCGCCGGGACGGTACGCGTCGGGGGCCGCGCCCCGCACCGTACGCCGCCGCGCGAGATGGTCCGGCACGTCGGCCTGGTGCCGCAGGAGCCGCGCGACCTGCTGTACGCCGACACGGTCGCCGCCGAGTGCGCGGCGGCGGACGAGGACACGGGCGCCCCGCCGGGCACCTGCCTGGCCCTGGTCGGTGAACTCCTGCCGGACATCGCGGGCACCACGCATCCGCGCGATCTGTCCGAGGGGCAGCGGCTGGCGCTGGCGCTCGCCGTGGTCCTGACGGGACGGCCGCCGCTGCTGCTCCTCGACGAGCCGACGCGCGGCCTCGACTACGCGGCGAAGGCGCGGCTCGTCGGAGTGGTGCGCGCACTGGCGGCCGAGGGGCACGCGGTCGTCCTGGCGACGCACGACGTGGAACTCGCCGCCGAACTCGCCCACCGGGTGGTCATCCTGGCCGACGGCGAGATCGTGGCGGACGGCCCGACGCCCCGGGTGGTGATGTCGTCGCCCGCGTTCGCGCCCCAGGTCGCGAAGGTCATGGCGCCCCAGGAGTGGCTGACGGTGGCACAGGTGCGTACGGCGCTCGCCGCGACGACGGAGACCCCATGAGAGGGGTGGCCGGGCGGGCGCGCCCGGGGGCAGGGGTACGCGCCGTGCGGCTGGGGCCGCGCGCGGTCTGCGCCCTCGCCCTGACCGGCGCCATCGGGGTGGCCGCCTTCGGCTGGCCGCTGCTCGCGGGACCCGGCTCCGGGCTCGCGCACTCCGGCGACGCCCCGTGGCTCTTCGCCGCGCTGCTCCCGCTGCTCGTCGGGGTGGTCGTCGCGACCATCGCCGACTCCGGGCTGGACGCCAAGGCGGTGGCGATGCTGGGGGTGCTGGCCGCCGTGGGCGCCGCGCTGCGCCCGCTGGGCGCGGGGACGGCCGGACTGGAGCCGATGTTCTTCCTGATGGTGCTGAGCGGCCGGGTGCTGGGGCCCGGATTCGGTTTCGTGCTCGGCTCGGTGACGATGTTCGCGTCCGCGCTGCTGACCGGCGGGGTCGGCCCCTGGCTGCCGTTCCAGATGCTGGCCATGGGCTGGTTCACGATGGGCGCCGGGCTGCTGCCGGGCCACGGATCGCTGCGCGGCCGGGCCGAGCGGGCGATGCTCGCGCTGTACGGGGCGGGCGCGGCGTTCGCGTACGGCACGGTCATGAACCTCCAGGGGTGGACGTACCTCGGCGGGATGTCCTCCGGGGTCTCCTTCCACCCGGGCGACCCGGTCCAGGCCAACCTGGGCCGCTTCCTCGCGTACTGCGCGGCGACGTCCTTCGGCTGGGACCTGGGCCGGGCGGTGCTGACGGTCGTCCTGACGCTGACGGCCGGGCCGGCCCTGCTCAGGGCGTTGCGCAGGGCCACGCGCCGGGCGGCGTTCGACGCGGAGGCGGTCTTCGAGGAGCAGCGGGCGGCCGGGAACACCCCCGTCCGCCCTTGAATCCCCTCTTCCCCTCTTCCCTTCTTCCCTGCCTTCTCCTAGTCCCGCGCCGCGCCCGCCGTCTTCACCGACACTCCGCCACCCGTACCGGCACCGGCGCCGCCCGGGGCCGGGGTCGCGTCGTCGGCGGCCTCCCGGCTCCTCGGGAACGGGTCGGCCTTCGGCACCACCCGCGGCAGCAGCCGCCTCGGCCCCGCCAGCAGATACGTCAGCGCGAAGCCCGCGCCCACGACGGCCGCGCCGCCCACCGCGTCCAGCACCCAGTGGTTGGCCGTGGCGACGATGGCGCACACCGTGAAGAGCGGGTGGAGCAGCCCGAGGAGCTTCATCCACGTCTTGGGCGCGAGGACCACGATCACCACGCCGCACCACAGGGACCAGCCGAAGTGCAGCGAGGGCATCGCCGCGTACTGGTTGGTGAGCGCCGTCAGCGCGCCGTAGTCCGGGTTGGTGAGGTCCTGCGGGCCGTGCACGGTGTCGATGAACCCCATCCCCGGCATCAGCCGCGGCGGGGCCAGCGGGTAGAACCAGAAGCCGATCAGCGCCAGGACGGTGGCGAAGCCGAGCGAGGAACGGGCCCAGCGGTAGTCGGCGGGGCGGCGAACGTACAGGACGCCGAGGATCGTCAGCGGCACCACGAAGTGGAACGACGTGTAGTAGAAGTTGAAGAAGCTCTCGGCCCACTTGATGTCCACGACCGCGTGGTTGACCCAGTGCTCGATGTCGATCCCGAGGGCCCGCTCGATCCCGTGGATCTGGCGGCCGTGCTCCTCCGCCGCCTCCCTGCCGCCCGTCGCGGCGAGCCTGATGTGCGAGTACGCCGAGTAGCCGACGCGGATGACCAGCAGTTCGAGCAGCAGGTTGGGCCGGCTGACCAGCCGCTTCCAGAACGGTGCCAGCGGGACCCGGCTCCAGCGTGCGGGCTCGGCCCGCGCGTACTCGGTCGGGACCGGCCGGTCGAAGTAGGGCGAGGCGCGCGTCAGGAACGGCACCGCGCAGGCCGCCGCCAGCGCCGCGATCAGCGGGATGTTCTCCCGGAGCGGGGCGAGCGCGGCCATGTTCGGCAGCATCATCTTGCCCGGCAGCGTCATCACCAGCACCACCACCGCGGGCCACACCAGCCGGTCCCTGGCCCGGGTGCCGACCCGGCCGACCAGCGCCAGCAGCACCCACAGGAGCTGGTGCTGCCAGGCCGTCGGGGAGACCGCGATCGCGACGCAGCCGGTGAGCGAGACGGCCAGCAGGAGCTGTCCGTCGCGCGCGTAGTGGGCCGCCCTGCGCAGGCCGAGTACGGCGACGACCGCCGCGAGGGCGATGACGAGCACGACCTCCAGCGGCCCTTCGAGACCGATCCTGAGCAGCGCGCCGTGCAGGGACTGGTTGGCGAGGCTGTCCGCGCGCTCGCCGAGCCCGGCGCCCGCCACGTGGTGCACCCAGTACGCCCACGAGTCGTTCGGCATCGCCGCCCACGCCAGCGCCGTCAGCGCCGCGAAGCTCCCCGCCGAGGTCACGGCGGCCTTCTTCCGTCCCGTCAGCCACAGCAGCGGCGTGAAGAGAAGCACGGCGGGCTGGAGGGCCGCGCCCAGGCCGATGAGGAAGCCGGAGCCGCGTTCCCCGCGTACGGCGAAGCAGCCGAGCAGCACCAGCAGGACGGGGATGATGCTGGTCTGGCCGAGGGAGAAGCTGTTGCGCACCGGCAGCGAGAGCATGAGCAGGCTGATCGCGACGGGCGCCGCGATCAGCCCCGTACGGCGCGACAGCTCGCCCGGCAGCGCGCGGCGCGCCACGACCAGGCCGAGGGCCACGACGAGCAGCAGGGTGCCGAGCGTCCAGGCGACGCCGAGGCTCTGCTCGGCCGACCTGGCCAGGGGTTTGAGGACCAGCCCGGCGAACGGGGTCCCGGTGAACTTCCCGGTGTCGTAGAGCGATCCCGTCACATGGAGGACACCGTTGTCCCCGATCCAGGTCTCCAGATCCGTGAGCCGTTCACCGGGCGGCTGTCTCAGTACCACCGCCGCCTGTCGTACCGCCAGCACCGCGGCGAGCAGCCAGAGCACGACGCGGGCCGTACCGAAACCGGTCCCCGCCGTACCTGCCGCCGCACCGCCGTGCACGCTGTGTTCTGCATTCACCACGCCGCGCCGAACCTCCGTCCGAAAACCCCGTCCTTGGGGCATAGAGCGTCGCACTGCCCCGTGGAGAAGACCACGGCAACCCCCTCTTCGCCTGACTGTCACCCCTGTTTCGTCTCGACACCCATGACATCAGGGGTCGGGAGATGCGTGGGAGGTACGGGCGGATCACGATGGGGCCGCACGCACATCACGCATCTCCGCAACGATTGAGAGGCCCGCATGTCACAGAACGACCAGGCACAGCGCGAGCGGTGGGACGCGGTCGATCACTATGTCACCGATCGCCTCGCCCCTGCCGACGAAGCCCTGTCCGCCGCCCTCGCCGCCACCGAGGCGGCCGGCCTGCCCGCCATCAGCGTCGCTCCGAACCAGGGCAAGCTGCTCCAGCTCCTGGCCCGTGTGCAGGGCGCCCGTACGATCCTGGAGATCGGCACGCTCGGCGGCTACAGCACCATCTGGCTGGCCCGCGCACTGCCCGAGGACGGCCGGCTGATCTCCCTGGAGTACGACCCGGCCCACGCCGACGTGGCCCGCGCCAACCTGGCGCACGCCGGTCTCGACGGGATCGCCGAGGTACGGACCGGGGCCGCCCTGGACACGCTGCCCGCGCTGCTGGCCGAGGGCGCGGGACCGTTCGACTTCGTCTTCATCGACGCCGACAAGCGGAACAACCCGCACTACGTGGAGTGGGCGCTGCGGCTCACCCGGCCGGGCAGCGTCATCGTCGTCGACAACGTCGTACGGGGCGGGGCCGTCGCGGACGCCGAGAGCACCGACCCCTCGGTGCTGGGGACCCGGCGGATGATCGAGGAGATGGGGAAGAACCCGCGGCTGTCGGCGACGGCGGTGCAGACGGTCGGCACCAAGGGGTACGACGGGTTCGCGCTCGCCCGTGTCCTGGACTGACGTCCTGGACTGACGTCCTGGACTGACGGGGTTCTGGACCGACGGGGTTTTCGGGGGGGCGGGACGCGAACGGAGGCGGCGGGCCGTCCCTTGCCCGCCGCCTCCCGTCTGTGTCTGCGGCTCCGTCTGTCCGGGTCTGTCGGATCAGGTCAGACCCGTAGCAGCCGCTGCGTCATCTCGCGGTAGCTCTGGAGGGCGAGGCGCAGCTCCTCCGTGTCGGAGCCGTCCGCCGCAGCGTCGTCGCGGTCCCCGTCCCAGCCGGCGCGCAGCGAACGCGGTCGCTCGGCGAGCGCGGTGGTGAGCTGCCGGGCGGCCTCTTCGAGCACCCCGGCCGCCTCCTCGACCGAGCGCCGCGGCCCGTCGACGAAGGAGTTGAGGGCCTCCTGGAGCCGCTGGGAGAGCCGGTCGCTCTCGGCGCTGGGGAACAGCCGCCCGTCCGCCTTCCCGTCCGCCTTCCCGGAAACCCCGTCGGAGGCTCCGTCGAAGGCACCGACGGAGGCCCCGTTGCGGGCTCCGTTCGTCCCCGCAGCACGCCCGGCCTTCGCCGGGGGCGCGGGCGGGGGCTGCTGCCCGGCCCGCGGGGCCTGCTTCGAGGGGGCCGTCGGCGAGGCCTGCTTCGGCGGGGGCGGCGGGGTCTCGGGGGTCCGCGTACCACCGGCCGCCGCGTCCGGGGCGTGGAGCGGCTTCACCGGGGTCACCGCGGTCACCGGGTCGGCCGCCCCACGGGGGTCGGCGGACGCTTCCGGTGTCGTGGGTGTTCCGTGGTTCTTCTCGTCGGTCGTCGTCTTCCGCTGGTCACTCATCACGCACCACTCCCTTTGGGTCGCAGTGAGAAGTTCCGGTTCCGCCCGGTGCCCCGGGTCGTGCGGTCGTCGTGGCCGCCGGTGTCCTCCGGGTGGGCGAGGATCAGTCGTTCGAAGAGCTCGCGCGCGCCGACCATCGCCTCGCGCATCTCCTCCGTACTCGCGCCGCGGCCCTCGTCCGAGGCCGCGTGGTGCACCCGGCGGTAGCCGTCGATCGCGTGCGCGTGGTGGACCGAGAGGGCGTCCACCTGGTCGTCGTAGCGCGTCCCCTCGGGGTAGCCGCGCTCCTGCGCCAGCCTGGCCACCAGCCGCTCGGCCTGCGCGACCGCCTCTTGCGGCGCGTCGACGAACCGCTCCTGGAGGGCGGCCCATTCGGCCACGTACTGTTCGCGCTTCTCGTCCGGGAGAGGCTCGTGCCGCAGCCGCCCATGGCGCTCGACCCGTTCGCCCAGCTCGCGTTCGGCGGCCTTGGAGTCGCCGTCGTGGCGGGCCAGAACGCGGTCGTACTCCGGGCCGAACCGGCGCTTCAGGCCGCCGCGTCCGCTCGCTTTGCCAGGTCCCGTGAAGAGGACCGCGGCCACGATGGCCGCGAACCCCACGATCAGAGCGACGACGATCAGAACAGTGGACATGTTTGCCTTCCTGGTTCTCGGCGCCGGGCTCGTGCCGCGCCGTGTCGTGTCGGCTCTTGCTCGTGGTGTCGGGTTGCCCGTAATCCGTTGGCCAAACGGCGCGGGGCCCCGGTAGGAAGACGACCATGAACTGGTCCGTCCGCCCCGAATCCTTCGCCACACCCGACGCCACCCGGCTGCGCCGCGCCTACTACGCGGAGGTCGCGGGCCGGTACTGGCGGCGGCCCGCGACGGAGGCGGAGATCGACGAGGGCCTCGCGGGTGACCCGCCCGATCATCTGACCCCGCCCACCGGGGAGTTCGTGGTCGGACGGTACGGCGGGCAGGGCGGCGGCCCCCGCGTGGCCGCGTCCTGCGGCGGGGTGCGGATGCTGGACACGGCGACCGCCGAGCTGACCCGGGTGTACGTGAGCCCCGCCACGCGGCGGACGGGCGGCGGCGCGGCGCTGCTGGCCGGTCTGGAGGAGGCAGCGCGGCGGCTCGGGGCGCGGCGGCTGGTGCTGGACACGCGGCTGGATCTGGTCGAGGCGCGCGGGCTGTACGTCGGATACGGCTTCCGGGAGATCCCGGCGTACAGCTCGGGACCGTACAAGGAGATCTGGTACGGCAAGGAGCTGACGGTGTCCACCGGCCGATAGCCGGGGCCCGGAGAGCGGGTTCGGAGAGCGGGTTCGGAGGACCTGCTCAGGCGGCGTGGTCCCTGGGCGGCCCCGGGGCCATGGGCCGTTCGGCGTCCGAGCCGCACAGTTCGGCGTTCAGCTCCTTCACCAGCGCCACCAGATCGGTCGGCCGGTCGGCTCCCCACCAGTCCCCCAGCAGTTCGGAGAGCGACTCCTCCCGGGCAGCGGCCAGCGCCTCCGCCGTCTCCGCGCCCCGTTCCGTGAGCGTCAGCTCCACCCCCCGGCGGCGGGTCAGTCCGCGCTCCTCCAACTGCCGGGACGCGTCCGTGACCGTCCGCAGCGACACGGTCGCGTCCTCCGCGAGCACGGCGGGCTGCACGACCCCCTCGCGCCTGACCCGCAGCAGCAGCCAACTGGCCGCCGGGAGCAGGTCGTACCCCGCCTTCTCGGTGATCGTCTCGTAGACGCGGCGGCGGCCCTCACGCGTGCCGAGGACCGACAGGGCGCGGGCCACCTCGTCGCGCGAGGAGCGTTCGACGGGGTTGGACGCCAGGGTCTCGGTGATCTCCGGGGCGGTCACGGAGCCGCGCAGCGGGTCCTCCTTCAGGAACCAGGCGATGGCGAAGGCGATGAGCACGACCGGCACGCCGTACAGGAAGACATCGGTGATGGACGTCGCGTACGCGTGCAGTACGGGGCCGCGCAGCGCGGCGGGGAGCCGGCCGAGGGAGTGCGGGTCGGCGGCGAGCTGTCCGGTCCCGGTGCCGGGCGGCAGGGGTTTGCCGGCGAGGGCGTCGGCGAGCTTGTCCCTGAGCAGGTTGGTGAAGATCGTGCCGAAGACGGCGACGCCGAAGGAGGCGCCGATGGAGCGGAAAAAGGTCGCGCCGGAGGTGGCGACGCCGAGATCCTGGTAGCTGACGGCGTTCTGCACGACCAGGACGAGGACCTGCATGACGAGCCCGAGCCCGGCGCCGAAGACGAAGAAGTAGGCGCTCATCTCCCACGTACCGCTGAACTCGGTGAGCTGGTGGAGCAGGAGCAGCCCGACGGCGGTGACGCCGGTGCCGAGGATCGGGAACACCTTCCAGCGGCCGGTACGGCTGACGATCTGGCCGGACAGGGTGGAGGTGATCAGCAGGCCGAGCACCATGGGCAGCAGGTGGACGCCGGACAGGGTGGGGCTGATGCCGTGGACGACCTGGAGGAACGTCGGCAGGTACGTCATCGCGCCGAACATCGCGAAACCGACGATGAAGCTGATGCAGGCGACGAGCGTGAACGTCCTGAGACCGAAGAGACGCAGGGGCAGTACGGGCTCGGCCGCGCGCCGCTCGACGCGGATGAAGAAGGCGAGCAGCACCAGGCCGAGCACGGCGAGCCCGATGGTCTCGGCGGAGCCCCAGGCCCAGGTGGTGCCGCCGAGGGAGGCGACGAGGACGAGGCAGACGGCGACGGACGCGATGAGGAACGTGCCGAGGTAGTCGATGGTGTGCCGGGCCCGGTGGACCGGGATGTGCAGGACCGTGGCGATGACGAGCAGGGCGACGATGCCGAGCGGCAGGTTGATGTAGAAGACCCAGCGCCAGCTCAGGTGCTGGGTGAAGAAGCCGCCGAGCAGCGGTCCGAGCACGCTGGTCGCACCGAAGACGGCGCCGAACAGGCCCTGGTACCTGCCGCGTTCGCGGGGCGTGACGAGGTCGCCGACGATCGCCATCGAGAGCACGATCAGCCCGCCGCCGCCCAGGCCCTGGAGCGCGCGGAAGCCGATGAGCTGCGTCATGTTCTGCGCGATGCCGCAGAGCGCGGAGCCGATCAGGAAGATGACGACGGCCGTCTGGAAGAGCTTCTTCCGGCCGTACTGGTCACCGAGCTTGCCCCAGAGGGGGGTGGCGGCGGTCGAGGCCAGCAGATACGCGGTGACGACCCAGGAGAGGTGCTCCAGACCGCCGAGGTCGCTGACGATGGTCGGCAGGGCGGTGGAGACGATGGTCTGGTCGAGCGAGGCGAGCAGCAGGCCCATGAGCAGAGCGCCGATGGCGAGGAGAACGGTGCGCGGGCTCCCGCCCGTGCCGGGGGCCGGGCTCACGGCCGGGGTGGTCACTTCCTGAGCCATGGGACAACTCCTCGGGTCCACTGGGTCCGTCGGGGCCGCTCGGCACGCCGTCGATCAGCCGTCGATCCGCTGTCGGTACGCCGTCGATCCGCCATCGATCTGCCATCGGTACGCCGTGATCCGCCGCCGATCCGCCATCGGTCAGCCGTCGGTCAGCCGTCGGTCAGCCGTCGGTCAGCCGTCGGTCCGCTGGATTCCATCCTGGCCGTTCTGTCCCGTTATGGCCTGCCGAGCGGCGGCCGATGCTGTTCGGGCGCGCGTACGCCCTTCATACGGGGGCTGCATAATCGGCGGCAGTTCAAGGGGAGGGGAACCCAAGGTGTCAGGACAGCTCTGTCCCGGATGCGGTACGCCGCCGGGAGCGGAGGGCAGGCCCGGCTGCGACTGCGGGGGGCCCGCGCAGGCCACGGAACAGCCCGAACAGAACACACAGACAACGCAGGCAACGCAGGCAACGCAGGCAACCGAAGAAAACACCGAGACCGCCCGGTCGGCACAGGACGCGGAGATCGCCGAGTCCGAGGACTTCCATCCGCTGCGCGTACGGCCGTACGTGAAGCTCGGCGACCAGGACGTGGAGGCGGCGCCGACCGCCTTCCGTACGGCGGGCCCGCTGCCGCCGCTCACGCCCGCCGCCTGGACCGGGCCGGCCGCGGCCTCCGCCGAGCCGCCGCCCGCGCGGTTCCCGCCCACCCCGCCACCGGCGGGACGCCGCACGACGCTGCGGCTCGTGGCGGCCGGCGCGGTGGCGGTCGCGGTGATCGGTACGGCCGCGTTCGCCGGGGGGCTGTTCGCGGGAGCCGATCGCGAGGACCACGCGGTGCCGGACACGATCAGCACCTGGCTGCCGTCGGCCAACGACGGGACGGCGGAGGAGCCGTCCGCGCCGGCCACCCCGTCGCCCGCCGCGTCGGCGCGGCCCCCGGCCGTGACGGAGTCGCCGTCGGCCGAGATCACGCCGTCCGCACCGGCGTCCGCCGGCTCGCCGGGACCGTCCGTGTCCGAGAAGCCGACGGCGACGGCCACACCGAGCACGTCCGCCGAGACCTCGGCCGCCGCGCAGCCGAGCAAGGCGACGGGCGGCACGCTGACGCCGGGGGACTCGGGCGACGAGGTCGTGGAGCTCCAGTTCAGGCTGGCGCGGGCCGGGCTCTTCTACGCGCAGCCGAACGGCCAGTACGACCGGACCGTCGAGGACGCGGTGCGCCGCTTCCAGCAGACGCGGAACATCCAGGACGACACCCCGGGCATCTACGGCCCCCGGACCCGGCTCGCCCTGGAGACGGAGACCCAGGGGTCCGGGCAGGACGGCCGGGGGGCCGGGCAGAGCTATGGGCAGGGGTACGGTTCGCGCGGCTGAGGGTTCTTTGTACAATGGCGAAACAAAGTGGCTTCGCCCGTTCACCTGACCGACGGGTGGAGTCACTTTGCCCCGGCCGCGTGCGCCCGTACGGTCGTACGACCTTCTGACGACCCGCCCTGACGACCCGCACCCGCCCGGCCCTCTGACGACCCGCACCGCCCAGCCCGGAGACCCCTGTGAAGCTCGACGCCATCAAGGCCCTGCTCCTCGACATGGACGGCACCCTCGTCAACTCCGACGCCTCGGTCGAGCGCTGCTGGACCCGCTGGGCGCGGGCTCACGCGATGGACCCCCACGAGGTCATGAAGGTCGTCCACGGCCGTCAGGGGTACGCCACCATGGCCGTACTGCTCCCGGACCGCCCGATGGAACAGAACCTCGCCGACAACCGCGTGATGCTCGCCGAGGAGATCGCGGACACGGAGGGCGTGGTCCCCATACCGGGCGCCCCGGAGTTCATGGCGTCGCTCGCCACCCTCCCGCACGCCCTGGTGACCTCGGCGAACGTACCGCTGGCCGAGGCCAGGATGACCGCGGCCGGGATCCCGATGCCCAAGATCCGCGTCACGGCCGAGGACGTCGCGGCGAGCAAGCCCGACCCGGAGGGCTTCCTCCTGGGCGCGGCGACGCTCGGCGTACCCGCGGAAGACTGCGTGGTGTTCGAGGACTCCGAGGCGGGCATCGCGGCGGCGCGGGCGGCGGGCATGCGCGTGGTGGGCGTGGGGCCGCGCGCGGCGGCCATGGCGCCGGACGCCCATGTCCAGGACCTCACGCGACTGCGGGTGGAACTCCTGCCGGACGGCGAACTGGCCCTGCACATCGACGCGTAACGGCGACGCCCCGGCGGCGAAGCGTCACGCACCCCCGTTCACGCACCCCCGTTCAGGCGTCCCTGTTCAGGTGCCCCCGAGCCACCAGTTCCAGCACCACGCTCACGGCCACCGCCTGCACCGCCATCAGCGCCACCAGCACGAAGAGCTGAACCGCCCCCGCCAGTACGGGTGACGCCCCGCCCAGCAGCATCCCCACGAACGCCCCCGGCAGCGTGACGAGCCCCACCGTGCGCGTCTGGTCGAGCCCCGGCAGCAGCGCGTCGGCCGCGGCCGGCCTGGCCACCTCCATCCGCGCCTCGCGGTCGAGCAGCCCGAGCGCCATCCCCGCCTCGACCTCGCCGCGCCGCGCGTGGAGTTCGTCGAGCGCCCGGCGCCCGCCCAGGACCGTCGCGGTGAGCGCGCCGCCGATGAGGATGCCCGTCGTGGGGATCAGGGCGATGCCCTTGGCCGGTACGACGCCGGTGAGCAGCAGGACCGCGATCACCGGCGCCACCCCCACGCCGATCGGCAGGGCGGCCCACCACCAGGTCCCGTTCGCGGTGACGCGCCGCCCGGCCGTCCGTACGGCGACGGCGTACATGAGCGCGATGAAGCCGAGCAGCGGCGGTACGGAGCCGATCACCCAGCCGATCACCAGGGAGACCGCGCCGAGTTGGAGCGCGGCCCGCACCCCGGCGACGGCGATCTCGCGGGCCCGCCCGAGACGGGCGAGTCCGGCCACAGCCACCGCGGCGATCAGCAGCAGACCGAGCACGACTCCGAACGTGATATCGACCCGCAGCAGCACGTGCCCATCCTAGCTGTCACCAAAGTCAACTTTGCCCCCGTAAGCCCGAATTGTTTTCCCGTCAGAAACAACCAGAACCCACCAACCCCTTGATGTGACGTGTCCATGTCGCCACTCTGTTACCTGAAGCCCCCCTCCCGGAAACCCGCCGAGGCAACGATGGCGACCGGCCTCACCGGCCGAGCCCCCCTCAGCTCAGCTCCGCATCGCACCGCAGCCTCACGTCAGGTTCCGCAGGTTCCCCCCACTTCAAGGGAGTTCGCATGTCTCGTGTCTACGCGCGTCGAATCCGCCGCTTCGCCGTCCTCTCCGCGACCGCCGCCATCGCCGCCACCACCACCCTGCTCACCGCCCCCGCCGCGCAGGCCGCCATGCCCACGCCGGTCAGCGCCGCCACGGCCCGCACCTACCTCGGCAGCCTCACCGTCCAGGCGGAAGGTTCCTCCAGCGGTTACAGCCGCGACCTGTTCCCGCACTGGATCACCCAGTCCGGCGCCTGCAACACCCGTGAGGTCGTCCTCAAGCGCGACGGCACGAACGTCGTCCAGGACTCCGCCTGCGCCGCCACCAGCGGCACCTGGCACTCCGTCTACGACGGCGCCACCTGGACCGCCGCCTCCGACGTCGACATCGACCACATGGTCCCGCTCTCCGAGGCGTGGAAGTCGGGCGCCAGCAGTTGGACCACCGCGCAGCGCCAGTCGTTCGCCAACGACCTGACCCGCCCGCAGCTCATCGCCGTCACGGACAACGTCAACCAGTCCAAGGGCGACAAGGACCCGGCCAACTGGATGCCCCCGCTGGCCTCGTACAAGTGCACCTACGTCCGCGCCTGGGTGCAGGTGAAGTACTACTACAACCTCAAGGTGGACTCCGCCGAGAAGACGGCGCTCACCAACGCCCTGAGCGGCTGCTGACCCACCCCCGCCCGGGCCACCGCCACCACCCCGCTCCCCCACCCCCTCCGTCGTCCCGCACGAGGCTTCCGCACCGTACGGAACGACGGAGGACCGGCGGAGGGCGCCGCAGAGAACCCGGCCGGGCCGCCTTCCGACCACTGAGCGGCCCCACGGCCGGCCGGGGCAGCTCACCAGTCGGTGAGGTCCACCAGATAACGGCAGTGCGGGTCGTCTGCGGCGTCGGACGTTCGCCACTCATCGCCGAGCAAGGATGGCAGTGCCGCCAGAAGGGCGGTCAGCGCACCGCCCGGCCGCACGTCCGTGGCGACCACGCCGGAGATCTCGTCGCTGTCCAGATACAGGCGCAGCAGGCCGTCGTCACGGAAGAGGAACCCGCGCAGATGTGACCTGACCTGTTCCGTGGACGGACGGGCCAGGACCCGCAGCAAAGTGGCTGACCAGTCATCCGTGGTGAACGGGGCCTCGGTCACCTGCTCCGGGTCGATCAGGTACAGGTCCGTCCTCATGGTGGAAGTGACCCTGTTCGCCGGGTAGATGTGCGTCCCGGTGTGCACTGCGCGGAGCAGGGCGACGACGTCATGCGCGGTGCGCAGCTCTTCGTCCGCCCTGAGGGGGATCTCGTAGGCGGTCAGCCGGTCCGGCGCGCACTCGCCCCTGTCGCCGAGGACGGCCCGCACCGCCGGCGCACCTGACGGCGCGGGCAGAACTCCGCGTACGTGCTGGTCCTCCAGCAACGGTGCGTGGACGAAGTCCGACAGGAGGTCCGCCACTTCCACCTGAAGGTCTTCGATCTCCCGGTCGTCCTCGCTCACCAAATTACCCATTCACCCAGTTTGGACACTTCTGCATGCCGTTGCAGTACGCGGTGATCACGCCGATCACATTGCCCTGTCCGGCGTCGCATACGCGGGCACACGCACAGGCAACCGCCACCACCTCTCCCCCACCCCCTCCGTCGTCCCGCACGGGCCTTCCGTACCGTACGGAGCGACGGAGGACGGGCGAGGATGCCGGAGAGGACACCGATGACCGGTCTGCGCGTGGGACCCCTGCTGCGGTATGTCGACGGGGAGGGCGCCGGAACGGCGACCGTCTGGGTCGAGGCGGACCGGCCTGCCACCGCCGAGGTCCGGTGTGCCGATGGTGCGGGCGGTACCTCCCGTACGTTCCATGTGGCCGGACACCACTACGCGTTGATACCCGTGGCCGGCCTCACCCCCGGCACCGCCACCCCGTACGAGGTGCTGCTCGACGGCCACCGCGTCTGGCCGCCCGAGGACACCCGCTTTCCGCCGAGCACCATCCGCACCCCGCCGCCTCCCGGGGCCGCCTCCGCCGAGCTGCGCGTCTCCTTCGGCTCCTGCCGCTGGGCGTCGCCCCCGCACGGTGAACCCGACCCGGTCGGTCCCGACGCGCTCGACACCCTGGCCACCCGCCTCGCCGCCGACCCCGCCGCGCCCCGCCCCGATGTCCTGCTGCTCCTGGGCGACCAGGTGTACGCGGACGAGACGTCCAAGGCGACCCGGCGCAGGCTGGCCGCGCGCCGGGATCTGAGCGAGGCGCCGGGCGCGGAGGTCGCGGACTACGAGGAGTACACCCACCTCTACGACGAGTCCTGGACGGACCCGGACGTACGGTGGCTGCTCTCCACCGTGCCCAGTTGCATGATCTTCGACGACCACGATTTGATTGATGATTGGAACACCAGCGCCGCCTGGCTCGCCGACATGCGGGCGCTGCCGTGGTGGCAGGAGCGGGTGCTCGGCGGGCTGATGTCGTACTGGGTCTATCAGCACCTCGGCAACCTCTCCCCCGCCGAACTCGCTGCCGACGAGCTGTACGCGGCCGTCCGCGCGGCGCCCGACGGCACGGAGCTGCTGCGGGCGTTCGCCGCCGGGGCGGACCGGGACCCGGCGGGCGTGCGCTGGAGCTATCGGCGTGACTTCGGGCGGACCCGGCTGCTGATGGTCGACTCGCGCGCCGCCCGCGTCCTGGACGAGCAGCGGCGCGCGATGCTGGACGAGGACGAGGCGCGGTGGGTACGGGAGCAGGCGCTGGCCGACCGGGACGCGTACGACCATCTCCTCATCGGCACCTCGCTCCCCTGGCTGCTGCCGCCCTTCATCCATGACGTGGAGTCCTGGGACGCCGCGCTCTGCCGGGGCGAACGCGGGCCGCGCTGGGCGCGCATCGGTGAACGGCTGCGCAGGGCGGCGGATCTGGAGCACTGGGCCGCCTTCCCCGACTCCTTCGAGGAACTGGCCTCGCTGATCGCGGAGGTGGGCGACGGGGCGGCGGCACCGGCCACCGTGTGCGTGCTGTCGGGCGATGTGCACCACGCCTATGTCGCCGAGCCGTCGTGGCCTGGCGGCACAGGACCGGGCGGCACAGGACCGGGCTCCATGGGATCGGGCCCGCGGGTTCTCCAGCTCACCTGCTCCCCCGTGCACAACTCCGTCCCCGCCGTCATACGGCTCGGCTTCCGCTTCGGCTGGAGCGGCGCGGGGCGGTGGCTGGGGCGCGCGCTGGCCCGGCACGGCCGGGTCGGTGCGCCGCAGGTCACCTGGCGCAGAACGGGCGGACCGTGGTTCGGCAACCAGCTCATGACACTCACGCTGCGCGGCCGTACGGCCGGACTCACCCTGGAGCGGGCCCGCGCCGGACGGTCCGGGGACGGGCGGACCGGGGACGGGCGGGCGGCGGCGGAGCTGGTGGTCGTGGAGGAACGGACCTTAGCTCCCCAAGGCCCCCAAGCTCCCCAGGACGCCTCTGCGGCTTCCTAGGACGCGTCCGGAGAAACGCGGGCCGCGTCGGAATGCGCGACATCCGCAACATCTCTTCAAATACCCCACACTATCCGCCCGTTGGTGTTCGAGTACCCTTCGCGTGATCATTCCCACACGATGTGATCCTTCACCCAAGGGTTCGAACTCACCACACAGCAACGGCATGATGATGCGGACCATCCGCTTCCAGCACCCCCCATGCCCCGGGAGTCACAGCTTTGTCCGATGTACGGCAGTACCCGCACCGTTCACTCGCCGTCGTCGGCGTCGGACCCCGTGGCACCTCCGTCCTGGAGAGACTCTGCGCGTCCGTGCCCGAACTGGCGCCGGACGTGGAGCTGACGGTGCATCTCGTCGACCCCGCGCCGCCGGGCGCGGGCCGGGTCTGGCGTACCGACCAGTCCGCCGAGCTGCTGATGAACACGGTGGCCTCGCAGGTGACCGTCTTCACCGACGCGAGCGTGGAGTGCGAGGGGCCGATACGTCCCGGGCCCAGCCTGTACGAGTGGGCGGCGGGCCGTCCCGCCGAGCGGCTGGGGCCCGACGACTATCCGAGCAGGGCCGCCTACGGCCGCTATCTGGAGTGGGCGTTCCGTACGACGGCGGAGGGCGCGCCCGGGAACGTGACGGTGGAGGTGCACCGGGCGCGCGCCGTACGACTGGATGACGACGCCGACACCGGGGCCTTCGGCGGGGCGGCCCCCGGCGCCTCCCGCGTTTCACCCGTTGTGACCGGTGTGCCCGGTGCGTGCGCTCCGTACCGGCCGACGCAGAGCCTCACGCTCGACGATGGCACGACGATTTCCGGCCTCTGTGCCGTCGTGCTCGCACAGGGCCATCTTCCGGTGGTTTCCGGCCAGACCCAGGCGACGCTGGCGGAGTTCGCCGCCCGTCACCGGCTGCGATATCTGCCGCCCGCCAATCCGGCCGATCTCGACCTGTCCGGGATCGCTCCGGGCGAGCCGGTACTGCTGCGCGGGCTCGGGCTGAATTTCTTCGACCACATGGCGCTCCTGACGGCCGGGCGCGGCGGGATCTTCGCGCGGGACGCGGGCGGTGTTCTCGTATACCACCCGTCGGGGCGCGAACCGCAGTTGTACGCCGGGTCGCGGCGCGGGGTGCCTTACCAGGCGCGCGGCGACAACGCGAAGGGGCCTTCGGGCCGGCATCTGCCGCTGGTGCTGACCCCGGACGTGATCGCGCTGTTCCGCAAGCGCGCGGACGCGGGGGATCCGCCGGACTTCCTCCAGGAGATATGGCCCCTGGTCGCCAAGGAGGTGGAAGCCGTCTACTACGTGGCGGCCTTCGGGTGGCCGGCCCCGGGGCGGTCGGCCGACGGGTCGACGCTGGACCGGTTCCTGTCGGCGCCGGGCGGCAGCGCGCGGGAGGCCGCCGTCCTGGACGAGGCGGGGATCGCCGTCGCCGACCGCTGGTCGTGGGACCGGATCTCCCGTCCGTACGGCGACGAGACCTTCCGCGACCCGGCGGACCACCGTGCCTGGCTCGTGGCCCACCTGCGGAAAGACGCGGCGGAGGCGGCGCTCGGCAATGTCGCCGGTCCGGTCAAGGCGGCGCTGGACGTGCTGCGCGACCTCCGCAACGAGCTGCGGCTGATCGTGGACCACGCCGGTCTCTCCGGCATCTCCCGCCGCGACCATCTCGACCGCTGGTACACGCCGCTGAACGCGTTCCTCTCCATCGGGCCACCGCGCCGGCGTATCGAGGAGCTGGCCGCCCTGATCGAGGCGGGGGTGCTGGACGTGATCGGCCCGCGGATGGCCGTACGGGCGGTGGACGGTGCCTTCCTGGCCGAGTCCCCCGTCATACCCGGCTCCGCGGTGCGGGCCACCACGCTCGTGGAGGCGCGGCTGCCGGAACCGGATCTGAGGCGGAGCTGTGATCCGCTGCTCTCGCGGTTGCTGAAGACGGGGCAGTGCCGGCCGCACACACTCGACGGTTACGAGACGGGTGGGATGGACGTAACACGCCGTCCTTACCGTCTGATAGATCGTCAAGGAGGGGTGCACCCGCGGAGGTTCGCCCTCGGGGTGCCCACGGAGGGTGTGCACTGGGTGACCGCCGCGGGCGCCAGGCCCGGGGTGGACTCGGTCATGCTCGCGGACACGGACGCGGTGGCACGTGCCATCCTCCGGGCCGCGACCAGCGAAGGCGCGTCATACACGACGCGAATTGATCCTCGACAGAATGTTGAACTTGCAAGCATAGATTAGGCCAGCCTAACGTTGCGGGACGTCACTCGTCGGTCCAGACCTCGCCCCACTCCCGTGGTCCAGACCCCGACCGAAGGAGTACAACCCCCCATGTACACACGTCTGAACGCCGCTCAGCCCTACGCCCTGGGACTGTTCCGCGTCGTCGTCGGGCTCCTCTTCACCTGCCACGGTGCCGGATCACTCTTCGGCGCCTTCTCCAAGGAGACGGTCGCGGCCGGCACCTGGCCCGGCTGGTTCGCCGCCGCCATCGAACTCGTCGGCGGCGCCCTGGTGCTGCTGGGTCTCGGTACCCGCCCCGCCGCCTTCGTCTCCTCCGGCGCCATGGCGTACGCGTACTTCACGGTCCACCAGCCCGAGGGGCTGTTCCCCATAGCGAACAACGGCGAGCTGTCCGTCATGTTCTGCTGGTCGTTCCTGCTGATCGTCTTCACCGGACCGGGCGCGTTCGCCCTGGACCAGTTCCTTCCGTCGCGCGGCTCGGCCACCGCGACCACGGAGCACAAGCGCGACGAGCGCACGACGGTCGCCGCCTGACCGGGCCCCTTCGGCACCCGGCAACGGCAACGGCAACGGCAACGGCAACGGTCCGACGCCCCGGCCCCTCTCGTTCGGTCACGTCCCCGGTCGGATTCCCGGCCGCGCCGTCGCCCACGGGTCCGGGGCGCCGACATGCCGCCCCGGACGAACGCTCCGTACCGCACACGCGTACGCTGTGTGGCTCAGCAGCCGCTGCCGCCCACCATGCGACATCGAGGCGCTGCCACGGGTACGGGCGGGGGAGTCGGAAGAGTGCTGGAGAGTCTGGGGTCGCTGACCGGCAGCCCATGGATCTACGCCGTGGTGGCCCTCTCGGTACTGCTGGACGTGTTTCTGCCCGTGCTGCCCAGCGGCGTCCTGGTGATCACGGCCGCCACCGCGGCGGCGGCGGGGTCCACGACGGCGACGGTCGCGGGCGCGGCCGGAAAGGTCGCCCAAGTGCCCCAGGAAGTCCCGTCGTTGATCCTGCTGATGCTCTGCGCGTTCAGCGCCTCCGTGCTCGGCGATCTGGTCGCGTTCCGGCTCGGACGGCGCGGCGGGGACCGGCTCCGCAGGGCCGTCGCCCGCTCCCGCAGGCTCACCACCGCGCAGGACCGGCTCGGCAGCGCGCTCAGCGGGGGCGGCGGCGTCCTGGTGGTCATCGCCCGCTTCGCGCCCGCCGGGCGCTCGGTGGTCTCCCTGGGCGCGGGCGCGGCGCACCGCAAGGTGAAGGAGTTCCTGCCCTGGTCGGCGCTGGCCGCCGTGGCCTGGACCGGATACAGCGCGGGGCTCGGCTACTTCGGCGCCCAGTGGGTCGGCTCGTCCTGGATCGGCGCGGCCCTCTCGGTCCTGGCGCTGTTCGCGGCGGGCTCGCTGGCCGCGTACGTGATACGGCGCCCGGGGCCCGGCCGGAGCCCGGCCACCGCGTAGGGCACGGTTCTTTCCAGGGCACGGTTCTTCCGAGGGCTCACACCGCGCGGGCGGCGGCGCCCCGTACCTCCAGGTCCTGGAGCAGCCGTGCGGTCGCCTCGGCGATCTCGTCGACGGCCCGGTCGAAGGCCTCACGGTTGTGCGCGGCGGGGGCGCGGAAGCCGGAGACCTTGCGTACGTACTGGAGCGCGGCTGCGCGGATGTCGTCCTCGGTGGCCTCTTCGGGGAGGACGGGCGGACGGAGGGTCTTGATGCTGCGGCACATGCCTCCAGTGTGGACCCGGCGCCCGGGGCGTGGCCAGGGGCGCCAGGGGGTTACGGGGCGCCGGAGGGTTACGGGGCGAGCGGCGCCGTGCTGTCCCGTACGACCAGCCGCGTACCGAACTCGATACGGGTGTCCGCCTGCTCCGCCTGCCCGGCCTGGTCGCCCTGGCCCTGGTCGGCGCGGCGCAGCCGCAGCAGCATCCGGGCCGCCTCCTCCGCCATCTCCACCAGCGGCTGGTGGACGGTGGTGAGCGCGGGGCTCGACCACTGGGCCAGGGGGATGTCGTCGTACCCCACCAGCGAGAAGTCCTGCGGGATCCGCAGACCGAGCACGCGCGCCGCCTCCAGCACGCCGAGCGCCTGGAGGTCGCTGCCCGCGAAGATCGCGGTGGGCCGGTCGGGACCCTGGAGGAGTTCGACGGCGTGCGCGTGGCCCGCGCGGACATGGAAGTCGCCGAAGCGCACCAGTGCCGGGTCGACATCGACGCCCGCCATGCCCATGGCCGAGCGGAAGCCGTCGAGGCGGGCCAGGGAGCAGAGCATGTCCTCGGGACCGGTGATGACGGCGATCCTGCGGTGGCCGAGGTCGAGCAGGTGGCGCGTGGCGGCGAGGCCGCCCGCCCAGTTGGCGGAGCCGACGGACGGTACGTCGGGCTCCGGGTCGCCGGCCGGGTCGATGATCACGAAGGGGATGGCCCGGGACCACAGCTTCTTCTTGAGGTCGTCGGGGAGCGTGGAGAAGACCAGGACGACACCGAGCGGGCGGCGTCGCAGGACGCCCTCGACCCAGTCGGCGCCCGGGGAGTGCCGGGTGCCGGTCTCGGTGAGGACCACGCTCAGGCCGGTCTCCTTGGCGACGTTCTGGACGCCTCTGATCAGCTCCATCGCCCAGGCGCTGTCCAGTTCGGGGAAGACGATCTCGATGAGCGGCGCCTCGGGGGCGGTGGGGGCGGAGCGGCGGTAGCCGTGGGCCTCCAGCAGTTCCTCGACCTTGCCCCGGGTGGGTGCGGAGACATCAGGGCGCCCATTGAGCACTTTCGAAACTGTCGAAAGAGAAACCCCGGCTTGCGAAGCCACCTGAGCCAGGGTGACCCGGCCTGCACTCGTCTCGTCTCGCATGGACTGAAGGATAAGGCACCGGATGTCGGGCGGAAATCGGTAACGGTTTGGCTGCGTGCTGACCGCACTGTTGACCGCCCCGGAGAGGAGTCCTACGGTCACACGCCAGATACTTTCGGCAACGTGGCCGATACTTTCGAGAGGTCGACCGATGAAGGCGATGAAGACTCGCACGACTCGCGCACGGTTTTCCCGGACGGTCGCCGGTGGCGCGGTGCTCGTCCTGGGCCTGGGCCTCACGGCCTGCGGCGGTGACAGCTCCTCGGGCGGCGCCGGGGAGTTCCACGTACTCGTCTACGGCGACGCCACCAACAAGGTGGAGAAGCAGATCGTCGAGACGTTCAACAAGACCTCGAAGGTCAAGGCGGTCCTGGACACGGTCCCGGGCGCCGACTACCAGAAGAAGCTCCAGACCACCATCAGTACCCCGCAGGCGCCCGATGTCTTCTTCAACTGGGGCGGCGGTTCCATCCAGCCCTTCGTGAAGTCGGGCCTGCTGCTGCCGCTGGACGACCTGGTGGCGAAGAACCCGGAGCTGAAGTCCAACTTCCTGCCGTCCGTGTACAACACGGCGGAGATCGACGGCAAGGCGTACGGCGTGCCCATGCGCGGCACGCAGCCGGTGCTGCTCTTCCACAACAAGAAGGTGCTCGCGGACGCCGGCGTCGAGGCGCCGAAGACCTGGGACGAACTGCTCGGCACGGTCGCGCGG
The DNA here is from genome assembly GCF_044457965.1 of Streptomyces sp. NPDC050509. Lineage (NCBI taxonomy): Bacteria > Bacillati > Actinomycetota > Actinomycetes > Kitasatosporales > Streptomycetaceae > Streptomyces > Streptomyces sp. NPDC050509. Next base: position 85,237 of record NZ_JBITHL010000008.1, on the reverse strand, counting down.
CTCAAGGCGAAGGGCGTCACGCCGATCGCGCTGGGCGGCGGGGACAAGTGGCCGACGCTGATGTGGTTCGAGTACCTGTACGACCGGGTGGCGGGCCCGGGGCTCTTCAAGGAGGCGCTGGCCGGCGACAAGAAGGTCTGGGAGAGCGCCGACAGCAAGCGGGCGCTGGGCATGCTCAAGGAACTGGTCGACGCGGGCGCGTTCGGCACGAACTACGACTCCGTGAAGTTCACCGACGGCGGCTCCCCCGCCCTGGTCGGCACCGGCAAGGCCGCCTTCGAGCTGATGGGCTCGTGGGTGTACTCGACCCAGCAGGACACCAACCCGGACTTCGCCAAGAACGACCTGGGCTACACCTCGTTCCCGACGGTCACGGGCGGCAAGGGCGACCCGGCGGACATCGTCGGCAACACCAACAACTTCTACTCGGTGCTGAAGAAGACCAAGCACGCGGACGCGATAGCCGAGTTCCTGAAGCTCATGTACTCGGACGAGTTCGTCAAGGCGCAGCTCGCCATCGGCAACCTGCCGACCACCACGAACACCGAGAAGTTCCTGGACTCGGCGGACAACCCGGCGTATCTGAAGTACCAGTTCGACCTGGTCAGCAAGGCGCCCTCGTTCCAGCTCTCGTGGAACCAGGCGTACCCGCCGGCGGCAGACGCCCCGATGATGCAGGCCGTCCAGCAGTTCTTCAACGGGTCGATGGACGCCGACGGCTTCATCAAGGCCATGCAGGCCCTGTCCACCGGCTGATCACCCCCACAGCCACGCAGCCCCATAGCCCCGCAGCCCCCATCTGCCCCACCCCACCGATCACCGACCGATCACCGACTGGGAGCGACGCCCGACATGGCCGACACGGTTACTCTCACCGACCCGGTGAAGAGCGCACACCCAGGGAGACGGAGAGGCGTAAGGGCCGCGCCGGGCCGGGGTCCCGCCGGGCATACGGTGGCCAGGCCCGGGCTGCTCTGGGCGCTGCCCGCCGCCGTCTTCTTCGCCCTGTTCGCGATGGTCCCGCTGGTGCTGGTCGCGGTCCTCTCGTTCGCCGAGTGGAACGGGCTCGAAGCGCCGCGCTTCGCGGGGTTCGACAACTGGACCGCGCTGTTCCACGACCCCGTGATGATCAAGAGTCTGTGGCTGAGCGTCCTGCTCACCGGGCTCGGTGTGGTCACCCAGACGCCCCTGTCGATCCTGCTCGGGGTCTGGGCGGCCGGGCGGCAGCGCAACCGGGCGGTGCTCTCCGCGATCTTCTTCGTGCCGCTGCTGCTCTCCGCCACCGCCATCTCCGTCCTGTGGCGGGCGCTGCTCGACCCCAACTTCGGAGTGCCGGCGGAGGCGAAGTGGCTCTTCGGTGACGGCAACCTGCTGGGCACCCGCACCGGGGCGATCTGTGTGCTGGTGCTCGTGGCGACCTGGCAGTTCACCCCGTTCCACGCGCTGATCTACCAGGGCGCGGCGCGGGCCGTCCCGCCCGTGCTCTACCAGGCGGCGGCGATCGACGGGGCGGGGCGGGTGCGGCAGTTCTTCCACGTGACGCTGCCGCAGCTCCGTAACTCGATCATCACGTCGGTGATCCTGATGGTGGTCGGCGGGCTCACCACCTTCGACACCGTACTGATCCTGACGCAGGGCGGCCCCGGCACCGACACCAGCATCAGCGCCTACTACATGTACCAGAAGGGGTTCCGGGAGTTCGACTTCGGCCAGAGCGCGGCCATCGCGCTGCTGCTGGTCGTGGTCGCCACGGTGATCTCGCTGATCGTGGTGCGGATCTCGGGCTACGACAAGATGGCCGGCACGAAGGAGGGGATGTGATGAGCCTTCCGACGACCCGCCCCGGCGCGGTGGTCACCGGCAGCCGGGGGCGACGGCGTTCCGTGACGAAGGGCCGCCCCAACTATCTCGCGGGGTTGGGCGCCCTGCTGTGGCTCGCGCTGGTCGCGCTCCCGCTGTACGTGATGCTCGGCGCGACCGTCCGGACCCGCTCCGAGTACAGCACGAACGGCCCGTTCGCGTTCCCGCCCGCCTTCTCCTTCGACAACTACGCGCAGGACTTCTCCAGCGGTTTCGGCCGCTACTTCCTCAACACGATGGTCGTCACCGGGAGCGTGGTGGCGATCGTGCTGCTGCTGGTGCCCCCGCTGGCGTTCTCGATCGTACGGAACCGGGGGCGGGGCACCGTCCGGATCTTCCGGCTCTTCCTGCTCGGGCTCGCCATCCCCGCCCAGGCCGTGATCGTCCCGATGTTCTACGCGATCAGCAAGGCGGGCCTGTACGACAACCTCATCGGGGTCATCCTGCCGACCGCCGCGTTCTGTCTGCCCGTCTGCGCGCTGATCCTCACCGGGACCATGCGGGACATCACCGACGAACTCTTCGAGGCGATGGCCATCGACGGGGCGACCACGCGGCGCGTCTTCTTCCAGCTCGTCGTCCCGCTCTCCAAGGGCGGGCTCGCGACGATCGTGGTGTTCTCCGCCCTCCAGGCGTGGAACGGCTTCCTCTTCCCGCTCGTGCTGACGCAGTCGGAGGAGACGAAGGTGCTCACGCTCGGGCTGTACAACTTCCAGACCGAGCACGGCGTCGACATCCCCGGTCTGCTGGCGGCCGTGGTGCTGTCCACGCTGCCTGTCCTGCTCGTCTACCTGTTCGCCCGCCGAGCCCTGGTGCAGGGGCTCATGGGGGTCGGAGGAAAGTGATCGACAACGTGAGCGCCGACACCGACACCACGTCCGTACCCGTACCCGTGCCCGTACCGGCACCCGTAGCCGTACCTGTGCCCGTTCCCGCACCTGTGCCCGAGGCACGCGCCCGCTCCGAGGCGCGGGCGCGCCGGGTCGAGGAGCTGATCGCGGCCATGACCACGCAGGAGAAGCTGGCGCAGCTCTACGGGCTGTGGGCCGGCGCGTCCGCCGACGGGGCCGAAGTCGCCCCGCACCAGCACGACATGGACGCCCCGCCCACCCTGTCCGAGCTACTGCCGTACGGGCTGGGCCAGTTGACGCGGCCGTTCGGCACCATACCGGTGGATCCCGCGCTCGGCGCCCTCTCCCTGATGCGTACGCAGGAACGTATCGCGGGGGCCCACCGCTTCGGCGTCCCCGCCATGGCCCATGACGAATGCCTCGCGGGCTTCGCCGCCTGGGGCGCCACCACGTACCCCGTCCCGCTCTCGTGGGGCGCGTCCTTCGACCCGGATCTGGTACGGGAGATGGCGGGCGCGATCGGCCGCGACATGCGGTCGGTCGGGCTGCACCAGGGGCTCGCACCCGTCCTCGACGTGGTGCGCGACGCGCGCTGGGGGCGGGTCGAGGAGACCATCGGCGAGGACCCGTATCTGATCGGCACGGTCGCCACCGCCTATGTGCGGGGCCTGGAGTCGGCGGGCGTCGTGGCGACGCTGAAGCACTTCGCGGGGTACTCGGCCTCGCGCGGCGGACGCAATCTGGCCCCGGTCGGCATGGGCCCCAGGGAGCTGGCCGATGTGGTGCTGCCGCCGTTCGAGATGGCCGTACGGGAGGGCGGCGTACGGTCCGTCATGTCGGCCTACAACGACATCGACGGGGTGCCGTGCGCGGCGGACGAGCGGCTGCTGACCGAACTCCTCAGGGACACCTGGGGGTTCGAGGGCACCGTGGTCGCGGACTACTTCGGGATCGCCTTCCTCAGAACGCTGCACGGGGTGGCGGGCGACTGGGCCCAGGCGGCGACGGCCGCGCTGACGGCGGGGGTCGATGTCGAGCTGCCCACCGTGAAGACCTTCGGGCAGCCGCTGCGGGACGCGATCGCCGACGGGAGGCTGCCACGGGAGGCCCTCGACCGCGCGGTACGCCGCGTCCTGACGCAGAAGGCCGGGCTCGGGCTGCTCGACCCCGAGTGGAGCGCACGGCCAACGGCCTTGGCGGGGGCGGACCTTGACGACCCGGAGCGGCTGCGCGGCACGGTCACCCTGGACTCCCCCGCGCACCGCGACATCTCCCGCCGGCTCGCGGAGCGTTCGGTGATCCTGCTGCGCAACGACGGGACGCTCCCGCTGGCCGGGCGTACGGGACCCGGGGGCGCCGGTCCGGCGCGGATCGCGCTGATCGGCCCGCAGGCGGAGTCCGCCACGGCCGTGCTGGGCTGCTACTCCTTCCCGCTCCATGTCGGACCCCAGCACCCCGGCGTCCCGGTGGGCATCGAACTGCCCACTCTGCGCGAGGCGTTGGCGGCGGAGTTCCCGCGGAGCGAGATCGTCACGGTGGCGGCCACCGGCATCGACACCCCAGCCCCCTCGGACGGTTTCACGGAGGCCGTACAGGCCGCCCGCGCGGCGGATGCCGTGGTCGTCGCGCTCGGCGACCGTGCGGGGCTCTTCGGGCGCGGCACCAGCGGCGAGGGCTGCGACGCGGAAACCCTCGATCTGCCCGGCGCCCAGGGCCCGTTGCTGGACGCGGTGCTCGACGCGGTGCGCGGCACGGGGACGCGGGTGGTGGTCACGCTGCTCTCCGGACGGCCGTACGTACTCGGCCGGGCCGTCACGGAGGCGGGCGCGATCGTGCAGGCGTTCTTCCCCGGGCAGGAGGGCACCCCGGCGGTGGCGGGGGTGCTCAGCGGCCGGATCAACCCCTCGGGCCGCCTCCCGGTGAGCGTCCCCCGGCTGCCCGGGGCGCAGCCGTCCACGTATCTCGCGGCGCCGCTGGCCCGCGCGAGCGATGTCTCCAGCATCGACCCGACTCCGGCCTTCGGCTTCGGCCACGGGCTGACGTACACGTCGTTCACCTGGTCGGAGCTGACGACGGGCGATCCCCTGCCGCCCACGGACGGCGCGGCGGAGCTGTCCTTCACCGTCACCAACACGGGCGGGCGCGCGGGCGCCGAGGTGGTCCAGCTCTATCTGCACGACCCGGTCGCCTCGGTCGTCCAGCCCGTGCAGCGCCTGATCGGCTACGTACGGCTCCCCCTGGAGGCGGGCGAGCGGGCCAGGGTCACCGTCACCGTCCCCGCCGACCTGGCGTCCTTCACCGGGCGCGACGGCCGCCGTACCGTCGAACCCGGCGCGCTGGAACTGCGGTTGGCCGCCTCCAGCACCGACGTACGGCTCACCGCCGCGCTCACCCTGACCGGCCCCGTACGGTACGTCGACCACACGCGCGCGCTGCACGCGACGTTCGCCGTCCACACGCTGCCGGACATTCCCTAGGCCGCCCGCACCCGTCGGCCAGGAAGGGGAGCAGCACGGCGGCCATCACCACAGTTCCTCTCTGCGGAGGAGCGCGTGCAGTCCGAGGCGGCGCCGCGCCTGTCCAGAGGTGGCGTCGACGACGGCCACCGCCCCGGCCCAGGCCGCGCCGCTGTCCTCCACCAGCCGACGTGCCGTTCGGGCGGTGGCCATGGTGTCCACCCCGTCGTCGACGAAGAGCACCCGCTGTCCCGGACGCGGATTCCGCCGCCGGACGCCCCACTCGGTCGTGCGGTTGTTGTAGTCGGGCGGAGTGGTGCGCAGCAGGACCTGGTCCCCTGTCTCGCTCTCCCGGAGCTCCCGGAGCTCCCGGCGCATCGGGATGAAGCCGGTTCCCGCCTCGACGGCCACCAGCGGTCCCAGCAGGAAACCCAGGGCCTCCGGTCCCATCACCGCGGTGGGCCGGGCGTCGGGGTGCAGACCGGCCAGGGCCGGACCCACGCCCGCGAGGACAGCGGCATCGGACCACCAGGCCGATGTGTCCGCGAACCCTTCTTCCCCTCGCCAGACGAAGAGTTCCCGCAGTCGGCGCCCGAGTTGCTCCGTACGCCTGGCATCTTCCATGCGGAGGATCATTCAATGTGCCCCAGGCGGCGGCATACCAATTCCGGTGCGACGCGGGCCCGTACGCTACGGAGTCAGCACGATCCTGCCGAACACCTCGCCGTCATCCATCTTCCGGTGCGCCAGTACGGCCTGGTCCAACGGCAGCACCTCGTGCACCACCAGGGGCAGTTCGCCCCGGCTCGCGGCGGCGAACTGCTCGATCCGTACGGCACGCAGATCGGGTCCGGGCACGGTGTCCGCGCTGAAGGTGGCGAACGACATCGACTTCTGGAACGCCGCCATCAGCTTCGTGCCGAAATCCGCCGGTGGCGGGCCCCCGATCACGCCGACGGCCACCATGCGGCCGTTCGGGTTGAGCCTGTCGAAGAACGACGGCATGTCCGCACCGGCGACGATGTCGATGATGACGTCGTAGCCCTCGGGAGCGTCCTCGTCTCGCCCGCCGGAGCGGTCCAGCACATGGGTCGCGCCGAGCGTACGCAGGCGATCACCGCGCTCGGCCGACGACGTGGTCACCGCGACCGCACTCGCACCACCACGAGCCGCGAGCTGGACCACCATGATCCCGATGCTGCCGGCCGCGCCGCGCACCAGCACCGACTCGCCGGCGGTGAAGTGGGCATGGGAGAGCGCGAAGTGGGCGACCGCTCCGGAGCTGCCGAGCGTCGTCGCGTCGGCCGCGGACAGATCCTCGGGGAGGGGAAGAATCTCCTCGACCGGCACCGTCGCCTGTTCGACGTAACCGCCGCCCCTGCCGGTGAAGGCCCACACGCGCCGACCGGTCCAGGACGGGTCGACGCCGTCACCGACCGCGGTCACCGTGCCCGCCACCTCGCTGCCGAGGACATGGCCCTCCTCGAAGCCGTAGCCGGAGAGAGTGCCCCTGCGGATCACGGCGTCGACGCCGCCGACGCCGATCGCCTCCGTGGCGATCAGCACCTCTCCGGCGGCGGGCGCCGGGACGGGGACCTCGATGACCTCCAGACCCTCGGGACGTCCGAACGTCCGGATCGCTACTGCCTTCATGCCGTCTCCTTGTTCATGCCGTGTCTCTGTTCATGCCGTGTCATTGCCCATGCCGTGTCTTTGCCCCGGGATGGCGCGGCCCCGTACCGGGATGGCTCGACGCCTGATGTCTTCGGACGCTAGTGGACGCCACCGTCCACTTGGCTAAAGTGAGAGCGATGACCGACCGTTTGCCTCAGCCCCTGCGCTCCGACGCCCTGGACAACCGCGACCGCATCCTCTCCGCGGCCCGCGCCCTGTTCGCCGCCGACGGGCTGAACGTGCCGATGCGGGAGATCGCCCGGCACGCCGGGGTGGGGCCCGCCACGCTGTACCGGCGCTTCCCGACCAAGCAGACGCTGGTGACCGAGGCCTTCGCGGAAGAGGTACGGGTCTGCCACGCGCTCGTCGACGAGGGGCTCGCCGAGCCGGATCCGTGGCAGGGCTTCTGCCGTGTGATCGAGAAGACCTGTGAACTGCACGCGCACAACCGGGGCTTCACCGAAGCCTTCCTGTCGGCCTTCCCCAAGGCGGCGGAGCTCTCGGCGAGTCGCGCGTACACACTGCGCTCCATCGCCGAACTGGCCGACCGCGCCAAGGCCACCGGCCAACTGCGCGCCGACTTCGTCCTGGACGACCTGATCCTCGTCCTCATGAGCCACCGGGGCATCCGCGCCACATCGACGACCGACCGGGTCAGGGCCTCCCGGCGCTTCGCCGCGCTCATGATCCAGGCGTTCCAGACCTCCCCGGTGCGCTCGCCGCTCCCGCCTGCGGCCCGGATGACCGGCGCGGTGTCACACGGGAACCTCTGAGGACGCCCTCGGCGGCGATCTTGCGCTGGGTAGTGTGAACCACCGGGCACCGGACAACCGTTCGCACACTGCCCGGACCGGCGACGTCCGTGCCGCCGACGCCGCGGCCGTCAGAGAGTGAGCAGACAGATGCAACCGACGTTCGTACTGGTTCATGGAGCATTCGCGAACTCCTTCTCCTTCGCGCCGCTCCAGGCCGAACTCGGCCTCCTCGGACACCGTTCGGTCGCCGTCGACCTGCCCGGCCACGGGTTCGCGGCGACCTTCCCCGGCGCCTATCAGGCACCGCAGGACCTCGAAAAGCTCGCCACCACGCCCGGCTCGATCAAGGGCGTCACGCTGGCCGACAACGCCGCGCACCTCATCGGGATCCTGGAACGGGCCAAGCGCAACGGCCCCGTCATCCTCGTCTCGCACAGCCGCGGTGGCATCACGGCCACGGCCGCCGCCAACGCGCGTCCTGACCTGATCGACCGCATCGTGTACGTGTCCGCCTGGTGCCCGGTCGCCCTCGATGTCGGCGCCTACTACGCCGAGCCGGAGATGGCCACGGCCGACGCCGCCGGCCTGGCTTCGGCGATGGCCGGGAACCCGGCCGAACTCGGGCTGCTCCGCTGCAACTTCCGCACCGCGGACCCGGATGTCCTCGCGACGTTCAAGGCGGCCTTCCTCGCCGACGGCACGGACGAGGAGTTCCTGACCTTCCTGAACACCTTCCAGCCCGACGAGAACCTGGACGCCGGCACCTCCGCCGACCGGGCGCGGGCGGCGACCTGGGGCCGTATCCCGAAGACCTACGTCCGCCTGGCCGACGACACGAGCCTGCCGCCCGCCCTCCAGGACCGGCTGATCCGCGAGGGAGACGAGCTGACGCCGGACAACCCGTACGACGTCCGCACCCTGGCGGGCAGCCATCTGAAGTGGCTGGTCGACCCGGCGCCTGCGGCGCGCGTCCTGGGGGAACTCACCGCGCTCCTGGACGTGCCCGTCCGGTCCTGACGAAGTCCCGGCGAGCGCGGCCGACCCCGGCGAATTAAGGTGGCGCTCAGGTCTCCGAGGCGGGCTCGAAGCAGGCTCGAAGCGGGCTCGAAGGGAGCTCAGGTGCGGGACATCGCCGGATCCATCGCCGCGTGGCAGGCCGCAGGGGTGCGCTTCGCCCTGGCCACCGTCGTACAGACCTGGAGGTCGGCGCCGCGCGGACCGGGCGCGTCGATAGCCGTCGCGGAGAACGGCGAGGTGGCCGGCAGCCTCTCCGGCGGCTGTGTCGAGGGCGCGGTGTACGAGGTCGCGCGGGAGGTCCTGGCCACGGGCGAGGCCCGCCTCACGACCTACGGGGTCAGCGACGGCGAGGCGCTGGAGGCGGGGCTGACCTGCGGCGGGATCGTGGACATCCTGGTGCGGCCGGCCGACGCCACACACTTTCCCGGGCTGCCGGGCGTCCTGGAGCTGATCGCGGCCGGACGGCCGGTGGCGGTGGCGTCGGTACTGCCCGGGGAGGCCGGGGGCTCCGGGGCGCCCGGCGGGCCCGAGGGCACCGCACCGGGCGGAACCCTGGTGGTGCTCCCGGCCCCGCCACCACCGGATATGGCCCCCACCCCGGGCACGCTCGGCGGCGCGCGGCTGGACGCGGCGGTCACCGAGCAGGCGCGCGGCCTGCTCGCGCAGGGCCACACCGGCGTCGTACACATCGGGCGCCACGGCGAGCAGCGCATGGACGACCTGACGGTCTTCGTCCAGTCCTTCGCGCCGCCGCCCCGGATGCTGGTGTTCGGCGCGATCGACTTCGCGGGCGCGGTCGCGCGGATGGGGAAGTTCCTCGGCTACCACGTCACGGTCTGCGACGCCCGCCCGGTCTTCGCGACCCGCAGGCGCTTCCCCGACGCGGACGACCTGGTCGTCCAGTGGCCGCACCGCTTCCTGGAGGAGCACCCGGTGGACGCGTCCACGGTGATCTGCGTACTGACCCATGACCCGAAGTTCGACATCCCGCTGCTGGAACGCGCCCTGCGCACCCCCGCCCGCTACATCGGCGCGATGGGCAGCCGCCGCACCCACGAGGACCGGCTGACCCGGCTGCGCGAGGCGGGCCTGAGCGAGGGCGAGCTGGCCCGTCTCTCCTCCCCCATCGGGCTCGACCTGGGCGCCCGTACGCCCGAGGAGACGGCGGTGGCGATCATGGCGGAGATCATCGCGCTGCGCTGGGGCGGCACGGGCGAGCGGCTGACACGTACGGAACTGTCCATCCACCACTGACGTACGGCCCCTCCACTCCCGCTGGAGTGAAGGGGCCGCGAGGAATGCTCCGATCACGGAAGCGCCGGACGGCATACGGCCCCGTGCCGCAGGAGTCCGACGGCGGCGGCGACGAGCGTCCCCACGGTGACGTGCCGAGCAGATCCCCCCATGGTCTGCTCGGTCACGCTCCGCTGGTCGCCCTCGTCACCGCCGCTTCCTTCGTCACGCTTCGCTCCTTCCTTCTTCCCTCCCTCCCTCGCCAGCTCGTTCTCCACACGGTCGAGAAGCGACTCCCAGGCATCCGGGGCGATTCCGCCGTGCAGCTCCAACAGGCGCGCCTGGCTCGCGCGCGCCCTTTCTTGGAGCAGATCGTGCATGTCTTCCATTAACTTCCCTCTTCCTCCTGATCGGATGGTGAGCGGCGCGCCCCGGGACTGCCGTCCCGGAACACCTTTTCCCTTGCGCTGTGCAATTCTTTTCCCGTTGTCGTTCGGGCCTCTAGGACCCAACCTGGGATCACGGACCCCCGCCCGTGATCCCGAGAAGAGCTCTAGCTGACGTCTCCGAGCTCGTCGTGGATCGTCGCCCGGTACGCGGCGAGGAGTCCCCTGACCTTGTCCAGGCGGCGCTTCACGGTCTGCCGGTCGATCTCCAAGTACCGGCTGATCTCGGTCTGGTTGAGCCCTTTCACGATCGACAGCCGTCCGACCTCGTACATCCCGCCCTCGTCCGGCAGGGCTTGGCGCAGCAGCCCCTCGACCGCCTCCACGGCCTGGACCTCGAAGTACGCGCTGGCCTCCGGGGCGGGCAGCTCACGGTCGGGGATCTCGTCCGTGGGAAACGACTTGTCACGGTCGTACGCACGGCAGGCGTCGGCGATGACACCGGACATGACCTTGGCGGCGAAGGCCCGGCCGCCGTCCTGCCGGTCGAGCGTGAAGCCGGGGTCCGACCAGCGGGCGACGAGCTTGACCACGCACGTCTGGACGAGGTCCTCCAGATCGCGTCCCAGTCGCTTGGCGAGGACCATCGACTCCAGCACCGGCTTCAGCCGCAGGAGTTCCGCCACCTGTTCCTCCGTGAGCCCACTCCGGCGCCGACCCGCCCCCGCCGGCCGCCGGTCCTGCCGGGGCACCGTTGAGTGGGGGACGGCGGAGACAGACCCCTCTCCGCCCGTCGGCCCCCGCACCTCAGGTGCGTTCTTCATGGGCGCGTCCTTTCTGTCGTGTCCTCCGGCATGTCCGCGCGAGGGACCGGGTTACGGCCCTCGCATTCTGTTGTGCCGTCAGAACTCCTGCCGCACGGGGCATTTGATCTCCACCGATCTGATCGATCTCCACCGATCTCCACCGCCGCGACATCGGCTATCCGAGAAGCTGGTACAGGAAGAACGCCACACCGACCCCGACGAGGAGGGCGACCCCCAACAGAGGGTTGAGGAAGGCCACATAGGTGACCAGTCCCGCGACGATCAGAATCAGAAGAACGAGGAAGGCCTTCTGGTCCGGCCCATTCATGAACGGCTCCCCACCACATGTGCGAGCGCTCCCGCCTCAACGGCGGCTCACTCGCTACGCCGCCCAGGACACCGGCCGTGGGGCACGCCCGGCGGTGTCCCGCGTCACAGCCGGTGATTGTCAGTGCCCGCTGCCAGGATGACCGCCATGACAACACCGTGGCTTCTCACCGACATCGAGCACGCCGTCCGCGGCAGTTGGAGCGCCGAGACCTGCACCCCGGAGTTCCGCGCGCGCTGGACCCCGGACAACCCGGCCAGGGACCAGTGCGGAGTGACCGCCATGGTCCTGAACGACCTGCTGGGCGGTGAGCTGATCCGCGGAGAGGTCCATGTCAACGGCGAGCGCACGGACTACCACTGGTGGAACCGGCTGGGCATGGGGATCGAGATAGACCTCACCCGGGAGCAGTTCCGGCCGGAGGAGATCGTCACCGGGGGCACCGTCGTCCCCCGCCCGCCGGTGGCCGAGTGGCGCCGCCTCGTGCCGGAGTACGAGCTTCTGCGCACCCGCGTCGCGGAGAAACTCGACCGGTGAAACCCGACCGGTGACACCACCACCGCGCACCTGCCACCGCGCGCCTGCCGCCGGGCGGCCATGCCGGAGGCTCCCGACCGTGATCGGCCGGGGGTCTCCGGGCTGGTGGGCGCGGACGGTTTCGAACCGCCGACATCGGCGCTCGCCGGAACGGCCGGCCTGTGGGGCGCCGCGTACACGATCGCCATCACCCGGTACCCGACGGCTTCCGGCTCGGCGCGCATCTGGGTGGCGATCGCCGTAGGGGTCCTGTGGGCCGGATCCAGACGTACTACCTGGTGGCCCTGGTGAAGTGGGGCCGCAGGGTCGCCCCTGAGGGTGATCCGGTGCCCGAGCCCCCCACCAGAGCTGGACCTCAGCCCCTGGGCATGACCGCGCCCCCTGCCTGGCCCTCAACGGGCTGGGCAGGGGGCGCATTCGTATATCCCGGAGCCGACCGGGGGTACCGTTCTGGTGTCGAGTCAGAACGGAGTTCAGTATGCATGCTCTGCCGCATGACCACACCGGCGCACGCATCAAACGCCTCCGCCAGGAGCGCCACCTCACCCAACGCGCCCTGTCCGACCTATCGCAGGTCCCCTACAGCACCCTCACCAAGACCGAACAGGGCGTCCTGCCCGCCAGCCCTCACGTCATCGCCAGCCTCGCCCGCGCAATGCGGGTGGAGGTCGCGAGCATCACCGGGCAGCCGTACCTGACCGAGTTGCGCGCTGACGAACTGGACGTCTTGATAAGGCCGATCCGCGAATCGTTGGACGTCTACGACCTCGGTGCGGATCCGGACATCGCCCCTCGCGCACAGCAGCTCCTGCACGACGACGCCCAGGAACTCCTCGTCATCGTCCGAGCGGGAGACATCAAACGTGCTGCGGGACAGGTAGCCGGCCTGATCCAGGAGGTGACGACTGCCGCGCATACGGCTGACACCACGGAGAGCTGGCTGCTGCTGGCCAGCACCTACCGCACGGCGTACGACGTCGCGGCGAAGCTGGGGTTCGGCGACCTGGCGGCCATCGCTCTGTCGCGCATGGACTGGGCCGCGCAACGCGGCTCGGACGCGGTGGTGGGTGGCATGTACCGGTACATGCGGGCCCTGACCTACCTGCGGGACGGGCAGTACCGCACGGGCGAACGTCTGGTGACCCTCGGACTGTCGACGCTGGAACAGGCCGATGCGGGACGGGAGCGGGATGTCGTAACCGGACAGCTCCACCTGGGCGCCGCTGTCATGGCCGGCCGGGCGCAGGACAAGAGCCGCGCGGATGTCCACCTGGACCAGGCGGCGGAGATCGCGTCGATCACCGGCGAGGCGGCGGACGTGCACTGGTTGTCTTTCGGGCCGACCAACGTAGCCGTACACCGGGTATCGGTGGCCGCCGAGCTGGACCAGTACGAGGACGCGGCCCGGGTCGGCCGGTCCATCGCGATGCCCCGCGGCTGGCCGGCCTCCCGGCGCAGCCACCACCACGCCGAACTTGCGCGGGCGCAGATGTGGACGGGTGACCTGGACGCGGCGTTCGCCAACTTGTTGGCCGCGCGCAAGGCGGCTCCGCAGCAGGCAAGGCATCACGCGACGGTCCGTGAGACCTACTCGGGCCTGGAGGCCGCGAAGCGCCAACTCCCCGACAGCTTCCTGTCGTACGGCTCCTGGCTGGGCGCCTGACACTCCGTTAGACCTTGGCCCCGACTATCACCATCTCGTGATAGCCGGGGCCTTCCCGTGCTCCCACCATGGCTCTACTCACCTACGAGCACATGGAGTCGACCATGTCGGACAGCAGTACCGAGCCCCCGCCGCTCGTGTTCATCTACGACCGCCACGCCAGCCCGCGCGCCCGCGGCACCCTCGATCTCCGGCTGGAGGGCTGCCAGAACTGGGCGGCGCGCAAGAGTTGGGAGATCGCAGGCAGCTGGGTCGACCTCGGGGACCAGGCCCTCACCGACCACGACCGGCCGCGCTTCGACGAGCTGATCGCGTTCATGACGGAGGTGTCCGAGCTGGCGCCGGATCGCACCCTGATCTGCCTGGTGCACCACTGGGACCGCCTCACCCGCCACGGCGACCGGGCCGAGTACCAGCGCCGGATCGCGCTTGCCGGCGGACACACGGAGACGACGTTCGGCGAGGACGACCAGGCCGACATCCTCGCCGCCGCGCAGGACGTCCGGTGACGAGGTGCCCCGGAGGCGGCCACGACTTCCCGCACGAGGACGACCAGGCCGCGCGCTGCGACGAGCACGGCATCACCCTGCTGTGGCACGGCCCGCCGATCACGGACGCCGACCTGACCACAGGCGCCCCGGGCACGTGCTCCTGCGGCTGCGGAGAGCCGCAGTACTGGGGCTCCGAACTCCGGGCTCGCCCCTCGGGCAGCGGGGATCGTGTCGGCGATACGGAAGAGCGTGTCCCGGAGAAGGGGGATGTGCGTTCTTAGTGGCATTCGATCACAAGAGGGCCCCCGACCGGTGTCGATCGAGGGCCCTCTCACCTGCTCATTACCGCTGTGGGCGCGGACGGTTTCGAACCGCCGACATCTGCTTTGTAAGAGCAGCGCTCTACCCCTGAGCTACGCACCCGTGGATGAGGGAACAGCGTACATGGCCCAGGGGACCAGGTCACAAACCAAGGTCGCGGTCCTGAGCGCGAACTAACCGGCCCGTGTGTTCGTCATTACCAGGTGGGAGAATGAACGAGGGCAGGGCGAACTCGGCACAGGAGAGTGATGTGACGGCGACACACGCGCGGCCGTACGCAGGAGCCAACGCACGTGCCGTCAGTGGCGCCGGTGGATCGGCGGAGGGTGGTACGGGGCGTGCGGGGCGTGGTGCGCTCGCGGGCCTCAGGGACGCGGTGACGCTGGTCCTGCTGCCGTTGCCGCTGCTGGTGGCGGCCGTGCCCGGGGCCTTCGCGGGTGGGGGTACGCGGCGCTGGTTCGGCGGTCGTGGCGAGAGTCTGCGGGCCGACGCGCAGGCGGCGAAGGACGCCGCCGCTGCCTCCTTCTACGAGCTGGACACGGCCCAGCGCGATCTGCGGATCTCCATAGAGACGATCACGGCGGTGGACAGCTCGCCGGGCGCCCGCAAGGCCGTGGACGACTTCGCCGCGCTGGGGCAGCGGATCGACGAGGTGAGCCACGGCTACATCAGCGCCGTGGACGCCCACGACCTGGACAAGGACGATCTGGAGCCGTCGGCCGCCTCGAAGGCGCGCGGTGACCTCACCAAGGCCAAGCAGGAGCTGGACCGGGTCAAGGGCGATCTCGACCGGTTCGAGCGGGGGCTCGGGCCGCTGCTCGACAAGGCGGAGACGCAGCTCGCGCGGCTGGCGCCCGCCGTGGAGCGGGCCCGGCAGGCGCTGCTGGCGGCGAGCAACGCGCTCGACGCGGTACGGGAGGCCGGGCTGCGCGCCGACGACCTGGCGGCCCGCCTCGCCTCGCTCGCCCCCGACCTCACCATGCTCAACCAGGGCGCGGGCCGGCACGGCGTCGCGGAGACCCTTCAGCGCGCGGACCGGGTCAAGCGGGACGCCGAGTCCGTACGGTCCGAGGCCGAGCGGCTGCCCGAGCGGGCCCGGGAGATCGACCGGCGGCTGGTGTCGCTGCGTACTCGCGCGCAGGCCCTCACCACCCGCGCCGGAACGGTGGACCCGGTGCTCAGCGAACTGCGCAGACGGTTCGCCGCGGCGTGCTGGCAGGACCTCCAGCAGGTCCCCGACCAGGCGGCGGGCAGCGTACGGCAGGCGGAGGAGAAGCTCGCGGAGGCGGCGAAGGCCCGTGAGGAGCAGCGATGGGCGGACGCGACGTCGCTGCTCAGTACGGCGCGGGCGCTGCTCAACGGTACGGACGAGGCGGTCTCCGCCGCCGGTGACCGGCTCCAGCGGCTGAACGCGGTGTCGAAGGACCCGCAGCAGGAGATCGACCGCACACGGTTCGCGATCCGGGACGCGCAGCGCCTGGCCATGTCGGGCCGGACCACCCCCGAGCCCCGGCACGCCCGCCCGCTGGACGACTCCGTGGCGCGGCTGGACCGGGCGGTGTCCTCGCTGGAGGGCCGCCACCCGGACTACTGGCACTTCCTGACCGAGACCGAGGCGGTACGGCACCGGGTGGCCCAGGTGGTCTCGGAGATCCGTGAGGAGCGCGGCGGCGGGCAGGGCGGTTAGGACCTCTGTCCGGCACATGGCGCCGTCCGCCGGTGGGGCGAGGTTCGCGACGCCCGGTGCACCGCTCCCGCTCCACTCGCTCCGTACCGGCGACGCTCGTTGACGTCTCGTCAACGTGCTCCACAAGGATCACCCGGGAGTGATCTTGCCAACCCGACCACTCCTGTGACTTTCTGGAACCATTCGACAACCGCTTGTAGCGGCGGTCAGTGAACGGTGAAGGGATGACGATGAGCACTGCCCACGCGGCAGCCACAGATGGCGAGAACTCCGCCCCTCCGATCAGTACGGTCGCGGGGACCGGGGTCGCGGGATTCGCGGGGGACAACGAGCCCGCCGTTTCGGCTCAGTTGAACCGCCCGATCGGGATCGCGGTGGACAGCACCGGCACTCTCTACGTCGCCGACTACCACAACCACCGGGTCCGGAAGATCACCACCGACGGGAAGATCAGCACCGTCGCGGGGAGCGGGGCCGGCTACCGAGGTGACAACGGCCCTGCTGTCTCGGCCCAGATGAACTGCCCGCGCGGGATGGCGGTGGACAGTGCGGGCAACCTCTACATCGCCGATTCCAACAACCACCGCATCCGGAAGATCACCACCGACGGGAAGATCAGCACCGTCGCAGGGAGCGGGGTCGCGGGCTTCGGCGGAGACGGCGGAACGGCCACCGCTGCTCGGCTGAACCTCCCGGTGGGGGTGGCGGTGGACAGTGCCGACACCCTCTACGTCGCCGACTACCACAACCACCGGGTCCGGAAGATCACCACCGACGGGAAGATCAGCACCGTCGCAGGGAGCGGGGTCGCGGGCTTCGGCGGAGACGGCGGAACTGCGGGTTCAGCCCAGCTCCGGAACCCGCGAGGGGTGGCGGTGGACAGCGCGGGCAACCTCTACATCGCCGATTCCAACAACCACCGCATCCGGAAGATCACCACCGACGGGAAGATCAGCACCGTCGCCGGCACAGGCACCGCGGGCTTCGGCGGAGACGACGGACCGGCCACCGCTGCCCGGTTGAACGTCCCGTTGGCGGTAGCAGTGGACAGCGCCGACACCCTCTACATCTCCGACCACAACAACCACCGGGTCCGGAAGATCACCACCGACGGGAAGATCAGCACCGTCGCCGGCACAGGCACCGCGGGCTTCGACGGAGACGACGGCCCGGCGGCCTCGGCCCGGCTGAACAGCCCGTTCGGGCTCGCCGTGGACTGCGTCGACGCTCTCTACATCACGGACCACGTCAACCACCGGGTGCGGAAGATCGCCTCGGCGAGGATGGCCGGGCTGCCCGATTCGGGCACGGTGGTCTCCTGGGCCAACGTCCGGAGCAAGCTGCGGATGGCGGTCCTGCGTGAGTCCACCAAGGACGGGGCCGAGATCCACCAGGCACTCGCCGCCCCCAGGGCTCACCAGCGGTGGCGGCTGGTCGTGGCCGGCCAGGACAACGGCGACGTCCTGTACACGATCGAGAACGTGCGCAGCGGCCGGGTCCTGGAGGTCGTCGGCGCGCAGGAGGCGGCCGGGGCGGTGGTCGCGCAGCGCGCCTATGAAGGTGGTGCCGCACGTCACCAGCAGTGGAGGCTGATCCCGGTGGGCTCCACGAGCGGCTCGCAGCGGGTGTACGAGATCGCGAACCGGAACAGCGGTCTGCTTCTGCGGGTCGACACCAACGCCCGTACGGTGATCAAGCAGCACGGGGCGGAGGGCGACCACCGGGACCGGCAGTGGCAGTTGCTTCCGGTGTGATGCGTGAGGGGGGCAGGGGCGGACTCGCCCCTGCCCCCCTCGGAAGCCGGGAACTACTGAGAGCCGGAGGGCTCCTCGGCGGCCGGCTTGGAGGCCTTCGGCGTCTCCGGGGCCTTGGGGGCCTGGGTGTAGTCGCTCTTCTTCGGCTTGTTCTCCAGGTCCTCGTCCCTCTGGAGGCCGCTGTGTTCCGTCACCGTCGCACTCGACTCCCGCATGCCGGCGGATGCCGCCGTGGACACGGAGCCGGGATTCTGCGCGTACTGGGCCTGCGCGCCGGCCGATGCCTGGGTGGTCTGGATGAAGGAGCCGAGGAAGCCCAGGATGGCCCGGGCTTCGGGCGACTGCTCCTGCACGATCTTCGCGCGGGAGGAAGCCCCGTGGATCGCGCTGTTGAACAGGCTCGTGCTCGTGTCGTCGTATGTGTCGTCGTCGGCGTCCTCGAAGTCGACGCCCGTTCCCGGCTGCGGTCTGGCGCCGTCGGTGGTCACCGAGAAGAGTCCCGCGCCCCTGCCCGCGAAGCCGAAGATGTTGTCGAACACCATGGTGGTCACCCCTGATCGTCGTGGTCGTGGCGGCGCCGCCCGCCCGGTCAAGGCTGCTTGTGCAGCTCTCGTTGGCTGTCGGCGAAGCTCTCGCCGTCGAACATCGTGTGGTGGACCTCCAGGGCGGAAACGACCTCCGCCAGCCCCTTCATGCGGAAGCCGCCGCCCGCCAGGTCGAGATCGCCGATGTCGCGGGCGACCAACGGGGCGAGGCCGGGGTAGTCCCCGGGCTGCGGGGGAGACAGGACCGCCACCGGCACGTCGTAGTTCACCGCGAGCAGCCCGGAGAAGGTCACCGGGATCTCGTAGGAGTACTGCTTGCGGGTACGCCGCTGCGAGACGATCGTCTCCACGCGGGAGCCCGGCGGGACCGTGCCGGAGATCTGCGATTTCGAGGCCCAACTGGTGGTCAGGGAGCCACCGACAGAGGCCGTGATGCCCAGCGCCAACTGAGCGTTGAGCGCCGCGTTGCCGGTGGCGCTGCCCTGGGTCGTGAACGCCACCGAGTTCGTCACCGCGTTCGATGCGGAGTTCGACGCGGAGTTCGTCATGGCCGTCTCGGTGGTGTTGGCGTTGTCCACCCCGATGCTGTCCTTGCTGTTCTTGTTGGTCACGGTGTTGGCGTTCTTGTTCGCCACGTCGTTCTTGAGCTGCGTCTGGAGCTGCGTCTGGAGGTCCATCCGGAGCTGATTCTGGAGCTGCAACTGGAGCGACGCACTGACGCTGCCGCCGAAGGTGAGCCGGGCGTCCCCTTGGAGCGACCACGTGACCCCGTTCGACACGGTGAAATCGACCGAGTCGGTGAAGGTCATCGGGGACGTCTGGCTGCGGTTGACGTAGGCACGCGAGGAGAACGTGTCGGGCGGGGGCTGATGGATGTTGCGCCGCTCCTCGATCAGCGGCTCCCCGAGGTTCATGTAGGCGAGCCAGCCCAGTTGGGTCGCGGACCCGGGGAAAGAGCCGAATGTCGACTTGTTCACGGAGAACCCGACGGGCCTGTGCCGCACCCCGTAGTCGTCGACGTAGACCAGGTCCGGGTGGTCCAGGATCGACTTCCAGGTCTGCTCGATGTTGAGTTCCCGCAGGTTCTTCTTGGTCAGCGGCTGGCGCTTGGCCCGTTCCAGGTTGTACGCGTGGGAAGGCAATTTCTGTCCTCAGACTGATCCGGTCGAACCGCGCTCGGTGAAGTGGAAACAGGAATCTGCACACGTTCCGAAAATCGAAGCTATCACGGGCTCCATTGCCGGAGAAGACACTTGCGAGCATCACGCTCAATCGGGTGATCAAGGTTGACCGGCTACCCTCACATCAGATGAATGAAAGCTCTGGCCATTGCCGTTCACACGATCGACAACCTTCCGGAATCCCCACCTTCGAGTGCTTTGACCTGGGTCTTTGCCGTTTTTGATGGCATTTGACTCGGTCATTCATTCGCTTTCGGAGTCGTTTCGATCGAGAGCGGTTGGGCTTGCGGCAATGCCGCGTGATAAACCACTGCACTGAGCGCCCGACGCGTTGTTCTCCATATCAAGAACAGGTGAGGTTTCCGCGATGTACACCCAAGAACGCACGGCTATGGCGAATTTGGTGGTCGGCGGACCGGTGGCGGTGAACAGCTACGACAACGCAATCGTGGCGGCACTGGTCGAGAATCGTCCGGTCATGCTCGCCCACGCCTTCAACGGCGGCTATCTGCGGCCCGCCGAGCTGAAGGAGGAGAGCCACGACAAGGGGGTCAAGCTGGCCACCGCCCTCGACCCGGCCACCAAGGAGGCGCAGGGCCACCTCTGGTACATCACCCCCGGTGGCTTCTTCGGGCAGCGACCGCTGTACTTCCTCGAAAGCGCCGCGGGCCAGGTGTCGCCCAAGCCCGCCGCTGCCGGCGAGGCCGACGGCGGACGCGGCGACGACGGCGCGCCGAAGCCGCAGCGCAGGCGCGTCACCGCCCACCAGGAGGCGCCGAAGAGCACGGCCGACACCGTCCAGGTCGGCCTCCCCGGCAAGGTCGGCGCCAAGTGGCGCGGGAAGAACGGCGCGGCCGAGGACACCCAGCTCTGGATCGTCACGGTGACGCCGTGGGGCGGGATCACCTTCGTACCGATCACCCACCCCGACGCCATCCTCGGGTTCAAGGACCACGCGGTGACGGCCGACAGCGAAGTACGTCTCACCTACAACTGGGGCGGGGACTTCACCGGGACGGTCATCAACACGTTCTACCCGCGGCTGCCCAGCGAGTGGAACGTCCCCTACCACCACGTCTTCACGTGATCAGCGGCCACCGCCGCACCGCACCCGTCCCGAGCCCGTACCTTTCCCGGGCCGCACCTTTCCCGAGCCCACGCCCGCACCGCCTGGAAGAGGCACCACGATGCCCGTGCCCACGGAAGAACTGAAGCTGGAGATCGTCAACGCCGCCACGGGGAAGACCCTCGGCGCCAAGGCCGCGCCCGGCGCGGACGGGGCGCTCGTCGCCCGTGACTTCCCCGATGGCGGCCCGAGTCCGGAGCAGTGGCAGCTCACCCCCGTAGAGGCCGCGCAGGACGACGGGGTCTATGTGATCCGCAACGCGGTCAGCGGCAAGGTGCTCGACAACCCCGCCGCCGCGGACCGCGGCGTCCGCCAGTGGGATGCCGCCGCCGGCAGGAAGGGCCAGCAGTGGCATGTCGTCCCCGTCGAGGGCGAAGCGGACCTCTACTTCATCGAGGGCGCGGCCGACGGCTCCGTCCTCGACCTCGCCGACCCCGGCGAGGACGACCCCCGCATCGTCCTGCGCGAGTACGACGACCACACGGAGAGCCAGCGGTGGCGGTTCGTCCCGGCCGAGCCCGAGCGCACCAGCGACCCCGTACTGCGCTGGGCACCACTGACCCACTGGAACGGCCGCCGGTCCTGGCGGCTGGTCCACTCGACCGCGCTGCGGCCGGCACCCGACGCGACGCCCTCCTTCAGCGACGTCCTGCTCGTCGCCGAGCGGTTCGGGAGCGACCAGGACGCCGGTGGGTGGAAAGCCGACGGGTCCCGCCCCTCTCCCGGTGGGCAACCGGCCTGGTGGGCCGGGGCCGGGGCGCGGTTCCTCGCCGACACCACGGGAGCGGGGCGGGCGGACATCGTAGGGTTCGAACCCGCGAAGGGACTTGTGACGTCGTCCAGCAGGGGCGACGGGACGTTCGACGACGAGCGCGTCCTGCACCGGCCGGTGCCCTCCCCGGGGCCGGCGGACCTGTGGACCCTCGTGGACACGACGGGCGACGGCAGGCCTGATGTCGTCATGCTCTCCGCCGACGGTGTCCGGGTGTCCCGGCAGGACGAGGAGGGGACCTTCGCGCCCGCGGGCGGCGAGCTGGTCCTCAGGGCGTTCGGACAGGGCGGGCAGGCCGGCGGGTGGCTTACCGAGAAGCATCCCCGCTTCCTCGTCGACACCACCGGGGACGGCAGGCTCGACATCGTCGGCTGCCACGACGACGGCGTCTGGATGTCGCTCCAGGACGAGGACGGAACGTACGCGCCGCTCGCCGATGAACCCGTTCTCCGGGCTTTCGGGCACAGCGAGAAGGCGGGCGGTTGGCTGGTCGGCAAGCATCCCCGCTTCCTCGTCGACACCACCGGGGACGGCAGGCTCGACATCGTCGGCTGCCACGACGACGGCGTCTGGGTATCGCTCCAGGACGAGGACGGGACGTTCGCCGACCCTCTGTACGTCCTCGGGGACTTCGGGGTCGACCAGGGGTGGACCTCGGTCGAGGAGCACCCCCGGTTCCTGGTCGGGACCACGGGGAACGGCGTACCGGACATCGTCGGGTTCGGCCCGCAGGGCGTCGTCGTCTCCCGCGGACGCGGCGACGGCACGTTCGAACCCTCGAAGCTCGTCCTGAACGACTTCGGGCTCGCCCAGCGGTGGACCAGCGGGAAGCACCTGCGGCTCCTCGCCGACATCACCGGCGACGGCACCCCGGACATCATCGGCTTCGGCGACGAAGGGGTCTGGGTGTCGCACGGCCGCGGCGACGGCACGTTCGAGCAGGCCCAGATGGTGTGCCGCGGGTTCGGGTACAACGAGGACGCGGGCGGCTGGCGGGTCGACCGCCACCCGCGCTTCCTCGCCGACATCACCGGTGACGGGCGCGTCGACATCGTCGGCTTCGGCGGCCCGGGAGTGCACGTGGCCCGAAACCTCTTCCGCCGCTTCAGGACCCGGTAGTCCTCGGAGGACCTCAAGCACGCTTCAGGGCGGCTGGGCCGGGCGGGCGGCATCAGGGCCGCCCGCCGGGACCGTCCGGACCGTCGAGTTGTCGGGCCGTCCCGGCGGGCGGACCATGGGGAAACGTACGGATACGCACGAATACGCATGGATACCCACGGATACGTACGTACCACCTGCGTGCCGCCCCCGAAGGAGGCCGCCCATGGCCAGCCCAGCGATCCGCCACTCCCCCGGCGCCGTCCCCCGCAACCGAGGAGCCGGCCGCCGGTCCACCCGTCGGCGAGGCACCCACCGGCGGCGCGTCAGGCTCGACCAGCAGCTTCCGCTGGACCACCGGCTCAACCAGGTCTACCGTGTCGGCGCCGGGCTGATGGGGCTGGCCCTGATCGCCTTCGGGATCCTCGGGCTGATGGACCGGATCGGCTTCTTCGGTACGGGCGGCCAGCAGGTCGCGGGGCTCAACGCCAACGGCACGCTGAGCGTCCTGTCCATCTGCGTCGGGGTGCTGCTGCTGGCCGGCATGGTGATCGGCGGGAACACCGCGTCGACCGTCAACATGGTCCTCGGTGTCCTCTTCATCCTCAGCGGTTTCGTCAATCTGGCGCTGCTGGACACCAGTTACAACTTCCTCGCCTTCCATCTCCAGAACGTGCTCTTCAGCTTTGTCGTCGGGCTGCTGCTGATGTTCTTCGGGATGTACGGCAGAGTCAGCGGCAGCCTCCCGCACGAGAACCCGTACTGGCGGGCCCGCCACCCGGAGGAGGCGGAGCGTGAACAGCGGCGCAGGGCCATGGACGACAGCGCCCGGGGGCGGCTGCGCGTCGGATAATCTGAGGCGTATGCCTCGCTACGAGTACCGCTGCCGCTCCTGTGGTGACACCTTCGAACTCAGCCGCCCGATGGCGGAGTCCGGGGCGCCCGCGTCCTGCCCCGAGGGGCACGCCGACACCGTGAAGCTGCTCTCCACCGTCGCGGTCGGCGGCACCGCCAAGGGCGGCGCCCCGGCCCCCGCCGCCGGTGGCGGAGGGGGCGGCGGCTGCTGCGGGGGCGGCTGCTGCGGCTGAGGCCGTCAGGAAGCGGCGTCCAGCAGGCGGCGCAGGATCTCCTCGCCCGCCGCGACACCCGTGTGCGGGAGTACGTCGACGTGCGGGGCGCGCCAGTCCGCTTCGGCCAGTTCGCCGTGGCCGGGGCGCCACGCGCGGTCGGCGGCCAGCAGCAGGTCCGCGTCGAGCAGCGAGTCACCGGCGGCCAGGGTGAGCCCGGCACCGCTCCTGCGGGCCACCTCCCGCATGGCCGCGCTCTTGGTGAGCGGGCGCGGTACGGCGTAGATCTTGCGGCCCTGGAGCGAGACCGTCCAGCCGCGCTCCCCCGCCCAGCCGGCCAGCTCCTTCACCCAGCCCTCGGGCAGCAGCGCGCGTTCGACGACCAGATAGGCGAACAGGTCCTCGGCGACCCGCTCCTTGAGGAGCCACGCCGGGTCGGCGGTCGCGTTCAGATGCGCGCGGACCTCGGCGAGCGGCGCGCACTCGGCGGCCAGCCGCTCCGCCACCTCGGCCTGCCACCGCGGGTCGGAGACACCGTCGACCAGGAGATGCCCGCCGTTGGCGCAGATCGCGAACTTCGGCGCGGGGCCCGGCAGATGGATCCGGCCGTACTGCTCGCGGGTACGGGTCGTCGTCGGTACGAAGACGGTGGTGCGGGCGAGCCGGTCGAGGAGCGCCGCGGCCGTCTCCGTCAGATACGACAGCGGCCGGCTCTCGTAGACCTCGACGCAGAGCAGCCGGGGCGCCTGGGCGTCCGACATCGGGAGCTGGAGGGCGGCGGCGGAGTAGATGAGGGTGCGGTCCAGGTCGCTGGCGACCAGGACCGGGGTGCCCGGGGCGGTGGCGGTCACGGGGTGGCCACCGCCTTGCCGTCGGCGCCGGTCGCGCCCCGCGTGTACTGGGGGTGGATCAGCCCGACGCAGGTGTACGGAAGGCCGTCGACCTCTTCGACGGGCACCCCGCGCTGCTCGGCCAGCAGCCGCACATGGTCGAGGTCGGCGCCCGCGCCGCGCTGCGCGAGGATCTTCCAGGGGACGCGGCGCAGCAGGACGCGGGTGGTCTCGCCGACGCCCGGCTTGACCAGGTTCACGTCGTGGATGCCGTACTCCTCGCTGATCCGCTCGACGGCCGCCCACCCCTCCCAGGTGGGGGCGCGGTCCGCGGCGAGGAGGTCCTTGACCTCGGCGTCGACGGCGTCCGCGACCTCGTCGAAGCGGGCCGCGACGGTGTCGAGGAAGTGCTCCGAGACATCGGCCCCGGCGAGCTCCCGGTAGTACTTCGCGCCGTGGAAGTCGTCCGGGCCGACCAGGTCGGCGCGGAGCACCGTACGGGATATCAGCCCGGAGACCGTGGAGTTGAGGCAGGCGGAGGGGACGAGGAAGTCCTCGCGGGTGCCGTACGTCCGTACGCAGCCGCCCGGGTCGGCGAGGACGGCGATCTCCGGGTCGAAGCCGTCGAACCCGGCCAGGGCGTCGGCCAGTTCGCGGGTGATGGCGCCCTTGCCGGTCCAGCCGTCGACGAAGACCACGTCGGCCGGGTCGTGGTGGGCGGCGAGCCAGCGCAGGGCGTTGGCGTCGATGCCCCGGCCGCGCACGATGGAGACGGCGTAGTGCGGCAGGTCCAGGCCGTGGCGGTGCCGGGCCCAGCGGCGCATCAGGACGCCGACGGGTGTGCCGGCGCGGGCCAGCGAGACCAGTACGGGGCGGGGTGAGCGTTCGGCGAGGACGGTCTCGGTGACCGTGCCGACGGCGCGGGCGACCCGGGCGGCCGAGGTCTCCAGCGCGGCGGCGTACAGCTCCTGGTACCGCTCGCTCGGCTGGTACTCCACGGGCAGGGACTCGGCGTAGTGCGCGCCCCCGCTCTGGATGGCCTCTTCGCGCTCCTCGGTCGGGGCCTCCAGCTCGACGTCGGAGAGGTCCTGGAGGAGCCAGCCGACGTCCTCGGGCGCGTACGAGGAGAAGGCGGGGCCCCGGAGGGGTTCGGCCGGCATGAGGGGGTCCTGTCGTTCTGAGAGGTACGTCTCCGGGCTGGGCGTCTCCGGGCTGGGCGTCTCTGAGCTGTGGGAGGGGATGTACGAGGGGACGACCGCCAGGAGCACGCGGGGCGTGTGCTCGGCGAGGCGGGCCAGCAGGCCGTCGGGGGCGTGCAGCGCGGCGGTGTCGGCGACGGAGTCGACCACCGCGACGACGGCGTCGAAGCCGCCGCCCGCGACGTTGTACGCGTACCGGTCGCCGCCGTCGTCCGCCGCGGTGTCGTGGGCCGGGAAGACGAGGCGGCTGCGTATCGCGTAGCCGGGGTCGTCCACGGCCAGCACGGGCGAGCGCGTCGTGGTGGAGTACCGCACCTCCGGGCGTGCCTCCGGCCCCGCGTCCCTGTCTCCGTCTCCGGCTCCGGCTCCGGCTCCGTACGTACGCTCCAGTTCCACGGCCAGCCGCAGCGGCGCGTACATCAGCTCCTCGAAGCCGAGGACGAGGACGCGCCGGGCCCCGCCAAGGCCGGCCGCGAGGTCGCGGGCCATCGCGGGCAGCGCCGCCTCCAGCTCCGCCCGGTGGGCCGGGGTGAAGCCGTGCCGGCCGCCGTCCGGGACCCCGGCGGGCCAGCGCAGGGCGACCCGGGACGGCCGGGGGTCGAGCGTGGGCGCGGGCGTGCCCGGCGCCGCGTCCCCTACCGGTGCCTCGTGGCGCGCCACCAGCTCCTGGCCCTTCTCCAGGACACCGTCCGGGAGCCGGACCGTACCGGAGGCCAGGGTGACCAGGTCGACGCGCGCCCCGATCTCGCGGGCGAACTCGGCGAGCCGTCCCTGATCGGCCGGTGACCGCATGTCGACCAGCGCGACGATCACGTACCAGCGCCGGGGGTAGCGGTCGTGCAGGGCGCGGATCGTGTTCAGGACGGTGTTGCCGGTGGAGAACTCGTCGTCGACGAGGACCAGCGGCCCGTCCGAGGCCAGCAGCCCGGGGTCCTCGGGCAGCAGCAGGTGGGAGGTGGCGTGCGAGTGGGACTCCTCGAAGCCGCCCGCGCGCGCGACGCCCGCGACGGCGCGGCGTGTGGAGTGCAGGTACGGGGCGTGGCGCACGCCGTCCGCGACCGCGTGACCGAGCCCGGTCGCGGTCTCGGCGTAACCGAGCACCAGCGCCCGCGCGACGTCCGCGCCCAGCAGCTCCCGTACCCGCTCCCCCAGCCGGACGCCCGTTCCGTGGACGACGGCGGGGCTCTGCGGCACGTGCTTGCCCAGCACGTTCGAGACGAGGAGGTGGGCGCGCTTGGGGTTGCGGCGCAGGGCGAGACCGAGCAGGTCCCGCAGTCCGTCGTCGCCGGTCAGCTCTATGCCCAGCCGCTCGGCGACCCATGTGCCCGACCAGACCATGCCGGTGTTCTCCTCCGTGTCCGTGATCTTCCCCGTATCCGTGAACGTCGTCGTATCCGTGCCCGTGAGCGTCTCCGTGGCGGCGCTCCGTGGTCCGCGCGTCCGTTCCCGCCCGCTCACTCCGCGAGTCCGGCGGTCAGCAGCTCCACGAAGCCGACGTCCTCGCGGGCGACGCCGAAGACCTCGGCCCGCAGGAGGGTGCGCTCGGCCCAGGCGCGGTGCGGCTTCACCTCGTTCATCTTGTTCGTGTACGCGGAGCGCAGCACCCCGCCGCCGTCCCGTTCGGGGCGCAGGATGTCCTGGGCGTCGCTGAACTCCTCGTGGCTGACGACCGACAGCGCGTGTACGGGCGGGACGTGCGACGGGTGGATGCACGTCTTGCCCATGAGGCCGTTGGCGCGGTCGAGTTCGATCTCGCGCAGCAGGCCGTCGAGGTCGTGCTCGATCAGGGCCGTGCGCAGCTCCTCCGCGCGCCCTTCGAGGAAGGGGCTGCGGCGGAGCTGGGGCTTGAACATGCGCTCCTGGAGCCGGAAGTACTCCCAGACGGGGCCGGTGATCGTGAAGCCCGTGCCGTCGGCGCGGCCCAGGACGTTGACGACGTCCGCGATGACCCCGGCGACGATCCGCACGTCGTACGCCGTCATGTCGGGCGAGCGGCGCAGTCCGTACGCGGAGCAGAAGTCGGTGACGCCCAGGCGCAGGGCGAGGACCCGTTCGCGGTACTTGTCGACGGCGTTGGCGATGCCGGTGAGCGTCGCCGTCCTGGTCTCCAGGTGGAGGAGTTCGGGCGATTCGAGGACGGGCATGGCGTAGAGCGTGCGTCCGCAGGCGGCCTCCGCCTCGGCGAGGGCCTCCAGGAAGGCGGTGCCGCGCTCCTCGGTGAACTTGGGGAGTACGAATCCGGACAGCAGCCGGACCGAGGCGCCCATGCGCCGGACGAGGTCGGGGATCTGCTCCGGTTCGCGGACGCGGATGAAGAGCAGCGGTGTCCCGGCGCCCCGCTCGTCGAGGTCGGCGAACTGGCGCACCAGGTTGGCCTCGGCGTCCTCGACCTCGGCGTCGTGGATGGAATCCTCCAGGCAGAGCACCATGGAGACGACTCCGCGCCCGGCCTGCTTCAGGACGTCGTCCGCCAGCCGGGGCCGGGTCGCCGGGCTGTAGAGGGTGGCCCCGAGTGCGGCCGAGAGCAGCCTGGCGGGGGACCCGGCGGTGAACTCGCACGGTTCCTGGTGGAACAGGCCCTTGCGGGCAGCGGGCGGGATATGCCCGAAATGACGCATGTAAACCCCCCGTACCGCCAATATGGCCCGTTGGTCATGTGGCCGGTAATAGTACGTATGGACGGGTGTCAAGAGTTCCCCGGGCGCATGAAATCCTGGTAACTCGTCTGCTTCGCGGTGGCTCCACCGACGTACCGGCCGTACGGCCGGCGGTACGGAACGTGGCGGAGGGGCCGCCACGTTGTCCCCGTGGGCGGTGGGAAGGCAGGATGACCGGTATGACGCACGCGATGCTCAAGGGCTCGAACGTCCCCCTCGACGCCACGGCCGTACGGGCCGTGCTGCGCTGGTCTCCCGGCGCCGGGGTCCCGGATGTGGACGCCTCGGCGCTGCTGCTCGGCTCCGGCGGCCGGGTCAGGTCCGACGAGGACTTCGTCTTCTACAACCAGCCGA
The DNA here is from genome assembly GCF_044457965.1 of Streptomyces sp. NPDC050509. Taxonomy (NCBI): domain Bacteria; kingdom Bacillati; phylum Actinomycetota; class Actinomycetes; order Kitasatosporales; family Streptomycetaceae; genus Streptomyces; species Streptomyces sp. NPDC050509. The sequence continues at coordinate 56,589 of NZ_JBITHL010000008.1, read as the reverse complement.
GGCATCCGTCCGGGGTGGTGCGCAGGCTGCCCAAGAAGCAGGTCGGCGAATGGCTGACCGACTCCGTCGAGGCGGACCTCACCGCGCTCGACCCCTCGGTCGAACAGGTCGTCCTGGCCGCCTCCTCGGACGGCGCGAGCTTCCAGCACGTGAGCGACCTGCGGATCATGCTGTACGACGCGGGCGCGGCCGACGGGGAGCCGCTGGCCGTCTTCGACGTCCAGCCGGAGACCGGCGAGGAGACCGCGATCATCTGCGGTGAGCTGTACCGGCGCGGGGACTCCTGGAAGTTCCGCGCCGTGGGGCAGGGGTATCCGACCGGGCTGATCGGCCTCGCCACCGCGTTCGGCATCTCGGTCGACGACACGGAGGGGCCGGCCGGGGCGGAGGCACCGGAGGAAGGCACGATCGCCGCCGACCCCGGCGCCGACACCGTGTTCCACCCCGGGCCTGACGCCACGGAGGCCACCCGGCCCGCGGCCCAGCTCCCGCCGCTCCCGGTCCCGCCTTCCGCGTACGGCTATCCGCAGCCCGACCTGCCCGCCGCCCAGCCGCCCTACGGCTATCCGCAGCCCGTCTCGGCGCCGCGTCCGCAGCCCGCGTACGGCTATCCGCAGCCGGCCGCCGCGGCGGCGCCCGCCCCGGATCCGCACTTCAGGCTGCCTCCGATGGGCCCGCAGTTCGCCCGCCAGTAGCGCGGCGCACGACGGCGGTCCACCGGCCGGTGGACCGCCGTCGGTCAGTCCACGCGGCCCGGGGCGCCCGTACCGGTCCTTCCCGGTCAAGGCCGCCTCTCCTCAGGTCTTCGCCTTGTAGCCGCGGCCCCACTGGAGGCCCCAGCCGTACAGCCGGTCCAACTCGGCCTGGAAGCCGTACACGTACTTCACCTCGCGGCGGACGACCAGATCGCCCTTGACGTTCTGCAGCGAGAAGACGGCACAGGACCGGGCCTGCGGCTCGTCGTCGTCGAGGTCGATCTCGATCCGCGGGCCGTTGCTCGGGTAGAGCGTCACATGCGCGCGCGTACGGTTGAACGCGGGCGTCTGGTCGTAGATGTAGACGAAGAACAGCAGGCGCTTTATCTCGTCCCGGTTGTCGAGGTTGACATAGACGGTCTCCCCGGAGCCCGCCCCGAACCGGTCGTCGCCGCTGAGCTTCACGTACGGCGGGTCGTTGAGGTCCCCGAGGAAGTTGCCCAGGGGCTGTACGACGCCCTTGCTGCCGTCCATCAGTTCGTACATGCAGCCGAGGTCCAGGTCGACATTGACCACGCCCTGCGTATGGGCCTGGACCACCTCGGGCTTGAAGAGCTTGAGCGGGTTGCCCAGGAGCTTGCCGCTCTGGCGCGAGCGCCCCCCGATGTCGGAGGTGCGCATCTGCCAGGAGAGGTTCACCCGGAGGTTACCGGTCGCCGCGCCCTGCTTGGAGAGCGAGATCGTCGGGCGCCGCTTGGTCAGCTCGATGGAGTTGGACGCGCTGCCCGAATCGAATTGTGATGCCCTTTGCCCCTGCCACAGGTTGTCCCAGAAGGCCATGCCCCCACCCCACTCCTGTCGTCCACTCGTCGTCCTGCTCGTCGTCCCGCGTGCCAAAAGTCCGTCATATCGGCACGGCAGAACGGGGCGGCCGGTAGGCTCCCGCCTCTTGGCCGCCCCGTTCAACAGGGTTCCCTGGATCCGCTCCGTGTCACACCCCTGAGCACCGGCTCACGGGAGGGCTCACCGGAGCATGCGCTCAGACGTGGAGCGCCGTCTTGTCCCCGTCGGCGTCCTTGCCGCCGCCTTCCGCTTCGAGCGCCTTGTTACGGCGCACGGAGGACCAGAAGGAGGCCGCGATGAGAATGACCCCGACCAGACCCGTGATGATCTCGTTGATGGAGTGCTCGATGGTGATGAGCAGGATCGCGGCCAGCGCACCGATCGCGTAGTGCGCGCCGTGCTCCAGGTAGACGTAGTCGTCCAGGGTGCCCTCACGGACCAGGTACACCGTCAGCGAACGGACGTACATCGCGCCGATGCCGAGGCCCAGCGCCATCCAGAAGATGTGGTTCGTGATGGCGAAGGCACCGATCACGCCGTCGAAGGAGAAGGACGCGTCCAGGACCTCCAGGTACAGGAAGAGGAAGAACGCCGCCTTGCCGGCCAGGCCGATCGCGGAGACCTCCTTGCCCTCGGCCTTGGCCTTCTCCTCCTCCTCGTGCTCGCGCTCCTCCTCCTCGTCGAGTTTGTCCTCGAAGTAGCCCGAGAGACCGCCGACGACGAGATAGGTGATGAGACCGGCGATGCCTGCCAGCAGCACGGTGGCCGACTTGTCCGCGTACCCGGTACTGGTGTGCGCGTTGGTCGCGAAGGTCATGGCCGTGACCAGCAGGACGATCAGCGCGACGCAGGCCGACAGCATGTCGACCTTGCCGAGCTTGGCCAGCGGGCGCTCCAGCCAGGCGAGCCACTTGATGTCCCGGTCCTCGAAGATGAAGTCCAGGAAGATCATCAGCAGGAACATGCCACCGAAGGCGGCGATCGCCGGGTGGGCGTCGGTGACCAGGTCCTCGTAACGGCCTGGATCGTCCATCGCCAGTTGGACGGCCTCGATGGGCCCGACCTTGGCACTGATGGCGACGATGACGACGGGGAAGACCAGTCGCATACCGAACACGGCGATGAGGATGCCGATGGTGAGGAAGATCTTCTGCCAGAAGGCATTCATCTTCTTCAGGATCCCGGCGTTGACGACCGCGTTGTCGAAGGACAGCGAGATCTCAAGGACCGACAGGATCAGTACGATCCCGAACGCCTCCCACCCCCACTGCCAGGCCGCGAAGGCCAGGCCGATCGCCGTGATGGCGAACGACCAGCCGAAGGTTTTCAGGATCACTGGCTACCCCATCTGGTGATTAACGGGTTTTCCCCCGCGCAGCGTACTGCTTTACGAAACGTTGACCCCGAAGTCTAGAGCGATGCCCCGCAGGCCCGACGCGTACCCCTGGCCCACGGCCCGGAACTTCCATTCACCGCCGTACCGGTACAACTCACCGAAGATCATCGCCGTCTCCGTGGAGGCGTCCTCGCTGAGGTCGTAACGGGCGAGTTCCTGGCCGTCGGCCTGGTTCACGACCCGGATGAAAGCGTTGGCGACCTGGCCGAACGTCTGGCCGCGATTGTCGGCGTCATGGATCGACACCGGGAAAACGATCTTGTCGCAGTGGGCCGGGACCTGGGGGAGATCGACGATCAGTGATTCGTCGTCGCCGTCGCCCTCACCGGTCAGGTTGTCCCCGGTGTGCTGGACGGAGCCTTCGGGGCTCGTCAGGTTGTTGTAGAAGATGAAGAACTGGTCCCCGAGCACGCGCCCTGACTGGCAGAGCAGCGCGCTGGCGTCGAGGTCGAAGTCCGCTCCGGTGGTGGAGCGGGCGTCCCAGCCGAGCCCGACCAACACCTGGGTGAGGTTGGGTGCGGCTTTGGAGAGGGAGACATTGCCTCCCTTGGCGAGTGTGACGCCCATGATGGTGAGTCCTCCCCGAGGTGGTGTTCGTGCCGTGCTGACAGGCGGGACGCGCCTGAGGTCCTGCCCGTTCCGTACCCGGTCATGCCGTTCGTGCCCGTACCGAGATCATGCCGTCCCCGCCCGTGTCCGCGCACCCACTCTCCGGGACCGGTACGAACCCGGGACCTGGGACGGTACGAACCCGGGACCTGGGACCGGTGCGGGGACCTGGTCCGGTCCGGGCCGGTCCGGGCCGGTCCGGGGACGCGTCCGGCGCCGCACGGAAGGTGCGGCGCCGGAGGCGGGGGTACGGAGGGACGGTCGGCTCAGACGTTGACGCCGAAGTCCTGGGCGATACCGCGCAGACCCGAGGCGTACCCCTGGCCGATGGCGCGGAACTTCCACTCCGCGCCGTTGCGGTACAGCTCGCCGAAGACCATCGCGGTCTCCGTCGAGGCGTCCTCGCTCAGGTCGTAACGCGCCAGCTCGTTGTTGTCGGCCTGGTTGACGACGCGGATGAACGCGTTGCGCACCTGGCCGAAGGACTGCTGACGGCCCTCCGCCTCGTAGATCGAGACAGGGAAGACGATCTTGTCGACGTCGGCGGGGACCGCGGCCAGATTGACCTTGATCGCCTCGTCGTCGCCCTCGCCCTCACCGGTGAGGTTGTCACCGGTGTGCTCGACGGAGCCGTCCGGGCTCTTGAGGTTGTTGAAGAAGATGAAGTTCCCGTCGATGGCGACCTTGCCCTCGGCGTTCGTCAGCAGGGCGCTGGCGTCGAGGTCGAAGTCACTGCCGGTGGTGCTGCGTGCGTCCCAGCCCAGACCCACGGTGACCGCGGTCAGGTTGGGCGCGGCCTTGGTCAGCGAGACGTTTCCGCCCTTGCTGAGGCTGACTCCCACGAGTCCTCCCTATGGTGTGAAGCGTTGGCATCCGATCAACGACTGGATCCTAGTGACCGGTTCCCGGCCCTTGCGCGTTTTCGGCGGTCGATACGGGGATGTCGCGTCAGAACAGGGTGCGCGTCAGAGCGACGCGAGGGCCTTGACGTACTCGTCGAGGTCCCGGGCGTCGGGCAGGGCGTTGACGACGCTCCAGCGCACGACGCCCTCCTTGTCGATGATGAAGGTGCCGCGCACCGCGCACCCCTTCTCCTCGTCGAAGACGCCGTACGCGCGCGAAACGTTGCCGTGCGGCCAGAAGTCCGACAGCAGCGGGTACTCCAGGCCCTCCTGCTCGGCGAAGACCCGCAGGGTGTGGATGGAGTCGTTCGAGACGGCGAGCAACTGGGTGTCGTCGTTGACGAACGAGGGCAGCTCGTCGCGCAGGGCGCAGAGCTCGCCGGTGCACACACCGGTGAAGGCGAAGGGGTAGAAGAGCAGCACCACGTTCTTGGCGCCGCCGGCCGCGTCGGCCCCGCGGAAGTCGGACAGCCGCACGGTCCGCCCGTGGTTGTCCTTCAGCTCGAAGTCCGGGGCAGGGGTGCCGACCTCGATCGCCATGGATGCACGTCCTTTCGAAGGCTCGGCGCGGCGGTCCCGATGCCAGGGGCGGCATCCGGCCCACACGCCGGGTGGACCTCCGAGCCTACGCAAAGGGCTCCCGAAGGGATCGGTGGCCCCGAGATCACGCACACACGCAAAAGGGCCCCCGCCGACGAGGTCGGCGGGGGCCTTCAAGGCTGCGCTGCTGGTACCGGTGGTGGCACCAGGGGCTGCCGCTTCATTGCGCGCCCGAGGCGGCGCCGGGGGTCAGCGCTTGCTCTTCGCCGCCTTGGGCGTGACGAGCCGGCTGCCGGTCCAGTCCTTGCCCGCGTTGATGCTCTTGGTCTGGGACAGGCCCGCGGTCTGGGACGCCTCGTTGATGTCGCTCGGTTCGACGTAGCCGTCACGGCCGGTCTTGGGCGTCAGCAGCCAGATCACTCCGCCGTCCTCGATCAAACCGATGGCGTCCACCAGCGCGTCCGTAAGGTCGCCGTCCTCGTCACGGAACCACAGAGCGACGGCGTCGGCCACGTCGTCGTAGTCCTCGTCGACAAGATCCTGGCCGGTGATGGCCTCGATGGACTCGCGGAGATCCTGGTCGACGTCGTCGTCGTAACCGATCTCCTGGACCACCTGTCCGGGTTCGAACCCAAGCCGTGCGGCAAGGTTGGTCCGTTCCTCCGCGTGGTCCGCGGTCGCGCTCACGGATTGCCTCCTGATCATGTTTCGATTAAACGCTTCGGGCCGCGCGCGTACGCGGGGCATTGGCCGTAGTCCACACGGGCGGGGCGGATCGCGCAAGTACCCGGCCGCCGAGACCGCCGAAACGGTGACGTTCCGGGCGCCTTCGACGCATCTCCAGCCACTTCGACCCCACCGCGCGTGACCTGGGCCACACGTTTCCTCCTTCTTTGCCATGCTATGCCGTTTCGGTACGTCAATCCGGCCCGAACGGCCGAACGAAACGGATGGACGGGATGGGCGTAAGGTTGCGATTTGATCGTCGCGAGAACCGGCCCCGAGCGGCCCCGGAGCCAGGAATTTCCTGGGGAATCCGGGTTACCCCTCGGTAGAGATGACGTTTCCGTCGTCGCGGTACACGATGGATGCGGCGTACGTACCCCCGCGTAGCAGCAGTATCCCGACGGCGTGCACCGCATCGTTCGCGTGCGGGGCACGACACCTCCCGACCAGCGAAGGACAAGCGTGGCTTCCGGATCCGATCGCAATCCGATCATCATTGGCGGCCTTCCCAGCCAGGTCCCGGACTTCGATCCCGAAGAGACCCAGGAGTGGCTCGACTCACTCGACGCCGCTGTCGACGAGCGAGGCCGTGAACGTGCCCGGTATCTGATGCTCCGGCTGATCGAGCGCGCGCGGGAGAAGCGTGTCGCCGTTCCCGAGATGCGCAGCACGGACTACGTCAACACCATCGCCACCAAGGACGAGCCGTTCTTCCCGGGCAACGAGGAGATCGAGCGCAAGATCCTCAACGCGACGCGCTGGAACGCCGCGGTCATGGTCTCGCGCGCCCAGCGCCCGGGGATCGGCGTCGGCGGCCACATCGCCACGTTCGCCTCCTCCGCCTCCCTGTACGACGTGGGCTTCAACCACTTCTTCCGGGGCAAGGACGGCGGTGACGGCGGCGACCAGATCTTCTTCCAGGGCCACGCCTCCCCCGGTATCTACGCCCGCGCCTTCCTGCTGGACCGGCTCAGCGAGACGCAGCTCGACGCGTTCCGCCAGGAGAAGTCGAAGGCCCCGTACGGGCTGTCCAGCTATCCGCACCCGCGCCTGATGCCGGACTTCTGGGAGTTCCCGACCGTCTCGATGGGCCTCGGCCCGCTCGGCGCGATCTACCAGGCCCGGATGAACCGGTACATGGAGGCGCGCGGCATCGCCGACACCTCCGGCTCCCACGTGTGGGCGTATCTCGGCGACGGCGAGATGGACGAGCCCGAGTCCCTGGGACAGCTCTCCATCGCCGCCCGTGAGGGCCTGGACAATCTGACCTTCGTCGTGAACTGCAACCTCCAGCGCCTCGACGGCCCGGTGCGCGGCAACGGCAAGATCGTCCAGGAGCTGGAGTCCCAGTTCCGCGGCGCGGGCTGGAACGTCATCAAACTGGTCTGGGACCGCTCGTGGGACCCGCTGCTGGCCCAGGACCGCGACGGTGTGCTGGTCAACCGGCTGAACACCACGCCGGACGGGCAGTTCCAGACGTACGCCACCGAGACCGGCGCGTACATCCGCGACCACTTCTTCGGCGACGACCAGCGGCTGCGCGCCATGGTCGAGAACATGACCGACGACCAGATCCTGCACCTCGGGCGCGGCGGACACGACCACAGGAAGGTCTTCGCGGCGTACGCGGCGGCCAAGGCCCACCAGGGCCAGCCGACGGTGATCCTGGCGCAGACCGTCAAGGGCTGGACGCTCGGGCCGAACTTCGAGGGCCGCAACGCGACCCACCAGATGAAGAAGCTCACCGTCGCCGACCTCAAGGGCTTCCGGGACCGGCTGCACCTGCCGATCACCGACAGCCAGTTGGAGGACGGGCTGCCGCCGTACTACCACCCGGGCAGGGACTCGGAGGAGATCCAGTACATGCACGACCGGCGCAGGTCGCTGGGCGGGTACGTACCGACCCGGGTCATCCGGGCGAAGCCGCTGACGCTCCCCGGCGACAAGGCGTACGCGGCGGTCAGGAAGGGCTCCGGCCAGCAGTCGATCGCCACCACGATGGCGTTCGTCCGGCTGCTCAAGGACCTGATGCGGGACAAGGAGATCGGCAGGCGCTTCGTGCTGATCGCGCCCGACGAGTACCGCACGTTCGGGATGGACTCGTTCTTCCCGAGCGCCAAGATCTACAACCCGCTGGGCCAGCAGTACGAGTCCGTCGACCGGGAGCTGCTGCTCGCGTACAAGGAGTCGCCGACCGGGCAGATGCTGCACGACGGCATCTCCGAGGCGGGCTGTACGGCGTCGCTGATCGCGGCGGGTTCCGCGTACGCCACGCACGGCGAGCCGCTGATCCCGGTCTACGTCTTCTACTCGATGTTCGGTTTCCAGCGGACCGGCGACCAGTTCTGGCAGATGGCCGACCAGCTCGCGCGCGGTTTCGTCCTGGGCGCCACCGCCGGCCGTACGACGCTGACCGGCGAGGGGCTCCAGCACGCCGACGGCCACTCGCATCTGCTGGCCTCGACCAACCCGGGCTGCGTCGCCTACGACCCGGCCTTCGGCTTCGAGATCGCGCACATCGTCCGGGACGGTCTGCGCAGGATGTACGGCCCGGACAGCGAGGACATCTTCTACTACCTCACGGTCTACAACGAGCCGATCCAGCACCCCGCCGAGCCCGCCGACGCCGATGTCGACGGCATCCTCAAGGGCATCCACCGCTACCGGGGGGCCGAGCGGGGCGAGATCCCGGCGCAGATCATGGCGTCCGGCGTGGCCGTGCCGTGGGCGGTCGAGGCGCAGCGGATCCTCGCCGAGGAGTGGAACGTCCGGGCGGACGTCTGGTCGGCGACGTCCTGGAACGAGCTGCGCCGTGAGGCGGTGGAGGTGGAGCAGCACAATCTGCTGCACCCGGAGGAGGAGCAGCGCGTGCCGTACGTGACGCGGAAGCTCTCCGGCGCACAGGGCCCGTTCGTGGCGGTCTCCGACTGGATGCGCTCCGTGCCGGACCAGATCGCGCGCTGGGTGCCGGGTACGTACCAGTCGCTGGGCGCGGACGGCTTCGGTTTCGCGGACACGCGGGGCGCGGCCCGCCGCTTCTTCCACATCGACGCGCAGTCGATCGTGCTGGGCGTGCTGACCGAGCTGGCCAGGGAGGGCAAGGTCGACCGTTCGGCGCTGAAGCAGGCGGTGGACCGCTACCAGCTCCTGGACGCGTCGGCGGCGGACCCGGGCGCGGCGGGCGGCGACGCCTGACCGAGGGCGCGGGGAGTCGGTACGTAGCCTCGGGGAGTCGGTACGTACGGAGGGCGGCGGGACCTGGACGGTTCCGCCGCCCTCCGGCGTACGGCGGCGCCCGGTCATCGCTCCCAGATCTTGAAGGCCCTCACCCGGTACGGCGAGCTGGGCAGCCAGGTGCCGGTGCCGGGGTAGGTCTCGAACTCCCCGGTCTCCCCGCAGGTGTCGGACTGGTAGGTCGTCACGGGCCGTCCGGTGCGGTTGGCGAGGGAGTGGGCGCTCGTACCCGCGGGGAGCGGCACACAACTGTCGATGTCGGTCCCGGAGAGTTCGTGGGTCTGCCAGGCCCCCTTGAAGTCGTCCTTCGCCCAGAGGCACAGCTCGCCCGCGGCGCACGCCCCGAGGCGCGGCGGCGCGGCCGGGGCGGCCGGCGCGGCGGTGCCGGTCTGGGGCAGCAGGACGGCGAGGGTGAGCGCCCCGACGGCGGCGCCGACGGTCCCGGCCGTACGGCGGAAGGTGGTGGCGGTGAAGCCCGGCGTCGTGGTGGTGCGCGGCTGAGTCATCTCGTTCTGCCCCCGTGTGTCGTGTCGGTCGCGTCGGTGGTGTCGGTGGTGTTCGTGTCGTGCGGTGCCGGGAGCGCGTGCTGCGATCCCGGTCCCACCACTCTGACCTGCGGCTGAGGGCTGCCGGAAGGGGGGCGGGCCACCCTCCACCCGAATAGGCGACAGCCCCGCCGGAACCTTCCGGCGGGGCTGTCCTGGGCGTGGAATTGACGTCGGGTCACCCGGCGGCTGACGTCAGATGTGCACCCCGCCACCCGCGGCGTCCGCGTTGTCGCCGCGCTTCGTCAGCAGGGCGACGAGGACCGCCACGGCCGCGACCCCGGCCGCGACGAGGCTGGCCAGACTCATGCCGGACATGAAGGTGTCGTGGGCGACGGTGGTGATCTGCTGGGCGACCGCGGGCGGCATGTCCGGTGTCACCGGCGGCGCCCCGACCTGGACGGCCTCGGTCGCCGGGCCCACCTGGGCGGCGGTGAGCGGGGGCAGCCCGGCGGCCGTCCAGTTGCCCGGCAGGTCGCTGGAGACCTTCGAGGCCATCACGGCGCCGAGTACGGCCGTACCGAGGCTGCCGCCGATCTGCATGGCGGACTGCTGGATGCCGCCGGCCACCCCGGAGAGCTCCATCGGCGCGTTGCCCACGATGACCTCGGTCGCGCCGACCATCACGGGGGCGAGGCCGAAGCCGAGCATCGCGAACCAGACGGACATGGTGAGGCTGCTGGTGTCGGTCTCCAGGGTGGACATGCCGAACATGGCCGCCGCCGTGAACACCATGCCGCCGGCCAGCGGGATCCGGGGCCCCACCTTGGTTATCACGATCCCGGCGAGCGGCGATCCCACGATCATCATGCCGGTGAGCGGCAGCAGATGGAGACCGGCGTCGATCGGGCCCATGCCGTGCACGTTCTGGAGGTAGAAGGTGACGAAGAAGAGCCCGCCCAGGAAGGCGATGGCCATGAGGACCATCAGCACCACACCGGCGGAGAGCGGTACGGAGCGGAAGAGCGCCAGCGGTACGAGCGGCTCCCTGACCTTCGTCTCCCAGTAGGCGAACCCGCCGAAGCAGACCACCGCCACGACGATGAAGATCCAGGTCATCCCGGCGCCCCAGCCCCACTCGGGGGCCTTGATGATCGCCCACACCAGGGCGAACATGGCGACGGAGAGCAGCAGGATGCCGAGGACGTCGAAGGACCTCGGGGCGTTCCTGGCCCGGTGGTCCAGCAGGATCAGCGTGCCGAGCACCAGGGCGATGATGCCCACCGGCACGTTGATGAAGAAGACGGACTGCCAGTTCACGTGCTCGACCAGCACACCACCGAGGATCGGTCCGCCGGCGGTCGAGGCGCCGATGACCATGCCCCAGATACCGATGGCCATGTTGAGCTTCTCGGCCGGGAAGGTGGCCCGCAGCAGACCGAGCGCGGCCGGCATCAGCAGCGCGCCGAAGAGCCCCTGGAGCACCCGGAAGGTGATCACCAGGGAGATGCTGTGGGAGAGCCCGATGGCCCCGGAGGCAAGGGCGAATCCGGCGACACCGATGAGGAAGGTCTGCCGGTGGCCGAAGCGGTCACCCAGCTTGCCCGCGGTGATCAGCGCCACGGCGAGCGCGAGGAAGTAGCCGTTGGTGATCCACTGGACGTCGGCGAACGACGCACCGAGGTCGGTTTTGATGGCCGGGTTCGCGATGGCGACAATGGTGCCGTCGAGGGCCACCATCATGACGCCGATGGCCACGGAGAAGAGAGTCAGCCAAGGGTGGCCGCGCCGTCCCTTGGAGGGCGACGGTCCGAGAGGTTCCGCGGGTTCCGGGCTCGATGGCGCCTTGTCGACAGTGGTCTGACTAGTCATACCGCAGACGGTAGTGTCAGCCACTGACAATTGACAAACCATTTCACAAGCCAGTAACTGTCACGTTACTCCCGAGCGAGTCATGTTGCTCCTGAGCGAGAGTGAGGTCTCCGCGATGACCGGCGGACTGCGCGCCCGCAAGAAGCAACGCACTCGGGAGTCCCTGCTCCGTGTGGCGCTCGAACTGTTCACCACGCAGGGGTACGAGCGGACCACCGTCGACGAGATCGCGGACGCGGTGGAGGTCTCCCAGCGCACGTTCTTCCGCTACTTCGCCAGCAAGGAGGAAGTGGCCTTCGCCCTGGTGGACATGGTGGAGTCCCAATTCGTCGAGGCGCTGCGCGCCCGGCCGGCCGCGGAAGGCCCGTTCGAGGCGATGCGCAACGCCGTCTCGTCCGTCTGGGGCAGCGTGGGCGACACGATCGAGTCCGTCGTGACGGTGGAGCTGTACATGCGGTCCTACCGGATGATCGAGTCGACCCCGGTCCTGCTCGCCGCCCATCTGCGCCGCTCCTCCGACCTGGAGGACGGGGTCGCCCGGCTCATCGCGGACCGGGAGAGCCTGGACGTCGACGCCGACCCGCGCCCCCGGGTGGCGGTCGCCGCGTTCACCGGCGTGATGCGGGCCACCGGGCGGATCTGGGGCCGGGGCGAGGACTGCAGCGTGGCGGGGCTGGGCCGCATGACCGAGGCGTATCTCGACCAGCTCACCCCGCGGCTCCTGAGGGACGACTGGCACTGAGCCGCCGTACAGCACCCGGCCCACTCGCGCCGCAGCGCCATCCGCAAGGGCTGTTCGGGTGAAAACCGGGGACAACCCGCGACGGCCGCAGCGGCCGTGCGGTACGGCCCTTCCGGGCACCCACAGGCGGCGGAGCGTGCACCTCGCCGCACGTTCGGTGAAGTTACCGGCGGTTCAATCCTGCGTGCCCGGTGATCTGTCTCACGCTCGTCGCGAGGCCCCTCGCGCGCGCTCTAGGGTGAGAACCAGTGACTTCCTTCGACTCCTCCCCCACCCTGAGCGTGTGGCGCGCGCTGCTCGCCCTCGCCGTCGTGTTCGTGATGCTGGCGACCACCGGATGGACCGCCGTCCAGCACCAGCGCGGTCCCGGCGAGCCGCTGACAGCCGCCTTCAGCGCGTGGGAGCGGGGCCGGATAGGCGCCCGTCACCTGCCCGACCCGACCGGGCCGGCCAAGACACTGGCCGCCTTCTTCGCGTCCCTCCGCTCCTGGGAGCAGTCACAGCTCGCGCACCGGTATCCGCTCGCCGTCGGCAACCTCAACGGCGCCCCGGTCACCCTCCGCTACCGGGCCAACCGGATCGCGCTGGCGCAGGCCCGCACGATCGAGGAAGGCCGGATGCGGGACAGCAGGCTGTCGAGCGACGGCCGTCAACTCGCGAGCCGCCGCATGCACCGGTACGAGTCACTGCTCAGCGGCGACCGGCAGATCCTCGCGTTCGACCCGTCGGGCCAGGGCCGGGTGGCCGAGGTCCACGGCAATCTCGACCGCGCCCAGCGCGTCTCGCTCGTGGTGCCCGGGGTCGACACGAACGTCCTGACGTTCGAGCGCTCGGACCGCTGGTACTCGGCGACCGCGGGCATGGCCGAATCGCTGTACTCCGCCGAGCGCAAGGCCGACCCGGGTACCCGTACCGCCGTCATCGCCTGGGCCGACTACACCTCGCCCGCCGGGGTCGGTGTGGACGCGGCCATCGGCAAACTCGCGGAGGACGGCGCCGTACGGCTCACCGCGCTCGCCGCCGCCCTGCCCGGCCGGTCGCGGATCTCGCTCTTCTGCCACAGCTACGGCTCCGTGGTGTGCGGGGTCGCCGCGCACGCCCTGCCCTCCCGGGTCACCGACGTCGCCGTCGCGGGCAGCCCCGGGATGCGCGTCGAGAACGCGGCGCAGCTCGGGACCCGTGCCCATGTGTGGGCCATGCGGGACCGTGACGACTGGATCCAGGACGTGCCGTACCTCGCCGTCGGCGGGCTCGGCCACGGCGCCGACCCGGTGACCCGGGCGTTCGGCGCCCGGGTGCTCTCGGCGGCGGGCGCGGCCGGCCACGCCGGTTACTTCGAGCCGGGCACGGAGAGCCTGGACAACTTCGCGGACATCGGAGTCGGTTCGTACCGCGCGGTGACGTGCGCGGACGCCGCCGGGTCGTGCCGGAGCGGAATCGCCTACGACGGCGAGACGATGGCCGGATAGGCAGCGGCCGTAGGCCACCCGCTTCCCGGCGGCGTGGCGCGCCCCACCGGGCCCGACGCGCGTAGATTCCCCCTCTTCCGCAGGCGACGCGAGCGCGCGCGCCGCCTACGATGAGGCACATGGGTGATGTGCTTGCGGGGATTCATGCCACCTGGGAGTTCGACAGCGACAGCGTGCTCATCCGCTTCGAACGCGGGATACGGACGCCGAAGCTCCTCTCGGCGCTGGGCGAACGGCGTATCCCTCACGAGGCGTTGTCAGCGGTGACGCTCACTCCGGGCAAACGGGGCACGGTCGTGCTGCGCGCCGTGCCGAGACCGGGCGCCGACCCGCTCACGGAGGCCGCGGCAGGGCAGCTCAAGGAGAGCGGCGATCCGTACCGGCTGGTGCTGCCCGCCGAGTCCGAGACCCTCGCCGAGTACTACGCCGACGAGCTGCGCGCCGCGCTGGCCGCCTCGCGGCTGCGGCGCCGGGGCCGGGGCACGGACGGCGGACCGGCGCCCGACGAGCCCGCCGAACGGTATCTGGTGGCGGCGCCCGAGGGGCCGCGCCACTTCAAGGCGTACGACGGCAAGGCGTCCTTCGACGGCGAGACGGTCTCGTTCCGCTGGTTCTGGACGGGCGCGTCCTCCGCGAAGTGGAAGGCGGGCGACCAGAGCCTGCCGGTCACGGAGCTGGAGGGGGTCGAGTGGCGCTCCCCCGAACTCTTCAACGGCTATCTGCGCCTGCTGCCGCGCGACGGACACGGCGCGGCGGGCTCTGGGGTGGGCTCCGGAGCAGGCCCCACCGCGGGATCCGGCGCCGGCTCCGGGGCGGGCTCCGGCGCGGGCGGAGCCGACCACGATCCGGCCGCCGTGGTCTTCGGGCTCGGCTACGGCCCGGTCCACGAGTCACTGCCGTTCGCCGCGGCCGTCCTGGAGGCGGTCCGCAGCGCGGCGACGAAGCGGGTGGCGGCCCCGGTCCTCGCGATGGCCCCGACGGGCCGGCGCGACCCGGCCGACGTGGCGGACCGGATCAGACACCTCGGGGAGCTGCACCAGGCGGGTCTGGTGACGGACGAGGAGTTCACCGCGAAGAAGACGGAGCTGCTGGCGGAGCTGTGAGCGCACGGGGCGGGAGGGGCGTGGCGGGTTGCATGGCGGGGGGCGTGGCAGCGGGACAGGGGGCGTGGCGGGTGCGGGGCCGTGTGTCATACCTGGGTATGAGACGTGGACCGGCTCTCCGGTATGACGCCGTCCGGCCGACGGCTGCCTAGGCTGACCAGGTCATGAGTACCGCTCCCCCGTCCCCGCCGCCCCCGGCTTCCCCGCCCCCGGCCTCCCCGCCCCCGGCCTCCCCGCGCTTCGCCTCCTCGCTCCGGACCCTGCGGGCGCTCGCCGCCTCGCTGCGCACCCCCTCGGACTCCACCGAACCGCTCCTCTCGCACGCGCCCAAGCAGTGGCAGCGGCTCTTCCCGTACGCGGTGGTCCTCGGCTTCGCCGTCACCCTGCTGCCCGTCACCGCCTCGGTGCTCAGCCACGACTACCGGCTCGGCGGCGGCTGGGCGGGGGCGCTCGCCACCGCGCAGAGCGCGCCGCTGCTGCTCGCCGTGACCCGGCCGCTCCAGGCGTGGTGGGTCGTCTTCACCGCCGATGTCCTCGGCGGGATCCTGCTCCGGGGCGCGGAGGGGATCGACGGGCGGCCCTGGCCCTGGACGCCCATGGTGATCGTGGGCTACCTGGTGCTGATGATCTGCCTGGGGCTGCGCGAACCGCGCCGTACCCTGCTCGCCGTCTGGCTGGCCACCGGCCTCGCCGGACTCTTCTTCGAGGTGCTCTCGCCGGTCGGCGGCGACGGCACCCAGTTGCTGCTGTTCGTCCTCAGCGGGCTCCTCCTGGTGCTCAGCGCGGCGCTGCGCGAGCGCGGCGACGCCCAGCGCAGACTGGCCGAGCAGGAGACGATCAGCGAGGCGGAACGGGCCCGGCGGACCCTGCTGGAGGAGCGCGCCAGGATCGCCCGTGAGCTGCACGACGTGGTGGCCCACCACATGTCGGTGATCACCGTGCAGGCCGACTCGGCGCCGTACCGGATCGAGGGGCTGCCGGACGCCGCGCGCGAGGAGTTCACCACGATCGCCGCCGGCGCCCGGGAGTCCCTGACGGAGATGCGGCGGCTGCTCTCGGTGCTGCGCAGCGACGGTACGGAGGGCGAGCGGGCACCGCAGCCGGGGCTCGACCGGGTGCAGCAGCTCGTGGAGGCGACCGTACGGGCGGGGGTCCCCGCCGAGCTGTCGCTACAGGCCGGGATCGGAGCCGTACCGCCGGCCGTGGACCTCTCCGCGTACCGCATCGTGCAGGAGGCGCTGGCCAACGTGGTGCGCCACGCGCCCGGCGCGCGGACCCAGGTGTCGGTGGTCGCCCACGCGGACCG
This sequence comes from Streptomyces sp. NPDC050509, assembly GCF_044457965.1. Taxonomy (NCBI): domain Bacteria; kingdom Bacillati; phylum Actinomycetota; class Actinomycetes; order Kitasatosporales; family Streptomycetaceae; genus Streptomyces; species Streptomyces sp. NPDC050509. The sequence goes on along the minus strand of NZ_JBITHL010000008.1, from coordinate 40,667 downwards.
GCTGACCGTTCTGATCGTCAACGGCCCCGGCACCGCGCGGACTTCGCCGCTGGAGACCACCGGCACGGGCCACGGACTGATCGGGATGCGCGAACGCGTACGGTTGACCGGCGGCACGCTGGACACCGGGCCGCTGCCGGACGGCGGCTTCCGGGTCGCGGCCCGGCTCCCCCTGACCGACGGCCTGACGGGCGATCCGACGAACGCGCCGAAGGGCCCGGCCCCCGAGGACACCCCTTGACCATCCGCGTGATCATCGTCGACGACCAGGCCATGGTGCGCGCGGGGTTCGCCGCGCTGCTGTCCGCGCAGTCCGACATCGACGTGGTGGGCGAGGCGCCCGACGGCCGCAGGGGCGTGGAGGTCAGCCGTACCGTCCACCCGGATGTGGTGCTGATGGATGTCCGGATGCCGGAGATGGACGGACTGGCCGCCGCCCGCGAGCTGTTGAGCCCGCCGGTGGGCGTGGTCCACCTGCCGAAGGTGCTGATGCTGACCACCTTCGACGTGGACGACTACGTGTACGAGGCGCTGCGCGCCGGCGCGTCCGGCTTTCTCCTCAAGGACGCGCCCCCGGCCGATCTGATCGCGGCCGTACGGATCGTCGCGGCCGGCGAGGCGCTGCTCGCGCCGTCCGTGACCCGCCGGCTGATCGCGGACTTCGCCCAGCAGCGGCCCGCCCCGCGCAAGGACCGGGCGCTGCGGCTGCGCGGGCTGACGCCACGGGAGACCGAGGTGCTGGAGCTGATCGCGCGCGGGCTCTCCAACCTGGAGATCGCCGACCGGCTGGTGGTCGCCGAGCAGACGGTGAAGACCCATATCGGCCGGGTGCTCTCCAAGCTCGGGCTGCGGGACCGCGCACAGGCCGTGATCTTCGCGTACGAGTCGGGCCTGGTCACCCCGGGGGACGCGCCCGCCTGAGCCTCCCCGCCCGAGCCCCTGAGTACCCCCACTACCCAGGTATGACACCGTAGTTGGCCCTCCGGTGTGATGTCCGCCCGTACACCCTCTTCCTACCTTCCCTCTCGCCGCCTCGACGGACGGGAGCGGGAAGAGGGGGGACGTACATGCGCCGCTACAAGAGGACTCTGGCCGCCGCCGCGCTGGCGACGACCGTGGTCGGGGGTACGGCGGGCTGGGCCGCGGGCGATGCCCAGCAGGCCGTGACCGGGCCGCCGCCGGGGAGCGCGGCCTGGCGGGCGGACGGTTCGCCGGGCCGGCCTTTGCCCGATCCGGGCACGGCGAGCCCGCGCGACATCGCCTCCTTCTTCCGTACGCTGACGCCCGGCCGGCAGCGGGAGCTGGCCCACCGGCACCCCTCGGTCGTCGGCAATCTCGACGGGGCGCCGGTGGCGCTGCGCTACGAGGCCAACGCGCTCGCGATCCGGGCCACGCGCGACCCCCGTTACGGGCGCCTCGCGGAGCCCGGCCGGCGGATCCTCGCCTTCGACCCGCGCGGCCGGGGCCAGGTGGCCGAGGTGTACGGCGATCTGACGGCCGCTCGCCATGTCTCCGTCGTCGTGCCGGGCTCGGACATCGACGCGGGGACCTTCGACCGCGCGAAGGACCCGTACGGCACGCCCGCCGGGATGGCCAGGTCGCTGCGGGCCGCGACCGGCGGCCGTACCGCCGTCGTCGCGTGGGCGGGCTACACCACCCCCGTGGGCGTCGGTCTCGACGCGGCCACCGGGCACCTCGCCGAGGTGGGGGCCGGGCGGCTGGCCCGGTTCACGCGGGGGCTCGTGGCGGCCGGGGCGGCGAAGCCCGCGCTGTTCTGCCACAGCTACGGCTCGGTGGTGTGCGGGCTCGCCGCCTCCGAGGTGAACGCCATCGACATCGTGGTGTCCGGCTCGCCCGGGATGCGCGCCGACCGTGTCGCGGACCTCCGTACGGAGGCGCGTGTCTGGGCGGCGAAGGACCCGTCCGACTGGATCTCCAAGGTTCCGAACGTCGAGTTCGCGGGGCTCGGCCACGGCCCCGACCCGGCCGGCGCGGACTTCGGCGCCCGCCGGGTGCCCGCCGCGACGGCCCACGGCCACACCGGCTACTTCGTCCCCGGCACGGACTCGCTCCGTGCCTTCGCCGCCATCGCGCTCGGTGAGAGCGCCGGCGCCCGCACGGCGGGAGAGGCGCGATGATCGCCGGGACCGCGGCCTCTGCCGTGGCGAAGATCGAGGCGCGCACCCCCGCCTCCCGCGACCGCGCCGTCGACGGGCTCCGCGCCCTCGCGCTGCTCGCCGTACCCACCGGGCACTGGCTGCTCGGCGGCTTCACGCTCGACGCCGACGGCGCGCTGCACAACGCGAGCCCTCTCTCCACCTTCGGCGGCTTCGCCCCGGTGAGCTGGGTGCTCCAGATGCTGGGCATCTTCTTCCTGGTCGGCGGATACGCCTCCGTCCTCTCGTACCGCAGAAGGCGCTCCACGACCGCCACCTGGCTCCGTGGGCGCGTGGTGCGCCTGGGCAGGCCGGTCCTCGGGGTGACGGCGGTGTGGGCGGTGCTGCTGCCCGTGCTGTACGCGCTCGGGGTGCCCGCCACGACCCTGCGGACCGGGTCGACGCTGGTGATCCAGCCGCTGTGGTTCGTGGGGATCTACGTGATCGTGACCGCGCTGACCCCGTACTGCGTCGCCGCCGCGCGCCGGCTCGGCGCCTGGGCCGCCGCCCCGCTGCTGGTCTCCGTCGCCGCCGTCGACCTGCTGCGGTACGGGCCGTACGCGCAGGCCGTACCGTCCTGGCTGAGCGTGCTGAACATCCTGCCGGGGTGGCTCTTCGCGTACCAGCTCGGCGTCTCCTGGGGCGAGGGGCGGATCGGGCGGCGCGGGGCTCGGGTGCTGCTCGTCGGCGGCTGCCTGCTCTTCGCCGTACTGCTGGTGGTCTTCCACTACCCGGCGTCGATGGTCGGGGTTCCGGGAGAGGTGCGGACCAACTCGCATCCGCCGTCGCTGCTGGTGCTCGCCCTCGCCGCCGCGCAGAGCGGTGCGGCGATCCTGGTCAGGGACCGGCTGGGGCGGCTGCTGGCGCGGCCCGCGCTGTGGGCGCCGGTGGTGGTCGTGAACCTGTCCGCGATGACGATCCTGTGCTGGCACCAGACGGCGATGCTCGCCGTCGCCGTGCCCGGTTCCTTCGTCGGCGAACTGGCCGGACTGACGACCTCGCCGGACACGCTCGGGTGGATCCTGGCCCGGCTGTCGTGGCTGCCGCTCTTCGCGACGCTGCTGGTGGTCATCGGCCGGTACGCGCGCGGCTTCGACGCGCCGTGGGAGACCGGGACACGGCGCGCGAGGACCCGCCGCGCGGCGGCGGGGCTGCTCGCGGCGGGTTTCGCGGTGTTCGCGCTGGGGCTGGCGTGAGCCGTGGGGACGGCGCTACTCGCCGTGGGCCGGCTACTCGCGGGAGGTCGACGTGGAGCTCATGTCGGCGTACCGGCCGCCCGCCACCTTCGCCGCGATCGGCTCCAGGAGGCTCAGCTCGCTCTCGGTGAGGATGAGGCGCGTCGCGGCGGTGTTCTCCTCGACCCTGGTGCGCCTGCGGGTGCCGGGGATCGGTACGACGGCCAGGCCGTGCAGCGGTGCCTGCTGCTGCACCCAGGCGAGCGCGACCTGGCCCGGGGTGGCGTTGCGCCCCTCGGCGATCTTGCGGACCGGGTCCAGCAGTGTGGCGTTCGCGGCGGCGTTGTCACCGGTGAAGCGCGGCTGCTGACGGCGGAAGTCGTCGGCGCTCAGCTCGCGCTCGGCGTGGACGAACGAGCCGGTCAGGAAGCCCCGGCCGAGCGGGGAGTACGGCACGAGCGCCACGCCCAGCTCGGCGGCGGCCGGGACGGCGGTCCGCTCGACGTCCCGGCTGAACAGCGACCACTCCGACTGGAGCGCGGTGATCGGGTGCACGGCGTGGGCCGCGCGCAGCTCGGCGCCGGTGACCTCGCTCAGCCCGAGGTACGCGACCTTGCCCTCGTCGACCAGTTCGGCCATGGCGCCGACGGCCTCCTCGATGGGGACGTTCACATCGCGCCGGTGCATGTAGTAGAGGTCGATCCGCTCCACGCCGAGCCGCTGGAGGCTGGCCTCGACGCAGCCTCGCAGGTAGGCGCGGTCGTTGCGGATGGTCCGCCTGGTGGGGTCGTCAGGGTCGACGCCCAGGGAGAACTTGGTGGCCAGGACGATCTCGTCGCGGTGTGCCCCGACGAACGGCGCGAGGAACTTCTCGTTCTCGCCGTTCCCGTACACGTCCGCCGTGTCGTACAGGGTCACGCCCAGCTCCAGGGCGCGCTCCAGGGTGGCCCGCGCCTCGTCGGCGTCCGTGGGCCCGTACGCGAAGCTCATGCCCATGCAGCCGAGCCCCTGGGAGCCGACCTCCGGGCCGCCGACGCCTAGGCGTACCTTCTCGATCCTGCCGTCGTTCGTGCCGTGACCCGCGCTGTGGCTCTTGTTGTCGCTCATCGGGGTTCAGAACCTCTCCGACGCCGTGCGGGCGTCCGCGTAAAAGCTGATCTTGTGGTCGAGTACGGACACGGTGTCCTGGAGCTCCGCGATCCGGCGCAGGACATCACGGCGTGTCCGTTCCAGCAGCTCCTGGCGCTCCTCGAACGTGTCGTCGCCTACCCGCAGAAGCTCGGCGTAACGGACCATGTCGGCGACGGGCATCCCGGTCAGCCGCAGTTTGGTGACGAAGATGAGCCAGTCCAGGTCCCGGTTGCTGAAGCGGCGCTGCCCGGTGTGCGACCGGTCGATGTGCGGCATGAGGCCGATCCGCTCGTACCAGCGCAGGGTGTGCGCGGTGAGTCCGGTGAAGCCGGCGACCTCGCTGATCGTGTAACGGTCCTGGCCGTTGGGGCGTGGATGCGCGGGCGGCGCGGCGGCGCAGTGATCGACGCGGTCTGTCCGTACGGGGCTGGTCTGGATCAGCGTCATGCCTTCCACGCTAGAACCTTCGAGTGCGCTCGAAGCAAGTCCTTACGCCCGAATGATCGCGGTGGGCCCGGTCCCGGTCGGACCGCACGGGCCCACAGGGCGCCCCTCGGGGTGTCGTACCCGCCCAGTAGGCTCGTGCGCATGCAGAGCCTGGCGATGATCGAGAACTGGCCCGTGCCGCACGCCGCGGCCGTCGTCGTACGGGGGGACGGGAGCGTCGCCGGGTCGTACGGGCCCACGTCACGGCGTTTTCCGCTCGCCTCCGTGACCAAGCCGCTCGCCGCGTACGCGGTGCTCGTGGCGTACGAGGAAGGCGCCGTCGAGCTGGATGAGCCCGCCGGGCCCGAGGGGGCCACCGTGCGGCATCTGCTCGCGCACACCAGTGGGCTGGCCTTCGACGAGCACCGTACGGCCGCCGCGCCGGGCGCCCGGCGGCTCTACTCGAACGCGGGCTTCGAGGTGCTGGGCGACCATGTCGCCCAGGCCACCGGCATCCCCTTCGCCGACTACCTCCGCGAGGCCGTACTCGAACCGCTCGGGATGGCCGACACGACACTGCCGCCGGGCGGATCGCCCGCCAAGGACGGGGTGTCGACCGCCGACGACCTGGCACGGTTCGCCGCCGAGGTGCAGGCGCCCCGGCTGCTCGACCCGCGTACGGTCCTGGAGGCGATGAGCGTCGTCCACCCGGGGCTCTCCGGCGTACTGCCCGGCTACGGCAACCAGAAGAACAACGACTGGGGTCTCGGCTTCGAGATCCGCGACGGCAAGTCCCCGCACTGGACGGGGGGTTCGTCGTCGCCGCGCACCTTCGGCCACTTCGGGCAGTCCGGTACGTTCCTGTGGGTCGACCCGGAAGCGGGGGCCGCCTGTGTGGCCCTGACGGACCGGGACTTCGGGCCATGGGCGATCGAGGCGTGGCCGCCGTTCACGGACGCGGTGCTCGCGGAGCTGTCGTAGCGCCCCTGCCGCGCCCCGCCGGACGGACGTGCGTCAGGCCGGCATCTCCCAGAGCAGCGCCTCGGCCGCCGCACTCCCCGTCCCCGGCCCGGCGACCAGTTCGAGACCGCGCGCGTCCGTGATCCGCGCCGAGTCGCCGGGGCCCAGCTCCCCCGTGCCCCCGGCACCCTCGGTCCGGTCGGGTCCGTCGAGCCGTACCGCGCCCCGCACCACGTGCACGTAGACCGACGGCGCGTCCGGCACGGCGGAGCGCTCGCCCGCCCGCAGCCGCCGTACGTGCAGCATCGCGCCGGCCTGCGGCAGGGCGTACGGCGTGGCGTCGGCGATGCCCCGTACGACCTCGTACGCGGGCTCGCCGCCCGGCTCCAGCGGCGCCAGCCACATCTGGACGAAGACCAGCGGGACCGCCCCGTCGTTGCGCTCCACGTGGCGCACCCCGCCCGCGGAGCTGAGCCGCTGGACGTCTCCCGGGCGGACGACCGTGGCGTGTCCGGCCGAATCGCGGTGGGTCAGCTCGCCCTCGACGACCCAGGTGACGATCTCCGTGTGACTGTGGGGGTGTTCGTCGAACCCGGCGCCGGGTTCGAGCCGCTCCTCGTTGCAGGCCAGCAGCGCGCCGAAGCGGAGGTTGTCCGGATCGTAGAAGTGCCCGAAGGAGAAGGCGTGCAGCGATTCGACGCCCGCGGCGGCGTCGCCGCCCGCGTAACGCTCCGCTGCGTACCGTACGAGAATCACGTTTCCACCGTAGCCCCGCCCCATGGCCCCGGCCCCACGGGCACCCGACCCGATAAGGCAGTCTTGTCCCGTGCCTGAACCCTCGAACGAACCCCATCCGCACCCCGCGACGCTGCGGCGGCTGGAGCAGTCCTCAGGACGGCTCGCCGCGAACGCCATCGCCCGCATGGACGAGACGCTGCCGTGGTACCGCGCGATGCCGCCGGAGAACCGTTCGTGGATCGGGCTGGTGGCACAGGCGGGCATCGCCGCGTTCACCGAGTGGTTCCGTCACCCGGAGACCCCGCAGGCCATCTCCACGGACGTCTTCGGTACGGCGCCGCGCGAGCTGACGCGGGCGATCACCCTGCGCCAGACCGTCGAGATGGTGCGGACCACGATCGAGGTCATGGAGACGGCGATCGGGGAGGTGGCCGCCCCCGGCGACGAGTCCGCGCTGCGCGAGGCGCTGCTCGTCTACGCGCGGGAGATCGCCTTCGCCACCGCACAGGTGTACGCGCAGGCCGCCGAGGCGCGAGGCGCGTGGGACGCGCGGCTGGAGTCGCTGGTCGTCAACGCGGTGCTCTCCGGTGAGGCGGACGAGGGCGCGGTGTCCCGGGCGGCGGCGCTGGGCTGGAGCTCCCCCGACCATGTCTGCGTGCTGCTCGGCACGGCCCCCGACGGGGACAGCGAGCTGACGGTGGAGGCGATCCGGCGGGCCGCGCGCCACGCCAAGCTCCAGGTGCTGACCGGGGTGCTGGGCGACCGGCTCGTGGTGATCGCGGGCGGCAGCGACGATCCGCTGAAGGTCGCCAAGGCGCTGATCGGCCCGTACGCGGCCGGCGCGGTCGTCGCGGGCCCCGTGGTGCCCGATCTGCTGGCCGCCACGAAGTCGGCGCAGGCCGCCGCGGCGGGCCTCAAGGCGTGTTTCGCCTGGCAGGACGCCCCGCGCCCGGTGCTGGCGGACGATCTGCTGCCGGAGCGCGCGATCGCCTCCGATCCGGCGGCGCGCGAGCAGTTGGTGGAGGAGATCTACAGACCGCTCGAAGAGGCCGGGTCGGCGCTGCTGGAGACTCTGAGTGTCTATCTCGAACAGGCGAGCAGTCTGGAGGGCGCCGCGCGGATGCTCTTCGTCCACCCGAACACCGTGCGCTACCGGCTGCGACGTGTGACTGACGTCACCGGATGGTCACCCTCCGATGTCAGGTCCGCGTTTACGCTGCGGATTGCCCTGATCCTGGGGCGTCTGGCCGACGGGGATCCCCAGTCCTAGACTTTTGTCGTACCCCAACAATTCCCCCAGCGGTTCTTCGTTCCTGTCCCCACGGGCGGTGAGGACCGTCCACAAGAGAGAGTGTGAGTGTGCTCGTACTCGTCGCTCCCGGCCAAGGCGCTCAGACGCCCGGCTTCCTGACCCCCTGGCTCGATCTCCCCGGCGCCGAAGACCGGCTGCGGGCCTGGTCGGCCGCCATCGACCTGGATCTGGTCCACTACGGCACGAAGGCCGACGCGGACGAGATCCGCGACACCGCCGTCGCGCAGCCGCTGCTGGTGGCGGCCTCGCTGCTGTCGGCGCGCCAGCTCTTCCCGGCCACCGCCGACCTCGTGCCGCACGTCGGCGCGGTCGCGGGCCACAGCGTCGGTGAGCTGGCCGCCACGGCGCTCGCCGGTGTGTTCACGGACGACGCCGCCATGAGCCTCGTACGGGCCCGGGGGCTGGCGATGGCCGAGGCCGCCGCCGTCACCGGGACCGGAATGTCCGCGCTGCTCGGCGGCGACCCGGAGACCACGCTCGCCCATCTCGACACGCTCGGCCTGACGCCGGCGAACGTGAACGGCGCCGGTCAGATCGTGGCGGCGGGCACGCTCGCCCAGCTCGCCGCGCTGGCCGAGGACAAGCCCGAGGGCGTACGGCGTGTGGTGCCGCTGAAGGTCGCCGGGGCGTTCCACACGCACCACATGGCGCCCGCCGTCGAGAAGCTGGCGGCTGCCGCCGCCTCCGTCGACACCGCCGACCCGGTCGTCCCGTACGTCTCGAACAGCGACGGCGGCGCCGTTCCCACCGGCTCCGAGGTGGTGGCGCGGCTGATCGGCCAGATCGCCAACCCGGTGCGCTGGGACCTCTGCATGGAGACGTTCCAGGAGCGGGGGGTGACCGCGCTGATCGAGCTGTGCCCCGGCGGCACCCTGACCGGGATCGCGAAGCGCGCCCTGCCCGGCGTGACGACCCTGGCGCTGAAGACCCCCGACGACCTCGAAGCGGCCCGCGCACTGATCGCCGAGCACTCCTCCACGGCTGAATAAGGAGCCAGAGAGCATGTCGAAGATCAAGCCCAGCAAGGGCGCCCCGTACGCGCGCATCATGGGCGTGGGCGGGTACCGTCCGGTCCGGGTGGTGCCGAACGAGGTGATCCTCGAAACGATCGACTCGTCCGACGAGTGGATCCGCTCCCGCTCCGGTATCGCGACCCGTCACTGGGCCTCCCCGGAGGAGACCGTCGCCGCGATGTCCGTCGAGGCGGCGGGCAAGGCCATCGCCGACGCCGGGATCACTCCCGAGCAGATCGGCGCCGTGATCGTCTCCACCGTCTCGCACTTCAAGCAGACCCCGGCCATCGCGACGGAGATCGCGGACCGGATCGGCGCGGGCAGGCCCGCCGCGTTCGACATCTCGGCGGCGTGCGCGGGCTTCGTCTACGGACTGACCCTGGCCAAGGGCATCGTCGTCGAGGGCTCGGCCGAACACGTCCTGGTCATCGGCGTGGAGCGGCTCTCGGACCTGACCGACCTGGAGGACCGCGCGACGGCCTTCCTCTTCGGTGACGGCGCGGGCGCCGTCGTCGTCGGCCCCTCGAAGGAACCGATGGTCGGCCCGACGGTGTGGGGCTCCGAGGGAGACAAGTCCGACACCATCAAGCAGACCGTGCCGTGGGACGATTTCCACGCGGGGTCCATGGAGAAGTTCCCGGCCATCACGCAGGAGGGCCAGGCGGTCTTCCGCTGGGCCGTCTTCGAGATGGCGAAGGTCGCCCAGCAGGCGCTGGACGCCGCAGGCATCACCCCGCAAGATTTGGACGTCTTCATTCCGCATCAGGCCAACATGCGGATCATCGACTCGATGGTGAAGACTCTGAAGCTGCCGGACAGCGTCACGGTCGCGCGCGACGTCGAAACCACCGGCAACACCTCGGCCGCCTCGATCCCGCTCGCTATGGAGCGGATACTGGCGACCGGGCAGGCGAAGAGCGGTGACACCGCGCTCGTCATCGGCTTCGGGGCGGGTCTCGTGTACGCGGCGACGGTCGTTACCCTCCCCTAGGCACACCGGATCATTCCGGAGCGCCTTCCGTAATCCTCTGCTCAATATCTGCTCAATATCGAAGGAGATCGCCCACCATGGCCTTCACCCAGGAAGAGATCGTCAAGGGTCTCGCCGAGATCGTGAACGAGATCGCCGGGATCCCCGAGGAGGACGTCCAGCTCGACAAGTCCTTCACCGACGACCTGGACGTCGACTCGCTGTCCATGGTCGAGGTCGTCGTCGCCGCCGAAGAGCGCTTCGACGTGAAGATCCCGGACGACGACGTCAAGAACCTGAAGACGGTCGGCGACGCCGCCGACTACATCGCCAAGCACCAGGCCTGACAGCTCCGAGGCACGACTCCGGATCCCTCCGGAGAGGTCCCTCCGGACACGTCTGACGCCTGACGCCTGACCCGTTCATCGCGGCAGACGCCACCCGGTGGTGGCGCCGTAACAAATTCAGCACCCTCTACACGTGGAGAAGAATTCCAGTGAGCCAGACCAATCGCACCGTGGTCGTCACCGGTATCGGCGCAACCACACCACTGGGTGGCGACAGCGCTTCGACCTGGGAGGGTCTGCTCGCCGGCCGCTCCGGAGTACGGCCCCTGGAAGGCGAGCGCTTCGCCGACCTGCCGGTCCGGATCGCCGCCACCGCTGCCGTCGACCCGTACGACGTACTGCCCCGGCCGCTCGCCCGCAAGCTGGACCGCTCGGCGCAGTTCGCGCTGATCGCGGCCAGGGAGGCATGGGCGGACGCCGGTTACACCGCCAAGGCGGGCGACGACCCCACGGTCGACGCCGACCGGCTCGGCACCGTGATCGCCTCCGGCATCGGCGGCGTCACGACCCTGCTCGACCAGTACGACGTGCTCAAGGAGCGCGGTGTGCGCCGCGTCTCCCCGCACACCGTGCCGATGCTGATGCCCAACAGCCCCTCCGCCAACGTCAGCCTGGAAGTGGGCGCCCGCGCGGGCGTGCACACCCCGGTCTCCGCGTGCGCCTCGGGCGCCGAGGCCGTCGGCTACGCGGTGGAGATGATCCGTACGGGCCGCGCCGACGTGGTCGTGGCCGGCGGTACGGAAGCGGCCATCCACCCGCTGCCCATCGCGGCGTTCGCCAACATGATGGCGATGTCCAAGAACAACGACGAGCCCACCAGGGCCTCGCGCCCGTACGACAAGGGCCGCGACGGCTTCGTCCTCGGTGAGGGCGCCGGTGTCGTCATCCTGGAGTCGGCCGAGCACGCGGCCAGGCGCGGCGCGCGCGTCTACTGCGAGGTGCTGGGCCAGGGCCTCTCCTCGGACGCCCACCACATCGCGCAGCCCGAGCCGACCGGCCGCGGTATCGCGAAGGCCATGCACAACCTGCTGGACTCCTCGGACCTCAAGCCGTCCGAGGTCATGCACCTCAACGCGCACGCCACGTCCACGCCGCAGGGCGACATCGCCGAGATCAAGGCGCTGCGCCAGGTCCTGGGCGACGACCTGGACCATGTCGCGATCTCCGCCACGAAGTCGATGACCGGCCATCTGCTGGGCGGCGCGGGCGGTATCGAGACGGTGGCCACGGCTCTCGCGCTGTACCACCGCACGGCTCCGCCGACGATCAACCTCGACGACATCGACGAGGAGGTCGACGCGGACGTGGTGCGCGGCGAGCCCCGCACCCTGCCGTCGGGCACGATCGCGGCGATCAACAACTCGTTCGGCTTCGGCGGCCACAACGTGGTGCTGGCGCTGCGCACGGTCTGACGCGCTCGGTCCCGGGCCTCAGCCGCCCGCATCGCCTGCACCAAGGCACCCGTCCGGGGACTTCCCGGGCGGGCGCCTTTGCGTGATACGGCCTGGTGCGCGCCGTAAGCCTTCGGCGCCCGCAGGCTTACGGCGCGCTGATGGAGGGCACTCCCGTCATGCCCTGGCGCTGTTTCCGACTGCTTCCAGCGCCGTCGCCCAGGGATACGGCTTCTTCTCGCCCGGCTGGTTCGGGACGAACCAACCCTCGCCGTACAGAACCGTCACGCCCATGGCTCGCAGTTCCTCAACGCTCTTGTCGAGCCGGCGATGCTGCGCGTAGGCGGCGTTCACGCACGGCATCGTCACGATGGGGATGCCCTTGCCGATGCCTTCGGCAAGCACGCCCACCACGAACTTCGACGTCAGCCCGAGCGCCCACTCGTTGAGCGTGTTGAACGTGGTCGGCGCCACCAGGATGGCGTCCGCCTTCGGCCAGACATCCGGCTCCCCAGGCATTTTGTAATCGGAGCGAACCGGTCCTCCGGTCAGCCGCTCCAGCTCGGTGCGCTGCGGCTCCAGCCAACGAGCCGCTGTCGGCGTCAACCCGAGCCGCACGTCCCACCCTTGGTTGTGGGCGTCCCCGATCACCTGAGCCATGTCGAAGACAGGCGGCGCAGCAGTGCCGAACAGGTACAGAGTCCGTGACGTCATTGACCAAGTCGACCACATGCAACCGCCCCCGAACCGGGTTGGATCGGGGGCGGCCCTGCGGTCCCTTCGACGCGGCTCAGGCGGTGACGGTCCGCCAGATCTGAACCAGACAGAACTGGTCCTCGCCCCCCGGAGCGGCTTCATGACCGGCGGGCGTGTCCAACACGTCGGAACAACCCTGCAGAGGAGAGGTGAAAGGACCCGCGTTCGGGTTGAACGTCCACTGCCACCGCATCCGGTACGTACCCGGCGACGGCAACACCAGCGGAATCTCCCTCAGCCCACCGTCGACGGTCTGCACCCCAAGCTCGCCCTCAGGAAGGTCCACCTCGACCTCCTCGCACCCCGCCCACCGACCGGGCGGCAGCGCCGGTGCACTGGTCCACGACTCCAGACGTATCACCGTCGTGCCCACCTCCGAGGGCACCTGCAGATACACCAGGCCCGGCCCGGGGAGCAGCCACTTCGATCTGTCCGCATCATCATCGAACGTTTCAGCCCCCATGGTCGTGTCGACCAGCCCGAACAACCGATAGCTCGCTGACACCGTCGTGTCGCAGGAATCCAGCAACCTACCCATCAAGCACCTCGCAGTCAGGGAAGACACAGCTCAATGGCGGCGCAGCCACCGACTGTAAACGTAAGGAAGGAGCCATGTTCCGTAGAGGCCGACTACGAGCCGCGTTACCCGAGAAGGGCCCGCTGGTGCTCCCGGGGCGCGCCGACCGTCGGCCCGGGGCGCGGTTCCGGCCTCGTCGGCCGGTCCGTTTCCCCAGGCCACTTCCCACACCCGACGTGCCCGATTCTGAGTAGGACTACTCATACGTCTGCCCAATGCCCGCCCTTAGACTCCCGGTTGTTGCCATCGCGAACGGCGATACGGATTCGAGGGCGAGGATCACGGTGTCTTTTGAGGCTGAGTGGGCGGAGATGAAGCGGGATGCGGCCGCACGCTCCGGAATGGTCCTCGCAAGCGCCGGCGGGAGTGGCACCGGCTCTGGCGGTTTGAAGACGGACAAGGCGGCGTGGACCGCGGCAGGAGACGGTGTCGGCCTGCTCAGAGCCGACATCAAGAGGTCAGGAACGGCCCTGGAGCAGGGACAGAGCGGCCTGGTCACGGCGGGCGGTGTGGAGAGCGCGGCAGCCCAGAAACAGCTCTACCGTTCCTGGAAGGACTACTTGGCCGATGTGAACGGCAGATGTGGTCGCCTCAGCGAACTGCTGGAGAAAACGGGCAACGACGAGTACAAGAACGACGAGGCCGTCCAGAGCGCGTTCAGGCAGCTGGGCGGCCAGTACCAGGACACCCCCGCCACCGGCGGCCAGAGCCGGGGCCGGTGAGTCCGAGCCATGGACCTCGCGTCACTGAGATCACTCACACCGTCCGAGTTCGAGGACGCGGCGGACGGATACCGCTCGACCAGCACCATGGCCGCCCAGGCCAAGGACAACCTCGAAAACCAGATCAGCGCCAAGATGCGTGAAGCCCTGGAAGGCGAGGCCGTGAACGCGGCCCTCGGCGAACTCCGCAAACTGACGGAGAACTTCCACTACATCCAGGTCGAATGTGGTCTGGTCGGCACCGCCCTCAACGCGTTCGCCTCCGAGGCACGATCCGCGAAGAAGAAACTGGACACGGCTCTGGCTGACGCGGAGGCCCGGAAGTTCACGGTGGGACCCGACGGCTCGGTCAGTTACCCGGCCGCGGGCGACAAGGTCGACGGACGGTCCCCGAAAGGCGGTACGGCCGGCGGCCTCACCGACGACACGGCCAACGCGATCGCCCGCCAGGCCGCCGGCTTCGACCCCAATCCGAACTACGCGTTTGCCCAGGACTGCGCCGACCGCATCGCCGAGGCGCTGAAAGAAGCAACGGAGGCCGACCAGAAGTGGGCCCCGGCGCTCAGGAAGCTGAAGGCCGACGACGATCTCACCGTCTCCGCCGAGGACTGGGCGGACGCCCAGAAGGACATGGCCGCAGTCCGTGAGAGCGCCGACGACTACCTGGCCGACATCAAGGCCCCGCCCAAGGACGGCAGCCCCAACGACAACGCCGAATGGTGGAAGGGCTTCTCCGAACAGGAGAAGGCCGACTACGTCGCGCTTCGCCCTGCCTCGCTCGGCGCGCTCGACGGACTCCCGAGCGATGTCCGTGACGAGGCGAACCGTACGGTACTCGCGGAGACCAGAGGTAAGTACCAGATGGAGCTGGACTCCATTCCTCCCGAACCCTCGAAGTATGTCCGCAACCCCAGCGGCTCTTCCTCGGTCATCGTCCACAGCGTCGACTGGGAGAAGTGGAACGAGAAGTACGGGGACAGACAGAAACATCTGGAATTCACCCTTAAGGGCATGAATGCGGTCCAGGACCGATTCGACCGCACCGGCGAGGGAGGACTGCCCGAGGCGTACCTTCTGGGATTTCACCCCGAGAGCAACGGTGACGGGAGGATCATCCTCGCCAATGGAAATCCTGACACGGCGGACCACACCGCCGTGTACGTACCCGGCACAAAATCAAAGCTCGGGAAAATCGGCGACGGTGACGAGTTCGGGGACCTCGGACGCACTGAAAGGCTCTGGACCGAGAGCGACAAGCTCTCTCCGGAGAAGGAAATCTCAACCATTACATGGTTCGACTACAACGCTCCAGACAACATCGTCCCCGAGGCCACACGCGGCTCATACGCGGACGAAGGCGGCCCGAAGTTGCGGCAGTTCCTCGACGGCAACCGGACGGCTCACGAGTACGCGACCGGCAGTTCGGCGCACACCACGGTCATCGGCCACAGTTACGGCAGTACGGTCGTCGGCGTCGCATCGCAGTCCGGCGGAATGCTGGACGGCCCCATGGCCGATGACATCCTTGTCGCCGGAAGCCCCGGCATGCAGGTGAACCGCGCCGTCGACCTGGGAATCCGCCCCGAACACATGTGGGCCATGGGCGCCCCGGGTGACGACTTCGGCGTCCGGCTGGGCGGCTCCTTGGTGGGGCTCGGCGACAACACCATCGTCCCCACCGACGAAGTGTTCGGCGGGAACATCATGAAGAGCGACTCGCCCGACCATAGCGGATTCTGGGACGATGACTCACAGAGTCTCCGAAACCAGGCAGCCGTCGTAACAGAACAATACCAGTGGGTGAAACTTGAATAGGCGAGTCTGGGCAGCAATGCAGACCCTATCGGCATGCACACTACTCGTGGGATGCTCACAAATGAACGACGCCAACACACCAGAACGCGATGGAAAGCAAGTACAGAAGGGAACCGAAAATGCCTCAAGCCAGATCCTGGACATGATGGACCTGAAGGGAAAAGTTACCGAGTCGGGCGCACTGATCCTTCGCTGCTCGGACTACTCACCCGAGGATGAAGTATACAGAGCCCGCCACCCATGGAGCCTCCGTAATATCCCGATCGAAGAAATGAAAAACGCCATGGACCGACTACGGGAGGAGCTTTCCAAGAACGGCTGGAACATCGTCAAGGACGGCCCTGACGACACCGTCGGGAAGGCCCCCCAGATCGTAGCAAATTCCAAGAATGGAGAATTCTCAGCCGACATCAGACTATTGGACAATCGAAAGTACGGCGACGATCCGTCACTCATCGAGGTCACAGTCGTTTCCAAGTGCTACAAGAGCAGCCCAGAGGCAAGCCCAACACCGTGACACGCCCAACGCGCCCGCAACCGGTGGTCAGGCGGGATCCCGGTGCCCGATACGGCCGGCGCGGGAAGCGATCAGCCACTCCAGGTCCGCCAAGACGTCGTCCAACGCGGCCGCGAGCGGCCCCGCGTGAGCCGAACAGCCGTAGACGTCCGCGCCGGCGCCGCTCGGGGAGTGTTCGGAGCCGACCCTTCGTACGGACATGCCGGTGCCGCACGCCGTGCAGCGTGGTGCCTCACCGCTCACCGGTGGCCCCCCGCACTCGCCGGTGACACGGGCAGTCGCAGCGCAGAGTTTCCAGTGGCGGCTCGGTGGGCGACTGCCAGGGCAGACGGAGTTCGCCGGGCCCCGAGCACTCCCCGTGCTCATCGATACGGCAGGCGGGTGCCGTGTAGGGAGCAATGCGTGCGTTCACCGGTCGGTGCCTTCCAGGCAGGTCGCCCCCGCCCGGAGCAGTTCCGCCACCGTGTCCGGCCCGCAGAGCCTGCCCACCTTTTCGACGGGCACGGACCAGTGCAGACCCACCGGCAGCACACGGTCCACCCGGGGCACCCCGAGCCAGCCACCAGGCCCGCGCACCTGCGCGTACGGCGACCGCCACGCCTCGCACGCCCCCGGCGGCACCAGCGCGTAGAACCAGACGGGCGGGTCGCTGATCACCGGGCCGTCGATGATCTCGGCCAGCGCGCCGGAGACGGTGTCCGGCTGCGTGGAGCCGACTGCCGCGTGCACCAACGCTTGGTGCATCCGGACGGCATCGAAGACGACTCCCGTACGCAGTACGGCATGGCGACCCGCGAGCCAGTCCTGGCGAGCGACGTCGGGATGGCTGAGGGACGACATCAGCCAGCGGGAGATCGCCGCTTCGGTCCGTGCTCTGGTGTACACAACTGCCCCTGTCATCAGCGGTTTCGACTTCCGATGACGACCGTAGGAGCAGTATGGCAAGCGCGGGCGCACAGATTGTGCGCCCTCATTCAGGCAGCCAACAGCCCGATCTTGACGGCGAGTTCCGACGCTCGGCGGCGGCGGGCAGGGCTCTTCGACTTGGTCTCTGCCAGCACTATCGTCTTGGCGTATCCGTTGTACTTGACCGTCTCCGGCGCAGTCTCGTACGCCCGGGCCAGCGTGGACAGGGCGGCGTCCGGCTGCCCGTCCATCTGATAGCCGCGGGCGGCTTCGATTCGGTGGCGGGCGCGTCGCGGGCGGGAGGGGATGAACGTTGCCTCGGACGTGGCGGCCTGTCGTACCGATTCTCCTCCGGCGTGCAGTTCGACGGCGACGGTGACGGCATGAGCGCCCATGATGGCGTGGGAGAAACTGGTCATCGGGTGGTAATACGCGGCGGGCAGGCGTTGCGACATGGCTCGTGCCTGGTCCCAATAGCGCCATGCGGTGCCCGTCTCTCCACGGCGCGCAGCCGTGTACCCGGCTTCGAAGGTCAGCGCCCCGGTGATGGCGAGAACATCGTCCGAAGCGTCCGGGAGGAGCGGCGTAAGGAACGCCAGTGCCTCCTGGTTCACGGCGTCCGCCGCGTCGTAGTGGCCAGGGCCCGAGTCGCGGTGCGCCTGCGCCGCGAGCCAGGCCGCGACGCCGATGACGTGCGGGTCCTCGGACTCCTGCGCGGCGATCATTCCGCGCTCGGCGACGCGCCACAACAGCGCGGGGTCCGGCTGATAGGCCACGAAGAACTGCGACAGGGAGTACACCTCGGAGAGCGCGGCCTGCGCCGTGCGGCGCTCTGCGGCGCGATCGGACTGGCGTACGGCGAGTTGCGCGTCCCGGATGAGCCCCGGCAGCAGCGCGCCCACGACCTCCCGGTGATTCGGAGCCGCGTGCCGGGCCGTCCAGGCGCGGGCGAGCCGGGCCCTGATGTGGGCGATCGGCGGCGCCTCGCGTGACGGTGCAAGGCGATAGGCGTTGACCGCCGTCCGCACGGCGCCGAGGCGCGGATGCCCGGGGCCGGTGAAGAGATCGACGTGCGCTGACTCGTCCCCGGTGAGTTCGGCGAGGTCCTGTACACGCAGCACCTCGGCCATCCGGAGGATGACATCCAGCTTGGGTGTCTTGAGGCGGCCCACTTCCACTGCCCTCACCCACGAAGCGGACTTACCGCCGATCAGTCCGCCGAGTTGCTCTCGGGTCATGCCCCGACGGGTACGGAGAATCTTGAGCCTCTGCCCGAAGGCGATGGGGTCGGCGTACGGGTCCGGGGTGGCGTCAGATGACACGGCCTTGCCCTTCTCTGGACAGTTCGTCGTTCGTGTCAGCGTATGGGCGGGGCCACTCCCGTGTGAGCCCTCATGGAAATGAACCCTGATGGGGATGGCGAAGCCGCCATCCGGCGCGTTACGCATCGTAGACGCGAGATAGTGGCCGCGACCTGCTGTCGAGTTGAGGAGAAGGGCCACATGGCGACACTGGCTGTGACTGGGCACATGGACCTCACAGAGGAAAGCGTCCCTCTCGTGCGGGCCGCTCTGCGGGAGTTCCTCCAGCCGTACAGGGACGGACTTGTCGGCGTGTCCTGCATCGCGGCCGGGTCCGATTCCCTGTTCGCCGAAGTCGTGATCGAGGTCGGCGGGAGACTCGTCGTGGTGATCCCCTCACGGGACTACCGGGACGCCAAGGTCAAGCCGGATCACGCTCCCGTCTTCGACCGACTGCGCGGGGCGGCGGCTGAGGTTCTCGTGATGCCGCACGAGTCCGCGAACCGGCATGCGTACGAGGCCGCCAACTCCGTGTTGCTGGAGCGGGCGGACCGGCTGATCGCGGTGTGGAACGGTGAGCCGCCTTCGGGCAAAGGAGGGGGCACGGCGGATGTCGTGGCCGAGGCTCGGGAGGCCGGACTTCCCGTGGATGTGGTGTGGCCGGACAAGGCCGCACGCCGAGGCTGACCGCCGGCTGCGGGGAAGCCCCGTGGGGACGTCCCGCCCTCGCTACGCGCCGCCGAAGCTCGCGAAGTACGTCGCCGCCATGTCGTCCTCGCCGTGTCCCTGGGCCTCCGCCCGGCGGAAGCGTTCCGCGCCCGCCGCCGCGAGGTCCAGGCGTACGCCCTCGGCCGCGCCCGCCGCGACGATCAGGCGGGCGTCCTTGGCGGCCGTGGTGACCGTGAAGCTCGGGGTGTAGTCGTCGTTCAGGATCGCGTGGGACTTGGCATGGAGGTAGCCGCAGTCCATCGCACCGCCCGTCATGGCCTCCAGGAAGTGGTTCGGGTCCACGCCGAGCCCCTTGGCCAGGGAGAGCGCCTCGGCCGTGCCGTTGGTGAGGGCCAGGACCCAGCTGTTGCAGACGAGCTTGAGCCGGGTGGCCGCCGCCGTGGTGCCGTCCTCGCCGAGCCAGACCGTACGGCTGCCCACCGCGTCCAGGACCGGGGCGAGCGGCCCCCGTGCCTCCTGCGGGCCCGCGGCCAGGATCAGGAGTTCGCCGCTCTCCGCGGGGGCCCGGGTGCCGAGGACCGGGGCGTCGACGAAGAGCAGCCCCCGCTCCGCGGCCAGTTCGGCCAGCGGGGTGACGGCCTCGACGCCCACCGTCGTCGACTGGAGCCAGACGGCGCCACGGCGCAGGCCCGGCGCCGCGGCCTCCATCGCCTCCAGCGCGGCCGGTCCGTCGTACAGCATCGTGAGGACGACGTCCGCGCCGCTCACCGCCTCGGCGGGGGTCCCGGCGACCCGGGCGCCGTCGGCGGCGAGGGGCTCGGCCTTGGCGGGGGTGCGGTTCCAGACGCGTACGTCGAGTCCGGCGCGGCAGAGGTTACGGGCCATCGCGGCGCCCATGATTCCGGTGCCGAGGACGGCTACTGCGAGGGTGTCAGCCATAGGGCCACCGTAGGCCCGGGGGCGGTGCGCCGCACAGGCCGGGCCTCTGCACGGGCGCCCGCACCTGCCGGGCGTCCGCTCAGACCACCTGGTGGAGCCAGCGCACCGGGGCGCCCTCGCCCGCGTACCGGAACGGCTCCAGTTCGTCGTCCCACGGCTTGCCGAGCAGCTTGGCGATCTCCGCCGCCAGCACGGTCTCGCCCTGCTGCGCGCGGGCGAGCGCCGCCCGCAGCCGGTCCTCGGGGACCAGGATGTCGCCGTGCATGCCGGTGACCGCGTGGAAGATGCCCAGGTCAGGGGTGGCGCTGTAGCGTTCGCCCTCGGCCGTGGGGCAGGGTTCCGCGGTGACCTCGAAGCGGAGCATCTGCCAGCCGCGCAGCGCGGATGCGATCTTGGAGGCGGTGCCCGCCCGGCCCTTCCAGGAGACCTCGGCCCGCCAGGTGCCGGGCGAGGCCGGCTGCCTGATCCAGTCGAGCTGGACCCGCAGCCCCAGCACCCCGGCCACCGCCCATTCGACATGGGGACACATCGCGCGCGGTGCGGAGTGAATGTACAGAACTCCACGTGTCGTCACCGGGACCTCCAGTGTGGGACGAGGTTCGCCTTTCCCAGCGGCCTCAGTAAACAGCATCGGGAGTGAAACCCCGCAAAAGGGACAGCTTGTGACGTGAGGTAATTTACCGGAGCCGAGCGATCAGGCGCCTCTGTTTCGACGTGGGAAAAGCTATCGTGCGGTGGGGTGCCCGGGGTGACGTACCGTCGGTCCCGAGGCCGATATGCGCGAAGCCTTCACTCGCCCGAACGGCGCCGGGGCGGCCGGACCCCGGGAAGACCGAGCACACGCGACGGACGCCGATCGGGAGGCCTGATGCGAGGAGAGAGCCTGCGGAGCCGTGGCGGGCCCGGGCGGGCCCGTACCGTGTTCGCGGCCGTGACCGCCGCCGTCCTCGCCGGGACGGGGGTGCTCACCGGGTGCACCTCCTCCGACTCCGCCTCCTCCGACTCCTCCACCGAGGCGGCCAGGCCCTCTCCGCGCCCCACCCCGGTCTGGGACCGCAGCCCGTCCTCCGTCGCCGCCGTCGGGGACTCGATAACGCGTGGCTTCGACGCCTGCGGGGTGCTCGCCGACTGCCCCGAGGTGTCCTGGGCGACCGGTACGGACCGTGCCGTACGGAGCCTCGCCTACCGGCTCCTCGACGGGCCGCCGGCGGAGCTGCTCGCGGAGAAGACCTGGAACTTCTCCGAGACGGGCGCCCGGATGGCCGATCTGCCGGCCCAGATGGCGCGGGCCGCGCAGCACGAACCGGAGCTGGTCACGGTCCTGGCCGGCGCCAACGACGCCTGCCGGAACTCGACGGAGCGGATGACTCCGGTCGACTCCTTCAGGTCCTCGTTCGAGGCGTCGCTGCGCCGGCTCCGCGCGGGCGCGCCCAAGGCGCAGGTGTATGTGTCGAGCGTGCCGGACCTCAAGCGGCTCTGGTCGGCGGGGCGCGGCAATCCGCTGGGCCGTCAGGTCTGGAAGCTCGGGATCTGCGCGTCGATGCTCGGCGACTCCCAGGACGACAGCAAGGCCGCCGGGGCGCGGCGGGATCTGGTGTACGAGCGGGTGGTGGCGTACAACGGCGCGCTGCGGGACGTGTGCGCGAAGGACAAGCGCTGCCGGTACGACGGCGGCGAGGTCTTCGCCGTCCGGTTCAGCGGCAAGCAGCTCAGCCCCTGGGACTGGTTCCACCCCAGCAAGAACGGGCAGGGCAGGCTGGCGGAGATCGCGTACCGCAATGTCACGGCGGCTCGGCCGCCCGCGTAGGGTGCTTGATCGTGACTGTCATGAACACCGAGCGCGTCGGCGCCACGCCCGAGGGTACGCCCGTCGACCGCTGGACCCTGGAGCGGGCCGGTACCCGGATACGCCTGCTGACGTACGGCGGCATCGTGCAGTCGGTGGAGGTTCCCGACCGGAACGGCGCCGTCGCCGACATCGTCCTCGGCTTCCCCGACCTCGCCGGTTATCTGGACCACCGGGGCCCGTACTACGGGGCCCTCGTCGGCCGTTACGCGAACCGGGTCGCGGGTTCCGCCTTCACCCTGGACGGGGTGGTGCACCGGGTCACGCCCAACGAGGGGCCGAACTGCCTGCACGGCGGCACGTACGGCTTCGACCGGCGGGTGTGGGACGCGGAGCCGGTGGGCGGGGACGAGTACGGGGTACGGCTGTCGCGGGTCAGCCCGGACGGTGAGGAGGGTTTCCCCGGCCGCCTCGACGTGTCGGTGTCGTACACGCTGGACGAGGACGGGGCGCTGCGCATCGCGTACCGCGCGGTGACGGACGCCCCCACGCACATCGCGCTGACCAACCACACGTACTGGAACCTGGGCGGCGCGGGCGGTGCTCCGGCGACGGCGGGGCACGAGCTGCGGATCGCGGCCGGCCGGATCACCCCGGTGGACGGCTCCCTCCTGCCGACCGGGGAGTTGGCACCGGTCGACGCCACGCGCTTCGACTTCCGCAAGTCCCGTCCGGTGGGCCCCGGTTACGACCACAACTTCGTCCTGGACGGCGGGCGGGGCGACGGCGCTCCGGAGGACGCGCTCGCGGCCGAGCTGTACGACCCGGCGTCCGGCCGGGTGCTGACGATCACCACCACCGAGCCGGGGCTCCAGCTCTACACCGGGGACCACTTCGACGGGAAGCCGTTCGGGCCCGGCGCCGGGATCGCGCTGGAGACCCAGCACTTCCCGGACTCGCCGAACCGGCCGGACTTCCCGAGCACGGTGCTGCGGCCCGGCGAGGTGTACGCGTCGACCACGGTCTGCCGGTTCTCCACGCGCTGACGCGGCGCGCACAGGGGTGCGGCCCCGGGGTGGTGTCAGGTTCCGCCCCGGGGCCGCACGTCTTTCTCCCGCCCGCTCACCTCACGCCAGGCCCTTGGCCGCCACGAGGGTGCTCAGCCGGCGGTCGGTGACGGAGCGGGCCGCCTGGACCTCGTACGTACCGGCGACGTACCGCCAGGAGCCGGACGCCTCGTCCCAGATCTCGAACGCCCGGCGGCGCAGCGGGATGCGCACGTCGACGCGCTCGCCGGGCGCCGCCGCCACGGAGGCGAAGCCGGCCAGCCAGCGCGCCGGGCGCTCGACCTGGTCCGCGTCCGCTGCGGCCACCGGCGCGAGATAGATCTGGACGACCTCGCGGCCCGCGCGCGGACCGGCGTTGCGCACCCGCACCCATGTCTCCTCCGGGGTGGCGGCGATCGTCTCGTACTCCCAGTCGGTGTAGCCGAGGCCGTGGCCGAAGGGGTAAGCGGGGGTCGCGCCCGCCCGCTCCCAGGCCCGGTAGCCGATGAACACGCCTTCGGTGTACGGGAGTTCGCCGTTCTCCGGGGTGGTCCTGGTGACCGGCGCCTCGGCGAGGACGGCGGGCCAGGTGGTGGGCAGCCGGCCGGCCGGCTCCGCCGCGCCGAGCAGGACGTCGGCGAGCGCCCCGCCGCCCTCCTGGCCGGGGAACCAGGTCAGCAGCACCGCGGCCACGTCCGCGCGCCACGGCAGCTCCACCGGGGAGCCGGTGTTGACGACCACGACCGTGTTCGGGTTGACGGCGGCGACGGCGCGCACGAGGTCGTCCTGACGGCCGGGGAGCCGCAGGCTCTCCCGGTCGAAGCCCTCGGACTCGACGCTCTCCGTCGTGGCGACCACGACCACGGCGGTGGCGGCGGTACGGGCGGCCTCGACGGCCTCCGCGATCAGCTCGTCGGGGTCGTGGCGCGGGCCGAGGTGGAGCAGGGAGAGGGCGACGGCGCTGATCGGGGCGTCCGGCATCGTGAAGACGGTGTACTGGAGGGAGACCTCGACCCGCTCCCCCTCGGTCAGGGTGGCGCGGGCGCGCTCCACGGGTGCCCCGAAGAACTCCTCGAACGGGTCGGCGCCGGGGCCGGGTTCCTGGGAGCCCTCGAAGAGGACGTCGCCGCCGACGGTCAGCCGGAAGCCGCCGAGGCCGCGGGTGCCGAAGGTGTGCTCGCCGCTCTCCCGGGGTGTGAACGTGCCCGTCAGCTCGACGGTGTGGAGCGCCTCGTGGGTGACCCCGTCGGGCAGGTCGCTGCCCGCCCACTGCACCCGGCCGTCGGGGACGGCGGCGGTGCCCAGGACCTGCCCTGCGGCGTCCCGGCAGACGGCGGTCAGCTCGAACCCCTGTCCCGCGTCGGCGAGTTCGTCGCTGGGGTCGGCGCCGATCGCGTACGTCAGACGCCCCGGCGGGAGCGCGGCGGTGAGGCCGTCCAGCGGGGAGACGACATGGTCGGGGAAGACGGTCGCCGAACCGCCGCCGAGGACCCGGGCGTCGCGGGCGGCGGCGCCGCTGAGCGCGATCGTCCCGTCCGCCGGGTCCAGCGGGAGCGCGGGGCGGCCTCCCCGTTCCTCGTTCCGTACGAGGACGAAGGAGCGGCGGGCGATCTCGCGGGCCAGCGCCTCGCCGTCGATCGGCGCGGGCGGGTCGGTGACGGCGGCGGGCGCGCCGTCGAGGGCGCCGACCCGGGCGGCGAGCAGCAGGACCCGGCGTACGGCGTCGTCGACGGCGGACTCCGCCACGTCCCCGGCCCGTACGGCGGCGGCCAGCGCCTCGCCGTAGACCGTGCGCGGCCCCGGCATCGCGACGTCCAGACCGCCGAGGAGCGCGCCGACGGTGGAGCGCGCGGCGAGCCAGTCGGAGACGATGTAGCCGTCGAAGCCCCACTCGCCGCGCAGCACATCGTTCTGGAGGTAGCGGTGCTCGGTCATCGTGGAGCCGTTGACCTGGTTGTACGCGGCCATGATGCCCCACGGGTGGGCGTTGGCGACGATCGCCTCGAAGGGCGCGAGATACAGCTCGCGCAGCGGGCGCGGGGCGACGAGGTTGTCGACGGTGAAGCGGTCGGTCTCGGCGTCGTTGGCGACGAAGTGCTTGACCGTCGTACCGACCCCGCCGTCCTGGACGCCGAGCACATAGCCGGTGCCGATCTCGCCGGTGAGGTACGGGTCCTCGCTGTACGCCTCGAAGTGCCGGCCGCCGAGCGGCGAGCGGTGCAGGTTGACGGTCGGCGCGAGCAGGACGTGCACGCCCTTGCGGCGCGCCTCCTGCGCGAGCAGCCGGCCCGCCTCGCGGGCCAGCCCCGGGTCCCAGGAGGCGGCGAGCGCGGTCGGGGACGGCAGCGCCACCGACGGGTCGCCCGCGGTCCAGCGCACTCCGCGCACCCCGACGGGCCCGTCGGACATGACGAGGGACGCGAGCCCGATCTCGGGCAGGCCGGGCAGGGACCACATGTCCTGGCCGGCCAGCAGCCGGGCCTTGGCGTCCAGATCGAGCGCGCCGAGGGCCGCGGCGACGGCGGCGTCACGTGCCTGATCGGCCCGGGTGGTGGGTGCGTCGGCCACGGCCGTACCTCCTCGTCAGTGTTACTGCGTACCGGCGGTCGAAGGAATGGTTACATGGGGACGCCCCATTCTGTAGACCGGTAAGTTTGGTTATTTCTCCGTTACTTTTGAGGTACGAGGGAGCGGTCGATGGCGAGGGCCAGGAGCGAGGAGCGGCGCGCGGACATCCTCCGCGCCGCCCTCGAAGTGATCGCGGAACGCGGCTACCGCGGCGCGGCCCTGGGCGCGGTGGCCGAGCGCGCCGGCCTGACCCAGCAGGGGCTGCTGCACTACTTCCCCTCCAAGGAGGCGCTGCTCGTCGCCGTACTGGAGGAGCGCGACCAGTGGGACACGGGCGGACGCAGCGACGGCCGGCGGGGGTGGCGGCTCGATCTGCTGGGCTCGCTCGTGGAGTACAACGCGATGCGCCCGGGGATCGTGCAGACCTTCTCGGCGCTGCTCGGCGAGAGCGTGACGGAGTCCCACCCGGCGAGGGAGTTCTTCACCCGCCGCTACACGCAGGTACGGGGCGAGATGGCCGAGGTGCTTCGCGGCGAGTTCGGCGACCGGCTGCCCGGCGGACTGACCCCGGAACAGGCGGCGCCGCTGCTGACGGCGGTGCTGGACGGGCTCCAGTACCAGTGGCTGCTGGACCCGGACGCGGTGGACATGGCGGCGGCGTTCCGCGACTTCCTGACCCTGCTGCGGGCGGGGGGCGCCGGGGCGCCTCAGGCCCCGGGGCCGCCGGAAGGCACGGGGGCGCCCGCGTGAGCGATTCTTCGGGCTACCGCCGACCGTACGGTCAGGGCATGAACGACGCCACGCACGAGTACTGCGACAGCGGAGGATTCCCGGTGCAGGTGACCGCTGCCCCTGGGCATCGTTCCGCCATGGACCGGCTGAAGGAACTCGTCGACGATCACGAGGCCCGCCACGGAGAACTCAGCGATGACGATCCGTTGACTGAACTAGATCCAGTATTCTCGCAGGTCAGATAGCCCTTCTGCTAGTTTCCGTGGATGCTTGGACGTGATCCCGAGAGGGAGTTAGCAAGCTTCGTGCTGCCCGAGGCCGGACAACTGGCGGAGACGGGAGATCGATGGAGGCCGTTTGTCCTGCTGGACGCGGACGGGGTCGAGATCGAACCCGTGGCCGCCTTCTTCGCGGAGCTGCTGGCTTGTGACAAGTCAGCAGCCACGATCCGGTCGTACGGAATGGATCTGCTGCGTTGGTGGCGCTTCCTGTGGGGCTGGGGGATCGCATGGGATCGAGCAGTCCGGTCGGACGCTCGGGACTTCGCCCGCTGGATGAAGATCGCGAACAAACCCGCACCGCGACACTGGCGCCACCGACGGGACATCAAGACACAGACAGCACCAAACCGAGTACCGGAGCAGCTGCCTCCCGGAGCCCCCAATCCGATCACGGGAAAGTCGTCACCAGGGTTGAGGTATGCGCCGACAACGCGAGCGCACTGCGAGACCGTCCTGCGGGCCTTCTACGACTTCCACCTCTCCGAAGGAACCGGGCCGATCCTGAACCCGTTTCCACTGGATCGCTCCCGGCGCCATGGCAGGACACACGCTCACCACAACCCTGACAAGCGGTTTCGCCACGAACAGCAAGGCCGCTATCGGCCGACCATCCCCAAGAGAGCCCCTCGGCGGATCCCCGACGCAATGTTCAACGCACTCTTCGCCGCGCTGAAGCATGACCGTGATCGAGCTCTGCTGGCCTTCTGGGTTTCCAACGGGGCACGCGCCGAGGAACTGCTCACCAGTCGGCAACGCGACGCACTGCCCGGCCAACAAATCCTGGGGGTGGTCCGCAAGGGGAGCCGGGCCTATCAACAACTTCCCTGCTCAGCGGACGCTTTCGTCTGGCTACGGCTCTATCAGGAGAGCGCCTGGCAGGCTGGGGTGCCCCGCGGACAGAACGAGGGGTTGTGGTGGACGTTGCGCCGCCCGTGGCGTCCCCTGAACTATCCGGCGGCCCGTGCGATGTTCAACCGGGCCAACAGTTTGCTCGGTTCGAACTGGACTCTCCACGATCTTCGACACACCGCCGCCTTTCGGCTGGCGCGGGATCCGAAGATGCCGCTGACCGACGTGCAGTGGGTGCTCGGTCATGCACACCTGTCGACGACACAGCTCTATCTTCCGGCCGACCGGGACGAGGTGATCGAACATGTTCGGGCACACCATGCCCGACGGGCCAAGTCCGCCGAGCGGACTCCCGCACCTCCGGCAGCCGGCTACAACCCTGAATCCCTCAACAACCTCTTCGGGACAGCCTGGTGACACCTACGGAGACCCTGTCCGTCGCGACGCATGTCGCACCTCCCGCATCCCTGAGCCTGGCCGGGGAGGCATTGAAAGCCGTCGCTTTGCGCTTCCCGCCCAGACCTGCGGAGGATCACTGGGCGGCCACTGCACGCGCGCGAGCCGACATCCTGGCTCGTCTGCAGCAAACTCCTTTGCGGCCGATGAACGTGAAGCAGCACCGAGCCAGGATCCGCGGCGCTCGCCAGATCTTGCAGTGGCTGGAGACGTTCCCGGGGGCCACCTGGCAGCAGCGCTGGAACGCCAGTCCCGCGAGCACGCTTCCTGGCAATGACTGGGCCCGGTTGGCCCCCGGTTGGATCAGAACGGCTGCTGGTCCCTCGCAGCGGCAGGCACTGTCGGGAGGGCTGCTGAGTCTGATCTGCGTCGACGTTGTCAGGCCCGCCCTCGCCTGGCTGCTGTCACGGACCTCGGCCAACATGACGAGCCTGCGGATCGGACTGATCCCTGCCCGTGACCCGGAAGGATTCGCCCAACTTGAAGCGATGATCGAATCTGCCTCGTGGTCCTCCAAGGTTGGGCGTGATGCCCTGCACTCCCTGGTCAAGATCGTGGCCGCCAAGGGCGGCACCTTGGCGGACATCACCGTCGGCGACGCCGTGGAGTATCTCGCCGCACTCAAAGCGGCGAACAAAGCCGCGAACGCCAAAGCGCGCGGCAACACCCTCTTCTACGCCTGGCTGCGAGAGTTAGGCACCCTGCCTGCAGAAGCACCCAGTTCCTTGCGCTACCTGGCCAACACCAGTGGTCAGGTGTCGATGGAGCAGCTCATCGACCGGTTCGGTGTCCGCTGCCGCCCTGTCCGAGATCTCTTGGCGGACTATCTCAAAGAGCGGCAGCCGGGTCTCGACTACACGTCCCTGAACAACTTGTCCCGGCACCTGGCCAGCAACTTCTGGGGTGACCTGGAACAACATCATCCAGGGATCGACTCTCTCCACCTGACGCCCGAGGTGAGCGCGGCCTGGAAGCAGAGATGCCAGACCCGCATCGAACGGCGCCGCCAACCAGACGGAAAAGTGCGTGAAGTAGTGACCGAACGCGCCAACGTCGCCAGCATCATGCTCTCCGTCCGGGCGTTCTATCTCGACATCGCCCAGTGGGCCATTGACGAGCCGGCGCGCTGGGGGCCTTGGGCGGTGCCGAGTCCGATCAAGGACGCTGATGTCGCTGTCGTGAAAGGCAACAAGCGGCGCAAAGCGCGAATGGACCACCGGACGAGGGAACGCCTTCCGGCTCTGCCTCTCGTCGCCCGAGCGGCTTCATCATGCCTGAACGAGGCCAAAGCCCGGCTGCAAGCTCTGATGGCCACCCCGCCAGGCGGTCGGTTCGCTTTCGCGGGCGACACCTTCAGGCGGGCAGCGAAGGACGGCACGACCTGGGCGGTGAACATCGCCACCGGTCGGCGCGTCGACCTGGCCCTCGCGGAGAGCCGAGCGTTCTGGGCCTGGGCGATGGTCGAGTTCCTTCAGCACACTGGTGTCCGCATCGAGGAGATGCTGGAGGCCAGCCATCACAGCCTGATCCAGTACAAATTGCCCACGACCGGCGAAACTGTCCCCCTCCTGCAGATCGCGCCGTCCAAGACCGATGAGGAGCGGGTCATCCTGGTCAGCCCGGAGCTCGCCGATGTGCTGAGTGCGATCATCGCCCGCATCCGCGACCCTCGCACCGGTGCCGTCCCCTACGTCTCCAGTTATGACATGGCCGAGAAGACCTGGAATCCACAGATGCCACTGCTCTTCCAGTGGTGCCGCAGCGGCGAGAATTCCCGCCTCTCCCCGAAGCTCCTGCGCGAAGCACTCCAGGAAGTGCTGGCCTCCACGAATCTGACCGATTCAGCCGGACAGCCCTTGGACTTCTCGCCCCATGACTTTCGGCGAATCTTCATCACCGATGCCATCCGCAGCGGCCTTCCCCCGCACATCGCGCAGGTCATCGCCGGGCACACCAGCATCAACACGACCATGGGATACAACGCCATCTACCCCGGCGAGGCCATCGAAGCCCATCGCGCATTCATCGCCCGGCGCCGAACGCTCCGACCCAGCGAGGAGTACCGAACCCCCACCAACGAGGAATGGGATGCCTTCCTCGGGCACTTCGAGCGACGCAAACTGTCCATCGGAATCTGCGCTCGCGCATTCGGAACTCCCTGCATCCACGAGCACGCGTGTTTATCCGAACTAGCCCAGCTGGCCGCCCGGTGGGGTGGACCGCCATCGAGTTGCTGAAAGTAGTGGGCAGAAATCTCGCCTGCTGGGACCATCCGGGCGTGTCGTGCGGCTGACTCCTGCCTTGTCGCCGATGAACGGGCTTCCGGAGACAGGGGACAATGCAGGATATGGATGACGCGTTCACACTCCTTCGGCGGGCCGTCGACCTGCTGTCCGAGGACGCCGCAGCAGAGAACGGGCAGACGGTTGGGGATGTTCGCGAGGACATCGGGCGCCAGGAGTGGGAGATGGTGCTCGGCGTTCTCATCGAGATCGGGGATGTCCACCCCGTGTCAGTGGACTTCTGGGAACTCCTCGCCGAGGCCGCTCGCCAGATGATGCTCGACCGCAGCTGCCGTTGGTGCGAGTGGCGAGCC
The DNA here is from genome assembly GCF_044457965.1 of Streptomyces sp. NPDC050509. Classification (NCBI taxonomy): domain Bacteria; kingdom Bacillati; phylum Actinomycetota; class Actinomycetes; order Kitasatosporales; family Streptomycetaceae; genus Streptomyces; species Streptomyces sp. NPDC050509. The sequence continues at coordinate 10,532 of NZ_JBITHL010000008.1, read as the reverse complement.
TGGGAAGTCCAAAACGGCACCGTCCGGGCAACCCTGAACCTGGTGGGTGCGGAGGAGGGCCGACGCCGGACTGCCTTTTCCGGAGACGGTCGACTCCGGCCGATGTGGGACATCGGCAACCGCAGCGCTGGTGGAGAACGAGAGCTGAGCATCGCAAGGCTGTGGGTGGAGTACGCGCAGGAGCTCGGCCCGGGAGAGACCGCCGACGTTCGGCTGGCTCCCCTGAACCCCGAACAGTGGAGACATCTGAAGTGCGGCGATGTCATCACCATGCACGAAGCCCGACCTGTAGCCGGCACGGCCACCGTGATCGAGATACTGCCGCCACGCACCTGAGCCCGTCTAGTCGTGCCCTCGTCTGGGGCCTGCAGGCACGGCTCTAGCGCGTCAAGTACCGCTGATGGCAGGATGGCCTCCATGATGATCACCAGAAAGGCTCATGCCGCGTAAGCGCCCGGGTGCAATCCGCGCCGTGCGCGAGCGCCAACCGCCCAAGTGGGCGCGTGAACTGCCCACCATCGACCGTCTGTCGGCTGACACGAGTGCCGCGATTCACTTGGTGGAACATAGCTCTCACAGCTATGAGGTCCAACCTGGGCGGACCTCTCAATTCCTCTACAGCTACCGGAATTTCTTGCGCCAGCCCGGTCGGAAGCTGAGGTTGACTGCCTCGGAGTGCCCGGCCTGTCCTGGGTGCCAGTACGACGATGTCGCGGTAGTCAGGGACGCGTTGGAGGGCATAGTGGGCATGCTCCCGCTTCCGGCACGCATCGAACTGCGACGACTGCTTGCCGGCCTTGATGCGGAATTCCGAAGCAGGACACTGCACGATCCTGATCCAAGCCACTGGGTGGACTGGAGCGGGAGTCCGTACCGATGGTGGCACCGACGGCTTTACGCGGGTGTCTAGGGCTATGGGCCGACCCTCCCAGCGATGCTGACTTCTTCGGCGGCAGTGTCTGTCACGGCTCCGGAGTAATGCGACCAACGCTGCTGCGGATGTCGGGCATGCCGAGGTGGACGGTGGACGGCTGGGCTGCACGGTCGCGCATGGCCCCCAGTTTCTGCGCGGCGGCGGCCATGGTGGTTTCGATGGCGGCAACCTCGCCGAGCCAGCCCTGATCCTTTGCCTCTTGGAGGCGGTCGACGAGGTTGGCGTGGATCTCCTGGAGGCGTGGCATCTGGGCTGGGTCCACGAGCAGTAGGGGGCATCTGACACAGGCGTTTTCATGCTGGCATGGGGTCGCGTAGTCGCGGCCGCAGGTCCCCAGGGCGACCCTGCGGAGTTCGAAGTGGGCCAGGAACTCGTCCCACTCTGTGGCGGTGAGCTCGCGGTACTCCTCGCTGGGCCGCTCGGTTCTGCGGCGGGCGATGAAGGCCCGGTGATGGGAGATCACGTCCTGCGGGTAGATCGCGGCGTACCCCATGGTGGTGTCCAAAGCAGCGTGGCCGCAGATCTTCGCGGCGATGTGCGGGGGCAGTCCGGAGCGGAGGGCGTCGGTCACGAAGATCCTTCTGAAGTCGTGGGGGCGCCATTCGAGCGGGTCGCCGGCCACGGTGATCTGGGCGGACTGCGAGGTCGCGACCAGGCACTCGCGGATGTAGCTACGGGTCAGCGGCCGGTCCTCGGTGCCGTACCTGCGTTGGAACAGGAACGGCCTGGGCGGGCTCCAGGTCTGCTCGAACACGTCGTAGGCCGACACCAGCGGCAGAGCGGCATCCCCGGCCCGGACCCGGAAGATCACCGCGGTCAGCACCTCCGCCAGCTCTGGGGAGACCAGCAGCAGCCGCTCCGCATCGGTCTTGGACGGGGCGACCTGCAGCATCGGCACCACCTCGCCGGTAGTGGGCAGGGCGTAGGCGATAAAGCTGTGGTGGGTGAGCTCCAGCATCTCCTCGATCCGGATGCCGGTGTGCCGCAGCACCTCCACCGTCGCCCAGGACCAGAACGCCGCCTCCTCCTCGTGGGTCAGGTTCCGCCGCCTGCCAGCGGCCACCTCGGTGGCGTAGACGCGGCGGGCCTGCCCGGACTGGCAGCGCTCGAACTCCTCCCCGGCAAAGAGGAACCGTGCACCGGCCGGCGTCGCCCGAGCTGCGGTGAGGCGGGCCATGGTGTCCTTGCGCTGCCGGTCGACGGCGCGAAGCAGCGCGGGCAGCAGCGGCAGCTGGGTCCTGGTCCGCTGGTCCATCCGGGACTTCACCCCGGACCTGGCCTTCTTCGTCGCGCACTCGTTCGACTTGATCGGACACGGCGCCACCCAAGGCGCCCACCGCGCAGGATCGTCGGCTGCCCAGCGGGCGATGTCCTGGTAGAACGCCCGGACGAACACCAGCTCGCTGCGGAAGTTTACCCGCGGCCGCACCGGGTGGCCCTGGGCATCACGGATGAAGGCCAGACGTTCCTTCCACGCCTGCGCGACCTCGGGCGCCAGTCGCAGCGACTCGATGCCCGGATGGTGGATCTCCAGGTCGCGCCAGAATGACCGGCACAGGTTGCGGGCGATGGAACGCAGCGAGACGTGGTCGAGCTCGGGAGCCCGCTCGGTGAAGTACTCGACCAGCAGGTCACGGACGGCCCGGCATTCAATGCCGTACGCGTCGACGATCTGCTCGACGCTGCGGCGGCCTTCGATGCGAAGCGCCCGCAGCCGCAGCGGTGCGCTGGCCGGGAGCACGCCGGTCTCCTTGAGCAGGGCGTAGAACAGCGGCCGGCCGGCGCTGCCGCGGAAGTGGTGTTCCTCCAGTGCGGCGGTCAGCTCGATGCAGTCGCCGACGGTGATATCGCTGACCAGGCCGCCCTTGCGGATCACGATCCAGGTGAGTTTGTTCAGGGCGTCGGACCTCGCTGTGGCTGTCGCATGCTGAGCCAGCTGTTCGAGCCGCTGGAAGGCATCGGGGTCGCTGGCGGCCCGGGACTCGGTGAGCATCACCGTCACGCGCTGCCGCAGCAGCCACGGGTAGCTGGGGCGGATCGCCTGCCCGGCGACCAGGAGCACGAGTCCCGTGGCCAGCTCATCGCGCCAGTGGCTCTTGGGCGTGCCGCGTCCCTGCAGGGGCAGATCGGTCCACTCGAAGCCGGCGTCGTCCGCCCCGCTGGCCATCCAGCGATCCTGCCAGGTCTCTCCGGGCTGGCCTTCGAGCCAGTCCAGCAGCTTGCCCAGGCCCCGCCGTCGGGTCTTGTTGCGGGTCAGGCCCGCACCGGGGTCGGTGAACAATCCCAGCAACCGCTCGACCAGGCTCTCCCGGCTCTGACGGGTCTGCCACCAGCTCGCTTCGCCGACTCGCGGTTCCCACTCCAGCGCTTTGTCTACCTCAGGTGACTCAACGGCCCTGGCAACGTCGACGTTCGCGGTCGGGTTCACCGGCTTTCGCCGCCCGCAGCTGATGTCCCGAACAGCGCTGCCAGCACCTCGGGGCGGTACCCCGGCGCCGGCGGGGCCGGCGGTTTGGCCTGCTCGGTGCGCTGCCGCTCGTGGTGGGCCAGGACGTGGGCGACGACCTCGTCGGGAGTGGGAGCGATATAAATTTCCGTGGTGGTGATGTGGGCATGCCCCATGACCCACTGCACGTCGGCGAGGGTCAGGTTGGGATCGCGGACCATCCTCTTGGCCGCGCTGTGCCGCAGATCGTGCAGGGTCCAGTTCGCGCCGAGCAGCTGGTTCGCACGGGTGAAGACCATCCGGGCAGCGTCGTACTCCAGCGGGCGGAAGGGCCGTCGCAGCGTCCACCACAGCGGCTCCGACGGGTGCTTGGGGACCACGCCGCGCAGTTCTTGCTGGTAGACCGCAGCCACACGAACGCGTCGGCGGAGGCGGGGAGATGCTGCAGGACCTGGCTGCCCTTGCGGACCACGCCGATCGTCTGCTCCCCGGGCGCGACCAGACCCTGCGGGACACCCAGCAGTTCAGAGGCGCGGGCGCCGGTGGAGATGTAGAACGCGATCAGTGCCCTGTCCCGGTTGTACTTCAACGCGGCGAACAGGTCGTTGAACGCCTGGTCAGGAATGATCCGCGGGGTCGGCTTGGGCTCCTTGGGCTGATAGGTGCCCCGGCGCGAGGGCCGCCGGAACGGCTGCATCGGGTTGTGATGCGCATTCGGACTCCCCTCGTCGGCAGCCCCGCCCTGGGGGAACGGGTTGATCAGCGGTCGGCCGTGAGTCTCGCGGTGGTACTCGTAGAACGAGCCGATCACCGCGCGAGCGTGCCGCCTGGTCCGAGCGGCATAGTTCTCGCCGGGCACGGCCTTCCCAGTGACCGGGTTCACCGAACCCGGGGCGGGCGCATCGGGACGGCGCTGCCGCGGCGGCTTCTTCGTGGTCTTCAGCCACAGTGCGAAGTCGCGGGCCTCGACCCGGCTCGCGAGATACCAGGGAACGTCCACTGCGCGTAAGAACCGGACCCACGCCAACAGCTCATAGGCGTAAGACCGCAGCGACGTCGGACTCGCGTCGTCGGCGAGCATGTGGTGCAGAAACTCACTGACCGCCGCCACCTCGGTGCCATCGGCGTCTACGAGCCGAAACGGCCTCAGCGGGTCATCGCTCTTCTCAACGCGGCCGACCCGCGCCACCTTCAGCACCGCCACATCCCGGACCGTCGTGCTGTGCTCTGGCATCCATACCTCCACGGGCCGACCTACTCGACGACACGCGATGAAACCAGATCCACCACTACCCGCTCATCACCACGACTCGCGAGCAACAGCCACAACCCCCTTGTCATCACTATGAGTTGACCTGGAAGGGAGCCCAAACTAGTTCGGTCAACGGGACATTCGATGCTCCATGCTCCGACCGGATCCGGCTCAGAGACACCGCCTCGTCGAGATCCGCGACAACCTGATCGCCCGAATCACCGAAGCAGAACAGGAGGGATGGCTCGGTGAGATCGAAGGACTCCAAGTCAGCCTCGCCAGCGCAGAGGAGAAGCTCATCCAGCTCGATGCAGAGCAAGTCCGTCAACGCCATGTGATCGATCTGGGCATGCCCAGCTTCAGCCAGATCGCGACACGAATCAGTACGGCAAGAGGACCTTCAAGTTAGACGAGCTTCATCCACCCGGATGATCTACACCACCCTGACCCAGGCCACGGGCCACGCTCTACGGGCGGCGGGCCAGCAAGTGGGTGTCGAGGAATCCACGCTCGGACGCTGGGTCATGGAGCAACCGAGCAACTGTGACGAGTCCGGCCCCGGTCAGCAGCGCGGCAAACTGCTCCGCCGGCCAGCTATAGGCGGGCGTCACCTTGTGGTCGAAGCGGACCGGCTTCGGTCCCTCGGTCCCGAAGAAGGACACCAGGAGCAGGCCCCCTGGTGCCAGGACACGCACCTGCTCGGCGAGCAGCACGGGCAATTCCTCAGGTGGGGTATGGATCATCGAGTAGTGGGCCAGCACTCCGCCGAGCGCGGCGTCCTCGACCGGCAAGGCCTCCATTCGCGCTTCGTCGAACCGCAGCGCCGGATGGGCCCGCCGGGCGTGGGCGACCATGGCTGGGGAGAGGTCGAGCCCGAAGGCGTCCAGCCCCAAGTCGTGCAGCATAGCCGTCAGATGACCGGGCCCGCACCCGACGTCGGCTGCCCGCAGGTTCCCCGTGGCACGCACGAGCTCGGCGAAGGTACCGATCATGTTCCGCGCGAACGGCTGCGTCTCCAGCCGATTAGCGAACATCGACGCGTACAGGTCGACGACCCCGTCATAGGCCGCCCTAGTCTCGTCCTGGTGGCTTAACACGGGAAGGAAACTAACACCTTCGCCGGTCGCAGCCGTTCGCCGGCCCTTCCCCTCAGGACTGATCGTCCCCTCACCTGATCACGGGACACCCTCGGTAGTTCAGAGAAGAACTCGCCCATGCCGATGGGCTCCTGAGCGGTACAGCGGAGGAACACGACACGGGGCCGGCGGAGGGCACGGGCTCGCCCGGCTGAGCCGGCCGCCTCTCCCCGGCCGGTCCACCGGTGGCCATGGTCAACAGGGCTGTCCGGAGGCGATACTTCCGCCACCCGACGGAAGGACTCCCGTGAGACTCACGCCCCTACGAATACGTCTGCGCGTACGGCCCGATCGGCTCGGGATCGTGCTGCTCACCACCGCCGCGCTCACTCTCGCCGCACTGCCTCCGGCCGCCTCCGCCGCCCCGGCCACGAAGGCGCCCACGCCCACCGTCGAGGAGCAGCGCCTCGACCGGGCCGTGCCGCGGGAGATCCTGCGGCGCAGCGGGTTCGACCAGGTGGCGCCCGATTTCGTACGGGCGTTGCGCGGCGCCGCTTCGTACCGGGCGGCCGAGCGGGCCGTCGGGAGGGAGGGGGCGCGGCTGTGGCAGCGGGCGGTGGACCGGGCGCAGGGGCGTGGGTCCGCGCTCGGGGATCCAGGGGCACCGGCCCTGAGTCGGGACGACGACCGGCCGCTGTACTGGGCGCGGCTGGCGATGAGCCGTGAACTGCGGCAGTGGCAGCCGGGGTTCGGGCTGTCGGAGGCGGCGCGCGCCCGGCTGCTCGGGACGTTGGAGCGTACCTCGCGGGGGCAGGACTCCATGGACTTTCCCAGGACGGACCGCAAGGACGTCAAGCGGATCGTCGTGACCGGCTTCGACCCGTTCACCCTCGACCGTGACATCCGGATCAGCAACCCGTCGGGGGCGACCGCGCTCGCCCTGGACGGCACGGTCGTCGAGACCGCCGAGGGGCCGGCCAGGATCGAGACCGCCGTCTTCCCCGTCCGCTGGCAGGACTTCGCCGACGGGACGGTGGAGCGGGCGCTGCGCCGGCCGCTGGCGCGGGCCGATCTCTTCACCACGGTCAGCCAGGGCCGGGTCGGCCGGATCGACGTCGAGCGGTTCAACGGCGCCTGGCGGGGCGGGTTCGGGGACAACGAGAACGTGTCGGAGACCGGCCTCGTCCCGGTGAGCGACCCGGCTTCGCAGCCGCAGTGGACGGTGACCAGCCTGCCGTACCGCGCGATCGTGGCGGCGGACACCGGCCGCTTCCCCGTGTACGACAACACGTCGGTGACCGAGGTCCCGGCGGGCGCCACCGCCCCGGTGGTGCGCCCTGACGGGCCGACCCTGGGCTCGGCGGCGCGGGCCGGGGGCGGTGGGGACTACCTCTCCAACGAGATCGCCTACCGGGCGACCCTGCTGCGCGACCGGCTCGGCCGGGACATCCCGGGCGGCCATGTGCACACGCCGGTGCTCCAGTTCGGGGCCGGGAACACGGATCCGGCGACGGGGACGGTGACCGACCCGGAGTTCGTACAGAACCGGCTGGACATCATCGCGCAACTCCGGTCGATCATCACCGTGGCCGCCGACGCCTCCTGAGGGCTGCCCTCACCCGCACGGGACGCGCCCGGCTACTTCTCCAGTGTGAGCGGTACGCCGGGCCGTCCCGCGCCCGTGTCGTCCGGCTCCGCATCCCGCTCCGGTTCGCGCTCCGCCGTCAGGTCGCGGACCAGCAGCGTCGCTCCGGCCACCGCCCCCGGCATCAGGAAGACGGCGACGACCGGGACGAGGAAGGCGAGCGCGATCGGGACGCCGAAGCCGAGCGTGAGCATCCGCCGGCCGCGCAGCAGCGCGAGACGTTCCTTCAGCTCGACGCCGCGCCGCTGAAGCGCCACCGCCGTCAGCTCCTCCGCCAGGAAGTAGCCGGTGACGCAGAAGCCGAGCACGGGCACGACCGTCTGCCCGACGACCGGGATGAAGCCGAGCGCGAAGAGCAGGATCCCGTAGAACGCCACCCGCACCAGAATGCGCACGCTGTCCCTGGCGGAGATCCACAGATCGCGCCAGAGCGGCAGCTCCGAGGTCGGGACCTCGCCGCCCTCCGTGCGGTCGACCTCCTCGGACAGCGACTCGTAGAAGGGCTGGCCGACCAGGAGCGTCACCGCGGTGAAGGTGATCACCGCGAGGAAGAGCCCGAGGACGAAGAGCAGCACGGTCAGAAAGCCGCGGAAGAGTCCGAGCCAGGGCGAGGCCCAGCCGTCGGCGAAGGGTGTCGTCCAGGCGATCACGTTGTCGGCCCCGTAGAAGAGCCCGACGAGCGCGCCCGCGTACAGCACCAGGGTGACCAGACCGGGCAGCAGCCCGAACCCCAGCCACCGGCCGTGACCGGCGACCCAGCGCTGGCCCTTCATCACATAGCCGAAACCCGACCCCAGATCATGCATGGAGGTCAGCCTAGTGCCGCGACCGGCCATGTTCGCCCCCAAGGAGCCGTGGTCCAGGGCACTGCGCTCTGATTCTCTAGGAGTGAATGGCCGGCTGTTGCGACGTCACGAGCAGCAGCCAGGTCTCCTCGTCCGCGACGCCGGTGACCGGCAGTTCATGGGAGCCCTGAAACTTCTTGAGGGACTCTCCCGTCGCTGCGGTGAAGTCACCGGTGATGCTGGTCCGGTGCCCCGCGTGATGCAGGAGGATCTGCAGCGCCTCGACGGCATGTCCTTGTGCACGAGAATCGACCAGGACGATCAGGTGGGGCCAGGTGTCCGGTCCGATCTCGCCATCGGGGAGCAGCGCGGCGCGACGCTGCAGTTCCTTCGCCGCGGTCTTGGTGATCTTCCCGAAGATGCCGTCGGCGTTCAGCCGGTATCCGTGCTCGGCGAGGAGGTGCTGTACGGCGAACACCCTTCCGCCCCGGTCCCCTTCGCGGATCAGCGGCCATGTCGCCCGTCCCGGCGTCCGGTTCGCCGACAGAGCGTGGGTACCGCTTTTGTCGTTGTCCGAGCGGAATGCGGGTGCGGTGGTGGCCCACCAGGTCGCCAGGCCGACGAGGAAGACCGGCAGCACGGCGACCGCGGTCCGCAGAACGCTCCTCCGGCGGTCCGGCGCCCTGGTGGGCAGGCACGCGGTTGCCGGGGTGTCGCCCGTCTCCGGCGCAGGGGCTTCGGTCCCGGCCGCGTCGGTGTCGTCGGGCCCGGTGCGTCTGCGTAGCGGTTCCGCGAGTGCCGCCTCGCGCAAGGCGCGGGCACGCTCCAGTTCTTCGACGGGGGCACCCAGACGGGCGTGCAGTTCGGCGATGACTCGGACGGGGGCGTTGGAGGGGTGGCGAGGGTTGAGGTACCGAGACAGCGTTGCCTGGGTGATGACGAGCTGTTTGGCCAGTGACTGCTGAGTCGGCTTGGTCAGCCCGTCGCGCGCCGAGTCGTCCCACCACTTTCGTAGCATCGCGGCGAGTTCCGCCCCTGCCGCGCCGGCTTCCTCTGCGTCGTGATTGCCACGTGCCGTGTCCACTGCCGCTCCTCGATGCAAATGCCTTGTATAACCGCTGGCCGGAGGGTTATCCGCGAGCGGTGCATGCGGTGCATGTTCTGTATCGCGCAGATGCTAGGTGTGGTCGACAAGCAGGCCGCATGGTTGTTCTGCGCCCGGCGTGACCGCCGCGCCCCCTTCCCTGATTCGTATACGCGCAGCTCGCAGGAGACTCCTGGCCGCGCGGGTTCCGGTCCGAGGCAGGGGATTCGACTCTCGGCTCTCCCCCGCAGGAGGTAATCCCATGAACCGCACATCACTCTTCCGTGCACCCCGAACCGTGATGGTCGGCGCCGCTCTGACCGCGCTGACCCTGCTCGCACCCGCAGGACAGGCCGCTGCGACCTTCTCGAATGGCCGTACCACTGCCGAAGCTCCGACCTCGGTCGGCTCGTATCAGCTGCGGTTCGTCAAGCGCTCCACCACCAACTCGACCCTGTCCATCGTCCGCAACGGCAAAGCGGTGGCCGACTTCCGCGCCGGATCGGGAACCAGCACCAGTGATTGCGTCCGGAACGAGGGCTGGCTTCCCAACGGCACCTACACCATCAAGGGGCACTACACCTCTTACAACGGCAGGCTGATCAAGGGCTACGCCATCGATATCGGCAGCAAGAAGTGCCACAACGGCACACCTCGCACCGAGCTGTTCATCCACAGTGAGATGACGCGCTCCGGAGGCCAGGGCAGTACCGAGAGCCGGCGCTGGGACGGTACGAACGACTACAAGTCCAACGGGTGCATCAAGATGCACCCCGAGGACATCAAGAAGCTCTTCCGCAACCTCAAGAGGAACGGCTGGCCGACAACGCTTCAGGTGATCGGCGGCTGACCCATCCGCCTCGGTGTTGCGGCTCCACTCCTCTTCGTGCAAGCCGCAACGCCGAGGCGGAAGAACAGGGAAGAACCTCGAACGCCGGTGAGGGGGCGCACTCGCAGGATGCCTAATGCTTCCCTCGCTCCCCCGCCGCGCCTTGACTTCACAAGTTGAGCCAAAGAGCCTAATTATCCAGTCGACTTCGAAGGGTGAATCCATGACGTCGAGTGGCACCGAGGGTGGCTCGCCGGGGCGGGGGGGGGGGGGGGGGGGGGGGGGGGGGGGGGGGGGGGGGGGGGGGGGGGGGGGGGGGGGGGGGGGGGGGCGGGGCCGGGGGGGGGGGGGGGCGCGGGGGGGGGGGGGGGGGGGGGGGGGGGTGGGGGGGCGGGGGGGGGGCGCGGGGGCGGGGGGGGGGGGCCGAGGATCTTCCCTGGAGCTGGGCGTGCGCCGGGGGCTGGGCCTGGGCGGGCACCCG